>JBBRLP010000027.1:0-46585 GCA_038231295.1 Chthonomonadales bacterium
CATACGAAAGGCTTTGACGACCTGAAGAGGGAGGTAGTCGGGGGCGATGCGGTCGCGGACGTGACAGATGACGGGAACACGGGCGAGGCGACCGGCGAAACCGCCGAGGAGGTCGGCTTTGAGGGAGTTGGTGTGGAGGAGGTGGGCTTTGCGGGCTTTGAGGAAGCGGGCAAGCCGCCAGGCATAGGCGAAGGAGGCAAGGAGGGGGCGGGGATTGAGGAGAGAGCGGACGCCGAGGCTGTCTTTCCGGGTCTCTTTGACGCCGGCATCCAGGGGAAGAACGTGGGTTTCGACGTCTGCCTGCTGGAGTTTTTCGCGGAGGGGTCCTTCGGCGCTGAGGACGACGACGGGGGTGTAGAGTTGGCGGTCGAGGTGTTGGACGAGATGCAGCAGAGCGATTTCTCCCCCGCTCATCAAAGCCGTATGGTCGAAAAACACGACGGTGCGAGCAACGCTGTTCTCAGCACTCAATTCTCTGCCAGATACCAACCCCGCTCCTAGCTCCCGGCCTGTCTGCACTTCGGCACACATCAACACGCTCATGATTGGCTCCTGAACCCTTACAGGGGAAGTAGTGGACGCTGAGTCTTGCCTGATCCGCCTTGCAGATGTCTTACTCGCCTTGCAGAACCCGTGCATAGATAAGGCCCATGCGCTCTGCGACCCGTTCCCAGGTATAAAACTCTTCCACCTGTTGACGGCCCCTGCTTCCCATCTCCGCACACCCTTTGGGGTCGGCGTCCATAGCTCGCAGCGCATCCGCAAGTGCCTTTGGGTTGCGCTCGGGGACGACAATCCCCGCTTTTCCTACGACCTCCGGGATGGCCCCGGAACTGGAACCGATGACGGGAGTACCGCAGGCGTTGGCCTCGATCAACACCCGTCCGAACTGCTCCTTCCAGCTAGCCGTCGTTCGGGAGGGAAGCACGAGAACATCCAGGGCATTCATCACTGGGGGTAACTGCTCCAGAGGACGGCCCGGCAGGAAGGTCACCTGCGCTTCCCGTCCAAGTTCGCGAACGCGCCGCTCCAGTTCGGGCTGAAACGGGCCGGAACCGACGAAAAGCAGTTGCATATGACCCGGGCAGAACGGCAGGGCATCCACCATCTCCATCAGCCCCTTCTCCTCCACCATGCGCCCCACATAACCCGCTACAAACCCGGCCAGTCCCAGCGCCCTGCGGCAGATCGCTCTGTCCATCGGATGAAACAGTTCCGCGTCTACCGCATTTGGGACGACCTCCGCAGGGCCGCGATAGCCTTTTGACCGCACGATTTCGAGTGATGCCTGATTGCGCCCGACAACGAAGTCCGCCTGTTGGAGCGTGTATTTCCGATAGTTCTCGAAGGGTGGCGGCAGTTTCTTGTTGATGTTCTGCTCGGTCTCCGACACGATTTTCGTCTTCGGCAGGAGGCGGTTCCGCAGACGACACGCCTGGACGCTGACCTGGCCCCAGGGTTCCTCCCACAGATCAATGATGTCGGGCTGAAACTCGCGCAAAAGTTTTGCTAGGCCGGGATACCAGTGCATGTAGAACCCGACTTTGCGTCCTGCCCAAGGCAATCGCACCTTGCCGACCGTGCAGTCAAACTCGTCATGGAGCGGCCTCTCCGCCATCCGCCACTTCCCGTAGTGCATCCAGCGGTCCGGGATCAGCACTTTCAACTGAATATCCGGGTGGCTTGCCAGCAACGCGGCTTTGGGCTGTCCTTCGGAACGAGACTGACAGGTGTGAGAAATCAGAAGAACACGCATAACGGAAGTCGTTGTACTTTCCAGGCGGTCAAAGAACCCGCCGATAGAGGGCCAGGGTGTCCTGCGCCATCCGGGCGGCGGTAAAGTGGGCGAGAAATCGCTCATAACCGCTGCGCCCCATCGCGGTCATCAACGCGGAATCATTCAGCAGGTGCAGGATCGCCTGTCCCAGCGCCGCCGGATTGGCGGGAGGAACGAGGAGGCCCGAAACTCCGTCCTGTACGATTTCACGCGGCCCGCCCGCATCGGTCGTGATGACCGGACGGCCCAGCGCCATCGCCTCCAGAATCACCAGTCCGAACGGCTCGGCGAGACTCGGCAGCACGAACACGCTCGCCGCCTGAATCAGCGCCTGAGCATCCGTGCGGAATCCCAGCAGGTGGACGCTTCCGGTCAGGCCGTTCTGCTGTATCTGCGCCGTCAGGTCCGCCTGACACGCGCCCTGTCCGGCGACTACACAGACCGCATCCGGGAATTTTGTCCTTACGTCCCCCATCGCGGTAATCAGCGAGGTCACATCCTTTTCACGCTCCAGCCGCGCCGCGCAAACGATGAGCGGCGTCTCCTCCCCGAGGCCAATTTCCGACCGTATCTGTTGTGGCGAAGTCAGTTTCGCAGGGTCAAGAGGCCGGATGCCGTTCAGCACCGTCGTCACCTTTGCCGACGGAGCCTCGTTCCGTTTGAGTATCTCCTGCCGCACCGCCTCGGAAATCGCGATGTAGTGCGCCATCCGGCTGCTAACCCACCGATGGGCGGCCTGGTAGATCGCTGCCTTCGGCCCTTTGCGGCTCACATGGTCGGGTTCCAGGAAATGCTGCGTCGCCACACAGCGGCCTCTCTTGGCCTGGGTCACGGCCAGCGCTGACGCCAGCATGGTGCGTCCATTATTGGCATGAACGATATCGAGCCGACCGGCTTGAAATAGTTCGACCAGGGTCTTGACCGCCGGGCGATCTATGAGTCCGCCCTTTTGAATGGGGATGACGGTCAGCCCTTCCGCGCTCGCCCGTTCCGCGAGCGGCGCGGGCGTCGGGCAGGCGATCATCGCTTCCACGCCCAGATCGCGCAGTCCACAGCCTAAATCGAGAATATAGCGTTCGGTTCCCGCGAAAACGTCGGCATCGGTAAACAGCGCCACCCGTAAGTTACTCATAAACTCCCTGTTCATCTCGTCGAATTCAGCAAAACCGTCTCGTACTGCGTCAGGACGACCGGCCATTGATACGCCTGCACGGTCGCTGGAGTCTGTTCCGAAAGCCGTGTGAGGATTTCGGGTTCCAGCAACGGTCGCAGAGTCTCCGCTAGTTCCCTGCCGCTGGCCGGGTCGGAAAAGAGCCTGCCGTTGACGCCTTCGATGATCGCGTCCTGCGCCCCCGGAACCCGCGTCGTTACGACCGGGACGCCGCTGCCGAGCGCCTCCAGAATCGCCAGGCAGAACGCCTCGTACTGCGTCGGCAGCACGAACAGGTCGGCGGCCGCATGGAAAGAGGCCACGTCCGTTGTGGGGCCGCACACGATCACCTGTTCTGCGACACTGGCTTCCGCCGCCAGCGCCAAGACCGTCTGCCGGTCTGGCCTGCCCACGACGAGCAGGCGCAGTTCTGGCCGCTGGAGCAGCGCCATCGCCTTCAAAATCGTGCGATAACCCTTCCGCTCCAGCTCATTGGCAACAAACAGCAGCGCAATATGCTCCGGTTCCAGTCCAAGCCGCGCGCGCATCGCCGTCCGCTGGTCCACACGCTTCTGCGGATGAAACTCTTCCGGCGAAAAGCCGTTCGGAACCACTTCGATGTCCGTGTCGGGAACGGCATAGAAACGCATGACGTCCGCCTTCACCGCCTCCGAGAGCGCGACGACTTTGCGGTACTTCCGCTCCCGAAGGTGACGGGCCTCCAGACGCAACAGGACGAAATGCAAGGGATTGAAACGCTGACGAAGCGCGGCAGGCGAAAGAGGATGACGGCGCGACAGCGCATAGTGCAGCCAGGCACGATGGACGCTGTGTACCCTGTAGACCCCCCCGGTGGGACAGACACACCCATGCGTATTCAAGACATCGTAAGAGGATTCCCGCAAAGCCTCCGTACAGCGCTCGAGAAAGGAAGCCCGGCGCAGAAACCCCGGAAAATCGCGCATGGAAACAGGATGATATCGTATGGGCTGTGTCGTATCCGCCTCCCATTCATTGGCGAACACTTCCACCTCATGGTCACGAGAAGCAAGAAACCGGGCGCATTCAAAGACCACCCGCTCTACGCCGCCCCGCCGATGACATCCAGGAAAGGACAGCGCCACCTTCATCCGAGCGTCTCAAGCAGAACACCTTCAAATTGCAGGAGTATCTTCTCCCAGGTGTAGTCCGCCACGCTGCCAGCGATCTCTTCGCGCAGCCCGCCGCGTTCGACCAGCGGCTTCAGATGCGCGGCTATCTCCGCCGGATCACGTGGATTATCCAGCAGCGAACCGTTCCTGCCCTCACAGACCGTGATTGCGGCCCCGGCGAGACGGCTCGTCACCACCGGCAGGCCGCACGCCATCGCCTCCACAATCACCAGCCCCCACGCCTCATACTGAGTCGGCAGAGCAAAGAGATCGGAGGCCGCGTAGTACCGTGCTACTTCGCGGGTCGGCCCGGTAAATTTCACCCGACCCTGCATCCCTAACTGGGCAATCTCGCCCGCATACGCCTGCGGATCGAGCCGTCCCACCGCCAGAAGTTTGACCCGATCCTCCTTCAAGGAAGCGATTGCCCGCAGCAGAGGCCCAAAGCCTTTGCGCTCCAGCTCGTTCGCGACGAACACAACCACGCGGTCCTCGGCGCGATAGCCCAGTTGCGAGCGCATCTCCTCACGCCGTCCCACGGCGGTTGGATAGCTGAACTCTTCCGGAGAGTAGCCGTCCGGTATCACCACTACGTCCGTGTCGGGAACGCCATAGAAACGAAACAGATCGGCCTGCACATCCGCCGTCAGCGCGATGACTTTGCGGTATCGGCGCTTCCGAAAATGTTCTGCCTCCATACGCAGCAAAATGGGGTGAATCGGGTTCAATCTCTGCTTGATACGCGCCGGGGAGAAGGGCGAGCGTAGACGGCTGCTGTGGTCGAGCCAGGCGCGGTGAACGCTGTGCGCCCAGAAGACCCCCTCGAACGGGCATTCGCAGCCATGCGTACTCAGCACATCGTATTTCACCGCTTTCAGGGCCTCGGAACACGCCCGCCGGTAGCTGACGGGCCGCAGAAAGCCGGGCCGCGTCTGTACGGGAACGTGATGATACCGGATAGACGCGGAGGAATCCTCTTCCCACTCATTGGCAAATACCTCGACCGTGTGGGCGCGAGAAGCAAGAAACCGGGCGATCTCGAAGACAACCCGCTCCACCCCCCCCCGCCGGTGAACGCCGGGATAGGTAAGGGCCACCTTCAATTACTTGCCCTTGCCGCCCGCGCCCGGATGACACCCTGCCGATGTTCTTCCTCGATAGCCAGACGGGTGGTTCGCATCTCCACAGCCTCTCGTTCTTGCAGTTTGAAGTAGACCATCGTAGCCATTCCGACGCTGGCCCAGACCATCATCAGCGGTCCTCGACTCCAGTAGTGGTCTACAAGCCCATGAACGAGTTTGTTAATAAGCAGCCCTGCCGTTGCGGCCATCAAAGGATATAGTCTGTCGTTACGCTTCATCTTCTTCAGCGACTTGTAGATCATCAGCAGGACGACTACATGCAGTCCTCCGAAGGCGAGCAGTCCCGGAACCCCGGTCTCGGCAAGCGTAATCCAGAACACGTTGGTGGCATCTATCTCTTTACGCAGTCCGACGCCCACTCCGTAGAAGGGGCTTTTTTCGAACTGCTCGCGCGCATAGTCAATGGTGACATAACGCGCATTGATATTGTCACGTTTCGAGCTGAAGTCAGAGGCATAGTCTTTCGATTCCTGGGGCAGCAGGTTCCAGAACACGGCAACGATGGGAATCATAATCAAGAACAACTGAAGCATGAACTTGAATTTACCGCGCAGTAAAATAACGACAGTCATTCCGACCAGAGCGCCAATCCAGGCTCCCCGGGAAAGAGTGAAGATAAGCCCGGCAGCGATAATGATGGTGGACAGAAAATACCGCGTCTTCATCTTCCCTTTTTCGGCGGCCATCCACATCTCCATCGAGATGATAATGCCGCACGCAAGAGAGGACCCCACTCCGTTCTTGTGTAGACCGAAGATGAAAAAAGAACCGGTCGTGAGGCCATACAGAGACAGGAAGAGGCAGACGCCAAGCAGAAAATTGTAACTCCAGAGGAGGTGTTCCGGCTTGTCGGCAAAGTTCGCGAAGACCATGACAGCCAGAAGGAAGTACAGACACATCTGAAGGAGGGCAGGAACGACGCTCTCCTGATGCCAGTCCACCAGAGAGGAAGCCAGGCAGACGGTCAAATAGAGGATTACAGGCACAAAAGAGGGACCGAGTTTAATCCCACGCTGCTGCGTAATACGCCGGAACAGGAACACCATTCCGCAGAACAGCAGGTTCAGTTCGGCCACGGAGAAGCGAAAAATGCCGCTCCCGCCGGAGAGGTCGTTCTGGAAAGGAGCAGAGGCGAAGGTAATAGCCAGTGCGAGGGCCGGGAATCTCCAGGCGATAGCGGTGAAAATAGAACTATAGATGACGCCATAGACGATCATGGGGTCGTCCATCGTCAGCCCGGCCGCAAGGGCCAGGATAGAGCCAAGGATTAGAGTGGAAACCACCAGTAGTGCGGTGGAGGTCATGCGAAATTCGGTAAATTTCATAGTCCGGTGCTGCCTTCGCCGCTCCTCGGCCCCCTTCCCTCCTGAGCGGGAAGAATGAACTGGCCGCTTCCATGCTGCCGCATCGAATACAATTCAGCCTTCCATGCGCGGGGCGCACCCTAACGCATGAAAATGCCAACTCCCCCAGAATTGGGGGTTGGGGGCGGTTATTTGCCAGTCAGGCCGCTGGCGGAACGGCGACCTGCTGGGCGGCAAGAGCCTGCTGCTGCGCCAGTTCGCGGATGCCTTCATGCGGCCCCATCCAGAGATGCCATTTGAGAATGCGCCACCAGAGTTCGATCTGCGGTTTCAGGGCGGCGCGTTTGCCGGGAAAGAAGAGATACATCGTATTCCAGATGCTGAGGCGCAGCGCCGCGCCGACCCAGGTGATAGACCGGTTCACAAACTCGGCCATCGGGCCATAGTGTTTCCGCATGAACCGCAATTGGCTCCGGTAGAACTCACAGAACTGGCGGTCTTTGATCGCGACACTGCTCTGCCCGCCATAGTGAACGATGGTGACATCGGGTAGGAAGGCGACCTTCCAGCCGTCCTTGTGCATTCGCAGTTGCCAGTCGGTCTCCTCCGCATAGATGAAGAACCCATCGTCGAGCAGTCCCGTCTTTTCGAGGACTTCTCTGCGAACCATAACGGCGGCGCCGCTTACAAAGTCCACATAACGCAGGGTATCGTGATTGAAAGCCCGATAGTCGCCCCACAGTTTGCTGTTGGGAAACGCCGCGACGAGCAGCAAGTTCTCCGCCACCACCCGCACCGGAGACGGGAAACGATAACAGCTTTTTTGCAGCGTCCCGTCCGGGTTCTCCAGGCGCGGCCCCACCGCCCCCACATCCGGGTGAGCATCCAGGAAATCGCACAGCGCCTTCAGACTTCCGGGTCGCACGACGGTATCCTCGTTCAAAACGAAGACGTGTTCGCCCTGGCTCGCCTCAATGGCCTGATTATGGTTGGCGGCGAAGCCTTTGCGAATCGTGTTGATTATCTGCTTGACCTGGGGAAACTCGTCGCGCACCATCTCCGGGCTGCCGTCGGTCGAAACGTTATCCACCAGGATCGTTTCGAACTCCACGCCGTGATCCACCTCATAGAGGGATTGCAGGCAGACCTGAAGCAGTTTGCGGTTGTTGGTATTTACCAGGGATATACTGAGTTTCGGCCTGGACATCTCCGGGACTCCTCTTACGCGAACAGTTACTTGGTCAGCCCTTTGGCAGCGAGTTCATCGGCAGCCTGACTGACTCTATCCACCGCCTGCTGGGTACGGCACCACTCGACAAGGGCGGGAATGCCCTGCTCAAAGGTCACTTTCGGGCTGTAACCAGCGGCCTTCGCGATTTTGCTGATGTCGCCATAGCAATGCCGGATGTCGCCTTCGCGGAATTTCCTGGCGATGATCGGCTCCAGGTTTTTGCCCATTCCGGCAATCAGCGCATTGCCAATGTCCAGCACACTCAGGCGGCGGCCTGTGCCGACATTGAAATAGTCGTAGTTCATAGCGTCGCACTCCATCGCCAGGATATTGGCCTGCACGATGTCGCTGACGTGGGTGAAGTCGCGGCTCTGGAGGCCATCCTCGTAGATGAGCGGCGGATTGTCGTTCAGCAGCCGCGAGGTAAAGATCGCCGCGATCCCCGTGTAGGGATTGGAGAGCGACTGCCGGGTTCCATAGACATTGAAATAGCGCAACGCAACGGTGGGAATCTCGTAGGCCCGCCCGATAGCGATGCACATCTCTTCCTGGTCGCGCTTGCCGGTGGCATAGGGCGAGGCAGGCTGGAGAGGCTTCTCCTCATCGGTAGGCATCGGAATCAGGAACTCACCGGTCTCCGGGTCTTTGAGTTCCCAGACGCCTTCCTGGTACTGGGAGACAGGCCGCAGTTTCGGGGCGACGAGTTCTCCGCTCTGGCGGCGATACCGTCCTTCCCCGTAGATGGACATGGAAGAAGCGACGACCAGTTTCTTGAACTGAGCGCGGCGGGCGATCATCGCTTCCAGCACGACAGCGGTTCCGAGGGTGTTGATGTCCATATACCGCACGATGTCGTACATGGACTGCCCCACGCCGACAGCGGCCGCCTGATGGTAGACGACTTCCATTCCCTCCAGAGCGCGGTCTACCGCAGCCCGGTCGCGAACATCGCCTTTCTGGAACTCGATCTGTGTGCTGAGGTAGGCGGGCGGCGTATCTGTCGCACCATGCACCTGTGCATCCAGACTGTCCAGCACTCGCACCGTGTGTCCGCGCTCCAACAGGGCATCCACCAGATGGGAGCCGATAAACCCCGCGCCGCCTGTCACCAATACCTTCATAACTGCCCGCTCCTCTTCTTGACCAGAACTGTTGCGGCGATTCTCTCCAGTTCAACACAGCAGAGCATCACCTTTACTCACCATTTTACCCTATAAAACCCACTACGGTGAACGCTGGCAGGTTTCGACCACTTCCAGTATCTGATCCACCCGCGCATCCCACGAATGGAGCCTGGCCTCCT
Source organism: Chthonomonadales bacterium (assembly GCA_038231295.1). GTDB lineage: Bacteria > Armatimonadota > Chthonomonadetes > Chthonomonadales > Chthonomonadaceae > JANXLO01. The sequence goes on from JBBRLP010000027.1 coordinate 9,059, forward strand.
GCCGACGTTTCTCCGCAAGTTCCGGGACCTCCTGCGGCGCCGATAACAGGGCCTCCAGAAACGCCTCCTCGTTCGCGGCAATCCGCACAAGAGGAGTAAAGTCGCGAAAACCGGCGATGTCCGTCGCGACGATGGGCTTGCCCGCTGCCAGATACTCCCAGAGTTTGATCGGATTCAGACTCTCCGTGAAGGGCGTGACCCGATGCGGCGTCATGCAGACATCGAAGGCCCGCATAAACTGCGGCAGACGCGCATAGGGAACCGGGCCGGTGAAGAATACTTTGCCCGTCGCCAGAAGCCTCTCCTTATCCGCCTCCGGCAGAAAGTCCGGCCCGACCAGCGCGAAACAGCCTGCGGTCAGCCGCTTTGCCAGACGCTCGACGAGGCCGACATCTACTCTGTCGGGATGAATCGTCCCGGTATAGCCATAAACGGGATGGGGCCAGGCGGCGGTCTCTTCCGGCAGCGGCCCCGTGTCGTCCAGCACACCGCGATAGTGGTCCGCATCCACTCCATTCGGGATAAGATGCAAGTTTTGTGCCAGTTGGCGTTTCAGTTCGAACAGCTTTTGCGAACAGACGATGACGGCATCGGCGATTCGGCATAGTTCGCGGTCTTGTGCGATGATGAGGCGTGTGAGGGTATCCGACTGCGTGAGCGTGATCCAATCGTCGGTGATGTCGTAGATGGTGCGATCTTCGCCCATCTTGCCCACCATGTGAACGGCATAGTGCGGATTGAGCCAGAGAATAGGTCTGCGGAAACCAAGCCGCTGCGCGACACGAGCGGCATGGCGGCGATACATCCATTCGTTGAAATGGCGGGCAGCCGGGAGGCTATTGGGCAGAAACTTGAGAGGCCGCGTAACGTGGATGTTCGGGTAGCCCGACACCTGCCAGGTCGCAGGAACGCGCAGATCGGCGGTCTGCCCGCGCCGCACCTGATTCGAGACATCCCGCGCCGTCCCGACGAAGAGGATTTTACTGTTGGGGAACCTGCGGGCGATCTGTCCGCACACGAACTGGTTTCTGCGCCATACATCATCCCAGTTCTCGATGGAGACGAAAATCAGTTCGAGGGCGTCATTGGGATCAAAACTCATACTCACGGCTGCTTTCTGTTCCTGCCGAAAAAGGCAGCGGCTATCTGCGCCCTGTGATTCGGCTCATCACACGCCTGGAAACCCGCCTTACTTCCGTGCGTAAGAGTCCGAGCGCAGTGAAATCTCCGGCTTCTATGGTGGTCACTTCTTCGGGCGCCTGGGCCGTCGCTGTCTGCCATGCCGAAGCGCATGCCTCCAGACGTTCTCGGGTGAAATAGGTGAAATGACCCGCAACCAGAGAATCTATCGGTGTGGAAGGCAACATGACGGTCATCTGCATGGGGTTCCATTTTCGACAGCCCACCCGCTTGCTCAGAACAGCCCAGGCCGTCTGTTCCGGCAGGCCATGATGCGGATTGCCTTTATGCAGAGGGTTGCTCAAAAACCATTCGATGAAATCGAGATCATAAGCGGAACGCCGAAAGCACATTAGTCCCGAGTTAAAACGATCCGGCAGCTTTATCTGCGGACAGCGCACCAGATCCCAGGAACGAAACGAGTAGCAGTTGTCCCAGGCATCATGCAGATACAGTGCGTTTACCTTTGGATCCGGGAGCTGAAAGATATTCGTGAACGGTCGAAAAAAGAGTACATCTGCGTCGGTGTAGGCGTAGATTTCACTGGTATTATACGTCAGCAGATCGCACAATTTCATGGCGATAGGTGTCTGCTGACGAAACGCGGCATAGGCAGGATAACGGCGCAGCACCTCCGCCATGCGTTCATCGGCTTCGCGACGCCAGACGATCTGCTGCACCGGCAGCACTTCCGTCAGCATCGCACCGTCCTCCTCGGTGAGGGAACCATCGTCGTGGAGGAGGAGTTGAACCGGGAGTTCGGAGAATCGGGCCAGAGACGCCAGGCATGTCAGCGCCATGTTGACATGGGCGTGACACAACAGGCAACTGACGATAATAGGCTCGGTGGCTGGAGGCATCTGGTCTCTTTGCAAAGGGTGCGGAGCGGAACGCTCCGTGGACAGTCCCTGCATCCGATGGAAAGCGCGTCAGGGACTAGCTTGCAATGGCGCGGCACAGTTTGTCGTACTGAAACTCCCAGGAGAACGTCTCGGCCCGCAGGCGGGCGCGTCTGCCCCAGTCCGCCCGGACGGACGGATCATCCAGCAGGGTTGTCAAATGCTCAGCGAGAGTCTCTATATCGGGCGGCTGGAAATAGAGAACCGCATCGCCTCCCTCTTCCGGGATGCCTCCCCGCCGTGTGGTAATCACCGGCAGCCCGCACGCCATGCCTTCCAGCACGGTGAGCGGACAAGGATCGTCCCAATCGGACGGCACACAGAAGAGGGAAGCCGCCTGATACTCCTCCAGAACCTTCGCCCGGTCTACGAAAGGCTGAAACTCCACCGCCGCCCCCAGTGGCTCCGCCAGCCGAAAAAGCTCCTGCTGATAGGGCGTGATCGGGTCTTTGGCGTTGAAATTGCTGCTGCCCACGATCCGCACCTTGAACTTTCGCCCCGACTGAAAGACTTTCTGCGCGGCCCGCAACAGCAGGTCAGGGCCTTTCTCCTGACGCACTCTACCAACGAAGAGGATGATCGGAATCTCGTCCGCGTTCGGCGCGGTACGTGGCTGGAACCGTTCGATATCCACGCCGTTATGCACCACTTTAACACGTTCGGAAGGCGCGGACAGTCTGCCCTGAAGATCGTTCGCGATGAACTGGCTGCAACAGATAAGGCGGTCGGCCTTCTCGACTACGCGGCGGACTTCGCCTGCCGAGTAGGTGTTATAGAGCGCGTTGTTCGCCCAGAGGCAGATCAGCGCCTTCGGACAGAGGCGGCGAAAAACAGACACGGCGGCAGGCGCGTTATGAACGAACACCACCCCGTCATAGTCGCGAGACATCGCCTCTGCCAGCGGACGAAAGGCTCGCTGCATGAACACCCGTTCGAGTCCCAGCCGTCCCAGAGCGGCGTCGGCCAGTTTGCCTGCGCGGCCTGGCCTCGGATAGAGTTCGTATTCGATACATTGCCCGACCGGATAGTCATGGTCGGTGCCTCGCGCTGTCAGTATCTGACTGGTTCCGCCTCTGCGAACGTGCCACTTCGAGATTTCATAGACGATATTGGGGATCGCACTCCCGGTTCTAGAGGAGTAGTGATCGCCCGGAGTCAGTGTGTGCGTGTGCAGTAAAGAGGGGCTGATCTCGGTCACCACGCGGTTCCCGTCATCCTTCCGCTTCGCAGAAAATATTGGCGAGTTCCCGATTGTCGGCCGAAGGCGGGAAGGCGCTCCAGGTGTTGTCGTGGTTCAGGACGCGCAGTTTGTAGGGGGCGATGCCGGTCAACAGTGTTTTCATGTCCGACGGCTGCCATTTTGCGCTCTCCATCATCGGCGGGTTATGTTCGTAGAGAATGGCCGGGGTATCGCGGACGAGCAGGCCCGACGCGCCCCGCAGGGCCGAGAGTTCATGACCTTCGACATCAATTTTAATCAGCCCCACTCTGCCGATACGATCCATCAGGCTGTCCAGGCGGATGCAGGGTACCTTGACCTCCGTGATGGCTTTGCCTTCCATCTGCGCGTTAACGCTGGCTGAGGCCATTTCGGAGCGTCCTTCCGGGTAGAAGAAGGTGATCTCCGTATCGGTATCGCTCAGCGCAACAGGATAGAGATGGGCGTTGGTCAGCCCGTTGAGCGCGATGGTCGCCGCCGCCTGGAGCGCCGTCTGCGGCATTGGCTCAAAGGCATAGACTTCGCCGCGCCCCGCCAGCAATGTCGCATCCAGCGCCGTCGTGACCCCGATATTCGCGCCGATGTCCAGACAATTGCCTTTCATAGCAGCCAGCCTTTCCTTCAGAAATCCTATAATATCTTCGTCGAACGCCTCGAAAGCCATCCAGGAGAGCGAATACTCGTCGCGATAGTCTCCCAGATATTTGATGCCGTCGCGTGTGGTCCCGATGAAGAACGGTTTGGCGGGATTGGCGAAGCGCTGAAGCATCTGGTAGGTGCGCGACGGAAAGTAGCCCTTGCTGCGGGTTCGCGCTTTCAGCACAGCGATCATCCAGTCGTAACTGCCGATGCGGGGTTTCAGTTGTGCCAGGCTTTCTGCCGGGTTCAGTGAGGCGAGTGTCAAGACTCTGCGATCCTCTCATCAGGAAAGAGGGCGAAAATTCCAGTTCTCCGCCCGATGCTGTGCTGCAAGTGTTATAGAACGGTGTATCCCCGTCGGTTCAGACTCCGCGTGGCGTAGGCCGTCCCCGCAGATAGCGGAACAGATGGACGCCAATGTGTCCGGTCTTGATGGCCGCTTCTTTCAGGCGCCCATGCCCCAGCGCCTCCCGTATCTGTCCCGATTTCTCGCGTATCTTATAGACCTGCCACGCCTTCCAGCCTCGCCGCACAATCTCCTGTTGCTCCGGGGAGTTGTCCGGCGAGATGAATATTTTATAGTGCTGCAAGCGTGTTTCCACAACGTTGCGCTCCTCATTGCTGGAGACGCTGCCCACATACTTGCGGTAGTACAGTACCACCCGATCCAGAAAGCGAATCGGGCCGTGACGACTCAAGCGCACGATCATGTCCCAATCCTGAGTCGCCGCCAGTTCCGTATCCCAGGGGCCGATCTTGTCGTAGATTTCGCGGCGTGCCAGCAGCAGACCGGGCGGATAGACGCGCCCGACATGGATGAGCGTCTCGAACGTTGTTGGCGCATCTTCCGGCCAGGGGACAATTTTGCCGTCCCTATATCCGATCCGATTTTTGCCGAATGTGACGAAATTGCCCGGGAAGTGGGGTTCCCCTCGCTCGTTTATCATCTCCGCCAGACCGTGCGTTCCCACTGCCTCCGGGTGCTTCTCCAGGTCTGCCCTCATCACTTCCAGCACATCCGGCGTCCAGACATCGTCGGAGTCCATGAACGTGACATAACGCGACGAAGCGCTGATCCGCTCAAAGCCGTTATTGCGAGCATAGGACGGACCGGCATTCGGCTGCGTCACGGCCTTGAAGCGGCTGTCCTTCGCCGCCCAGCACTCGGCCACTTCGTACGAGTTATCTGTTGAGCCATCGTCCACCAGAATGCATTCCCAGTCCGCAATGGTCTGGTTCTGAATGCTTTCCAGTGTCGTGTCGAGAAAACGCCCTACATTATAGACCGGAATGACGATGCTGATGGAGGGGAATCTATCCGAGGCCATAGCTGGCTCCTGCGTATGAATCTTTTCTGTCACAGGGACTGAATCAGCTTTCGGTACTGGTTCTCCCAGGAGAATTCCAGCGAGCGCTGTCGGGCGCGAACGCCCCACTCGCTCCGTGCCTCCGGGCTGTCCAGCAGGGTCGTCAGATGTTCGGCGAGCGTGTCTACATCGGGCGGCTGGAAATAGAGAACGGCATCTCCGCCGACCTCCGGGATGCCTCCCCGCCGGGATGCGATGACCGGCAGACCGCAGGCCATGCCCTCCGAGATCGTCAGGGAGATCGGTTCGTCCCAGTTCGAGGGAACGCAGAAGAGGGAAGCCGCCCGATACTCCTCCAGAACCTTCGCCCGGTCTACGAAAGGCTGAAACTCGACCGCCGCGCCCAGCGGCTCCGCCAGCCGAAAAAGCTCCTGCTGATAGGGCGTGATTGGGTCTTTGGCGTTGAAATTGCTGCTGCCGACAATCCGCACCTTGAACTTACGGCCCGACTGAAAGACTTTCTGCGCGGCCCGAAGCAGCAGGTCAGGGCCTTTCTCCGGCAGGACGCGCCCCACGAAAAGCACCAGCGGGACCGCCGCCTCGTCAATAGGTTCGGCGCGCGGCTGAAATCGTTCCGTGTTCACTCCGTTTTGAACGGCGAACAGGCGGGGAAACGGCCGATCAAGCCGCCTCTGAATCTCTTTCGCGAGAAATTCACTGACGCAAAGGATGCTGTCTGCACTCTCCAGCGTCCGGGCCACCTCCGCATCGGAGTAGGTGCGGAACAGCGTATTATGGCACCACAGCACGATCTGGGCGTGGGGATGGGTCTTCTTCAGCAGGCGCAGTCCCACAGGGATATTGTGCAGAAAGATCATCCCGGCAAAATCGGCGGGGATGGCGGCGGCGGCAGACCGATAGACGCTCTGGCCGAAGCGGCGAGGCTGACCGAAGCGTCCCATAAGGGCGTCCATTGCCTTCCGCGCCCGGCTTGGCAGCGGGGGGAAATCCACCTCGATGCATTCGCCCACCGGATAGTCGTGCCGGGTGCCGCGCCCCACAATCAGCCGGGTATTTCCGCCGTTCGCCTGATGTCGGCAAGCCATCTCATAGATGACCGTTGAGATAGCGCTGCCGGTTGCCGCCGAGTAGTGATCCCCCGGCGTGGCAATATGGATATGGTCGCGTTTGCCCGGAGGCAAGGAATTTGGCTGCCCTAGAGACACGAACTCGCTCCGGTCTAATCTATTCGGCCTGCGTCGGCGTGACGGCTGCGCCCGCAGCCGACAGCCGGGTCAGGATCACGTCTGCCGCTTCGCCCAGATCCGCCACGATAGGTGTCTCCGCTTCGAACTGCTTCACCAGCAGCGGAGCCTGCGTCTCGCCCAGTCCCGTCCGCACCAGAATTCCATACGCCCCGGCAGCGTGGGCCGCCTGCATGTCCGTCAGCGCATCCCCAACGAAATACGAGGCGGTCAGGTCGAGGTTCCACTCCTGCGCTGCCTGCTCCAGCATTCCAGGTCGCGGCTTGCGACAGCGGCAGTCCTCCTGCGGATGGTGCGGGCAGTAGTAGACAGCGTCCACGCGGCCGCCGTTGGCGCGAATCTCCGCGAGCAGACGGGAATGAATCTGTTCGACAAAGGCCGCAGTCACGATACCGCGCCCGACCGCAGACTGGTTTGTCACCAGAATAATCGGCAGTCCGACAGCCGCCAGCCTCCGCATCGCCGGGAAGGTGTGGGGGAATATCTGCACTTCCTCCCAGGACTTCACATAGTCCGCACGGTTTTCGATCAGAACGCCGTCGCGATCCAGAAAAATGGCCCCCGTCGTCATTCCGGGTTCTCTCCCAAGAGCCTCTCGAAAGAGGCCGTCGGCCATTCGCGCTGCACCTGCTCGTATTTGGCGTGAGAGCCGATATCAATCAGATAGGTCTCTTCCGGCAGCGTCCATCCGTAGAAGGGAACGCCCTCTGCGAGCAGGAGCGGAAAGAGATCAAGCGAAAAATCGAAGAACGTGTCCGGCGGAATCGCCGCGACAATTTCCGGCTCCAGAATCAGCACCCCGGCGTTCGCCAGATCGCTAAAGACGGCATCCGGGGCGGGCTTTTCCACGAAACGGGTGATCCGTCCGGCGCTGTCCACCTCCACGATACCGCATTCGGTCGGATTGGGAACGTGCGTCAGACTGAGAGTGACTCGCGCTCCTGCCGGGCGGGTCTGATGAAACCGCATCAGTGCGCCCAGATCGAAATCGGTGAGAACATCACCATAGACCAGCACGAATGGCGCATCGAAAAAACGTTCCAGCCGCTTCACCCCGCCAGCGGTTCCCAGCAGCGCCTCCTCTACAGAGTAGGTCAGACCGATGCCCAGACGGGAACCATCCCCAAAGCAGTCCTGCACGGTCTCCGGCAGCCAGCTCAGGTTCAGTGCCATCGCTCTGATTCCATAGGCCCGCAGCCAGAGGAGGATCCATTCGAGCGTAGGTTTCCCCGACACCGGCAGCATTGGTTTAGGCATCGTCTCGGTGAGCGGGCGCAGGCGGGTGCCTTCTCCCGCCGCCAGAATCATCGCCTTCATTGCGTGTCTTGCCCGGCAGCCCGCTCGCGAAACAATGAAAATGCCAGATGGAGGACAATCATGTGTAGGTCTTCAATACGCTGCATATTGTCGCTCTGCACTACGATACAAGTATCGCACATCGGCGCGAGTTTGCCGCCCCCGAACCCTGCAAGTCCGAAGACGTAGGCTCCTTTCTTGCGGGCCACCTCGACACCGTTCAGGATATTCGGCGAGTTACCGCTGCCACTGATGGCAATGACAAGATCGCCCGGTTCCGCCCAGCACTCGACCTGCGGGGCGAAGATATTGGCGAAGTCGGTGTCGTTGCCCCAGGCCAGAATCAGCGGCGTACAGTCGGAGAGACAGATCGTTCGCAGGGACTTGCCCGCTTCCAGTTGGATACACTTCTGGAGATCGTTGACTATATGACTGGCCGTTGCGGAACTGCCGCCATTGCCCATCAGCAGTACTCTGCCATTCGCCTGCCACACCCGATGCAGGTGATCAGCGAGGCTCTGTACCTGCGTCTCTGACAACGCATCAATGAGCTGCTTCACGCTGCCCAGATAGTTATGAATAAAACTCATTCTCACTCCTTATCATGTTCAGTTTCCGCTCGTAAAATGCAATCAAACGCTTCGCATAGTTTGCGGGGCTCAGATCGTCTGCCATCCGTTCTGAACCTGCAAAAAACTCCTCTTTTCGGCAGAGAACATCGTGCAGAACCGGAGCCAGGGGAGTCGCGGGATCCCAGACCGTTCCGGCGCCGTACTCCTGGAGATGCGGGAGCGCCCCCACTTCCGGGGTAACGATGGCCGGAATACCCCGTGAAGCCGCCTCCACTGCCACCAGACCAAACGGCTCATACAGACTCGCCATCACCACCGCATCGCAGGCGGCATAGAACTGCGCGGTATTGGACACCAGTCCGAGCGAACGGAATCGGCCTTGCAGTTCCGGTATCTCCATTCCCTCGCAGTGGTTCCCACCCATCAGCAGGAACACATCGTTGTCTCCCTGCAGCCCGCGCACGATTCGGGTAAATCCCTTGCGGCCATGCCCTCCCCCCAGAAAGCCAATGACAGGGCCTTTATGGTCCCCCACCAGTGTGGCACGCGCAGCACGCTTCTCCTCCAGGGTCGGCGGTCGGAAGGGAGGAGAGGAGTAGAGCAGCACATCTTCCTGCGGTGGCCGTCCGTACAGACCGGTGAAGTCCTGACGGGTGAGTTCGCTGTCGAACAGCATGAGAGTGGACGGGTTCCAGCGCCTGTAAAAATAGTCTTCCGCCGCAAGCACTCCGCGCTCCTGAAGGCGCATTAGCGACGGTTTCAGTCCGGTGCGCGTCTCCAGACTGTTCCGCAAGTAGGCCATTCGGGTCAGGTAGTGGCACTGAAACACGTCGGCCAGCGAAGCGACCTGGGGCTGATGCGCGTGAATCAGGTCAAAGCGCCTGCCGCCCAGCGCCTTTTTGATAAAATGCCGGGCCGTTATCCACTGCACAAAAAAGAGGCGGCGTGGAACGGACAGCCGAAGCCATTCTACCCTATCGTGCAATGATTCGTCCAGAAATTTGGCGACGACGGTCACCTTCCAGCCCGCATCCAGCGCCGCAGTCACACCGTTCATCGAGACTTTCGCAATCGCGCTGTGGTTGCCTATCGCTTCATGGATCATGCAGAGATGCGGTTTCGACATCACTTCCCCCGGCCTGCACGAGCGGCATTCACGGCCTGATAGACCTCTGCATACTGCTTCGCGATCTCCCGCCACTGAAACTTTTGAGCGCGTGACAAGGCTCCCGCCGCCAGCCTATCCCGCAGCGTCCGATTGCCCGCAACGCTTTGCAGCGCCTGCGCCAGAGCGCCGACATCCTCTTTGGGAACCAGCAGTCCCGTCTCGCCGTCGAGGACCGCCTCCGGCACACCACCGGCGCGAGACGCCACGACCGGCTTTCCGGCAGCCAGACTCTCCATCAATACCATCGGCAACCCCTCATCCGCACGGGACGGCAGCGCCAGGAAGTCGCAGCCTCGAAACAGCGCCAGCGTTTTCGTTCGATCCGCCCGGCCCAGAAACTGCACACGCTTTTCAATCTTCAATTTCCGTGCCAACTCTTCCAGTGCCGCCTGCTCCGCGCCATCTCCGGCAATAAGCAGGTCGTGTTCGGGCAGGTTCGCCTGCGCGAAGGCTTCCAGCAGCACGTCGAAACCCTTTTGCGGCACTAGCCTGCCGATTCCCAGCAGATAGGGGCGCGGATGGACATAAGCCTCGCCCTGCGCGAATTCGTCCGCCTGAATCCCGTTGTAGATGACCCTGGCCCGACTTCCCAGGGAGGCTCCATAAAATGCTTCGGCATCTTCGAGCGTTTTACAGGAGACCGCCGTGATCGCGTCCGCTTCCCGCAAAACCCGCCTCAGAAGACCGCGTGCAAACTCCGAGCGCTGAAAAAGCTGGCCTGCGTCCATCGTCAGTTCGCTATGCAGCGTAACCACCAGCGGCAGCCCCAGAATTTTTTTGGCCCAGAGCGCATAGTAGGCATTGGAGCTGACGCAGTGGACGTGCAGCATCTCTGCCCCGTAGGTACGCAGTTCTCCGCAGAGATTTCGGATCGTTCCCGGCCCGAACAGCGCAGTCCCGCCAATCTGCTTCCAGGTGCGCTCCGGCACCCGAAAGTTATAACGGCGCAAGGGAATGCCCTCGAAGGTCTCTACGGCAGGCAGGTCTTTCGGCCACTGATTGGTCACAATCAGCGGCATCTCGTTGTGCAGACGCTCCTGGTGCGCCATCTGCCGCACCACCTCTTCGACGCCGCCGATGTGCGGAAAGAACCGACTGGCAAACAGCGCGATCTTCATCGGTCTATCCTTCTGCGACCGGCTCCCCGATGGGCAGAGCCTCTCCACGATAAAGTGCCAGATACTGCGACGTGACACGCTCCCAACTGAAATCCTTCGAGCGCCGCAGGCCCGCCTCGCGCAGTTGCTGCCGCAGCGGGGCATCGGTCAGCAGGCGCACCAGTTCGGAAGCCAGATTCTCGTCTTGCACGACCAGTCCGCTCTTGCCCTCCTGAAGCACTTCCCGCGCCCCGACATTGGGCGAACCAACGACAGCGGTGCCGGATGCCATCGCTTCGATATAGGGAACGCCAAAACCCTCGTAGGAACTCGGCAGACAGAAGACCCAGGCGCGGCGAAACAGGTCGGTCAGTTCCTCGGTGGGAATACGTCCGAACCAGCGCACCCCATCGCCCTCCACCGGATTTTCACACACGGCCCAGAACTCCGCGTCGGGAATTTGAGGCTTGATCTGCGCCTTGAACAGGTCGAGCAGCATCTGTCCGCGCTTGCGCCCATGCATCGTCCCGACAAACAGCAACGTGGGATGTGCCGCCTTCTCCTCCGTTGGAGAGAATGCGGAGACATCCACGCCGCAGGGAACGACGTGCTGAATACGCGGAATGTAGTGGCGGGTGTTCTCGGAGATCGCCACGCGGGTATCGCCGAGGAAAGCCGCGTTCAGCTCGCACAGGGCGAGCATCCCCATCCTCGCCTTCTCTTTCACGCCGCGAATATTGAACATCTCCGCAAGGCACGATCCCATGAATGTGTGAACCAGACGTGGTTTCTTCGTTCCCCACAAAAACCAGTCGTCCCCGCAAGCATGAAGCACGTCGAACTTCGTAAAGTCGTAACGGCGCAGATTCCAGGCGAACCCGAACGTCCGCAGACGCGACCCGACCGGAATGACTTCGACGTTATAGAGCGAATCCGGGGAGAGGCCCGTCGCGCTGAACACCGTGACCTCATGCCCACGTTTCACCAGTTCATTGGCGAGGTAGTGAACCTGATACCCCACCCCTATTTTGCTGCCGCTCGGCAGATAGTTCGAAGCAATCGCGATGTTCATTCCATCGTTGTTCCTAGCCGGATGCCCCATCCCGCTCTTGCTGCTAAGTAGCCGGACGTAGTTCGTTCGCAAATTTCGTTCGGCGCCACGACGGGCTAAAGCCCTTCGCTGGATGACGCTTTGCGCCAAGTGTCCATGCGGGACACGAAATCCCAATCTACGAACGAAATGAGGCCGCCTACTTAGTGGGGCAGTTTGCATATTGTGGCAATGACAGAAGGAAATCCGGGTATCGAATTGTCCTCTTTCACTTTTACTTCTGCAATGCCCTTCAACTCTGCATCTACCCACACTGTCTCCTTCATACCTGCTATGATAAATCGCTCATCACGGATATCAAAATTCCATTGATGCAGACCGCGATGTTCCTCCATATCGGCGACATTGCGAACATGGAACAGATAGACATAACAACCGGGTTTTAGTACTTCGACCATTTGGCGAATAATCAGCATCGGATCATAGCTATGGTCAATGGCGTTGCGGGAGTGGACAAAATCGAAGTGATCGGGCGGAAATAACTGCGCGATCTTTTCGCCATCCCCTTTTTGAGTGAGAACCGGTGGTAAACGTTTCATCTCTCGCAGCAGTTTTTCATAAGGCTCTGCCAGAGGATCAATAGGGGTTATCTCGATTTTCCTGTCGCCCCATTTCTTTCCTACGGAAGTGACCGGTCCGGCCCCGACATCCAAAATCCGTATTGTCCCGCCTGGTGGAACGGTAATCAGCTCTTTGAAACAGTCCTCAAGCTCCAGGTCGGGCAAAAATCGGTTGTCGTAGCCCTCTTTGCTTCCCGGCGCTAAAGCACGCTGCCAGTACTGTAATTCGTCAAGCAGACCATGTGACCAGACCTGTTTTTGCAGTCCAAGTTTTCGCAGCAGGACGCCCCGCATTGCACGCTCTTTGATGCGGAAGCTCGTATACATTCTTCTGATCGCACTTGACATGGCTCTCTCCTTTTCAGACACCAGTACTACATTCCCAATAATCTTGATTTCGAATCATACGAAGCACTCTTCATTCAGTTGTTCTGACTGGATGGATCCGGGAGATTACGAATTAATCCGTCATCCACCACACATGTCAAGGGTTCCGATTCAATCGAACGCCGCTCCGATTCAACAGCCTTAGATTGGGTTCCCAGGTCCAGCCAACACGTTCGGCCTGTTATCCCGCCTGTCCCGAAGTAAGCGCCAATTCCAGCACCGCCCCGACGACTTCCCAGGAGGCATGAGACGCCCGTTCGACCGCCTTACGCTTTTGCGTCAGAAGCCGTTCCGGCTGAGACGCCAGTTCCCGTAGGCAGGCGACGACCGCCTCGAAATCGTCCGGGTCCACTAGCATGGCCGCGCCACCGCAGGCTTCCGGCAGACCACCGCGATTGGATGCGATGACCGCACATCCAGAAGCCATATTCTCCAGCGCGACCAGACCAAACGGCTCGTTGGCCCGGGAGAGGACAAACGCCACATCGTGTTCGCGCAGCAGGGGCGGCACATTCGGGCGCGTGACGTGGCCGACATAGGTGGCACTCACCGCGTCCATCTTCTCCTTAAGCTTGCAGAAAAACGGGTCCGCCATCTCGTTGCCATGTCCATAGAACCAGAGGCCGCCCGCAACGGTGAAAGTGACCGGCAGGCCCTCCCGCTGCAGGACTCCGACCGCATCCGCAGAGATGTCCGGGCCTTTGTTTGGGTCTATCCGCCCGATGAACAGGGTACGCAGCGTCTCGGTCGGCTCGGTATAGTCCGGGCGCGGTTGGAACGCCTCCAGGTCAACCCCGCTATGAACGACCGTAAATTTTTCCAGAGGGATGCCATACTTTCGCACCGTCCAGTCCCGGATGTAGGCGCTGCACGTCAGGAATCCCGTCGTCGCCGCGATAGTTGCAGCAATGTCCGAGCGGCGGGTTCCCTGTTCGTTTTGCAGCCAGACATAGACCTTCGCATTCGGAACGGCCTTCCGTATATACTGCGGCGAAATCAGGTCGTTAAAGACGATGACGACATCGGGCGGCGGGTTCAGCCCGCGCAGCGCCTTCGTGAACGAACGCAGATAGTACCAGTAGTAAGGCCAGTCCCACTTTTGCAGCCGGTCGGCGAGGGCGACGAACTTGCGCGTGAACGACGGGATCTGCTCCCGCCGCCGCGCCTCTATCGGAATAATCTTCCCGACAGCATAGAGCTCATCCTCGTTTGTCACCGTCAAAACCGTGACCTCGTGTCCACGCCGCTCCAGCGCCTTCGCCGACTGCATGATAATCGTCGCGACTGCGCCCCCGGAGACAGGCGAGTAGTATTCGATGGGAGCGTTGAGATAGCAGACGCGCATCGTGCCTATAGCCCCGCATGGCGTTTGAGGTCCTGCCATGTCCGTTCCCAGTTGAACTGCATCACCTTCTGCCGCGCCCTCTGACCATATTCCGAGCGCAGCGCGGCATCGGTGACAAGACAATAGAGATGCTCGGTCAACTCCTCCAGATTGTCCCGCTCGAACAGGAAGCCGTCCTCGCCAATCGCCTCCGGCGTCCCTCCGGTGCGCGAGGCGACCGTCGGCAGGCCCGTCGCCATGCCTTCCAGTGTGGCGAGCGCGAATGGCTCGTCCCAGCGCGAAGGCATGACATGGATATGCGCCTTCCGCAGTTCCCCCGGCATTGCTATCCTGTCAATGTGTCCCGGTCGCCGCACCGTAATCCCACTCGCTTCCAGTTCCGAGGCCAGGGCGGAGAGGTCACGCTGATAGTCGTTCATCTCCAACCTGCCCCAGTGATTGGAGCCGAGCAGTTGCATTTCAAAGGCTTTCGTCCGCTTCGCGAGCGCGATACCTGCCTTCAAGAAGAGGTCCGGGGCTTTTTCCGGCCCCGTGCGCCCGACGAAATTAATGACGGGCAGGCCGGGCGGAGGCTGCGGCGCAGGCTGAAACTGCGCGTTGTCTGCCGCGATATAGACTGTGTTCACTTTTTTGCTGCCGCAGCCATAGTATTCGGAGACGTAGTGCCCGGTGAAATCACTGACGGCGCACTGTACATCCACCGCCTGCGCGAACTTGCTCCGGAAACGCGCTTTCGCAGGCATCTGATTGAAAAACCAGTGGACGATATGCGCTTTGGGAAACCGCCAGCGCAGCAATACCGCCATCTCCGGGTCGTTCAGCAGGACAAGCGGGCGGCTCACCAGATCGTTCTTGCGAATTGTCTGAAACACACGGGCCACATACAGTCGGTATTGAAGATGCCGATAGCCCGCCAGTTTACGCTCCACCCGCGCCATCTTCAGCCCGAGCGGGGTCGTCGGCATCTCCTCCCACTCCACCGGAAGCAGGTTCGGCCAGTCGAACGGTCGGTCCTTACTGGCGCGTGTCACGAGGACAGGCTCGATGCCTTCCTGTCTGGCCCGCACACAGCACTCCCACAGGATCGTCGCCAGAGCGCCGCTGCTCGTGGGGGTGAAGGTCTCCAGAGGATAGTTGAGAAAGACAAGGCTCATTTGGACCTCAAGACCATGTTAGCGCGGTGTTTGTGCAGCCTGTTCGATGGGAGCGCTATCACGAAAGGCAGGGTTCTCCCTTTCGAGGTAGCGCGTCAATTCAAGGCCGGGCGCATCGTGTCGGGTCGGGTTCCGTCGCTCCGCAACCAGGAGGCCCGTTCCCCGGACAATGCCTGTGATCGTTCCTGCGACGCTGACGGCCAGAGTCAGCAAGGCACCACCTATCTTACGAACGAACTCCGTTACGGTCTGTTTGATAATAAACAGCAGATAGCCCCAGAATATCTTTTGAAAACCGTAGTTACGCAGGAACATCATAAAGTTGTTGCAGCGGTGATAAAAAAGATACCGACTGTCGAAGCGCTTGCCGACCGCTCTGGGCGCACGGACATGGTCTACCGCGGCCGCCGGGTTGAACAGAAGCCGATACCCCGCCAGCTTGACCCGAAGACACATATCGGAATCGTCACAGGCATTCGTGCCGGGGTAGTCACCATGAAACCCTCCTACACGCGCAACCGCCTCACGCCGAAAAGTCATGCAGGCTCCCAGCATATGGTCTACTTCGATGATCTTGCCCGGATTCGCCGCAAAATGATTGTGCAGGACGCCATTGGGCTTGAGAGCGCCGATATCGTCCATCCCATCCGTCTCTTCGCCGGGAAGATTATCGAGAATGCGAGGCACTACACCGCCGATCTGCGGGTCCTCCCCATACGTCTCGATGACGGTCTTAAACCAGCCGGGATGCACAAATGCGTCGTCGTCCAGAAAGATAAGGATATCCCCTATAGAATGCAGGATACCCACATTGCGAGAGTGCGGCGTATTCCCGCGTCCCTGTTCGTTGAAGGCGTAGACAACGCCTGGAAACTGTTCGACGGCTTTGCGCGTATCGTCGGTGGCAGAGGCGTCTACGACCACGATCTGATCGGGCGGAGGTGTCTGCTCCAGCAGTTTTTGAAGGCACTTTGTAATATAGTCCGGGCGGTTCCAGGTAACGATTATGACACTACCCCTGAGTTTCATCTGACTGTTCCTATCTCTTTGGAAGAGACTGTTCGCTGTTTAGACGCTCTCATCGCCTTCTTCTACGAAAATGATCTTGCTGCCCTGCGGCTCGAAACGGAAGGGCATCGGTTCCAGTTCCGGGAGCGCCGCGAGAATAGCCTCATGGGATTCTTCGGGCGCGTAGACCAGTAAGAACCCCCCGCCGCCCGCGCCGAGTATCTTGCCCCCAACTGCGCCTGCGCTTCGGGCGCGATTATACCAGTCGTCAATCTGTCCGCTGCTGATTCCCGAAGCCATGTTCCGCTTCAGCAGCCAGGCTTCATGGAGAATACTGCCAAACGTATCCAGTTGATCTTCTTGAAGTGCCTCACACAGGCAGCCCGCCATTTTCGTCATTTCACGCAGGGTCTGGCGCTTCTTGCTGTCGCTCTCCGTATTGGCCTTCTGTTCGTGCAAAATACTGTCTGCGGAGCGCGTGATGCCCGTATAGAGCATCAGTAGCCGCCGCTCCAGCGTCTGCCGCGTCGCAAGTTTGCAAATAATCGGATCCACGAAAACCGTTCCGTCGGGATTGAATCGAATATACTGCATCCCCCCGTAGGCGGCAATATACTGATCCTGCTTCCCGATAGGTTTACCGCAGCGCTCGATCTCGATCTCGCTGGCCTCTCTCGCCAGCCTTTCCGCTCCGGCATGTCGGCCCAGATAGGCATACATTCCGTTCAGTAGCCCGACTGTATAGGCGCTGGAGGAGCCTAGCCCGGTTCCATAGGAATGCACATCGGAGATGGAGGTGATTTCGACGCCGCTCTCAATTCCTGTGAGAGCGAGTACCTCGCGTATCAATTCATGGCGAAGTTCCGCCGGACTATCTACGATTTCGGTAATGGAGTAGCTTGCCCGTATTTTATGATCGAACTTCTTGTTGATGTTGATGTAGATATATTTGCTGATCGCCGTGCTGACGACCGCTCCCATCTCCTGTTCGTAGAACGCAGGAAGATCGCTGCCACCGCCAACGAAACTGACTCGCAGCGGCGTTCGTGAGATGATCATAAATCTATACTTCCTCTGTTTCCACGCTCTGTCAGACTGAGATTAGAACTATTCTTTAGCCCATCCAGGCTTTCATAAGTCGCGGCACGACACACTCCACGGTAGAATCCTGAACGTATTCGTAGGCATCGGCTGCACGCCGGGCTGCCTTTCCCCCGTCTTCCAGTACCGCCATGATCTGTTCGGCAAAGGAATCGGGATCGCTCGTCTTTGCCAGCAGTGCATACCGACCCTCCCCACTCAGCTCTTTGAAAGGGCCGATGTCAGAGGCGACGATGGGCGTTCCCCACATCATGCCTTCCAGCAGCACAATTCCATATGCCTCCGCTCTGGAGGGAAACACGCAGAGGGAGGAGGACTGCACACACTGTATGAGGTCCGCATCCGACAGCGGCGGATTGATCGTGTAGGCGCCTGATCCCCCGGTGGCGTCAGCCGTCTGCCGGATCGTCTCGGAGCCAAGTCTGCCATCGGCCCAGGGGACATCCTTGCCATTGAAGATCATGTGGAATTTGGGAAAACGAGACCGAATCTTGCCGAGGGACGCCGCCAGTGTATCCACACCCTTCCTGCCTTCCAGCCGCCCGAAGAAGACGCCGGTACAGGCGTCGGTTCCCGGCCAGTCGGGATTACGGGGCCGAAATGGAATCGGGTAGCCGATGACCGCAGCCCTGTCCAGATTCATGTTGTAGAACTCGGCATAGCGATCTCGGGCCGCTGCCGTGCCGACCGTGAGTACGTCCGCACGCTCCGTCAGTTTCTTCTCGGCCTCGTCTATCGCGTTCCAGGTCTCTCTTGATTCCGGCGGGCGATACTGGTTTGCTGGCCCATGCAGGCGCACAGCCAGCCGTTTTGTATAGGTGCGGTCGGAGACAAAATCGGCCAATGCCCCGAATTCGGGCGACTCGATGATATCAAATGGGCCGCTTTTTATAGCCTGCCGAACAGCAATCGCCATTGTGTAGCGCACAAGGCTCATGGCGTCCGCACCATACTTCATCGTGAACTCAAGCGCACGGATGACGCCCATCTGTCTTCGGTTCGTCCAGTCCGGACATTCCCATACGGAGACACCATTGATGACATTCATGCGATGTACAGGCGTCGTCGAACCGGTAAAAACGTGAACCTCATGGCCTTGCCTTGCCAATTCCTCAGCCATCGTCCGTGTGTAGGTGCCAATGCCCCCTACCCCACCCGTATTCGGATAGTTGTCCGTCAGCATCCCTAGCTTCAATTTTTTCATCGTAGACCTCCGTACTCTGAACAGAAATCGCCGGTTTTGATCCCGTCTTGAACAGCTTATCACAACGGCAGGCGATCTCTTAGCCAGAACGACGACACAATCTGATGTTTTCCCTGCCGCAGGATGGAGCGGTCTCACGCACCGGATTTTCGGCTACGAGCAGACAGAAACGGGCGTTCAGCCATCCAGTAGAATCCGTAGGAAATCAGCAGAGCAAGCAGGATGGCGAAGGTAATCCGATCGATTATGGAATGCGAAGCAGGCTGAACTCGTTTAGTTTTTCTATCGCCTGTCTTGCCCGGTCGCGCCAGGTGTTATGGGCCGCGAAAGCCAGCCGCGCATGGCGCTGTTCGCTCCCTATTTCATTGACGGCCTGTTTGATAGCCGCCGTAAACTCTTCCGGTGTCTGTGTTGCCGACACAAGTGGGCGATTCTGATAGCACTCTCGAACCCAGGTCGTGACTATAGGCTTCCCCATGCTCAGGTACATATACATTTTCACCGGATTGATCGAGTCTCCGATGTCACCCGGCAGGTAGGGAATCAGCCCCACATCGAAAGCGGCGTTATAGGCTGGCCCTTCCTCGATGGAGATACTGCCCGGCATAACGACATTGGGAAGTTTCCGCAGTTCCGTCACGCGGTGTTCCTGATCCTGATTCACGCGCCCTGCTATGCAGAATGTATACTCCGACAGGCTCTGCGCCGCCGCAAAGATCGTCTCGGTATCTACCCGCCAGTCTATAGAACCCATATAGCCGATCATGGGTCGGGGACGATTTTGCAGGGGCTTTGGCAGAGGCAGCGGAGCGCTGTTTTGCACTCCGAAATCTTCCAGCCAGATGGCGTTATTGAGCAAAAAAGTCCTCTTGTGGACTTTCTGAATGCGCTCCAGCAGAGTCTGGGCAGTACAGAACACCAACTTTGATTCCGCTACCACCCGATACTCCTTTGCATCGAAGGCGGCTTGTTCATGCGGAAAAAAACAGGGATCTATGCAGTCGTAGACCATCCGATCGGTTCGGACGCCGCGCATCCACTCCGGGCCGGGAACGGACAGCCAGAAGACATATTCCTCTATGCCACGTGAGCGAAGAACGCGGCGCAGGTTACGCCCATCCAGTTTCGCCTGAAGCCAGTTCAGACGCTTCGCAATGCGATTCATCTGATAACCGAGCGCATTCTCCACGACAAGCAGGTTTTCCCCGTCCTGTCGGATACCAGGCATCTGCACTTGTAGGGGGTTGCGCGTATAGGGAGCCGTAGAAAGAAAAACGACTTCTGTCTGTTCTGCGAGCGCCTCCACGAGATAAGTCTGACGTGAAGAGCCTTTCGTCCAGGGCATTCCGGGATAGAGATATACGATTGGCAGTTGCTTCATCTAATTTCAAACACCGCCATGGCAGACATAATTGCGCGCGTCTTCACTCCTATAAACACGCCAGCCCAAATGCGTTCCCCACGCAGTGCCAGAGCAGAAGCGCTCATTCCGGGTAGCCTCGAGGATGCTTCTGACGCCATTTCCAGGCGGTCTCAATAATCGTGTCAAGTTCCGGGTACTCAGGCTTCCAACCCAGTTCCTGTCGAATACGCTCCGAACTTGCGACCAGTGTGGCGGGATCTCCCAGACGGCGTTCCGTGGGAATTACGCGGACCTGCCGTCCGGTCACTTTCCGCACCGCTTCGATGACCTGAAGATTGGAGTAGCCGGAGCCGTTGCCAAGATTGTAGGCACGGGCGCCGATCTCTTCGATCTTTTCCAGCGCAAGGAGATGGGCGCGAGCGATATCTACCACATGCACGTAGTCGCGCACACAGGAACCGTCCGGCGTGTCCCAATCCGTTCCAAAAAGCTTCATCGCCTCGCGTTCACCCAGTGCCGCCTCAAAAACGATGGGAATGAGATGTGTCTCCGGCATGTGCCATTCGCCACGCTCCTCGGTCGCACCAGCGGCGTTGAAATAGCGCAGGGAGACATGGTTCAGACCGAAAGAGGTACGATACCAGGCCATAATTCGCTCGAAAGCAAGCTTCGATTCCCCATAGGCATTCACCGGTTTCTTGGGAGCCTCCTCGAGAATCGGGATATGCTCCGGCTGTCCATAGGTGGCGGCTGTCGAAGAGAAGACGATGTTTTTCACGCCGGTATCTTTCATCGCTTCGAGCAGGTTCAGACCGCCCGTGATGTTGACCTGAAAGAAGATGCCCGGATTCCGTACCGATTCATCAATGAGGGCTTTCGCCGCCAGATGCACCACTGCATCAAATTTTTCCGCGACGAAAAGGGACTTGATGCCCGTCCCATCCAGCAGGTCTAAATCTACAAATTTCGCATTGGGATGAACCGCTGCCCGGTGACCATGCGCCAGATTGTCCAGCGCAACGATCTCATGGCCCTGTCCGATCAAGAGTTCCGTTACCACACTCCCGATATATCCTGCTGCACCTGTCACCAGGATTTTCATTTTGCTCTTCCCTTTCCCTGCCCCACCGCTTCGGGTGCCTGTATCCCTTATCGTTGCCGTTCACTGTGAGCGGACGGCCCACGCCTGTTCTATCAGCCCGCGATACGCCGCAACAGGGCGGTCATGGCTCGAGTTAATTAACACAGTTTTGGGCCTTCTCGTCCGTACGCGCTCAACGAGTTCCCGTTCAAAAGTCTCTATGGTCTCGCCCCATTCCGCATCCGCTCCCCACCAGTAGTAGAGACTCATGTTGGGACGAACGGGGGTGGTGCGCTGAAAATTATCTATATAGCGGGCGTAGGCCCCATACGTGGAGTATTCCATGATCCGGTCTGCCCGAGCCATCGCTTCCATCCAGAAGACACCATGCTGCTTTTCGATATGCGCCAGCATTTCGCGAACGACCTGGCAATGCCAGGGAACAGGGGAATGGGTCGTGCGCTTGATAGGACGGCCTCCAGGAGCCAGCCCGAGAAACCGCATACTATGGGCATACCACTCTGCCATATCCAGGTCCACATCGTTATCAGTCTCAAAGAGATGCATCCGCCCGTCGGACGCATAGAAATCGTCCGGGACAACCTTATCAACGAACAGGGTGTCGGAGTCCAGGCAGACCATTCCCTCGGTTTCGATAACCGCGCTCACCGCCAGTTTCATCAATTGTTGGATATACCAGCCATGAAGGGCGGGACGGCCCCGCCAGTAACGCAGCTCTCTGCGTCGGCTTCCCCACGCCAGCCGTCTTGCCTCAAAGCGCGGGGGCAGGATATCCCTGCTCGAGAGAACACGCAGATTTTGCCGAAAGGGGATCTTTTCAAACAGAGCGACATCCTCATGATTGACGAGTGCGACATGAGGGATTTCAATACCACAGCGTTCTATCGATTCACGCTGAAAGGTGAAGCGTTCGAGGTCCTTTACATAGGTGGGCGTCACCAGAGTCACAGCGTGCTTCATGCGGCAGCGGTCTCCACGGCCCCTTCCACCGGAGTATGCTGCGATACTGTCTTCTCTTCGATCTCGAAATCCGGATAGTAGGTTGCGTGATTGGCACAGTCGTTGCGGCGACCAGGATAGGGCAGGATCGGCGCGATACTTATCTCCGCCCCACCATCCAGTTTATCAATGATTCCGCCGGGGCTGCATATCACGCCTGAAATGCGATAGTCGCCCTGAGCCAGACGCGGGCCACGGATCGTCATTGCCAGACGACGATGGGCACTCAGCAGGTACTCCTGGTTCAACAGCCGTGAGTCGAGATGCAGGATAGGCAGCCCATAGGAGTTGTACACTTCAATGGAGATAAAATAACTGGGCTGCTCCTGACTGAAGGAGCTGATCTCCATCTCCAGGTGGATGTCGTCGGTGGAAAGATAGGTGCCTTTGTCGGTGGTGAAAGTGGTGAAGCGCAACTCTCCACTGCCGGGTCGCTTGATGAGCGCAGCCTCCAATGGGGCAGTCTGTTTGCGGCTCATATAGTGTTGAATAGCGTTCTGGACATCTCCCATGAACCCGATCTTGCCGTTTTCCAGGTAGATCGCCGAAGTGCAGAGCGTGTTGACCGCCTGCATTTGATGGCTAACGAACAGCACCGTCCGCCCGCTGCGAGCCACGTCCTGCATCGCTCCGAGGCACTTCTTCTGAAACTCCGCATCCCCCACCGCCAGCACTTCGTCCACAATCAGAATTTCCGGGTTGAGATGGGCGGCGACGGCAAAGGCCAGGCGGACATACATGCCGCTGCTGTAGCGCTTCACCGGAGTATCGAGGAACTGGTCCACACCGGCAAAACTCACGATAGCATCGAACTGGCGCTCGATTTCCCGGCGTGTCATTCCCAGGATCGCGCCATTGAGAAAGATGTTCTCGCGCCCGGTCAGTTCAGGATGAAATCCCGTCCCGACTTCCAGAAGACTGCCCAGACGCCCATACAGCTCGATTTCGCCGGTCGTTGGCTCGGTGATTCGACTCAATATTTTGAGAAGGGTACTTTTGCCTGCTCCATTGCGTCCGATGACCCCGATCACTTCGCCTTTATTGACTTCGAAATTAATGTCGCGCAAAGCCCAGAAGGTTTCTTTGTTCGCCCGCTCGAATGGATGTCGCATTTTATGCAACAGCGCTTCCGTGGCGGTCGTGTGCTGTGGCGCATTGTGAGCGATGGTGTAAGATTTTGACACCCCACGCACCGCGACTGCGAGATCGCTAGATGACATCCGCGAACTTCCTTTCCATTTTCTTAAATCCGAATGCTCCCCAGACGAATACGGCAGCCGAGACGACTACCGAGTAGAATACCCAACCCCACTCGGGTGAAGGTGCGTTATTGCCCAGCAGGCACCAGCGCAACCCTTCGAGCAAGGAGACCAGCGGATTAAGCATATAGTAAAAATGATACTGCACAGGAAGCCTTGTCATTACCATTGTGACGGAGTAAGCAACGGGACTTCCATACTGCAAGAAGTTGGTCAGCACCGGGAGGACGTACTGCACATCGCGATAACTCACCATCATTGCGGAGGCCAGCAAGCCGATACCCATCGCGAACATGAGGATTATCAGGAGCCAGAACGGCAGCGTGATAAGGGCGAACGAGGGGTGGATGCCAAAGAGGAGAAGCAGTATGAACATCATGCCGAGAGCAACGCTGAAATCTATCAACGTGGAAAAAACCGTCGAGATCGGAAGCACCAGACGGGGAAAGAAGACCTTCGAAACCAGTTGTGCATTCCCGACAAGACAGGAACTTGTCTTCGAAAGTGTGCTGCTAAAGGCGCCCCATCCGAGCTGTCCGGCATAGGCGAAGACGAAATAAGGAACCATACCGGGACTTTTCAGACCCGCTACTTTGCCGAAAACAAAGGAGAAAATCCCGGCGGCAAGTAGCGGCTGTAGAAGCACCCACACCACACCGAGCGCAGTCTGACGATAGCGCAGTTTGACATCACGGCTTGCCAGAGTAGTAAGAAGGTCACGAAACTGCCATATTTCACGCAGATTCAGCGCAGCCCAGCCCGAAGTTGGCCGAATCGTTTGAAGGGGTTTGACGGAACGTACTGTTTTTTCCATGTTGCTTTCAGGGTACAAAGTGGATACCGGGCGATGTCTCTGAATATGTATAGAATACCCTATTTTATCGGTTTTTGTCTTCGGTTGCGTTCGCATTCTTGCGATAGACTGTGCAAGCTTCCACTGCGTACTGAACGCATATTTTCTACGTTTTTGCCTGTGTAGATTTGTAAATAGAGGCCAGACGAACACTGCGAAGGAAAATCGCCGCAGTGTTCCCTAAGACAGTGAATGGGAAGAATCCTTTGCCCGGTGGCCTCTCACAACCGACACGAAGCGCCATTCCGCTCCAGGCTCTTGTTGATGACTGCCTTCATGCGTTCGCGGAAGACAGAGGTGTCGAAACGGTGTGCATGGGCCTGTATTACCCGGGGATCGAGGTTTAGCTCCTCGAAACGGCAGACCGCTTCGACCAGACCGTCTACCGACTGATTGGAAAACAACACTCCCGTCACCCCATCGTGCTGCGTATCGAGCGCTCCCCCAGCAGCATAGGCGATAACCGGACGGCCACAGGCATTCGCTTCGACCGGGGCAATTCCGAAATCCTCTTCTCCAGGCATGATATAGGCTTTGGCACGCGCCATCAATGCAGGCAGATCATCATCCCCTACCCGCCCCAGAAACTGCACATTTGGCCCTGCCTGCGCTTTCAGGGCCTCCATCTGTCTGCCAGAACCGACGATCTTCAAAGGAAGCTTAAGCCGGGTAAAGGCATCCACCGCCAGATCAAGGCGTTTGTAGGGCACGGCCCGAGACACCATGATGTAGTAGTCTTCTATCTGCGGGCTGATCTGAAACCGTGTCGTCTCTACAGGAGGATAGACGATCTCACTGGAGGCACGATAGAACTTTTGAATGCGCCGCGAAACGACACTCGAATTGGCGACGTACTGGTCTACTCGTGTGGAGGCTACGGCATCCCAGGTACGCAGATAGTGGGTTATCAGTCCCAGCGGCGGCCTGAGAATTCGGGGGAGATTTTCATTCTCGAGGTAGCTTTCCGTACTCCACGCGAATCGCATGGGGGCATGGGTATAGCAGACATGGGTCGTGTGCGGGGGAGTGAGTATACCCTTAGCGAAACAGGAGGAAGAGCTGATGACAAGGTCATAGCCGCTGAGATTGAACGACTCGAAGGCGAGAGGATAGAACGGCAAGGCGAGTCGATGGGTCTTTCTTTTCTTCGGCAGTCGCTGCAAAAAACTGGTCCGAATAT
This sequence comes from Chthonomonadales bacterium, assembly GCA_038231295.1. GTDB lineage: Bacteria > Armatimonadota > Chthonomonadetes > Chthonomonadales > Chthonomonadaceae > JANXLO01. The sequence continues at coordinate 34,326 of JBBRLP010000027.1, forward strand.
CCCACGTCCGGTAGTAGTCTGGCATGACTTCGGCATCGTAGGCAGAGGTGTAGACGGGAGCGTCGGGAAACATGGCATGAAGAACTTCGACAACTTTTTCGGCTCCGCCCATCTGCATGAGAAAGTCATGAACGATTGCCACTTTCATCGGTTGTCTGCTCCTTGGGAAACATGGGAATGCGGTCTGTACGCAAAAAAGCCGGGCCGCGATAGTTCACGGCCCGACTCCTTACGCATAGTACCGGCCTGCGTACTGATGTAGTCTGCTTATTGAACGGTCTGAGTGGCGTTTGCGGTCGCAGAACCGCCGTTGCCGGTGTAGGTGGCCGAGACAGTACCCGATCCAGCAGTACGAGTCGCCTGGAAAATCGAGTTGTTGGGACCCGTCATGCTTCCAGGTACGCCAGTGACTGAAAAGACTGTCTGTGGACTGCACAATGTCACGTCGTATTCGACCGATCCGGCTCCAGGGTTGGTGGGGTCGGTAAAACTGACGAAGAACGAGTAGGGCTGCTGTTGGTTTCTTCCAATGGTCGAACTCGTCGGGCTTAGGCGTCCGCTGTTGGAGACAATCACCAGATAGGTAGGCACACTGGCGAAGGCGATGGTGGGCAGCAGAGCCGCCAGAGCCAGACCAGCCATAATAGCCGTAGAGCGAGACATCTTCGTCGAGCGCGTTGGGACAGCCTCTTCTTCAGAGCGAGTACGATACTTGCTGCGCGGACGCATACAGCCGTTTCCGATCCCCAGAATCAGCCAGAAGAACATGGAGACCTGTCCATATTGCCATGCAGGGCTGCCAAAAGCGTCAAACGAGAATGCGATTACCGAGCCGATGGAGCCAAGCAACAGGGTGCGCCGGATACCGGAATCCATGCCGATCACGCGCTGAAGTCCCATGCCCAGGAAGGCCGACAGGATACCGATGAAGAGCAGGAGACCAGGAATACCGAGTTCCGCAGCCGTTTGAAGGTAGGTGTTATGTGCCTGCTCGTACAGCGAAGGACGCACCGACCCGCCATTGAGAATCTGCGGGATCGGAAGGCCGGAACCCGTGTATTTCGACTGGTAGTAGGAGTAGAGTCCCGGCCCGAACCCGGTCAGGGGTCGTTCCTTGATCATCATCTCCGCACCATGCCAGGCCTGCGCCCGATACTGCCAGCCACGTTCACTGGACGGGTTGCCGATAGTCCTGGCCCGCTGCAGAAAGCCGCCCGTGTTCGGAGCGATCAGCAGAAAGAAGCCGACAGAAACGACGAGCATCATCAGAGGCAGCACGAGTTCGTGCTTGCGATTACCGAATTTGTTGCTCTTCCGAGTCGCCATATAGAGCGCGAGAAAACCAAGAGCGGTCAGACCACCTGCACAGCCGATCCAGGCACTGCGGGAGTAGGAGAGCAACAATGCCGCTGTGGTTAGAACCGCCGCGATCTGAGCGACGAGTTGACGGTTCGGCGCACGTTCGGTCGTTGCGACCACTCCAACGATCGGCAGAAGAATCGCCAGGAACGAGCCGTAGAGTTGATGGTCACCAAAGACGCCGGTCGCCATACGCTGCTCTTCGGTCGTCAGGCCATACTGCGCGAAACCGACACAGGCCGTGCCAATGGCGACGAACATAAGAACATCCACCAGTTTCATCAACTGCTCGGAGCGACGGAAATGGTAGGCTACGGTAAAGTAGAGAAGCACTCCAGCGCCGAGTCTCAGAATCTCCTGAATGCTGTAGCTTCGATGCGGGGAGAAGAGACAGGAGAGCATCGAAAGCGCCAGAAATAAAAGCACAGGGAGATTGGCCCCGGTCTTGAAGAAGGCGATTACGTCCTCACGGGTGTTTTTCCAGCGAGCTTTCCAGAGCAGGAATCCAAGAAGCAGAATGCTCATTCCCTCGAAAGCCAGAGCCGCCAGACCCCTGGAGCCGTTATCGGCAGGGGTTGCAACGAAGGGGACGATGATAACCATCGCCAGAACCAGCATGATAACACGGTTCTGTAGAACCTGTGTCCAACTGGAAGAGTCAGATCTTGCCATTACGTTTCCTTTCTCCGCGACGTCATGTTCCGGCGGTGACTGACACATCCTGCCGGACTGATCGTTCTGGATACATTCTCTCCCGTGCGGTGATGACGCTGCCTTACACATTTCGTCAGCCAGCAGTGGAGAGCGGTAAACTTGTTCTGTCTGCAAGGTACAGAAGGAGAGTCTCCCGTATCACAGCAAACATTGAATAGTATTGCACAAACTGTGCCAATCCCGATGAAATGCCTTTACGCAGACGATTTCCCTATATTTTCGTGTTTTGGCAGTCGAAGTTCGCTCTCAAAACACGAAAACAGGTGTTTCCATGCGAGAACCTCCGGGAGTGTCCGTAGGCTCCCATCCTTAACACGCAAATACCGCGTTAAAGTTCGCCCACAGAGATGATAAACAAAAATGCGGCAGAGACACTATAGTGTCTCTGCCGCATACCGAGCTATAGAGCAGAACTTATCTGCCGAAGATGCGGAAGCCGATAAGGTTCAGCAGGCCGATGGGAGCGAAGACATCCTGCAGGGTAATACCCCGTTTACCCTTCTCAGGGATAATCAGGATATCGTTAGGTTGCATGAGGATGTTGGCGGAAGCATCTCCTTTCTTCTGAAGCGCCGCGAAATTCACCTTGACATCGGTGGGTTTGCCGTTGACGACTCGCCGTATGACAGCGCCCTTTATGTTGGCAGCCTGGGTAGGACCGCCCGCGTTGGAAAGCGCATCAAGGACGGTGACCGACGACTTTTCGGGTAAGAAGTACTTGGACGGGCGGTTGACCTGTCCCAGCACCTGATAGGTCGTTTCTACCGCAGGAATGGACAGAACGTCGTTATTCTGGAACTGGAATTTGAGAATGGATTGATCCGGTTTGCCCTCTACAAGCACCGGCCGCAGATCCAGGGGGATGATTGTCGTTCCTCTGGTAACGGTCACTTTGGTCAGCGCTGCCGCAGGCTGAAGGCCACCTGCCTGCCCAATCAGGCTGAGAAGCGTGGTCTCGTCGTCAACATCATAGGTGGAAGGATGCCCCACCTGCCCAAGCACGGTTATCTTGCGCCGAATGACTTCGTTTTCCGTGAAGACGAGTCTATCGTTCGCCTGCAGCAGCAAATTCGCATCGCCCTCTGGAGCTGTATATATCTTTGTCAGTTCCAGAGGAATGTTGATTCCGTCACGCACAAGACGCGCTGTATAGTGACTGGGTTTGTATTGCAGTCCGCGTGCAGCAGAGATCGCATCGAGGATATGCCACCCGGGCTTGATTTCCAGCGGGCCGGGAACTATGATACTGCCGTCCATCACCACGCGCAGTGAGTGACGTTCCCGCAGAGCGACAGAGACAGGCGCATTGTTCAGCGTCTTGTCCACTGCTACCTGGATCTCAGACTTCAGCGCGTCACGAGTCTTGCCCGCAGCAACGAATGGTCCGAATTCGCGCAGATTAATTTTGCCATCGGTACTGATCTGCACCGCCTGGTCCAAGTCATTGTGGTTGCCAATAATGATCTCGATAACATCCTCGTTACCGAGAACATCTTTGTCAGCGCTGATGACAGGTGGAGCGACAGCAGGTTTCTTTTCTTGTGTAAACCCTGCTCCCGAAAGCAGAAGCAGTCCGCTCAGGAGAAGCAGGGAATGGGTGAATTTCATGGTTAAGCCTCTTCATCCTCATCTTCAGTAGGCTTGAAGATGACGGGATCGGATTCGCTCTGAACTTCCTGTGCGGCCCTGTCGGTTGCGGCCTGTTCTCGGGAAGTCGCGGAGTTGCGCGGCAGCAGGGCCTCGAACTCAGCGGTAGAGCGGCGACGGCGCGGACGACCGTCTTCGAGTTGTGTTGTCTGGTAGTAGCCATAGTAGCCATAGTAGCCATAGTAGTAAGCGTCGCGCTTCGCGGTAAGGTCGATCTTGTTGAAGACCACGCCGAGAATGCGGGTACGGGCCTGCCGGAGCATCTCGACCGCATGGCGGACGGCAGACTTTTTGACTTCACCGAACTGCACGACATAGAGCACCCCGTCTGTCTCGGCGGCCATGACCTGTGCGTCGGCGGTTGCCAGACAGGGTGGACTGTCGAAAACGACGATGTCGGCCTGATCTTTCAGGGCTTTGTGCAGTTGCTTCATCGCCTGAGAGTTCAGGAGTTCCGCAGGGTTCGGCGGAAGCGGGCCAGCGGGAAGAACGCGCAGGCCGGGAATGTTGGTCTCTTTGAGCGCATCTTCCAGGGAGGTATGCCCGACCAGAACGTTGGTCAGTCCTGGCTGCTGACTGACTTTCGCCTTCTCGTGCATCGTGGGGCGTCGAAGGTCGGTGTCTACCAGAATGACGTTGCGTCCGTCCAGAGCCATCGCGACCGCGAGGTTATAGGCGGTGACCGACTTCCCTTCGCCCGGAACTGTGGAGGTAATGAGCAGGGAGTGGATGGGAGTATCTACAGCCGCGAAACGGACGTTGGAACGCAGAACGCGGTAGCTTTCCAGAACGGATCCGCCACTGCGGGAGCCACTCAAGAGCCGCGCCTCTTCGTTCTCGATCATCGGGACATAACCTAGCGCCGGGGTGCCGACGATACGCCGCGCATCTTCCGGCGAGTTGATACGGTCGTCGAGGAACTCCTGCAGAAGTGCGAAACAGAGACCAAGCATCAGCCCAACCAGACTGGCATACACGAGGTTGTTCAGTTTTTTCGGAGCGACCTGCACGGCAGGTGCAGCAGGCGCGATAACAAGCACCGGGTCGTGTGTCGCCTTCTGGCGCAAACCAAGGTCCTCCACGCTTTTCAGTAGGAGCGTCACCGTGCCACGATGCACTTCCATTTCTCGAACCAACTGGGCCTGCTGGCGCTCCAGAGCGCTATAGTTCCCGAGGCCCGCCTGAGCCTTCTGGACTCTATCTCGCGACCGGGCTAACTGTGCGCTTGCAGAAGCGTACTGGGCGCGGGCATCGGCAAGTTTGACGGCGTAGGCTTCGACCTGCGGATTCGGAGATTTCGTCGTGTTGGTCAGCATCTGAGGGGCACGGGCAATCTGTGCCTTGAGTTCTGCGATCTGTAAATCGATGGCAATGACACGGGGATGATTCTCCTTATACAGATAGAGCAGCGGTTTGCGCTGTACTTCCAGTTCTTCAATCCGGGATTTGAGGCCCTCAATCTTGAGGCTGTTGGAAGATTGCGTCGAAATGACTGTGATTGGCTTGATGCTTTTCTGATCTTCTTCCAGTTTCGCAATCAGGGCGGATAGACTGGCGGTAGTACCTTCCAAGCTGCGAAGTTCCGCTTCGGCAGTGGCCTGCTCTGTGATACGAGCATCGCGCTCATTTTCGAGATCGGTAATCCCGGCGTTATGTTTGAACCGCTCGTAAGCCAGTTCCGCCTGGATCAGTTTCTCGTTCTCTTCCTTAAGGCGATTAGATGCAAAATTAAATGCATCATTAACTTCTTTCTTACGATTCCCAGTTACATAATTTAGATAAGTGTTCGGAAGCGCCTTTGCCAGACGCTCGGCATAGGTAGGGGTGTTGGATTCCACGATGAGTTCGATGACGTCCGTGCCATTCACCTGTCGGACTTCGAGGTGAGCAGAGCCGGGGGGAACGTCGCCGTCTTTGTAGGCGTCTGCCAGAACGCGGTCGCCCTGGAGGACTTCCAACTGCGTGGAGATGTCATGTCCGCTGTCCGGGGTGAACAGGCCGACAAGTGGGTTGTCCGAGTTATACGACGCGACTGACAGGGAGCGGCCTTCGACCAGTATGCGGGCGGAGGTACGATAGACCGGTTTTGCCATAAAGGTAACCGCCACACCCAGAACGAAGACGACCATGAATGTCTGAATGACGATGGCTTTACGCCGCCGCAGCAGATCCATATAGTCGCGTAATGAGAGTTCGGATGTTTGTGGATTGGTCTCTTCCAAAATACTCATAACTTGCGAAATTCCTTCTCCCCGTTTCGCGAGGCCGCTGCCGGAGCGTTGTGTCCGGAGTTCCTGTATCGCCCCATCGGGCCGGATTATACCAACGGCACGTCAAAATCACGAGGTCTTGCCGTTCGTTCTGGGCGCGTAATCACCAGCTTCGCATGCGCCGTTAGTATACATCTCTTATTGCATAATTTGTGCCAGACCCAGACAGCATCAGCGAGATGCAGGCGGGTTGGTAGAGAGTAGCGAATTTTTACCTACAGATGAGTGTACCTTACTTCGGCGCTCTGCCGACAATTCCGGACAGAAATAGGCGCTTCCCACTGTGCGATGTGGTGGGGAGGCCGGAAAAGACTTGCGCTGCGTGTTCGGACTGAAGAGCAGTTCTCTGCCCATGCGAGCGCCGTGTAACTGAGGGGGCGCTGAAGCAAAGCAGGGCCGATTCCGTCTATGGTGAATATTATTGTCCCACCAGATTCTGCCTGTGTCAAGCCCCGCGCAGACAGATTGTTTAGCCTCATGGCGCCGGAGCGTCGCTGCGAAGACGGGACTGGCAATTCCTGTGCGAGGGATGCGCGTTGGTGCGTTGGTCTTATGGGAAATTAGCCGCGCTACCCTACCCGGTGCTGGGGAGCAGGCATTTTCATGCGAGAGGGCGCTGACAGGGCAGGCTGACAGGAGAGTATACGGCTTGCTTACTCAGATTTGTTGCAGACGGGAGCGGTGTGGGGCAGGAATTATGCCCGGTGGAATCGTACTTGTAGGGAAGGCGTCTGAGGACGGCTGCAGCGGGAGTGGTCGTATTGATTGAACTGCCTACCGGCAATCTGACTTTTCTTTTTACCGATATTGAAGGCAGCACTCGCCTCTGGGAAGAGTACCCGGAGCAGATGCGCGTCGCCCTGCAACGTCACGATACGCTGATGCGAGAGCAGATTGAGGCGCATGGCGGGCAGGTCTTCAAGACTATCGGGGACGCTTTTTGCGCTGTCTTTCCCGATACGGTGCAGTGTATCAAGGCTGCGCTGGCGGCGCAGGGGACGCTGCACTGGATGTCTGTCAACGCGGAAGACTCTTCGCTGCCGCTGAAAGTGCGTTTTGCGCTGCATACGGGCGAGGCCGAAGCACGCGACGGAGACTACTTCGGACGGACGTTGAACCGCGTGGCGCGTCTGCTCTCTATCGGGCATGGCGGGCAGACGCTGGTTTCGGAGACGACCCACGCTGTCGTGGAGGGGCATCTTCCGGCGGAGGTGAGCCTGCGGGACCTGGGGCAGCATCGCCTCAAAGACCTTCAAGAACCCGTGTATGTGTGGCAGCTCTGCCACCCGGAACTGCCCGATGATTTCCCCAAACTTCGCTCGCTTTCCCTCTATGAGAACAACCTTCCGCGTCAGTTCACCTCGTTTATCGGCAGGGAGAAGGAGCAGAAGGATATCAAATCGCAACTGCGGACGACGCGGCTGCTGACGCTGACCGGTTCGGGCGGGACGGGCAAGACCCGGCTGGCGCTCCAGGTGGCGGCGGACCTGCTGGAGGAGTACCCGGACGGTGTGTGGATTGTAGAGTTGGCTCCCCTCTCGGATGCGTCGCTGGTGCCGCAGGCGGTCGCGACGGTGCTGAATCTGCGGGAGGAGCCGGGCAGTCCGATCATGACGACGCTGCTGAAGCATCTGAAGTCGAAGCGGCTGCTGCTGCTCCTGGACAACTGCGAACATCTGCTGACGCCTGCCGCCCGGCTTGTGGATGCTATTCTGAAGAGCTGTACAGATGTGACGCTGCTGGCGAGCAGCCGGGAGCCGCTGGGCGTTTCGGGAGAGCGGAACTATCGGATTCCGTCGCTGGGTCTGCCGAAGACGCGGGGGGCTGTGGACGTGACGACGGTGCTTCAGAGCGAGGCGGTAAAGCTTTTCACAGACAGGGCGAGCGCGATTAAGCCCGATTTCGCCATCACGTCCGCCAATGCCAGAGCGCTGGCGAGCCTGTGCAACCGCCTGGACGGTATTCCGCTTGCGCTGGAGCTGGCGGCGGCGCGTGTGCGGGCGCTTCCCGTTGAGCAGATCGAGTCGCGGCTGAGTGACCGATTCCGGCTGCTGACCGGGGGCAGCCGCACGGCGCTGCCGCGTCAGCAGACGCTGCGGGCGCTGATGGACTGGTCGTATGACCTGCTGGAAGAGACGCAGAAGGTGCTGCTGGGGCGTTTTGCCGTTTTCAACGGGGGCGCGACGCTGGAGACGCTGGAGCAGGTGTGTACGGGCGGGCTGGTGGAGGAGTGGGAAGTTCTGGATGTGCTGACGGCGCTTGTGGATAAGTCGCTGGTGCTGTATGAGGAGCATCCGATTGTGCCGCGCTATCGGCTACTGGAGACGGTGCGGGAGTATGCGCGGCAGCGTCTGCACGAGAGCGGGGAAGAGGCCGAGTTTATCCTGCGGCATCGGGATCATTTTTTGAAGGTGGCGGAGGAGACTGCGCCGCATCTGCGCGGCCCGGAAGCGTCGGCGGCCCTGGATCAACTGGAGACGGAACACGATAACCTGCGGGCGGCGCTGGTGACCTGCCGGGAGCGGGAGGACGGGGGCGAGGTGGGGCTGCGGCTGGCTTCGGCCCTCCAGACCTACTGGATGATACGGGGCTATCTGGCGGAGGGGCTGACGCATCTGCTGGAGGCGCTGGCGCATCCGGGGGCGCAGGCGGCGACGAAGATTCGCGGCCAGGCGCTGAGCGGGGCGGGCAGTCTGGCGCGGATGCAGAGCGATTACGAACAGGCGAGCGCGTTTCACGAACAGGCTATCGCGATTCGGCGGGAGATCGGCGATCAGCAGGGGCTGGCGGCTTCGCTGAATAACCTGGGGAATGTGGCGCAGACGCAGGGGCATTACGAACGCGCCCGCGCTCTATATGAGGAGGCGCTGGCGCTAAATCGGCAGGTGGGGAACCGGGACTGGGAGGCAAACAACCGGGTGAACCTGGGAATCATTGCACAGGTGCAGGGGGATGATGACCGCGCCCGGACGATGTATGAGGAGGCGCTTTCGCTCTACCGGGAACTGAGCAATACGCAGGGGGCGGCCTTTGCGCTGCACAATCTGGGGAATATCGCGCTGGAACGGAACAGTCTGGATGAGGCGGCGAGTCATTTCAACGAGGCGCTGACGATTCAGCGGGAACTTGGGGATCGGGCGGGTATCGCGCTGACTCTGAACAGCCTGGGGATCGTGCATCGGCTGCGGGAGGGGTATGCGACGGCGCGGGCCTGTCAAGAGGAGAGTGTCACGCTGAGCCAGGAAATCGGGGATCGGCACGGGATTGCGGCTGCGCTGAATGAGCTTGCGGAACTAGCGCTGTCGCAGGAGATGACCGACCGTGCGGTGCGACTCTATTCGGCGATGAATGCGCTGATGCACACGATTGGCGCTCCGCTGACGCCGACGGAGCGGCAGCGGCTGGACGAGAGTCTGGCCCGCTGCCGCGCTGATCTGGGAGATGCGGCGTTCGAGGTGGCGGCGCACGCGGGGCTTGCGCTGACGCAGGAGGAGGCCATTTCGTTCGCCCTGGCAAGTTAGGGGAGGGAGTTTGTTTTCTTTTTCAGGCGAGTTGTGTGTTCGTCGGCGTTCTTTTGAGAATCGGCAGGCTCAACCCTGCGGCTCGGGGCCTTCGGCCAGATACCCGCCTGTGCGGGCACAGTTTGTTCAATCCTGCCTGGTTTCGGCGCTGCCGGGCGGGTAGTGGCCGGGGTTTCAAGCCCTTCGGAATGAATTTTTGGGCTATAAGCCCACGGCCAAGTGTCTGCAAGCGGACACAAAGCGACGATGAATACCGAGGTAGTCGTGGTTGCCCGTTGGGTTGCCACCGGGAATGCCCGTTGGTGTTGCCACCGGGAATGCCCTTCGGAATGAATTCCGGGGCTGTGGGCCTTCGGCCAAGTGTCCGCAAGCGGACACACCATTTGCCTTGTTTTCGGCATTCCTGCAAGTCCGTTTTGTCTTGAACTCGGCTTTAACGGATAAAGCGGATAGACTATGATGCAGTCTGCCAGTTCGTCTCTTTGCCTCCCCATGTTCTTGCCCAAACGCGCTTTCGGGGGATGCACAGCCAATTCAGTTCGCATATGCTACGTCTATCCGCTTCATCCGTTAAAGCCGAGTTCGGACAGAGAGACGTTTGAGACAGCAAGTCACTATCTTTGCACTTTTTCGGCTTGAGGACTTGAAGACATGGCTCGTTCTGGGGAAAATGGTAATCGCCAAACCACCCTTTTCCAAGGAGCGAGCCATGCCCCTTCCTATTATCTGTGCAAATGAGGCCCTTTGTCAATTTGTCGCCGCCTGGAGGGCGTGCCCCTTGCGCTGGAACTCGCGGCCTCGCGCATCTCGATGATGGCTCCCCGTCAGATGCTCCAGCGTTTGAATGAGCGCTTCAAGCTGCTGCAAACACGCGCTCCCGACCTGCCGGAACGGCAGCGCGCCCTGCGAGCCGCCATAGACTGGTCTTACGATATTTTAACGGAGGAGGACAAATCGCTCTTCGCGCAACTCTCGGTATTTGCAGGTGGTTTTACGGTTGAGGATGCAGAGGCGGTTTGCGAAACATTCGACGTTCTGGAAGGCATCGCGGAGCTGCGCCGCCATTCTTTCCTGCGCAGCGAAACGGAAAGTGATACGCAACAGACCCGCTTTGTGATGCTGAACTCGCTTCGGGAGTACGCACAGGAGAAACTGGCGGCGACAGACAGTGCCGCCTCTACCTCTCTTCGTCACGCGCGCTACTTCCTGGAATATGCCCGTCAGCGCCTGGAGCAACTACGAACGCCGGAGGAAGCCGAAGCGCTGCGCGACCTGAAAATGAATGCTGATAACCTTCGCGCGGCCATGGAAGCGGCTCACAGGGAAGGCGAGACGGAACTTTTCGCCGAACTTGGCCTGATGCGCAGCAGAATGTTCTGGCGGCTCGGCTTTTCGCAGGAAGCAACACAGCCTGTTCAGGCAGCGCAGGAGGCCATGCAGCCAATCCAGGAAAACAATCTTTCTCTCTATGGGGAACTTCTCTGGCAGCGGGCGGCATTGTACCGCGATCAGCAGGAAATGACAAACGCGGAAACGCTCTCAAATGAGGCTCTGCAACTCTTCACGCACATAGGAAACCGTTTATGGCAGGCTCGCGCCGAAGGCATGCTGGGAATCATCGCCCGAGACATGAAGCTGTACGCATCGGCCCGCGCCTACTTTGAGCAGGCCAGAAATCGCCTGCAATCTCCCCAGGAAGATACGGATATTGCAAACATCTATACAAATTGGGGATCTATGGAAGCAATGGACCCGGATGGCAGCCTGCAAGAAGCCCGGCAGTTCCTTCATGAAGCTATGCTGCGGCGAAGAAATCAGGGGGACCGCCGTGGACTTGCGGAAACGCTGAATGATCTGGGCAGCGTCGCCTTTCATCAGGGGGACTGGCAGCAGGCATGGCGCTGCTATGCCGAAGCCCTGGAGAATGAGCAGGCGCTGGGCAATACCTTCGGCATCGCGTCAACCCTGTTCAATTTAGCCGAAGCAGCGCATAAACGCGGTGAGCCAATGCGGCCATTACGATTACTTGCGGCCTCGCAATTCTTGATGGAGACGGTGAAATTGCCAGTCGTGCGGCAGGTTTCCGATTTTTTTAACGATGTTGCCCAATCAGTGAATAAAGTGCCAGAAGTGGAGGCGCTGCGTCTGATCGCCGCTAGTCAGCCCATCGATGCGTTAATTACTTGGGCGATGAAAGTCTAAAGGGATCTTCGAAATAGTATGTAGTCACCTATTTAAAGCCTGTACCCTATGTCTAACTTCACTACCGTACACTTTTTCAGGGCTAGTCGTCAGTTAACTGAAGTTTTATACATTCGACATCGAAGCCTGCGATCTCAAATCGGAAACAATTAGGGCTTTTGAAACGATAAAACTTGGATTAACTAACGATTAGGCTGGCGGCAATGACAACGAGGACCCACTTCATTCCGGATTTTCCTTTCAATCAGGGAAGGCTTGTCGGTTTCATAGTTATGTCGTTTTCATTCACTGCGAAGCGACATGACTTCCTGTACCGCTTGCTCTACTGCCCGCGTTTGCCCTGTGACTTCCGAAATGCTGCTCTGAATCACTGCTATGTCGGGAGCGGTAAGCGCGTCGGGCGCGACTTTCATCCGAGCGAGACTCGATTGGACGGACGCAAGGGTCTGCAGGATCACTTCCTGCTGGGCTTCGACGCGCTCCAGACTGGGCTGAAGAGTTTGCGCCACCTGACAGCGGGTTTCGAGCAACTCAATGCTCTGCTCGA
>JBBRLP010000028.1:0-46576 GCA_038231295.1 Chthonomonadales bacterium
CTGCCCTGGTCTGAACCTATCCAGGCGAAGTTTCGCATCCCCGCAAAGTTCAGCCGCTAACTCGAACATCCGCCAACTTCACCCCGTGTTATAGCACCTTCCTTCACCCTGACGGAAGGTGTGCGCTATTTTCCGCTTACAAAGCAACGCCCTCAGAAGCGCAGGAATATCGTCTGCCAGGCCATGCGCGTGGGTGACGGTGTGCCAATCTACCTTCCCGATATTTTGCAGTGGAAGCGCCTCCCCACCAGAGTCAGGCATGTCAAAGAGGCTTATGAGCGATTCAGGCGTTAAGCTTTGCATGGAAGTTTCCATATCTTCCTTACGTTAATATCGATAGGAGCGTTTAGGGACGATACGTTCGTAAAGACCTCTGCACAGGCAGGTATTTTGGTCACTGAAAAAGAACAGAACGGCATCCGACACCACCAGAGGATTTCAATGAGGAGTTCTTGAGATGATCCCGTCCCACTCTCTGCCAGACCTTAACGCCGCCTACCCGCTCACACCCGAGCAGATCGCCGCCTTTCAGTCCAACGGGCATATCATGCTGCCCGCTGTCTGCTCGCCGGAAGAGATAGCCGCCTATCGTCCTGTCCTCAACGCGGCGACAGACCGATTCCGAACAGAAACGCGCCCGATGGAAGAACGCGATACGTATGGCAAGGCGTTTTTGCAGATCATGAATCTCTGGGAGCGCGATGAGGACGTGAAGCGGTTTACGCTGGCCCGTCGGTTCGCCAAGATTGCCGCCGACCTGATGACAGCCAGCGGAACGCGCCTCTACCACGATCAAGCGCTCTACAAAGAGCCGCACGGCGGACATACGCCCTGGCACCAGGATCAGTACTACTGGCCTCTGGAAACGCAGGGCACCCAGACGGTCACAATGTGGATGCCGCTGGTGGATGTGAGTATCGAGATGGGAGCCTTGACATTCGCCTCCGGGTCGCACCGTGACGGTTTCATGGGCCATATCGAAATCTCAGACCAGTCGGAGGAGGTTTATAAGGCGTTCGTGAAAGAGAAAGGCTACCCGGTGCATAACGAGGTCATGCGGGCAGGCGATGCGACTTTCCATTCAGGATGGACACTGCACTGCGCCCCCGGCAACAACAGCGATATCATGCGCGAGGTAATGACGGTCATCTTCTTCGCCGACGGCATCAAAGTCCTGGAGCCGGACAATCCCAATCGCGCCCGCGATCTGGAAACCTGGCTGCCGGGAGCTGCGCCGGGCGAACCCGCCGCCAGTCGCCTGAATCCCTTGCTCTACTCGCGGTGATTTCACCATCACCGGACAGATCAAAACAGGCTTGGCTGGACTGCCTGTGCGCCTGAGTGCCAGGAGAGGCTGGGATGGTCACGTAACGCAACCTCGAGTTTAAACGGCACACAGGTTCGGGCGGCGACTCGCGCCTGCACGGTTTTTCGCGCCAGCGCCGGAGAGTTGTTGACGCGGGAGAGATGGGCCAGCCAGATCGTCATCGCCCCTCCTGCCTCCAGCCGCTCGGCGATGAGATCACCACAGTCCGCATTCGAAAGATGACCGGTCGGAGAGGCAACCCGCTCCTTCATCTCCTGTGTATACGGCCCGCGCATGAGCCGCTCGACATCGTGATTCGATTCGACAATCGCCAGATTCACCCCATTCAGCGCCGCTCTCACTGCTTCCGTCACGCTGCCCACGTCCGTACAGTAAGCAATTCTGACGCTGCCTGCCTCCAGCACATACCCGACTGTCTCCGCCGCGTCGTGTGGCACAGGGAACGAACGAATCCCTATGCTGCCTATCTCGGTTTCCCCACCTGTAGCAAGCGTCAGAGGCGTGAAGGAGAGTTCTTCCCGGCGTCCGTAAGCCGCCAGTGTCGCGGCGTTCGCGACGATGGGCGCTTTGCTGCGGCGCGACATGGCCGAGGCGGAGAGGGCGTGGTCGGTGTGTTCGTGGGTCAGGAGGATGGCGTTCAGTCGAGTTGCAGGGACGCCGAGACGATTCAGGTGCGAGGAGAGAAGACGCTGCGGGATTCCAGCATCAATCAGTATGTTCGTCTCGCCTGCCTGCACCAGCACCGCGTTCCCGCTGCTGCCGCTCGCAAGGCAATGCACTCGAACATTCGAAGGTGAAGAGGCTATGGAAAACATAGAATCCGATTACCGTGCAGAATGCCGAAATGCCTATTCATCTCCGAACAGACTTTCGACATAGGATTTCGGTGAGAAAAGTTCCAGATCGTCCGGCTTCTCTCCAACGCCGATGAGTTTGATGGGCAGTTTGAGTTCGTCCGCGATGGTGATGACGATTCCGCCCCGTGCGGTACCGTCCAGTTTCGCCAGCGCAATCCCGGTCAGCGGCACGGCATTCATAAAGTTTTTCGCCTGACTGATTCCGTTCTGCCCCGTCGTTGCATCGAGAACCAGCAGCGTCTCTTCCGCGACTCTCCCCAGTTCTCGCTCCGTCACGCGGCGAATCTTCTTCAGCTCTTCCATCAGATTGCTGCGGTTGTGCAGGCGACCAGCGGTATCCGCGATGACATAGTCCGCTCCCCGCGCCCGCGCCGCCTTGATGGCATCGTAGACAACAGCGGACGGATCTGAGCCTTCCTTATGCTTGATGATCTCGGTATTGGTACGTCCCGCCCATATCTCCAGTTGGTCAATTGCGGCAGCCCGAAAGGTATCTCCCGCCGCCAGCACCACCCGTTTGCCCTGTTTTTGAAAACGGTATGCCAGTTTCGCAATCGTCGTCGTCTTCCCGACCCCGTTGACGCCAACGATGAGATAGACAGTCGGTGAGATTTCCGCCGTTTTGAGACGATTGTCCCCTGCGCTCTCCAGCACTTCGAGCAGATAGCCTTTCAGTCTGTCTAGGACCTGGCCGGAGTTCGCCATACGCTCGTCCTGCACGGCGGTTCGGAGATTGTCGAGAATACGGGTCGTCGTGTTGACGTTTACGTCCGCCTGAATGAGCAGCTCTTCCAGATCCTCGAACAGGTCCGCATCTACCTTGCCGCGTCCGGTGACGATCTGGTCTACCTTCTGGATGATCTTCTTGAAAAACCCAAATCGCATGAAATCTGATGTCCTCTCACCACGCACTGTCGCCTCTTCAGGACTATTATGCCTGACGAGTGCGTCTCTGTCAATTTTGCGGCGAAGCGGTCGGGGGGTCGCCTGGATTCAGAATGATGAGGCGATAGAGTTCTCGCGCACACAGATACATCGCCATCACACCAAACGTCAGCATAAGGACTTTTTGGTCGGCGTGCGCCATGACCAGACCGCCGCCAAATCCGCCCAGAATACCGCCGGTAATCGCCGCGCCGTTATACTCCTGATCCACCTGCCCACGCTTCGCATAGCCCAGAGCGGGAAGCACAGCAGCGAGCATGATGACAATTAACGACGTAGATATCGCCTGCACCGCGCCAAATCGCCCCACATAGTACAGTGCAATCACCATCAGCAGGCCACCCGGCAGGCTGGTAAACTGCGTGAGCGCCCCGACAGCCAGACCGATTCCCAGGCAGGCGAGCAGGGATACAGGCTCAGACAGATGCACATGGTAGAGGCTGATACGAGCCGCGTCCTGCACAACGAAGAGCGTGAGGCCAATGCCCACCGTGAGGAAAAGCTGTTTCAAGCGCCGATTTGCTGCCTGCGGGGCCAGGGGCAGCGCCAGCAGCGCCCCAAGTGTCGCGCCGATGAAAGCGACAACCCCTTTTCCAATAGCCACCGCTGCTATTCCATGCCCCACAAAGACACCGACAATGACCGCGAGAAGGACATAAGTCGCATAGCGCATCGCACTACCCAGCGCCTTCTCCGGCGTAAACCCCAGCATCCAGGTCAGCGACGGCGCGAGCGCGGTCTGCGGCGCAAGGCCCGTCAGAGCGCTCCCGACGGCAATCGCCATGCCCGCGAAGAAGACGATGGTCAATTTGATCGCAGAGACGTTCAGTTTGCGTTTACGGACGGGTTGAGGCGGTTCTAGAGACATGCTAACCTTTGATTCCAGTGAGAGTGATCCCCTGAATGAAATAGCGTTGCGTGAAGAAAAACAGCCCCAGCACGGGCAGCATGACGAGCGTTGAGGCGGCCATCAGCAGTCCCGGCTCTCCGCCGTGCGAGGTCTGGTAAAGCTGGAGCGCATACGCGAGCGTCTCTTTCTCCGGGGAGCTGATATAGATGAGCGGATTGCGGAAATCGTTCCACGCGCCCATAAAGGCCATGATAGTGAGGGCGGCCAGCGCAGGCTTGATCTGCGGGAGCATAATCCGCCAGAAAATCCCCAGATATGAGCAGCCGTCTATCTTGGCGGCATCTTCCAGTTCAGTCGGTATACCGAGGAAGAACTGTCTCAACAGGAAGATATTGAACGCCGAGCCGAAAAACGCAGGCACCCAGAGCGGCTTGAGCGTATCAATCCAGCCCAGCCATCGATAAATCAAAAAGACCGGCATCATCGTCACGGCCTGCGGCAACATCATGGTTGCGAGCAACACTACAAATAGCGCGTCCCGGCCCGGAAATCGCAGCCGTGCAAACCCATAGGCGACCATCGAAGAGCCAAGCAGAGTCCCCAGAATACTGAGAACCGTCACTTGCAGAGTATTCCCCAGGAACGTCAGGCCATGATTGGTCTCCGGCGGCAAGAACTTCAGCGCGTCAGGATAATTCTTCCAGACGGGCGCGACGTGTCTGATCTCCGTCAATTGGCTCTTATTACACGAAAACTCCGTTCCATTTAACGAAGTGGGTTCCAGAATGCGAACTCTGCGCTGGCCTGTCTCGAACTCCTGCATCACCGCAATCGTAACGGGCTGTCCCTGATAGTCTGTCTTCGCCAGTCCGCGATCCTCTCCCTGTATACTACGTGTTACCTGCTGTGTCGGTATCCATACAGGCGGGAATTTGCTCATCTCCTTCTCTTCTTTCAGAGAAGTCACTACGAGCCAGGCAAAAGGCACAAGAAATATCGCCGATCCGGTGAGCAGGACAAGGTGTAAAATGGTCTGACGGGCGGACTCTTTGCCGTATTTAAGCGCCTGCCAGTCCATCGTCGGGCGGAATTGAAACCTCCACAGCAATGCTCCAACAAGGGCGGAAACGATCCCTGCCTCCAAAAATCCCATTCGGGATTTCGCAGGTAACGAGACCACAAGCAGCAGGGAGCAGAGCAGGTCTGCGCCACTGCTCAGGCAAAGGGCTGGCTTCCGCATCCGAAGACCAACCAGGAGCAGCACAACAGCCATGCCAATGCCCAGATAGCAGAGCAGAATTCCTACGAGCAGAGCGAGGGGTTCCAGCACAGAGGTCATAATGCGTACACTCTCTTTCTCACAGATAACAACAAAGCGTTCCTCATCCGAGAGGGTCCCCCGTCTCTCTGCATATTATCGGCTTTACTTATCACTGTGTCTGCCTCTCACTCTATCCCACAGGCTTTGACGCGCACTATTCGCTAATTTGCTGGTTTCTGCTGGTACAGGAGGCACAATAGGCGTCATAGCGACGGTTTGTGTCAGTGCGAGACGCGCCAGTTCACACATCTGATTCTGGAGTTGCTGAACCGCAGCAGTCAACTCCTTTTGACGTTCCAGAAGTGCGGTGATCTGTTCGTCTCGCGTGACCAGTGTCTGTTCAAGTGACAGTATTTTGTCAGTTGTCATGTCATTGACAGCAGAGGGATTTGCTTCCGGCAGATCGCTGATATCCCCTGCGCGGAGCCGCCGGTAGACCGTACGCTCTGAAATACCAAGCATGGCTGCTGCCTGTCGCACACGCTCAATTTTCTTTGCCCCTACCTGAGTGAATTCCTTGCGATATTCCATATTCCGTTCCTCTCACCTACTACCCGCACATCCGATACAGAAAACAGGTCTGACAGAAAAACGAACTCTTGATAATGGCTATTGTAGAGAGTTAGCCACCACTCTGTTTGCTTTCCGCGAAAAGACCGGATAACAGGGTGGTGACTTCGCCCTGTAAATTTGTTCGGTTGTCGTCATAGCGCTGGAGGGTCTCCATGCGGGCATGACGTGACAATCGCTGCACACGCCGAACGTCACCACCAGAGGCGTCAAGGGCCAGAGTAATCGCCGTATGCCGCAAACGATGCGGACTTAAGTTTCCCTTCAAGCCACTCGCCTGTGCCAGTTCGCGAACGATCTTGTAGAGGCCGTCTTCCGTCAATCCACGCCCGTAAGCAGCCGGACTGACGTTGATGAAAAGCGGAGTAACGGGTACTGTAGTGGGAGATGGACAGGCTTCCCGAAATGTCGCAATGGCGGCCACGCTTGCTGCGGACAGGGTTACCTTCTCTCGCTGAGTCCCCCGCCCCTTGCCGAGAATTGTCAATGATCGCTGCTCTGGTTCAAAATCGGCGAGGCGCAGGGCGCAGATTTCGGCGCGACGCAGCGCGTTCTCCAGCAGTAAGAGGAGCAGCGCGTAATCGCGTTTGCCTTTGAGCGTCGTCCTGTCCGGCTGGTGCAAGAGGCGACGCGCCTCTTCGATGCCAATCCCCCGCGTATCCCGATACGCAACGACTTTTTCTGAATCTATCGAGTCCGCCGGATCGGCCTCCGTAGCCCCTAATCTGCGAGCGAATTTGACCAGACTGAATATTGCGGACAGCCGACGATTGATAGTCGCCTCGGACTTCTCTTCAATGAGCAATTGGGCCTTGTACTGGAGCAGCAGAATCGCCATCTGCGGCGTGTTCAGGTCGAGAAATTGCCGGACACGTTCCGGGGTGGGTTCCGCTTCATACACCGCCAGAAAGAAAAGCCGCAGATCGTGGCGATACGCCCGACGTGTGTTTTCACTCCGCTTGTCGGCAATCAGCATCGCGAGTACGTCAGGATTCAGGCTAGTGCTGTGCGGCGTCAGGCTTGTCTCCGACCGCGCCAGCCCGGAAGCGTCGGCCAGAACAACGCCGTCCTCCTCGCCTTTAAGACTGTGCATCACTTCTTTTCGCCCTCATAATAGACCCAGCGGGGAGCCAGTTTGAGTTGGATTGCGGTCAATCCCAGGATGATCGCGAAAAGTATCCAGGCCAGCGCGGAGGCGTAGCCCATCTTGAAATACTGAAAGGCGTTTTTGAACAGATACATCACGGGCATCAGCAGACTGTCCACCGGACCAATCGGACGGCTCGGGTCGCCGCCGCCGAGAACATAGACCCGGTCGAACTCCTGCACAGCGGCGATAGTACCCATGATGAGATTAAAGAAGATGTACGGCGAGAGCATAGGCAGCGTCACATGACGGAACTTCGCCCACCACCCTGCCCCGTCTAGATTGGCCGCCTCGTATAGATGCACCGGGACGCCTTGAAGACCCGCCAGCCAGAGAATCATCCCGGAACCGGCTCCCCACAGTCCCTGTAAGATCAGTCCGGGCTTCGCCCACTCTGCTGCCCCGAACCAGCCCGGAGCCGCCCAGCCGAACCACTGCCCAATAGTGGATTTCCAGGCGGCGTTGAGCAGTCCACGATTCGGATCGCCGTTGAGAACCCACGCCCAGAGAATCGCGCTCGCCACCACCGGTACAATCGAAGGCAGATAGAAGAAGGTGCGGTAAAAGCTCATCCCCTTCACCTTCGCATTTAAGAGCATGGCGATGGCAAGGCTTGTCACAATGCCGAGCGGGATGCCGAAGACAGCGGTATAGGCGACATTGGAGAGAGAAGTTCGCAGATAGAAGCTATCCTGTCCCAACAGGTCGGAATAGTTTTGTACGCCCACCCAGCTTGCCGGATGCAGCACATCGTATTCGCAGAAACTCAGAAACAGACTCGCCAGGATTGGCCCTGCGGTCAAAGCGAGGAAGCCAATCAGCCAGGGCGCGATAAAGAAATAGCCCGCCGCCGCCTCGGCCCGTGCCATCCTCCGCAGGCGAACTACGGTATAGAGTCGCCAGAGGAACACGCCCAGGCCCGCAGTCGCCAGAACCGACACAATACCGACCGGGATACGGGTATCCAGCGGCTGGCTGCGGTTTCGCTTGAAAACTTTATCCAGTTCGCGCTGAACAACGCGTGTTCCCTCCTGCAAAGACTGCTCGGAGGTCAGATGCGTGCTGGTGTGATGCGTGGCATTCTCGAAGGCGCGAACGTGTTCATCCCACAGTCGCTGCCCGACGAACGTGACGGGCCGAAACCTGGCATGATCCATCATCGCCACAAAGAGCGTGATGGCGTCGTGAAACTTCGGGGTCGGGGGAGCGAACTTCGCGAACACAGCGTCGTTGGTGCGGCGATTCGCGGAGAGGTTGGGAACGAAGGGGCGCTGCTTGCTCTCGTTGTAGTCTTTTTGAGCGGTCGCATCTATGACAGCGGCCTCCGGGCTGCTCATCCATTTGATGAATTCCCAGGCCTCATCGGGATGTTTTGCGCCCCTGGGAATCGCGTAGGAAAATCCGCCAGCCCAGGTGATGAAGGTGTCCTTCTCGTTCGCAAAACGCCCCGTATGGTGAAGTCTGTCCGAGGGAACAGGGGCGGGAGCAACGCCAAAATCAAGATCAGGGCCGAAGCGGGCAATATTGTTCAACACCCAGTTGCCGTCAATCTTCATCGCCAGTTTGTTCGTGAGAAAGGGGTCGAGTTCATTGCTCTGAAATCCCGACTGGTAGGCGTCCGTCTTCGCCACTCCCCCCAGAGCGTCGTAGACGGTGACCATGTAGTCGAGGGCCTCCGCATTGCGCGGGGCGTTCAGAATACAGGTGCGTCCGTCGTCCGACATGAACTCCCCGTTGTTCTGCCACGAGTAGATATAGAGCCAGGCATTCCCATAGTTCGGAATAAAACCTATCTGCTTGTATGTTCCATCCGCATTGTTCTCTGTCAGCAGTTTGGTGTCGGCGAGCAGTTCCTCCCAGGTCTGTGGGGGCTTCGCCTCACCCTGCGCGTCCACAATCCCCTTCTGCTTGAAGAGGGTCTTATTGTAGAAGAGCGCCCGGTCGTCCGTGCCGGAAGGCACTGCGAAGATTCCATGCTGGCCCGTCAGGGGATCAGTGTAGTTCGCCTCCTTCCAGCAGGCCGGATAGTAGTCTTCTTCACGAACCCCAAGAGGCTTATCGCGGTCCCGCTGAATATACCTGTCGAGCGGGAGGAAGGTATCACGAGCCGCCCAGTCGCCAATCGTAAACCTGTCCTGGTGAATGACATCGGGGGGTACGTTGCCGACAATGGCGGTCATCAGTTTCTGCGGATTCATGCTGCCCGCACCCATAGAGAGAACGCTGACCTCGATGTCGGGATGCCGCCGTTCGAACTCATGTACCCTCGCCTGCAATCCTTTATTTTCCTCACCGTACTGGAGACCCCAGACAATGAGTTTCGCCTTTTCTGGCCGTGATGCGCTGCTTCCACATCCCCACGTACCACCAATAATCCCGAAGAGACAGGCGGCAAGACATATCCGTTTGATTTGTATCTGAAGCGCATACTTCATGGAGAGACGTTATCCTTTTCCAGCCATGTATGTTGGAACTCTTGATTGGTGCAAACCGCCCTGAGATGTTCGACTGTTAATTGCACATTCTGTGAACCGTGATCCGGAATGCCTTGTTTGCACGAACTATATTCTATGAAGCCTGTCACAGTGCAATTATTTCAGGGTTCCTCTTGTCAGGGAGGGCGCAGTTGAGGTATACTTCATCGTTCAGAGGAGGTGAAACCTGTGCCTAATATCAAGTCCGTTAAAAAAGACGTCATCAAATCCCGCAAAAACCATCTGCGAAACATTTCCGCCAAGTCCGCGATGAAGACTTTCATCAAGAAGGCGAAGACCGCGATTGACGGTCATGCTGAGACTGCGCTGACTGCGGAGGCCATTCGTGCGGCCTGTTCTACCATTGACAAGACCGCCGAGCGTGGTATCATCCACAAGAATCAGGCATCCCGGCGTAAATCCCGCCTGATGAAACGCGCCAACAAAGCGATCCAGACCGCTTCGGCCTGACTTCGGGGTTTCCGAAGTTCTCAAAGATTTTGCAGCCTGCGGACAGCGACTTGTCCGCAGGCTCATTCTCGTTGGTGCGGTCAAGCCGCTCTCCGAGTGCGGTGAAATGTGCCTGTCAGAGACATCACGAGCATCTGCAAATTACCTATCAGGTCCGCCCCGAACATCTCCCCTTCCCCCGTAACCCCGCCTTTATTCGCCAGATCGCAGAGCAGAAGTAGTTCCAGAGCATCCGTCAGTTCGTCCCAGGTGACGTTCCTGGACATCGCGAAGAGGTCTGCCGCCTTGAACGCGAGTTGAGCGATATTGCCCTCCGTCGGCAGTTCCGCCGACAGTTCGGCTGGCAGCGAGCGTACCTCGCGTGGATTGACACGCTTCTCCGCAAGGAATTTCGCCTGCCAGAGCATTCGATACTGCCGTGCCAGCAGCGCCAGCAGTTTCGCGGCGACACCCTGCGGTTTCGGATCGTACCGATGCAGTTCTCCCAGCAGTGTCAGCGCACGGTCTGTCTGCCGTCGGGTTATCGCGTCTATGACGGCGAACATCACATCTTCAGGGCTTGAAGCAACGACAATACCGACATCATGCGGGGTGATGGTCTCTTTCTCCCCCACAAAACTCACCAGTTTGAGAATCTCCTGCTCCAGGAGGCGCATCTCCGTCCCCACCGCTTGAACCAACTGCTCCGTAGCATCCGGGGAAATCCGTTTGCCTTCACGCTTCACTCTATCCGTGACCCAGGCGACCAGTCCCTCGCCCTTTATGCCACGACAGGCAACCATTGCGCCCGCCTTCTTCACTGCGTTGTCCAGTTTGACCGTGACGCCCGTCTTCCGCTTGTCCTCATCCTCCTCCGCAGACGCGACCAACACCAGACAGGAGGTTGAAGAGAGACGGCCGATTCCCTCCGCCAGTTTCTCCGCTTCGGCCTGTTTCCCGCGCTCTCTCCACTGCTCCATCCCCCTCACGACGATAAGCCGTCTCTCCGAGCCAAACGGAACCTGTCCTACTGCGGCGAGGATGGCATCCGCTCCGGCATCGTTCGCATGGAGTTTTTCGAGATCGAAATCGGCAAAGTCAGGATCAATGATGTGCTTTACCAGCGCGTTGATGGCCTCTTCCTTCATCTGATCTTCTTCGCCGAAAAACAGATAGATAGGCTGGAGTTCCGGTTTCCAGAGTGCGCTTGCGCTCCCGATACGAT
Organism: Chthonomonadales bacterium; assembly: GCA_038231295.1. GTDB lineage: Bacteria > Armatimonadota > Chthonomonadetes > Chthonomonadales > Chthonomonadaceae > JANXLO01. The sequence goes on from JBBRLP010000028.1 coordinate 11,167, forward strand.
AAGTCAGTTCTGCCATTTTCGTCCTGCGGGCGTTGTATACTTCATAGCGGGATACGGGTCTGGAGCGTAATCCGGGGAGCTGGCAGGCCGATATAGTCCACACACAGTTCCAGGCCGAGCGCTGCGGAGAGATTATCGCCTACAAAGAGTTTTCCTCCCGATCTGGAAACCGTGCCGATATTTCCGCCTATGCCGAAGCCTCCGTAAAAGCCTCTTCCTCCCGGTCGCCCCCGCTGAAAAACCTGATCCAGCGAGAATGTCGCAAATGTCTGCGGGAAGCCCAGGAAGCTCGGCACATCGAAAGGAGCCAGCAGGTCACCGCTGATTCTAGTGAACGCTCCCGGCAACAGCCGCACTCTGGGAAACCCGACATCCATCCCCAGAGCAAGCCCGGGGGCAGGTGCAGTAATGAAACCAATTCGTATTGCGTTTTGCAGAGCAAAGGTTTTCCGATTTGGCGTCTGCTGTAGACCATAGTCTTCCGGGAGAGAGCGGGAAGCGGCCAGAGTGTCATAGCCAATCTGGAAATTGAGGAAGACCAGGTTCCGCGGAACGCCAAAAAAACTTCCACCGTTCTGCTCCACATCTTCGCGAATAAGATTGAGTTGCAGGCGGGCATCCCGCTTCGGGAAGTCGTAGTTCACTCCAAGCGTATATTCTCGCAGTTTATGGTTGGCGGGAGGAATCGCCACGCCGCTTTCTGTAATGGCAACCCCCGTAAACTTTCGCTGTTGAGCAGGGTCCCAGTTGTCGTAACGGGCCACAACCTGCCATCGGGGAGAGACACGATAGGCCAGCATCAGATAGCCGCCGCGCTCCAGACTCCCAGTCTTACCGGGCGCAGGCGCACCGGCAGCGTAGTCTCGCCCATAAACTGCTTCCGCTTCGAAGAAAGTTCGGCCACTGCGATAAAGCAGCGTGCCGCCGACCCGGCTGCGATGCTCGACTGGCCCGCTGCCGCCGATGTTCGTGCCGCCCCACACGCCCAGAGTCAGATGTGGAATGGCATCCAGATAGAGCGCTCCATCGGCGAATTTGCGTGAACCAGCGAACGACAGGTCGCTGGTATCTCCCAGGCTGTTCCACACGCCCACAAATCCGTGTATCGGCGCAAACGCATAACGCACCGCCAGCCCTGTCGAGCGTACATCACCCACTCGGCCTGCCGTGACAGGCAGGTCCTCGTTCATACTTGAACGGGCAATCGTCAGGAGTTGGTCGTCAGGGCGGCTTCCTTCTTCACTGAGTCCGGTTTTCTGTCGGCCAGCCTCAATTCTGACATGGCGGCCAGCCTGATAGCCTATCCAGGCATCCTGAAGGGGATGGGCAGGGGCGAAGTCGAGCATTACGCGGTAATCAAAAGCGGATACCGGATTCCCGGAAAGGGCCACCTGCGCTCGGCGAATGCGAAATTCGTCGCGCCCGCCCACGCCATAATTGCGTCCCTGAGATGACGCTTGACCGGGCGGGTTTCCTCCGAGTGTCTCTCCCAGGCCATTTCCATACCATGTCTGGAGGAATGCGGTAAGGCGGACCGCACGTTCACGTCTGATTTTCTCTGCGGCCTGTGCCGCATCGTCCGCGTCAGCGAGATTTTGTCTCGTCTCTTTTGCATCCCTCGGCATTGCCCCGGTCGGAGGCGCAGTCGGCTCCGGGGATTGAGCGGCAGCCCGAGAAGCAACGAGAAGACTGCCAACAGCGATGCCGGCAGCCAGGGTATAGAGAGGAGACCTGGGTGTTTTGCCCCTGCGTGACCTTCGTCTTTTGAGGTGGCGAGAATTCGATACATGCGAAAACAAAGAGATGCCTTCCCAGACTGAAGACGCCTACTAGGGCTTGGTAACGGCGCTGGCTCCGCCCGTTTTCGGCAGAGCAGCCGTTGTCTTCTTGGTCGTTGTCTTTTTGCGTCCAGTTTCAACGGTGATGCGCCAGACGACCTCGGTATCCGTATCATCGTGTTTGACGCGAGCCGCGATGGGCTGGCCTGGCTTGAGAGCGCTGAGCGTGACGGTCTTGCTGTCCTGCTTGACCTCCAGCGGTTCCGTATAGGAGAGTGTACGCATCTCTCCCGCTTCTGTCTTCATAACGAAGGAGTGATTTTTAGCGTCGAGACTTTGCAGCGTCCCATGAACGCTGGTGGATTTGTGCTCTTTGCCCTGCGCCGCGGCCTGTGCGGTATCCGCTATGACAGACGCCATGATATTGCCGCTCGGCAGCGAACGCGGCACGATGGAGACCTTATCGCCCGGCTTGAAATCTGCCGCTGACGCCTGTTTACCGCTCTTCTCCCACAGAGTCTTGTCGCTGACGGTGTAGGTGACAGGAAGACTGTCCTTGCCTTCCGTAGCCTCGAGCGTGTCGTCCGAAAGCGTTTTGATGGTGACCATAGTTACGTTGTGGCGAAGTTCCGTCATCCAGTCCCAACTTACCCTGTCCATCATCTCCGAAACCTGCAACGAGCCGTCACTGCGCGATTTACGCAGATGCAGTACGACCGTCTCACCGACTTTGAAATCCGTCCACTGTGCGTCACGCTGTTTTTTGAGATAGTGCGCTTTGGGAAGCAGCGCGAAGGTCTCTGTCTTCTCCGGGCTGCTCTTGAGAGTGACCGTTTCCCCCGCTGCCGCAAGCGCGGTGATCTCTCCGGTCTTCACGTTGGCCCCTTTAGCCGCAGTCTTGGTTGTCTTGGCCGGTTTCGTGACGGAAGGCTTCTTTGCAGGCGTCTGCGCGAAAGCGAAGCTGTGCAGAAGGATAAGCGGTAAGAGAAAGGTTAACGACAGGCGAACAGTACGACGCATCGGGCGGTCTCCCTTCGAGGAACGAGCATCAGGTCGAGAAAAAGACACATCTATTGCCGCCTCACTATTCGCAGCCGTCGCCTGAATTTCCTGCCCGCATCGGACAAAAAAAACAGAATCGCCCGGCTTATCCTGCGATAAGCCGGGCGAGAGCAAAGCGGTGAGAGTTACTCCCCGCTGTTCAGTTGTATGTAGACTTCACGAATACGCCGCACATGATAGGCGACATTGGCGGAGGTACAGCCGACGATTTCCCCGACTTCACGCCAGGTATAGCCTTCCAGAAGCCCGCGTAAGATGCGTTTCTGTATCGGCGTCAACCGGGTCTGAAGGGCGACGAGGTCCACGTCGCTGCGCGGATCGAGATAGGAAGCGGAGTTGAGTTCCAGGTCCGACAGAGCCAGATGCTGACGCCGACGCTGCCAGCGGATGGAATCCAGAATACGCCATCGCGCCCGTTTCAGAAGATGCTGCTCCGGCGAACCAACCGTGGGATCGAGATTCGGCAGCGTCTCCAGAACGGCCACCCACGCCTCCTGGCGCAGGTCGTCCGCATCCACTCCACACTGACGGCCAAAATAGGCCGCCATCTTTTCAATACGTGATTTGATTGTCTCCAGCATACGGGAACTTTCGAGGGATGTCTCGGAGACCCGTTCTAACAGTGGCTGCATTACGAAACCTCTCTTCAAGAGCAGACAGAAACGAAAAGAACCGTCGGTTTCTCCACCGGCGGCGCTCGATTCTGTGGCGACAGGGATCCTGTGTGTGCTGTAAAGCGACACGACCCTGCGCTCTCTGAAAGAAGAGGCTAACTGAAAAGTCTGCCCGTGACCGTCAAACGGTCAAAGACAATACCATCCGGTGGAGAGAGCCAGTATGCGATTATCCTCATGAACCGACGCCAATACTGTAATCATCCCGCCACCTCCATTCACTAGATTTGCGAAACATGAGTCTCGCATAAATTGGGCGTTTGCTGAACCGGACGCTTGGCAACGTCCTTACGCAGTCTCTATCGTCTGAATAGTATACCTTGCTAAAGAGCAAAGAAAACTTTTTTCAGGCGCGTTTTTCGCCGCTCCTCCCCGCTCGTCACTCGCATTATTACACGCCTCGTTGTATGAGGGCTTCGTCCGCAAGCCGCTCCGAGAGTGTGCGCGGTCGGGAGGGCAGACTGTCCACCTTCTCCCCTATATCGAGCAGCAGATTCGTCAGCCGCTCGATGACTTTCAGGTCATTCACCTCCCCGGATCGCCGCCACTCCATCGTCCCCAATCGGATGTAGATTTCGATGTCGTGATACTTCACGAGTTCACGCCGCACTTCCGGGGTCAAGATCGCGCCTACCGCGTCCGAATTGTTGCTCACCACAAAAAATTGGCGTGTGAACTCCGCATCTTCCAGACCATAGTCCGCCTTCTCTTTGCGGGTCTGCGCCTCTTCCAGCATACTCTTCCGGCGTAGACCCATCACGAAACCCGCCCCGTTTTTGATGGGAATGCTCGCCTTCGTATGGTAATAAGGCGCGTCGTCTTCATTACTGGTTCCCGTCTCCAGCATATAGCCCCGACTGCGAATCGTGCCGGTCAGCACATCCGGTGAGAATACGTTTCGTGGTCGAAACTCGCCGCCAATCTGCTCGGCATAGCGCTTCCACGCCCGGTTGGTTCCCAGCCGATAGAACACCCAGGCCAGCGTCACCATCAGTACAAAGACGAATCCAATCAGCCAGAGCGTCCAGAGATGCACGACATGTTGGTCTTGAGCAGGAGAGGAAGCCGGGACGGTAGTTCCTGTCTGTGAGGAGGTCTTCGGCTGTGAACCGTTTGGTCTATCATTCATGGGCAGTTTCCTGAGTATGCTGTTTGCCTCTTGTTCCCTGCGTCGGACCGATTTTCCTCTCTCAGGCGGGACGATGGCGAAGACTATGAAGGCATCGGGTAGACTCTATCAGATGTATCCTCGCTTCGCTGGACAGGAGTCGCCATGCCTCGCCTTCGCGCCTTGCTTCCCTGCTCTCTGTTGGTTTGTCTTCTGCTGCCGACGCGATGTCATCCTTCGCCTCCCATCAAGCACGGCTCCCAGCCAGCGTCACCGCGAGACGCTCCCGTGACGATTCAGATTGACATTGCCAAACCTCTCAATACGTTCTCGCCGACCGAAGTGCTGGGAGCGGGGGTAGATGGACGCGAACAGGGCAGCGTCGCCCAGACCTATACCCTTGCCACCATGAAAGCGATGCTTTCCGCAGGGTTCAAGCCGCTCACCTATCGGCTTCGGACCGAACTCGGAGTGGAGAGCTGGCACTGGAATCCGAAGGGCCGTTGGAGCGAGGCAAAGAAAAAATGCGGCTACTGGACATCCGAGGCGCGGCCAGGCGCTCCTATTCGGCTGTCGAACGGCTACAAACTGCCACGCCGAGGCAATACGATAGACCAGGCCAACAATAGGGGCTATTCCCGGCTTACGGATGGTGATCCAGTCAGTTTCTGGAAGAGCAATCCGTACCTGGACAAGCACTTCACAGGCGAGGACAACACCGCGCACGTCCAGTGGGTGATGATCGCTCTGGAAAACCCGTTGCCCGTCAATGCCGTGCGTCTTCTCTGGGGAAATCCCTTCGCTGTGGACTACTGTATTGAGTACTACACGGGCGAGAATCCTGTCTCTCTCGACGAACATCCCGATAAGAACCAGGGAACCTGGCTGCCGTTCCCGATGGGTCGTGTGGAAGCAGGCCGGGGAGAGATGGAGACAGTGCGGTTTGCTGAGACACCCCTGCCCATCCGCTATCTGCGGATAGCCATGAAGACGAGTTCCGGCAAGGCGCGTCCGGCTTCGTCCGACATACGCGATAATGTCGGGTACGCCCTGCGCGAAATCTGGCTCGGTACGCTGAAAGCGGGCGTCTTCCACGACCTGCTCAAACATGGCAAGAGTGCGGCCACGCAGACAACAATCTATACCTCCTCGACAGACCCCTGGCACACCGAAGCTGACAAAGACGTGAATGTCGAACAGCCCGGTTTCGATCTGGTCTTTCGCGGGCCGCTTCCGAACCATCTCCCGGTTCTCATTCCGGTCGCGCCCCTCTACGACACGCCCGAAAATGCAGCGGCGGAAATCCGCTATCTGCGGGCGAGAGGCTATCCCATTCGGGGCATCGAAATGGGCGAGGAGCCGGATGGACAGTTGATCTCGCCGGAAGACTATGCCGCGCTCTATATCCAGTTCGCCGACGCGCTTCACGCCGTGGACCCAAAACTGAAACTTGGCGGGCCGGGCTTCCAGACCAGTGTCGTGGATTATGTGACCTGGCCGGATGCCGGGGGCAACGTCTCCTGGATGAACCGATTCCTGCTCGCGCTCCGCCGCCGGGGACATCAGAACGATTTCAACTTCTTCTCTTTTGAATGGTATCCGTTCGACAACGTCTGCGCTCCCACCCCTCCGCAGCTCGCCGCCGCCCCCGAAATGTTGAGCGCGTTGATGGCAAAACTCAAGCAGTCCGGCGTCTCCCCAGAGATTCCCTGGCTCATCACCGAGTACGGCTACTCCTCGTTTGCAGGTCAGGCGGAAGTGGAGATGGCGGGCGCACTGCTGAATGCCGAGATTCCCGCTCAGTTTCTCTCGCTCGGCGGCAAAACTGCGTATCTCTATGGGTATGAACCCGAAGAGTTAATGCGTGAGCAGAGCGACTGCGACACCTGGGGCAATCTCGCTCTCTTTCTCGCCGACAAACGCGGATACATCACGCAGCCTCTCGCGACCTACTATGCTGCGAGAATGCTCACGCAGAAGTGGTTACAGCCGGGCAGTGGTCTGCATACCCTCTTTCCGGCTGTCTCTGGACTCCGCAATAGCCAGGGGCAGCCTCTGATTACCGCGTATACCGTATATCGTCCTGACCGACAATGGTCTCTCCTGCTGTTGAACAAGGACCCAAAACAGCAGCATCCGGTACAGATTCGCTTCTGCACAGAAGGCGCCTCCGGTACGGAATGGAATGGATCCCTTGCCATGACGCAGTACTCCGGGAAACAGTATCAATGGCATCCACACGGAATCAAAGGCTATGCCAGTCCCAACTTGCCTCCCGAACACCGGAGACTACAGGCGGCGAGTCACCCGTCCCTCGTGCTCCCGCCCTATTCCATTACCGTCCTGACGGGGGATGGCCCGACGCCGCTGCGGCTGCGCTAAAATGTGCGTCTGCCCGTTAATGCAAGCAGTTTTTACAGCGTGTGCGAAAGCGTTGTCACACCTCCCCCTGTGTAGAGTATAATTACAGTAGAAATCCGCCTGATCGAATCCGTTCGGTCTGCCCCCGGCGGCGACTTAACCACTATCTACCCTGAGTTGAGGAGCCAACCCATGCGTCGAATCGCCATGTCACTTCTGGCGGGCTTCGCCCTGCTGTCATCACTTTTGACTGCCGTCGCTCATGCGGCGAGTGCAGTCGCTGTCGAGCCTTATGCAATCACACCCGGGAAGACCATCACACTCAAATGGTACTTTACGGGGGAGAAAGTCCTGCTTTCCGGCGGCAGGTTCGGTAAAGGGACCATAGTCACCGGCAAGACCTCCGTTACCGACACGCCCCGCACAACGACTCGCTATACCTTTGATGTCTGGTACAAACTGCCTGCCGCTCCGGTAACGCCACCGGAGCAGAAGTCGCCTTCCACTACCCCTGCCACCGGCAGCGGCCAGAATCCTCCCTCGCCTCCCAGCACCACAACAGGCGCTGCCCCCGCGCAGGCTGCACCCGTAACGGAACTGAAGCACGTCCAGTACACCACGTACGCGGAAGTCTGGAGCGGCGTCTATCCGTCCATGAACGCTTACCGCGATTCACACGGCTGGCAGATCAACTTCATGAGCGGTTGGAAACGCGACAATGTCCCTACTGCCGCCGAAGGCAGTGACGGACTTGTCTACTTCCAGCAGGAGGACGACAGCGTGGAACGCCTCGCCGTCGCCATTATGCCCTCCAAAGAGATGACTCTGGACGACCTGATGAAGAAGGTAAACTCCGACGTAGATAACCACTACCTGAAAGCGGAGTTCGCCGTACCCGTCGAATTGACGCTGAACTCTGTACCTGCGAAACTCATCACCTTCACAGGAATTGATCTCTCCCATCCGGGGACGCAGACCGCCTCCGTGGTGCTGCTTTTTGTGCGAAACGGACGCGCCTATGTCATCAGCGCCCGGTCAGGAGCCACCCATTTCAATGGACGACGGCCTATTCTAGAGAAGATGCTCCGCAGCTTCGCCTTCAATAAATAGTCCGAACTCTGACAGAAAACACCTCCCGGAACTCGGCATCGCGCCGAAACTTCGGGAGGTGTTTTGATGTGCAGGCTCAAGTCCCTGTGAGGCGAGAGCTGACTCTCAGGAGACAGCGACGGAACGGGGCGTGTGACGCTCGTTCAGGGCGCGAATGAGTTCGCTGGCCTGCACCTGTGAGAGAGCGTCCAATCCGGCGATCTTAAATCGCTCCTGAACCAGTGCATCGGGATTCTGGTCTCCCCGCCGACAGAGGCTTCGGATGGCGTCTGCCTGCGCTTCCGTGCGAAGCCCGGCCGTCAGCCCCTTCGGCTCCGTCGCCGTAGCCGCCGGACGAGGCGCAGTCGGGCGGACAGGCGGGGCGCTGTTGGCGATACGCAGCGGATTAGCGCGTTCCGGGCGAGAAGGACGCGCCACGGGAACCGAATAGCCGCGCTCGGGCGCTCCGTCTGTCGCATCCTCTTCGCCAAGTTCCTCGAACGCGGCGACGCCAACATTGACCGCATCACGCAAGGCTCTCGCCTTCGCACGGGTTTCCGCCATTCGAATGAGACAGGTCTGCATCGCGGGCGCAACGTTATTGGGAGCCGCGTCCCCAATGCCGGTAAAGCTGCGCTCGAGGCCGTCTTTTTCCAGTATTACCGTCGCCACGCTGATAGCGACACTTTTGTTATTCTCGTTGGGCACTTGGACCAGTTCCGTGCGAATGGACTTCAGACCGTGCTGATGCGCCAGGTCCAAAAGACCGGCATAGAGAACAAAAGCGCGTCCCTGTCGCTCGACGATAAACTCCCTCTTCATACGAAATCTCCTCGGCACGAAGTGTGCGTCCGCGCCCGGTAAATGGCAGACAAATCCGCGTTGGCTGCCTTATGGTCATTTCGTGAGTACGGCTGCTGCTTCTGCATCCAAGAGTATTATAGCAGACCAGTAGACTTGTGTCAATGTTTAAGTGTATCATTTTCTGGTTTTTTCTGATTTTTTGCAGTGTCGGGGAGTTGTAAGCACCGCCAACAACTGCCAGGAAGTCGCACCGAGGGCAGTCGCTGCCTGTCTGGTATGGGTTGACAGGCTTGCAGCCCTTATGTTAGACTGCGCTCTGTTCAAAGGAGAAAGACCCTGCGAACCGTTTTGCGCTGGCCTTTGCAAAGCAGTCACTGGAGGTTTTATCAACCAAACAGGCATCCGATCGGTGTCTAAGTCGGAATGGAAAGGAGGACAATCGTGTCCCTCGCATCCACTGTCCATCTGAGGATACTCCTGGCAAGCGGAGCTGGAATCGCACTTATTATTCTGGCCCACCCCATGCTCGGTTCTCCCCAGTCAACGGACAGCAAGCAAAGTTCGAGTCAGGCGAAATCGGCCTCAACCGCCGCGCCCGCCGCAAAAAAGCTCGTTCTGCGCGAGCCGATTCCTTATACCACCTTAAGGAAGGCGTCATCCCAACTGCGTAGCGGTACAAGCCGAACCGTACAGAACGGGTTCAACGGCGAAAAAGCATCTACCTATGAGGTCTACTACAGACCGGACGGTGTGGAACTTCGCCGGGAAATCGTTGCTACACGCATTCTCAAACACTCTCGACCGGAGATCATCGAAGAGGGACAGCAGATGTCTTTGCCCTCTCGTGGCTATTTTTCCGGTAGGCGCGTAGTGACGATGGTCGCTACCACCTACGATCCCTACAACTGTGGCGGATCCGGGTCGGGGCGCACGTTCACTGGGCTGAAGGGAGGTTATGGCGTTGTCGCTGTAGACCCGCGCTTCCTTCCTCTGGGAACCAAACTCTTCATCGAAGGCTACGGATATGCCGTTGCCGCCGACACCGGCGGTGCGATCAAAGGCAATCGAATAGACCTCGGCATCGACTCGCAGCACGATGCAAAAGGCGTTCAGGACATGAAAGCCGTGCGAGTCCATATTCTCGATTAGGGAGGAGGAGCGGAGCGAACGCACCACGCTGTCGTTCTTCGCACCTCTGTATGATAGACCCTACATCACCCAAACAGGCCAGCGAACTGCTCCGGGCGCACGGTATTCGTGCTCAAAAGCGTCTCGGACAAAACTTCCTCTGTGACCGCAATATCCTCGACAAGATCGTTCGGGCGGCAAACCTCTCGCCCGGCGATCCTGTCGTGGAGATCGGCCCCGGTCTGGGCGCTCTTACGCTTGCCCTCTCCCAGGGCGCCTCCACTGTCACCGCCGTCGAAATTGACCGTCACCTGGAACCTATCCTCACCGAAGTTCTCGCCGAATCTCCCAATGTACGCGTTCTCTACGCCGACTTTCTGAAGACCGATTTGCCCTCCCTCTTTGCCGAGGTCTTTGGAGACAGGCCAGGCGTCGTTGTGGCGAATATCCCCTACTACATCACCTCCCCTCTCCTGGAATCTCTGCTGGACAATAAGCGATTCCTCAAACGCATCGTCCTTCTGGTTCAGAACGAGTTCGCGCAGCGTGCCGTCGCGCCAGCGGGTTCTGATGCCTGCGGTTCCATGTCACTCTATGTCCAGTACCACGCCACCGTCGAACTGGCCGGAACGGTGCCGCCCACTGTCTTCCTGCCTCCGCCCGAAGTCAGTTCCGCCATACTCGCCCTCAACCCCGTCCTTTCGGGAACCGTCGCCGTCGGAAATGAACAGCGGATGTTCCACATGATTCGCGCCGCCTTCGGGCAGCGACGCAAGACTCTATTGAACGCGCTGATGCGAGCGCCCGCTTCTTATGACCTCGGCTTCACGGTCAACGACCGCGAACGAGCAGAGGGCCTGCTTCGCGCCGCCGGTATTGATGGCAATCGCCGGGGCGAAACGCTCTCCTTAGAGGAGTTCGCACGTCTCTCCGATGCGTTCGAGACATTTGAATGACAGCGAAATTGTGCCTGTCTGGCATCGAATTCCTGGAATTCGCGTAAAATAGTGCTGTCTGCCTACCCCGTACATTGACTTCCTGACAGGGTTTGTGATAAACTTCACAGTACTTCGATACCGGAACAGACGAAGGCCCTGATAGCCTTCTCCCCTAGCGAAGAAGACCACCGGCGCATCGCAGCCTGCGTGGAGGCAACGGTTCAAATGGCAAACTACATACCGCTTCTGGTGATGATACTGCTCGCCGCGACGATTTCCGTTGGTCTCGTGGTGGCCTCTGCCGTAGTCGGCCCGAAGAAACCCTCTGTCTACAAGTCTTCCTCGTATGAGTGCGGAATGACCCCGGTCGGCAACGCCCGTGAGCGGTTCCCTATCAAATTCTATCTGGTCGCGATGCTCTTCATCGTCTTTGATGTAGAGACCATCTTCCTCTATCCCTGGGCCGTCACCTACCACTCGCTTCCTCATGCCGTCAAGGTCTTCGAGTTCATCGAAATGGCCGTTTTCGTGGCGATCCTGTTTGTCGGCTACGCTTACATCATCGGCAAAGGTGCGCTCGATTGGGATGAGAGCGACAGTGGCAAAATCGGCGATGTCATCACCCCGGAACTGCTGGCTCCCCGCCCCGCTCTCCGTTATGGCAACGAGGATTCCGGCCCCACAGAACTGACCACGCCGAGAACCGCCAGCCGTATTCCTGTCTACGGAGCCACCTCTCAGGAAGAGGTTCTCCCAACCTCGGAGCGCGAACTGACGACTGCCGGAGGGGGCAAATAGCATGGCGGATACGACCCTGCAAACGCCGGAGGCCGTAGAGATTCGGGACGTCCAGAAGATTCGGGAGGCATTCCCGGACGCAGTTCTCAACGTAAGCGAGTTTCGCGGGGATACCCGCGTGATGATTCGGCGCGAACGAATCGTGGACGTTTGCCTGCTTCTGCGCGACGATGCGGAACTCCAGTATAACTTTTTTTCCGAGTGCCTGGGAGTAGACTACCTTGACTATCGGGACGACTATCGGTTTGAAGTCGTCTACAATCTCTACTCCATGCCCTACAAAAAGAACGGCGTCGTGCGGGGAACGGGCCGACGGATTTTCCTGAAAGTTCCCGTCCCGGAAGAGGATGCGGTCGTGCCGAGCGTGACAGGCGTCTACTCGGGAGCGAACTTCCCGGAGCGCGAGATTTTCGATATGTTCGGAGTGCGGTTCAGCGGCCATCCCGACCTGCGCCGTATACTCATGTCGGAGGACTGGGTCGGTTTTCCACAGCGCAAAGACTATCCGCTCGGCGGCGAACGGGTGCAGTTCCCCGGCGGCAAACTGGGTCCGGCGGTCTCTGAAGTTCCAGTGCAGCATCCCGGAGAGTCGTTCACAGGCCCGACCGGCGACCGGCAGGGCGAAAACAGACACAGGTGACGAGAGAAGCCAATGGCAACTGAAACAAGCGAACTGAATATACCCTCGGTCACCCTTGCGAACGGCGTTCAGGTGGATCCCCTCGACGATTCCACGATGGTCGTTAACATGGGGCCGCAGCACCCAAGCACACACGGGGTTCTACGGGTCGTCCTCGAGTTGGATGGCGAGGTGATCGTCCGCGCCACGCCGCATATTGGCTATGTCCATACCGGTATTGAAAAAGAACTCGAATACCAGACCTATATGAAGGGTGTGACGCTGACGGATCGCATTGATTACGTCGCGTCTCTGCTGGAAAACGCCGCCTTCTCGCTCTCCGTGGAAAAGCTGCTCGGAGTGGCTCCTCCCCCGCGTGGCCAGGTACTGCGCGTACTGCTGATGGAGTTGGAGCGGTTGGCATCGCATCTGGTCTGGCTGGGAACACATGTTCTTGACCTTGGCGGAATGACGGTCTACTTCTACGCCTTCTCACAGCGTGAAAAAATTCTCGAACTCAAAGAAATGATGTCCGGGGTCCGAATGATGACCTCTTGGATTGTCCCCGGCGGTCTGCGCGGTGATGCGCCCGAGGGCTGGTTCGAGCGTGTCAAGACATTCACAGACGAGTTCCCCCGTGCGCTTCAGGAACTGGAAAATCTGCTCAATGCCAACCCGATTTTCCGCGAGCGAACACAGGGCGTCGGTATCCTCACGACCGAGGACTGTTTGCAGTTAGGTGTCAGCGGCGCCTGCCTGCGGGCAACAGGTGCGGAGATTGACATTCGCAAGTCCGCTCCATACAGCGGCTATGAGAACTACAATTTCGCCGTTCCAGTCGGCGAGTACGGTGATGTCTACGACCGCTACCGGGTGCGTATCGCGGAGATGTATCAGAGCCGCGAGATCATCAAGCAGTGTCTGGAAAATATGCCCGATGGCCCGATCAACATCAGTGACCGCAAGATCGTGCCGCCACCCCGCGTAGAACTCGACAACAGTATGGAAGCGGTGATTCACCACTTTAAGCTCTGGACGGAGGGTTTCCATCCTCCCGTGGGCGAGGCGTATGTTCCGATAGAGTCCGGCAAAGGCGAAATGGGCTTCTACATTGTGAGCGATGGCACAAATCGTCCCTATCGCGCGCATCAGCGCCCGGCCTGCTTTATGAACCTACAGTCGCTCTCCAAACTCTGCGAGGGCCGCATTATCGCCGATGTCGTCGCGATTATCGGCAGCATAGATATTATTCTCGGCGAGATAGACCGTTAGAGGCACCTGAATGTCCACGCCCACTACGTTAACCGACAGACCGCGAGAGCCATTTGCCTCGCCGCCAAAAGAGCGGCGCTTCTCGGCACAGGCACTCGCGGAACTGGAAGAGATTGCGACACACTACCCGGAACGCAAGGCCGCCTGCCTGCCTGCACTCTGGATCGCGCAGCGCGAATACAGTGGCTATCTGACACCCTCGGCGATAGAAGAAGTCGCGAACTATCTCGGATTGTCGTTTGCCGAAGTTGAGGGCGTGGCGACGTTCTATACCATGTACAACCTGCGGCCGCGTGGACGGCATCATCTGGAAGTCTGCACCTGTCTGACCTGCGCCGTGCTGGGAGCCTACGACATCGTGCATCGGCTGGAGCATGAACTCGGCGTCGGCATCGGGCAGACGACAGCAGACGGCGAGTTCACACTGTCCGAAGCGGAGTGCCTGAACTTCTGCGGCGCGGCGACGGTAGTGCAGGTCGGAGACCGCTATTTTACGCACATCACCTCGGAAAACGTCATGTCGCTGATTGACGAACTGCGGCGCAGCGAGAACTATACGCCCGCGAAACTGGCCGATGCGATAGTGAAGATTCATATTCCCGGTTCCAGCGAGAACGGCGGCGGCAGTTCGGATGCGGAAGCCCTGCGCGGTGCGCCCGGCCCGATGCTCTGAAAGAGGATTTTGCGCGATGGGAATAGTCAATCTACTGTTTAAGAACCGCCTGGTTCCCAATATCGAGGAGATCGAGGTCTACGAAGCGCACGGAGGTTACTCCGGTCTGCGCCGTGCGGCCGGCATGGAGCGACAGGCCGTCATAGACGAGATCAAGGCGGCGGGACTGCGCGGACGTGGGGGCGCAGGCTTCCCGACATGGATCAAATGGAACGGTTTGCCGAAGAACTACGATGTCCCCCACTACGTCATCTGCAACGCGGACGAGGGCGAACCCGGCACGTACAAAGACCGCGAACTGATGAAGAAGATGGCACACACTCTGGTGGAAGGCGTCATTCTGGCAGGCTACGCCACCTCCAGCAAAAAAGGCTACATCTATATTCGCGGCGAGTATGTCGAAGTGGCCTGGCAGGTGCGGAAGGCAATAGATCAGGCCTACAAGCGCGGCTATCTGGGTAAGAATATTCTGGGTGTCGAAGGTTTCGACTACGATGTCTATATCCATCTCGGCGCGGGAAGCTACGAGTGCGGGGAAGAATCCGCTCTGATGAGCAGTCTCATGGGGGAGCGTGGCAACCCGCGCCTCAAATTCCCTCATGCGCCGCTCCCGACGGTGCAGGGTATCTGGAAATCGCCCACGCTCGTCAATAACGTCGAGTCCTACTGCGCTGCCACCGCGATTATGACCATAGGCGCGGAAGAGTACGCAAAACTCGGCACGGAAAAGAGCAAAGGCACCAAAATCATGTCGGTGAGCGGACACGTCGCCCGTCCCGCGAACTACGAGATAGAGTTGGGAACTCCCCTGCTGGAACTGCTTGAAGCGGCAGGCGGCGTGACCGGCGGCAAGCTCAAAGCGGTCATTCCCGGCGGCTCCTCGGTGCAGATCGTGCCTGCCGACCGAGTGGACAAGATCAATCTCGACTATGAGAGCTGCGGGGCGAACGGAACCCTCCTCGGTTCCGGCGGATTCATGGTCTTCAACGACCGTACCGACATCGTGCTGCTGATGAAGCGGACGTCCGAATTTTACGCGCACGAGTCCTGCGGCAAATGTACGCCTTGCCGCGAAGGAACGCGCTGGCTCTTCAAAATCCTGGATCGAATTACCTCCGGGAATGGACAGGCAGGGGATGTGGAACTCCTGCTCGATGTCTGTTCGCAGATTGACGGACGCTCTTACTGCGGGCTTGGCGACGCGGCCTGCTGGCCGATTGTCGGCGCAATCAAGGCTTTCCGCCCGGAGTTTGACTACTGGATACGGAATAAACGCTCGCCCCTCGGCGCGGACGCCCTGCCGCCGACGCCTGAACGAGTCAATCCGCTGCTGACGCTGACCGCCGCCTGAACTGTTTTCCCTGCAAAAGGTGCATGACGAAACTATGTCTGATAACAGACTGACACAAACCGAACAGTCGCTGAATCCGCCTTCCGAGAAGCGCGTGAAGGTCAAGATCAACGGAATCCAGGTGGAGGTTCCGAGCGGCGAGAATATTATCGAGGCGGCAAAGCGCGTCGGAGTGGAAGTCCCGTACTTCTGTTATCACCCACGTCTGTCGAAGGGCGATGCCGCCAACTGCCGCATGTGCCTCGTCGAAGTCGCAACGACCGGGCCGGACGGAACCGTTCGGAAGATGCCCAAGCCGCAGGCCGCCTGCACCATGCCCGCCGCCGAAGGCATGGTCATCGAGACCGAAACGCCTGCCATCATCAAAGACCGCAAAGGCGTTCTGGAATTTCTGCTTATCAATCATCCGCTCGACTGCCCGGTATGTGACCGGGGCGGCGAATGCCCTCTCCAGAACAACACCCTCTTCTACGGCCCGCCAACCAGCCGCTACATCGAAGAGAAACGTCACTTCCCCAAGGCTTATCCGCTTTCGGAATATGTCGTCTTCGACCGCGAACGCTGTATCCACTGCGCCCGCTGTACCCGCTTCACCGAAGACATCAGCGGCGACACGCAGCTTGGTTTCCTCAAACGCGGCGCGGATATGGAAGTCGGCACCTTCGCACAGACCAAGTTCACCAGCAAGTTCAGCGGCAACGTCATCGAACTCTGCCCCGTCGGCGCCCTGCTCTCCCGCACCTATCGGTTCAAGGCTCGCCCGTGGGACTTGCTGACGCAACGCTCCGTCTGTTCGCAGTGTTCCAACGGCTGCAACACCAAACTCGACTATCGCGTCAATCAACTACAGCGCGTCAATGCCCGTCTGAACGAAGAGGTCAACGAAGAGTGGACATGCGACCGGGGCAAATTCGGCCATGAGTACATCTCTTCTCCCGAACGACTTCAGACTCCCATGCACAAGCGCGATGGCGCGTGGGTTCCCGTGGACTGGACGGAAGCCTATCGCATTCTCGTTGGCAGGCTGAAAACAGCGGGCAGCAGTGTCGCCGGTATCGGCGGCGCGAAGGCCACCAACGAAGACAACTTCGCCTTTCAGAAACTGTTCCGGGAAGTTCTCGGCAGCGGCAACCTCGATCACCGCATGGGCCGCTATCAGGGTCCGACGAATCAGCCGCTCTTTGACCGACTCGGCTATCATGCGATGGGCAACGCGATTGCCGACCTTGAAAAGATGCAGACGGTCCTTGTACTTGGCGCGGACCTGCAGGACGAACAGCCGATCCTCTTCCTTCGCATCCGCAAGGCATGGCGCTTCAAAAGCGCGACTGTTCTCTACGCCAACGATCACCGCACCGCCGATACGACCAACCTCAGCGATTTTGCGGCCTTCAATCTCATCTATAAGCCCGGTTCGGAGATCGCTCTGCTCAACGGCGTGCTCAACGTGCTGTTTACGGAGAACCTTCTGCCGGAAAATCAGGCGCTTGACCTGACGGCTTTGAAGAAAAACGTTGCGGAGTGGACACCGGCAAAGGCGGAGCAGGAGACAGGCATCCCCGCCGCCGAAATAACCGCAGCAGGACGGCTGTTACAGCACAGTCCGATGGCGATTGTCGTCGGGCGAACCGTCACCGAACATCCCTTCTATACGGACATCATTGCCGCTCTGAGCAGCCTGGCGACAGTGACCGGGAATATCGGCAATGTGAACGTGCCGGGGACGGAAGTGAACTCGCAGGGCGCGGCGGACATGGGTATTCTGCCCGACAGCGGGCCGGGTTACGTCCATGTGACGGCTCCTGGAATGAACACCGACGCCATTCTGGAAGCGGCGGCGCAGCGCACTTTGCAGACCCTCTGGATTGTCGGGGCCGATGTCGTCAACGAGTATCACAATCCCGAACTGGCGCATCGTGCGCTGGAAAACTGCCCGTTTACCGTCGTGAGTGATCTGTTCATGACAGAGACCGCGCAACTTGCCGATCTTGTGCTGCCCATCGCGAGTGTCGCGGAGAAGGACGGAACCTACACGAACTGCGAACGCAGGGTGCAGCGTATCTACCGCGCCTTCGATCTCTCCGCCGACATCAAGCCGGACTGGCTGATTTTCACCGAAGTTTCGGCACAGATGGGCGGAACCGCAAGCTACTTCTCCTCCCGCGACATTCTGCGCGACATTGCCGCGAAGGTACCGACGTACGCAGGCATTACTCCGAAATCGCTGGGAGAAGTCGGTATCCGCTGGCACTACCCGACCTCGGAACCGGTGACAGAGCAGGCAGACCCCATGCCGCCGACCGAATCTGCCGACAAACCCGTGAGCGTCTGACAGGAATCCCGATGCCTGACGAGATTACGAAATACAATTTTTCTTTCCCGATCTACTGGCACGGCCTCTACCTGCCGGGCGCGGTTCCCTACGTCGCGATTGTCTGCTTCATCGGATTCGCGCTGGCGATAACGCCCTTCCTGGTCTGGATGGAGCGCGTCGTCATCGCCTTTATTCAGGATCGTTCCGGTCCCAACCGCGTCGGCCCGCGTGGCCTGCTGCAAACGATTGCTGACGGCATGAAGCTGTTCTTCAAAGAGGATATTCGCCCGAAGAGTGTGGACGTTCGCATCTATTATCTGGCTCCCGTTCTCGCCATGATCCCTGCCCTGGCTGGCAGCGCGGTTCTGCCCATCCAGTTCGTCTACTTCCACAATCTCGCCGGAGAAGTTTTCAAGGTTCCGTTCACGGTTGGGGATGTCAATATCGGCCTGCTCTACATCCTTGCCATGTCCTCGCTGCAAGTGTACGGGGTCGTACTGGCAGGATGGTCTTCCAACAACAAGTACTCTCTGCTTGGCGGCCTACGGGCCTCCGCGCAGCTCATCAGTTACGAACTCTCGATGGGACTTGCGTTGCTATGTGTCGTCGTGCTGGCGGGTTCCGTCAAACTCTCCGACATCGTGCAGGCGCAGAACATCAAACCGTTCGGTATTGACGCAATGCCGGACTTCCTGAAAGGCAGCGTCTTCTCCTGGTTCTGGCTCGGCAGTCTCGGCGTTCCGGTGATTCTCTACACGATCTCGATGATCGCGGAGACCAACCGCGCTCCCTTCGACCTGCCGGAAGCCGAATCGGAACTGGTCGCCGGATTTCATACCGAATATACCTCCATGAAATTCGCGATGTTCTTCATGGGCGAATATATCAGTATGCTCACCGTCTGCGGCCTGAACGCGGCAGTCTTCTGGGGTGGCCCGTTGCCCCCGCTCAATATCTGGCCACTGACCATCGTTCCCGGCGCGGTCTGGTTCATCACGAAGATCATGCTCGGCATCTTCTTCTACATCTGGATGCGCGGCACCCTGCCCCGTCTGCGCTACGATGCCCTGATGAATCTGGGCTGGAAACGGATGCTGCCGCTTGGACTGGTCTGGCTCTTCCTGCTCGCCGGGCTGAACCTGCTGCGCGAACCCAACGACGGCCCCGTTCAGCCCAATAAAGACGCCGTGCCGCAGGTGCAGCCGACCGAGACAACCGACGCTCTGAACGAATCGCCCACGCCAGCGCGGCCCATCCAAACGTCCGCACGGTCGTATCCTGCCATTCCGATGCGCGATCCAGGCATCACTATAGACAACCCGACGACACATTTTGCCCCTTCCAGAACCGGGCAGGGCGCGATTACCGCGAAAATCTCGCGCTAGACCCGCCGCAGACGCCGGGAAGGACGACGCAACCGTATGTTAGCACCTACCATTATATTCTGGATACTGGCCCTGCTTGCGATCAGCTCAGCGCTTATGGTCGTTCTGGCGAAGAACCCGGTGCGAAGCGCCCTGTTTCTTGTGATCACCTTCCTTGCGGTGGCGATGTTCTACATCACACTTTCGGCGCAGTTTCTGGCGGCAGTCCAGATTATGGTATATGCGGGCGCGATCATGGTGCTGTTTCTTTTTGTCATCATGCTGCTAAACCTGAGCGCACCGGAAGCACTGAAGGAGAAAGGCACCTTGCAGCGGCCCGTCGCCGCTATCCTGGGGGCTATCTTCATCACGCTACTCATCTTTTCGCAGGCGCTTCTGGAGATGCCGACTAAACCCGCGCTGGCGAACGAAGTGGAAAATCTGGGGACTGTCCAGACCATCGGCCTTTCGCTGTTCAGCCCGAAACTGCCCTGGCTGTTTCCCTTCGAGATCACCTCGATACTGCTGCTGGTTGCCGTCATCGGCGCGATTATCCTGGCGAAGCGCAAACTGGATTAGGACAAAGAGACGATGGTTCCTACGCACTACTATCTCGTACTGGCAGGTATTCTGTTCACTATCGGCGTCATCGGGGTGCTGGTGAAGCGCAATCCGATTGTCATTTTTATGTGCGTGGAACTGATGCTCAATGCCGCCAATCTGACTTTCGTCGCGCTCGGTAGGCATTTCGGGCAGACCAACGGGCAGATGTATGTCGTGTTCGCGCTGGCCGTCGCTGCCGCCGAAGTCTCGGTCGGTCTGGGGATAATCGTAATGATGTTCCGCCAGAAAGAGACGATTGACATTGACGAAGTGCATCTGCTGAAATACTGATTTTCTGTCGCGCAAGGTGGTTCATGCCACAGGTCGGAGTTTCTCCGGCCCCCATCCGTTTCGTTACGAGGAGCCGTCGCTCATGCTCTCCTATGCCTGGCTGATTGTGTGGCTGCCCCTACTGGGGTTTGCACATAACGCCTTCGCTGGATTTCTGTATAAAGACCCCAAAGCCGCGAAGAACGCTGTCTCCTTCGTCGCGCCTTTTGTCGTCTTCGCGTCGTTTCTCGTCGCGCTGGTTTTGCTGCCGGCGGTCATGGGTGCGCCTGAGCATCGCGCTTATGCAGGGTTTCTGCCCTTCGCCTCTCCGGATTCGCCCTGGATAAAGTTCGGCGGCTTCGAGGTCAATTTCGCCCTCCTGCTCGATCCCCTCTCCCTGCTGATGACACTGATTGTGACCGGAGTCGGCGGGCTGATCCACATCTACGCCACTTCTTACATGGAGACGGATAAAGAGTTCAATCGGTTCTTCACCTATTTCAACCTATTTATTTTTATGATGCTGCTGCTCGTTCTGGGCGAGAACTTCCTGCTGATGTTCGTCGGTTGGGAGGGAGTGGGAACCTGTTCCTATCTGCTCATTAGTTTCTGGTATACCGAGACGGCAAACGCAAGAGCGGGCAACAAAGCCTTCATCGTCAATCGTGTCGGGGATGTGGGCTTCGTTCTCGGGATGCTGGCGATCTGGAGCGTGTTCGGCACGCTCTCCTTCTTCAACGCGCATGGCACAGGCGTCATGCAGTTGGCGGCGCAGCATCTGGACATTGCCGGTAACGCACTTGGCGATCTGAAACTCTGGTTCGCTCCCGCCATCACGACGATCTGCATTCTGCTTTTCATCGGCGCGGCAGGCAAGTCGGCGCAGATTCCGCTGTTTGTCTGGCTGCCGGATGCAATGGCTGGCCCGACCCCTGTCTCCGCACTCATCCACGCGGCGACAATGGTCACGGCGGGCGTCGTGATGCTAACGCGCTGCTCCTGGCTCTTTGTACAGTCTACGACCGCGCTCCAGATTGTGGCCTGGATAGGATTGGCGACTGCTGTGCTTGGCGCGACGATTGGCCTCGTCCAGAACGACATCAAGCGCGTCCTCGCCTACTCGACGATCTCGCAGCTAGGTTATATGTTCCTCGCCTGCGGCATCGGCAACTTCCGCGCCGCCATGTTCCATGTCACCACCCATGCGTTCTTCAAGGCCCTGCTCTTCCTCGGTTCAGGCGCGGTCATCCATTCGATGCACGGCGAACAGGACATGAACAAGATGGGTGGACTGAAAAAACTCCTGCCCAAAACGTGGCTGTTGATGTTCATCGGCACTTACGCCATCGCCGGTATCTTCCCGCTCGCAGGCTTCTGGAGCAAGGACTCCATCCTCGACAGCGCGGCCAGTTCTCCGTGGGGCAGCGGGTTGCTGCTGTACGGCATCGGGCTGTTGACAGCGGGCATGACCGCGTTCTACATGAACCGGATGATGTGGAAGACGTTCTACACCGAGGCTCGCTTTGAAGACGGCAAACTGCCCTCGCTGGCACACGGCAACGAAGAGCATCACGACGACCACGCCGAAGCGACAGGCAAAGTCCACGAATCGCCTCCGACCATGTTGCTGCCGCTCTATGTGCTGGCCTTCCTCTCCGTCGTTGGCGGCGCACTGATGCCCCTGTTCTTCGGCTCGTTCTTCGACACGACCATCGCAAAACTTGATGTCGGCAGTTTGAAAGAGGGAACGAGTGTCATCGGCGGGCCGCTTGTCGGCTATCTGCTCTCTACCATCGTGGCTGTTGCCGGTCTCGCCGCTGCCCGCACACTCTACACACAGCGCCAACAGACGGGTGAACTGCTCGCGCCGGATCGGAAACGGGTTAATCCCCTCTACCGAATTCTCGCCGCGAAATGGGGCTTTGATACCCTCTACGACGTGCTGTTTATTCGGTTCGGTGGTCAGTTTGCCACAAAGATACTGTGGCGGACGGTAGACCAGGGACTCGTTGACGGCACGATCAGCGGGTTGGCG
Source organism: Chthonomonadales bacterium (assembly GCA_038231295.1). Lineage (GTDB taxonomy): Bacteria > Armatimonadota > Chthonomonadetes > Chthonomonadales > Chthonomonadaceae > JANXLO01. Next base: position 33,408 of record JBBRLP010000028.1, read on the forward strand.
AAACTAGTCGGCGGTCTCAGTGAAGTCGGCAGACGAGTTCAGACCGGGTATGTGCGAAACTACGCGCTAGGAATGCTTGTCGGTGTGGTCGTGATCGTGATTGGCCTGCTCGCGACCTGGCAAAATCTGTCTGCCCACTGACCTACTCTCAGGAAAAACGATGCCACCATCCGGGATACCCAACCTACTCAGTCTGGTAATATTTCTGCCACTGCTTGGCGCAGTGGTGGTGATGTGCCTGCCTCGTCCGCGAGACCTCTCCGCAAAGGCCCTTGCCGCCAGCCCAGATAAGGCCCTTGCCGGAACGGACGACCCTGCCCGCCTCCTCGTCACCTGGACCGCGCTTACATTTGCCTTGCTGACGTTCCTGGTCTCGCTCGGGCTCTTCGGTCTGTTCGACAGCCACTATGTCCAGGCCGCAGGCCGCAGTATGCAGTTCGTCGAGAACTACGACTGGATTACCCTGGGCAGTCTGCATATTCATTACCATCTGGGAATTGACGGTATCAGCCTCCTGCTGATTGTGCTGACGACGCTGCTGATGACGCTGGTCGTCCTCTTCTCGTTCACGGTCAAAGATCGCCTCAAGGAGTTCATGGTCTTCCTGCTCCTGCTGGAGACGGGACTGATCGGCGTTTTCTGTGCACTCGATCTGGTGCTGTTTTACTTCTTCTGGGAAGCCATGCTGATTCCGATGTACTTTCTGCTCGGAATCTTTGGGAGTGCGAACCGCCAGGCTGCCGCGCTGAAATTCTTCCTCTATACCTTTGCTGGCAGTATCCTGATGCTCGTGGCGATCATCGGCGTCTATCTTGCCGCTGGCTCGTTCGATGTCGTGGCGCTGTCCAGTCCGACCTCTCCGGCGGGAATCGCGCTGCGCCATACGCCTCCGCAGACTCTGATGTGGATGTTCGCCGCGTTCGCGCTCGCGTTCATGATTAAGATACCGATGTTTCCGTTCCACTCCTGGCTGGCCGATACTTATGCGGAAGCGCCGACAGCGGGAAACGTGGTCTCTTCCGGCATCATGGTCAAGATGGGAACCTACGGTTTCCTGCGCTTCTGCCTGCCCTTCTTCCCGGATCAGGCGCACACTGCCGCCCCACTGATGATTCTGCTGGCCGTTCTTGGTATCGTGTACGGTTCGCTCGTCGCGGCGGTTCAGACAGATGTCAAGCGTCTGCTCGCCTACTCCAGCCTGGCCCATCTCGGCTTCGTCGTGCTGGGCATCTTCACCTTTACGCGGATCGGCACGATGGGAGCCGTGATACAAAATATCAATCACGGGATTTCGACTCCCATGCTCTTCTTTCTCGTCGGAATGCTGTACGAACGCGGCGGTTCGCGCTGGATCGGCGACTATGGCGGCTTGAAGAAGGTCGTGCCGATGCTGGCGACGATGCTGCTGATTGCGACGCTGTCCAGTCTCGCTGTCCCGTTCTTCAACGGCTTCGTCGGAGAGTTCCCAATTCTGCTCGGCAGTTGGATATCTTCCAGCAGCAATCAGTTCGGGGGCTACTGGCCGACAGCCATTGCCGCGACCGGCATGATCTGGTCTGCCGTCTACCTGCTCTGGTGGTATCAGCGTCTCATGCTCGGCGTGGTCAAGAAACCGGAACTGCGCCGCTTCCCCGACCTTACTCGTCTGGAGTGGGCGGTTGTGCTTCCCCTGGCCGGAATCATCTTCTGGTTTGGCCTCGGCAGTCACTTCTTTACCCAGCGTCTCGATACCGCCGTCAATACGCTGCTTCCTGTCGGGACAGAAACGCTCATTCCGGTTGGAGACACGCCCGGATTTACCAACGGGCAGCCGGTAACCCAATTATTGGATCAGCAGGCTCTGGACAGTCTGTCCAATGGAAAGCATCGCCCCCGGCCCAAACCGGAAAAAAGCAGGATTCCGATGTCCGCTCCACGCATGATTGCGCCGATGGGGGTCTCCCCGAACCGAGGGAATGTACCGCCGCGCCCCAGAATTAGACTGGACACTGCCCCGCCAACGTCACCAGGAGGCGCACCACGTCCTCAAAATCCCAACGGGCAGCCTGCGCCGGCGACTCCCGGCAAGACGACGCTCAATAATCACTTACGATGGCTGAAGGGCCGTTCCGGCCCCGGTCAGACGAAGGTTCGCGCCTGATATGAATAACGCTTCCAGCCTCAATGCCATAATGCCGATTCTGATCGTAATGATTACCGGAATGGTCGTCCTCGTCGGCGACGCCTGCCTCGGCTTCTGGCGGCGTTCCAAAGCCTTCAGCGCCTCTGTCAGCCTGACCGGCGTCGGCATTGCCGCCCTCTACTCGATCTCCGCCCTGCGCGAAGGCGGGACGCGGATTGCGTTCAACGGCGCGGTTGCCGCAGACTCTTTCTCACAGGCCTGCAATCTGATTCTGCTTCTTACCGCCGGACTGGCGATTCTCATCGCCTGGACCTACCTGGAAAACCGTAAACTGCACCTGGCCGAATACTACTCTCTCGTGCTGTTTTCCAGCTCCGGGGCTATGCTGATGGCTGCGGCGAACGATTTGATCGTACTCTTTATCGCCGTAGAGATACTCTCTGTCGCGCTCTATGTCCTCTCCGGTTTCGCCCGTACCGAGGAGCGGAGCGAAGAGGCGGCGCTGAAGTATTTTCTGCTCGGAGCCTTCGCGGCGGGCTTTCTGCTCTATGGCATCGCCCTGATTTACGGGGGGTCCGCGGGAGCCGTCGGCGGCGGGTCGTATGGAACCGTTCAGGCAGGCACAACGAATTTGACGACACTCGGCGCCTTTCTGAAAACGGTCAGCGGACCTCCGGTGATGCTGCTCATCGGCATCGGTCTGCTCATGGTCGGGCTGGCCTTCAAAGCCGGGCTGGTTCCCTTCCACATGTGGACACCGGACGTCTATCAGGGCGCACCAACCTCTGTCACCGCGTTTATGGCTGCCGCCGCTAAGATCGGGGCTTTCGCCGCCATCCTGCGGGTCTTTAATGCCCTTAGCCCGATCTCGCCCTACTGGATCGTCGCGATACAGATACTGGCTATCCTCACTATGTTCGGTGGCAACATCCTCGCTGTCACACAGGACAATGTGAAGCGTATGTTAGCCTATTCGTCCATCGCCCATGCAGGCTATCTCATGGTGGCGGTCTCCGCACTTGCAGGCAACGCTGCCCTGCCGGCGGCAAGGCTGAGTGCGGCGCACGATGCGGCCATGAGCGGAGCGGTCTTCTATCTCCTGGCCTATGCGCTGATGACGTTAGGTTCGTTCGGTGTACTGGTCTGGCTTACCCATCGCGGCAAGGACTACCAGACGATCACGGACCTCAAAGGCATCTGGCACAACGATCCGGCGGCCGCCTATACGATGCTCATTTTCATCTGCTCGCTCGGAGGCATTCCGGGAACGATGGGCTTCATGGGCAAATGGCTCCTGTTCTATGCGTCGCTTCAGGCGGGGCAGACCTGGCTGTCGATTCTGATGGCGATTGCCAGCGTCATCTCTATCGCCTACTACCTGCGTATCGCCGCCGTCATGTGCTTTGTCGAGCCGGATTCGCGGGCCGTCCCGGAGCGTGCTAAGGCTGTTGGAGGCGTCTTCGTTTCTGTCGTCACGACGGCGGCGCTCTCACTGTTGTTCGGAGTATTTCCGGGCTTGCTCCAGTCCCTGATGAGCGCGGCTATGGCGCTCGGTCGTCCCTGACATCGTACCCTCGGCTTGCGCTGGAGATGTATTTCTGATATGATGACAGGGTAGACGGAGAGTGCCGTCTACCCTGTCTGCCTGAACTTCCGTCAGTAAAGGAGCCTGCTCTTATGAGTTCCGGCTATCGCGGTGATCTAACCGGGCGTATCCTCGGTGTCATAACCTTCCTTGTGGGCGTTGCCCTGCTCTGTATAGTCTTCTATGCGGCGTATGACCTCTTCAAAGCGACTCCAGCCCAGGCGCTCGGCCTTACCTTTACCGGTGACCCCAAACGCGACCCCTCCGCAATGAACGTAGGCTCGCAGTTTGCCTGGCTGCTCGTCAAAATCGCCTTGATGATCGTCATGGCGGTTGCCGGTTCTCTGGTGGCGCAAAAAGGCATTAATCTCTACTTCAGCGCGGTGGGAACCGCCGTCGGAACGACCGCAAAGCCGCGTGAAGTGGCTCCCTCCACAGAGTGACAGACGAGAAAACGCCCCTTGCCCTCCTTTCTGACGAGGAGGACAAGGGGCGTTTTTTGCGAACGCTTAGTTCCGGCTATAGGAGAGCCGACTGTCGAGGCGAACGCCAAGTTGCGTTCCCGACTTCAATTTCACATCGTTGGGCTGCTTGCTCTTGTCCAGCGCACCGAGGACATACCCCGCCGCCGCGCCGAGCGCTGCATCCTCGAAGATATGTTTGCGGCTGGTCAACAGACCAATAATCGCCCCGCCCGCCGCGCCATAACCGACGTAGGTCAGGCGATCCGTCTTGTGAGCCTTCTTAGCAATCAGGCGTCCCTGGCTGTCTTTCTGAACACTCTTGTTATCGAGCGAAATGAGGGAGCCATCAATGCTATAGGAACGGCCATCCGGCATAACGACCTTGTTGAAGGCGATATCGAGAACGCCGGGGTTTTTGTCCTTTTTGGGCTGGACGGAACGAATGTAGCCCTGCACCTTTGCGCCGACAGGCAGTGCGGTGGAATTGTAATCCCCGTTGGAATCTTTATCCTCTACCGTCGCACTGAAGCGGTCGCCCTTGCGAGAGTTGTTCGAGGTGAGTTCATCATTGAGGTGAACGGCAAGGACGGTGCCGGAACTCAGGGAAACGGTTCGCGACTGCGCGTTGACAGCGACTCCGCTGCAAGCGACAAGGGCCGCGACGACGCCCATGCGTAGCCCGTTGCCGATGTGTCTGGTAATCATTATCTTTTTCCTTCCTCTCCTTTGGGAGAGAACTCCGCCCTTCTATTGAAGGCCGGACAGGGGTTGAAATCTCGGGTGATTCCAGGTTATGACGTTCCGACCGGACTAAATGTTCCCCTTTTAGCATCTCTGCTCAGACCACCGCCGCCTCAAGAAGCGTAAGGGTGTGGCTATCCGCATCAAGGCGAGCGCGAACGCCGAGGGGCAGAGTCAGCGGATTCGGCTCGTGTCCGAAGGGGAAGCCTGCAATGACGGGCTTGCCAAGCTCGGCAAAATAGTCTCGCCAGAGGGCGTTAGGGTTCGAGAGGGGCGGTTCCGCTTCTTCTTTCTGCCAGCGGGTGATAGTCCCGATGACAAAGCCTGCGGCATCCTCCAGTACTCCGGCATTTTTGAGCTGGGCCAGATCGCGGTCAGCGCGGTAGACGGCTTCGCCGACATCTTCCAGAAGAACGATTTTGCCCCGATAGTCCGGCGCATAGCGGGAGCCACAAGCACGCGCCAGCAGACAGAGACAGCCTCCCGTTAATTCGGCTTCTACAACGCCGCCATGCATGCTGGTGATCGAATCGGGATTCGCGGGCAGCAGGCCGTAAGGTTCGGGGTTCTCCACCAGGCTCCAGAAGACCTCGCTCGCCGTAGAATCCAGTTTCGGGAGTGTGCTGACCATCGGCCCGTGAATGGCAGTCCAGCCACATCGAGACTGGAGGGCCGCATGAAGGCTGGTGATGTCGCTATAGCCTACAAATACTTTCGGCATCGCCTCGAAACGGCTCCAGTCCAGCCTGTCGAGCAGGCGCATCGCCCCGTATCCGCCCCGCGCACAAAGAACTCCGTCAATATCCTCGCGGGCCAGCATCTCATTCAGGTCTGCCGCACGCTCCTCGTCGGTGCCGGTCAGATAGTCGTTCTCGGGATGACGCGCCAGCACATTCGCCCCAACCACGACCCGATAGCCACGCTGCTCGAGATAGGAAATCCCGGCCTCCAGTTCCTCCCGTCCTATCGGGCTGGAGGGCGCGACAATTCCAATGGTATCCCCTTTTTTCAGACGCGGCGGTCTCTTCATCCTGGGCCTCAGTTCCGCACGGGCAGCGGCACAAACAGATGCGGGGCCGCAGCAGGCGCGTCCGCAGGGGCGTGGACTTCACGGTAGAGACTGTCCCGCTCGATGGGAGTGCGCCCCGCCTCTTCGATTAGCCGGATCATCTGCTTCCGAGTCAGCTGCTGTTTCTTGTTGCCGTGATCGCCGTCTTTATAGGTGATCTCATACTCATGCACGGTGCCGTCCATATCGTCTGCGCCGTACCACAGGGCCAACTGCGAAATCTGGGGCGTGTTCATGATCCAGAACGACTTGATATGCGCGAAGTTGTCGAGGATAAGGCGGGCGACGGCGAGGTTCCGCAGGTCGTCATAGCCGGTCGGGTGAGGAACCTCTTCCAGTTCCGTGCCTTCCGGGTGGAAGGAGAGTGGCGTCATGGTGACAAAATGACCGGTCTCGTCTTGAAGCTCACGGATTTTGACCAGATGATCTGCCCGTTCCTCCAGTGTTTCGATATGTCCGTACAGCATCGTAGCGTACTGCGTCAGCCCGACTTTCGCCGCGACCCGTGCGACGTCCATCCACTCGTTGCCATCCAGTTTACGCTCGAAAAGCTCCTGATGGACACGATCCGACAGGATTTCAATGCCTCCGCCGGGCAGCGAGTCCAGTCCAGCGGCCATCAGTTCCCGGAGTACGTCTTCCAGTGGCTTCCCCGCCACCTCCTGAATCTGCACCAGTTCCACCGCTGTGAACGCCTTAATATGAACACCGGGCCGCGTCTCTTTGACGGTGTGCAACAGATCGAGGTAGTACTGATACGGCAGGCGCGGGTCTATGCCACCGACCATGTGGATTTCCGTGATTGGCACATCCATGTGTTCCCGCAGCCGACTGCGAACCGCCGCCATATCCATCTCATAAGGGGCCGGGCCGCCCTTTTTCGCATAGAAGGAGCAGAATTTGCAGCCCTTGTTGCAGATGTTGGTATAGTTGATGTGCTGATTACGGACGTAATAAGCGTCGTTCCCGTGCAGGCGTTCGCGCACGATATTCGCCATATAGCCGACCGCCGTGAGGTTGGGAGTCTTGTAGAGGCGGACAGCGTCCTCATAGGAGAGGCGTTCCTGTGCGATGACCTTTTCATAGATGTCCCACAGGTCCCTGCCCACAGCGCGTGCCGCACGGGCGCTGGCCTGCGTCGGTCGCTCTTGTTCTAAAATCGCCATCACTGCACCTCGTCTCCTTCCGCATCGGGTCGTCGGAAAGGCGGCCACGCCAGCAGAGTTCGTGAATTATTTCACGCAGTCTCGTACAAAGTATACCTCTGTCCCGAATGATAATCAATTTGCGCCCCGGAAGTTCAGAGGTTCTACTCTCTTCTACGCGGCGGGAGCGATAAAAATACCCAACGCCGATTTCTTCTTTAGCGCAGCCTTCCTGCAAAGCGAAAAAGAGGTATCGAGGAATTCAGGAGGAACGCCATTGCCCGAACAACCGCCCCACGACGATAAGAAAACTCCACGCCGAGCGAAACGTAAAATCACCACGCGAGAAATACCCAAACTTCTGGAGATCATTGCCTGTGGAGACCCAAAGGCACAGAAAGAAGTCCTAGAACTGCTCTGCCCCTGCCGTAATCCTCGCTACGACATCGCGGTATGGCGAACGATTTTCCGGGCGCGGAAAGAAGACCCATCGGGAGAAGTCCGCGATCAAGCAGGGCACGCTATCGGGACGCTCTCCGAACGCGCCCGCACCGACCCACGATCCCAGGATTTGATTCGACGGCTGGAGGAAGAGGGGCTTGCAGAACAGGGACTAATTGATGCCGTTCCCGTCTGGCAGCCGAGTCTGCGCGGTAATGGCCTCTATATTCCGCGCTTCGAGCATTCCCCACGCTCCCGCGCCAATCGCCGCCGCTAGAGTTTTCTTGTGCCTATTTCGACGGGTGTAATTTGAGCGTCATTCCTGGCCTGCCCAGCAGAGTCAGGTAGACCGTGGCTCCCGTATGGCGGTAGAGTGGAGTGATCTGCGCCTCCTGGTCCTGAGTTGTCTCGAACAGAAGCAGCGTCCGTGCCGGGTCTGCGGGCGCCTGCTGGAGATAGGGGTCGGGCCACTCCCCCGTAATCGGCAGCCCTGCATAGAGAGGAGGCATCCGGTAGCTCGTCGCATGGACGGAGCGGGTCTCGGCTCCTTCTGCCGGGCAATGAAAACACGAACCGTCGCGCAGATAGGGGCTGGTGCTGCTTACCAATCCGGCAAAACTTCCCGCCTGAATCGGCAACCTCTCGTCGTAATCTGCCGCATACATGTAGAGAGACAACCCGAGTTGACGCATATTGCCCTGACAGAGTGCGGCGGTATGAATCGAACTGTCTTCGGACCGCTCGTGTTGAAAGAACAGGGCGAGGACGGCTATCAGCGCGAAAACTATCAGAACCTCTTTGAGCGCAAATCCACGCAGCACATTGCGGCCACCGCGCAGGCCGCACGAGCGCAGCCAATCGGTGCTTCTCTCACCTTGCATCGTCTCAGGCTCCCTTTGTTCCCGCAGGGCCAGCAGCCGGTTTTTCTTCCCCATCCCCTATCTTCACACGGATTTTCGCCTTCATGTCTTCAGAGGCAGGCAGTTCCAGGAGCGTCTTGAGGTGTGAGAGAGCGCCTGGCTTGTCGCCCACTTTCAGCAGAGTCTCGGCTTTCTTCAGGCACTCCTCCGGGGTTTCCACCCAGGCAAACTTCTCCAGCGTCTTCCGAACGGTATCCACTTCTGCCTCATTGAGACTGGTCCCGGTGGTGCCGGAAGCCAGCAGGTTCGTCGTGTTCTGGCGGTGCGGAAGTCCCATGCCATGGCCGAGTTCGTGCGCGGTTACGCGGGGCAGCGGCTCGTCTATCCCACCCGGCACGGGATGCAGTCGAGCGGTCTCCTTAACAAAGATGGCGTCCCGCCCCATATAGATGCCGTTCGGCGGCATGGTTCCCATATAGTAGACATGAAACATCCCGTCAGGATGGCTTTCCACTGGTCTCAGAGCCTTCAGACCCTCGATGGGGATAGAGTCTGCGTGTTCATAGCCTGCAACGATCGCTGTTTTCTCACTCACGACACTCTCAAGACGCAAATGGACACCCGCCTGATGCCAGATACCGTTCGCTTTCCGAAAAATGCGGGCGATGTCCGATTCCGTCAGTGTGGTTCCCGCCGCTTTGACATCGGTCTCCCGGAGAAGATGAACGCGCACGGCGACAATCCGATAGTCCGCATAGCCCCACACTTTCGGCGCAGGTTCAGGAGGAGATACAGCAGGAGGAACGGGCGTCTGCCCCAGGAGAACAAAGGCCAGCGAGGCGAACAGTCGGGCTATCAGAGAGAAGGACATGACTTTCCTTTCGCGTTAGTTGCGGTCTGTTTGATAAGCGCGGAAGCCGCGCACGACCAGACCACGCTGGTTCTCTTTTTTGGCTTCTTCAAGGCGTTTCTCGTTCTCCGCACGGTTTTCCGTCGTGGTTGCGTTGATGACGACATAGTCGTCCGCCGCCCGGTAGCGATTGATAAAGACCGGACGCGGCAGCAGCGAATGATTCTCTTTGGAGCCATGAATGGTCTTCACATGGAAGAAGATCGCGTCGCCTGCCTTCCCGACGATAGGCAGCGCCCGTTCCCAGGGCCATTCGTCCGCATCCAGTCCCAGGTGCGAGAACGTATCCACATGCTCCAGTGTGCCAAAGCGATGTGATCCCGGCACTACGTGCAGAGCGCCGTTGGTCAGGTCGGTGTCCACGGCGTAGTTCAACAGGGCACATGGGCCTTCGTATCGGTGTTCAAAGTAGGCGCAGTCCTGATGCAGATTTTTCGGATGCCCTCCGACCGGCTCTTTGTAGAGACACTGTCCGTTGAGGAACAGTTCCAGATTGGGGCCAAGAATGGCTTCGGCGATGTCGAGCGCCCGGCTGTCTAGCGCGGACAGCAAAAAGGCCGCGCTGGAATAGTAGCTTACCGCCAGCACCATGATCTGCTTGTCGCGGTCGAAATGCGCGGGTGCGGGCAGGAAGAGCGTCCCGTTGGGGGTCACCCAGCCTTCCGGCACTTTTCGCGCCTCCGGCAGCAGAGCCAGCGATTCCGCCGCTGCCTGCGCGATGTCTCGGTTCAGCGCCTCCAGATAGGGTTTCATCAGCCCGCGCACCACCAGACAGCCGTGTTCTTTGTAGATTGACGCCGCACGCTGCACATCCAGCGACGCGGCATCCACCTCGATATCTTGTACCTTGACACTGGAAAGATCGTTCTGCATCGCTTCCTCTCCTTCAAGTTGAACCGCGTTAGCACCATCCGCCTATCATTCGACATAAACACAAGGAATTCCTGACAACAGCGGCGCCTACGTCTCCTACTGCCACGATCAGGTCGCACCGGCAGAGGGAGGAATCGGGGCTACCGATTGGTGAAATGGAAGCTATGAACCAGCACATTCACCGTTGCCGGGCGCGTTGGGTCCTGCCCGTAGACGCCCCTCCTCTCGAAAATGGCGAAGTGATTGTAGAGAATGGACGGATTGCCGCCGTGCAGGTCGCGCAGGGTTCCTGTCCCTCCGATGGGGAGGATTTCGGGGAGGCCATCCTCCTGCCGGGACTGGTGAATGTGCATACCCATCTCGACTACACCCTGATGCGGGGGCTACTGGAAGACATCCCTTTCTTCCCCTGGATTCGGGAACTGACCGCACGCAAAATGGCGCTGACGCCGGAAGACTGGCAGGCGTCCGCCACCTGGGGCGCAGCGGAAGCGATTGCGGGAGGCATCACCACGATTGGCGACTGTACCGACAGTGGCGCGGCGCTGACAGGCGCGAAACGGCTGGGGTTAGGAGGCATTATCTATCAGGAGGTCTTCGGGATAGATAACCGCCAGGCGGTCGCAGAGATTCTCGCAGAACTCCGCCATAAAGTCGCCGCTCTGGAAACGGAGGCTTCTGGTACACGTCTTTGTATTGGCGTCTCCCCCCATGCTCCGTATACGGTTCGTCCTGAACTGATGACCGCACTTGGAGACTACGCTGCAAGTGAGAACCTGCCTCTGTGTATCCATGCCGCCGAATCCGCTGCCGAAGCGACCCTATTGAGATCGGGAGTTGGCCCCATAGCGCAGATGTTTGTTCGCCGTGAGATAGATTGGCAGCCCCCCCGGCAGAGTACGGTGGCCTACCTGGATGCGCTCGGAGTCCTGTCTCCGAACACGCTTCTGGTACATGGAGTACAGGTTTCCGCTCAAGACCGCAGCCTCATGCGCGATTCTGGAGCAGCCTGGGCGCACTGCCCGAAGTCGAATGCGAAGCTAGGCAACGGGATCGCGCCGCTGGATATCCTGCGGGACTGGCAGGAACATGCCGAAAATCCCTACGCGGCTGTCCGGGTGGGCCTCGGTTCGGACAGCGTAGCGAGCAACAATACGATGGATATGTTCGAGGAAATGCGGTTCGCCGTCCTGATGCAGCGTGCCTCCCACCGCAATATCGAATGTTTGTCCGCACAGGAAGCGGTCCGCATGGCAACTCTGGGCGGGGCGGAGGCGCTGGGGCTGCAAGCCGATATCGGATCACTGACACCGGGCAAGCGAGCGGACCTGTGTGTGGTCGGTGTTAGTGAACTGCACAGCATTCCCGCCTATAACCCTTATAACGCCCTCGTCTATGCGGCACGGGCCTCGGATGTCCTCTGTACACTGACCGGCGGAGAGACACAGTACGATGCCCGCCGATCTATTCGCCTTGAAGAGCGGTTTCCGCAGTATGATCTGCGGCCTGCCAGATTACAGCTCTCGATGGCGACAGAAAAAATGCGTGAATGGAGACCGGAAGCGATATGAACTCATCGGCGACCTCGTTAAAGTTCGGAATGATCGGCTGCGGCGCACTCGGCGTGGTGCATGCCGCACGTCTGAGCAGCCTCCCCGGCGTGGAAGTCGTCGCCGTGAGCGACCCGTCCCACGACGCCATGCTCGCGCTGGCCGCACAGATCAACTCGCGCAATCCGCTCACGATGTACAGCGAATACCAGGAGATGCTGACAGCGGGTTCGTTGGACGCCGTCTGTATCAGCTCTCCGAACCGCTGGCATGTTGAGCAGCTTCTGGCCTCATTGGAGAGCGGGCTGCACGTACTGTGCGAAAAACCTCTCTCCCTCTCCCCCGAGGAGGTTTCTCAGGTAGTGGAGGCGACCAACCGAAGCGGCAAGACGGTCGCCATTGCGTATCAGTCGCGGTATCGTCTGGATTCCCGCCGCCTGCGCCGTGCGCTCCGCAGCGGAAAGTGGGGCAAAATCACGTCGGTCAGCCTCTATTCCAGCGAAGACTGGATTACGTCGAATGTCGGAACATGGCGGCACGACCCAGCCCGTTGTCCGGGCGGATTCTTCGCGGACGCCAACGGACATCAGCTAGACCTGCTGTTCTGGCTCACGGACACCGAGGCGGCTAACATCCATGCGAACATCGAAACTCGCGGAACCCCTGTCCCGATGATGACCTGGGGGCAGGCGCGGCTGATTCATCAGGGAGGGCACGCCTCGATGGAAAGTTCGTCCGCTCCTCCCCTTACGTTCCATTTTGTGGGCGACGCACGTCGCTGGCGGGAAGAGATCGTCATCCATACGGAACGCGCCGACTTCGTCATGCGGGATACGCGCCTGCTCTGGTCGGACGGCTCCGAACCGTTGACTCCGTTTCCGGAATCGGCGCTCGGTAGTCCCGATTCCGATATGCCTGATCTGCCGGATACGGCGTTCGTCTGGGCCGTGCAGAACGGACAGCCGGTACTCTCGCCGCCTGAGACCGTCTGGCCTGTTCTGAATTTTACCAGGGCGGCGTTGGCCGATGCAGGTTTCCCGCTCGATTGATTCGGGCTGTTGGGAGGAAGAGCCATGAAAGCATTTAGCCTTCTCAAAATCGGTGTTCTCTGCGGTCTGCTCTGCATTCTCCTCGGCACGAGCCGTACTGTGGAGGGGCAGGTGTCTCTCACTCCGGAGAACGCCCCGGAATTCGTCGGGTCAGTGGAAGAGTGGATAAACTCGAAACCGCTTAACATCAAGCAGTTGCGCGGCAAGGTCATCCTGATTGATTTGGGTGCGTTCCGTTTCATTTGAGAGGAGTTGGCGTCCTTGCACGCTTTCTGGTAATCTGTTTGATCTCACCCATTCAGCCACCAGGAAACGCCCATGTCTACCAACTCCCAAGAGATTGTACAACAGGTCCGACAA
>JBBRLP010000029.1:0-45575 GCA_038231295.1 Chthonomonadales bacterium
AGGCGGTCTGGGCCGCCACGAGAAATTGAATGTAGTCGAGGTCTTCGACTTTGGGTAAAGTTGCCATGCCAAATTATCGCCAACCACTCAAAGCTTTGTCAAGAGCAGTTGACCCTGAGCAACATCCGCGTAACTCCTATCTATAGCCAAGACTACGATGGTATGCTTCCGAAAGCCGCACTTTGGGTGGATCAGACTTCACCCTATACTAAAGAAAATGAAGTTTACCACTGCCCCTCCGCCCCAGGAAATTATAAGTTCAATTATGCCTTTAATACCAATGTCTCAAGTGTCATGGTTGCATCAATCATCGAACCTGCTGCTACATGTATGCTATTCGAGACCAGTAAGACCTCGAAGAACGCGAACGACGCTCTGACAAGCATTTTTGTGCCTTACCGTCATAAGAACTTCAACAACTTTGCTTTCATAGACGGGCATGTCGAGTCTATACGCGACAATTCACCTATCCCACGAGCAACGCGCTGACCAAAGACTCAGGGGCCTCAAGTGCCAAAAGAGCACCGAGACAAGGCAGAGAGTGCAGGCATTTCCGTCTGAATGATGTTAGCTTTTTCCGGTCGGGTGGTTTCAACCTCTGGCTTCCAGGCGAGTTGGTTTTCAACCTCTGATGCTCTGGCAGGAGTCGTTACTCCTGCCAGACGGATTGGCGACCGAGCATCCGTTCGAGGGCGGTGCGGAAGGCGTCGGTGAACTCGGCGAGCAGGTTGGTGCGGACGACATGATGGGTTTTGCTGTCGGAGATGTGGAGGTAGACGGGCTGGGCATTGCCGTTGCCCCGATGCTGTTCGACCGTCTCGCGTACGTAGCGCAGTACCGACTGGTGATTGGGTTCGAGACGGATAATGATTTTGCTGGGACCATTGCCGCTGCTGCCTCCGTTTCCGACCGGCGTCAGGGCGTCTGCCAGCACCTCGACGATATGGCTGCCTTCGTCGTCTTCGCGCACTCGGTCACGGTGGTTGGCCTTGCCGCGCAGAATCACGATCTTGTCCTTTTCCAGATGGTGGCCCTGCTGTGCGAAAACGCCGGGGAACATCGTGCAGGCGACGCTCCCGGTCATATCTTCCAGGTTGAAGAAGGCCATCGGCTCACCGGACTTTTTGGAGGTGAAGGGCTTGATGCTGGTCACGATGCCGCCAAGCGTGATCTCCGCACGGTCGGGCATCTCCGAGAGGTCGGCGACGCGAATGGCCCCGCTGCGCTCGAACATGGCGAGATGGACCTGTAGCGGGTGATCGGAGATATAGAGGCCGAGCAGATCGCGCTCGAAACCAAGCAGTTGTTCGCGGGGAAAGTCGGGAATGGAGGGAATAGGAATAGCGGCCATCTTGCCTGCGGTGTCGTCCTCTTCGCCGAACATATCCACGAGTGAGACCTGCCCGGACTTCTTGTCGCGCTGCGCCCGAACCGCCGCCTGCATCGCGTCGTCAAGCATCTGCACCAGCGCCCGGCGGTTGGTGTGTCCGGGCAGCGTGGAGAAGGCTCCAGCGTGAATCAGGTTTTCGATGGTGCTGCGGGTGACTCCGGTCTCGTTCGCGGTTGCCCGCTGCACAAACTCCCCAAGCGAGTCGAAGCATCCTCCCTCTTCGCGTGTCCGCAGGATGACTTCGACCGCCGCCCGCCCGACGTTCTTGATAGCGGCGAGACCGTAGCGGATACCGTAAGCCACACTCTTGCCGTCCTCTTCGCGCATCTCGACGGTGAAGTCGGAACTGCTGTTGTTGATGTCCGGCGGCAGGACGGGGATGCCCATGCGCTTGCACTCGTCCATCGCGGTCAGCAGTTTGTCGGGCTTTTCGATGAAGCAGGCCAGTAGCGCCGCCATATACTCCACCGGATAGTTGGCCTTGAGGTAGGCGGTCTGGTAGGCGACCATCGCGTAGCAGACGGCGTGGGCTTTGTTGAAGGCGTAGCCCGCGAACGGCTCCATCATATCGAAAATATCGTTCGCCTTCTTTTCGCTGACCCCCTTATCCTTCGCCCCCGCGAGGAACTTCTCGCGCTGCTTCGCCATCTCCTCTTTCTTCTTTTTGCCCATCGCACGGCGCAGCAGGTCGGCCTCGCCGAGCGTGTAGCCCGCAATGATCTGCGCGATCAGCATGACCTGATCCTGATAGACGATGACGCCATACGTTTCGCCGAGCAGTTCCGCCAGCCAGGGATGCGGGTACTCGATCTTCTCCAGGCCATGCTTACAGCGCACGAAGCGCGGAATATGGGCCATCGGGCCGGGGCGGTAGAGGGCGACCATCGCGGCCACATCCCGCACACTGGTAGGCTTGAGTTCCTGCACATAGCGGCGCATCTGCGGCGATTCTAGCTGGAACACCCCGACGCATTCGCCATTGCCGAGCAGTTCGTAGGTCTTATGAACGTCCTCGGTATCGCCCTCCAGCGGCAGTTTGCGAACATCGAGCGTCTTGCCCGTCGTCATCTGCACGTTCTTGACGGCCTGCCCCAGAATGGAGAGGTTGATGAGGCCGAGGAAGTCCATCTTCAGCAGACCGATCTTCTCCAGCGTCCCCGCGATATACTGCGTGACAAGCCCGCCTTCCGCCGAGCGGCTGAGGGGCGTGTAGTCGGCGAGGGGATTGTGGGAGATCATGACCCCGGCGGCGTGGACGCTGGCATGGCGCGAGATGCCTTCGAGACGGCGGGCAGTATCAATCAGTTTGCGGGCGTTGGGGTCGCGGACGTAGGCGTTCTTGAATTCCGGGTTGGCCTCCATCGTCTTATCAATGGTCATGCCGACGGGGATAGTGGGGATCATGGCGCAGAGTTTGGCGACTTCGGGACTCGGCATGGCGAGGGCCTTGCCTGCGTCTTTGAGGACAGCGCGGGCGGCGAGGGTTCCGAAGGTGATGATCTGCGCCACACGCGCTTGTGTCGGGTCTATCTTCTTAGGGTCGTCGGGGTCGTTGTAGGCTTCCGGGGGCGTGTACTTCTGCGTGACGTACTCAATGACCTCCTGACGGCGCGTGTCCTCGAAGTCCATATCCACGTCGGGCATTTGAATACGTTCTGGGTTCAGAAAGCGCTCGAACGTCAGGCCGTACTCCACCGGGTCAATGTCGGTGATGTCTACGAGGTAGGAGGCGAGACAGCCCGCCGCCGAACCGCGCACCCCGTAGAAGATTCCTTTCTGTTCGGCGAACTTAGCAAAGTCGCGCACAATCAGAATGTACTGCGAAAACCCGGTGAATTTGATGATGCCGAGTTCGTACTCCAGCCGCTCGATGACCTTCTGCGGGGGATTGCCGTTGTACTTGCGGATTAACCCCTCCTGCGCCAACTGCGTCAGGTAGTCGTGCGGGTCGAGGCCGTCCGGGATGCCGGGGGACGGCATGGGGACGCGCCCGTATTCCAGCTTCACGTCGCAGCGCTCGGCGATGCCCAGGGTGTTTTCAATCGCGCCGGGAACGTGGCCGAAGAGGTCTTTCATCTGTTGCGAGGATTTGAGGTAGAACTCCTGCGTGGCGTATTTCAGGCGGTCGGTGTCCTGCACACACGCCCCGGTCCCTATGCAGAGCAGGATGTCGTGGGCGTCCGCGTCCTTATCCTGAAGGTAGTGGACATCGTTGGAGCAGATGATGGGGAGATGCAGTTCCTTCGCGATCTTGATGAGGAGTTCGTTGCACTGAATCTGTTCCGGCAGGTTGTGGTTCTGGAGTTCGACGTAGTAGTTTTCCGCCCCGAACAGGTCGCGGTAGTAGCCGCAGGCGTCCCGCGCCGACTCGTAGTCGTTCCGCATCAGGTGGAAATTGATTTCGCTGCCGAGGCAGGCGGTGGTCGCAATGATGCCGTCGTGGTACTTTTCGAGCAGGGCGCGGTCAATACGGGGCTTGTAGTAGAAGCCGTCTACGGCGGCGATGGTGGTGAGTTTGAGGAGGTTTTTGTAGCCGTCGAGGTTGCGGGCCAGCAATACCATGTGGTGGGAGGACTGGTCTACGCGGGCCTCTTTGGAGCGATGGCTGCGCGGCGCGACATACGCCTCGACGCCCAGAATCGGCTTGATTCCCACGCCCTTGCACTTCGCCGCGAAGTCCGCCACGCCGTACATGACGCCGTGATCGGTGAGGGCAAGCGAGGTCATGCCCATTTCGGCAGCGTGCTGCACCAGCGAGTCCAGACGGTTGGCTCCGTCGAGCAAACTGAACTCGGAGTGGCAATGCAGATGCACAAAATCGCTGCTGTTCGTCATGGTCGGGGCGGCCTCACGGGATAGAAAAAGGTGGACACGTCTTCGCCCGCATTTTCGCCTATTTAGCGTGATGCCGTGAGCCATGCCCTACATTTAGGAGTTGACCCTATTCTATCCCCTTTGGCCCGGACAGTCAACTAGACAAATTTACACACACTCTCCGCGCTGACGTTCCCTGCAACTCCCTGACAGCCACTGCACCAAACTCTTGCCCAGAACCGCGCTTCGACTCGAACTTTGCCTCCCGTACAACTATTCCTGAGCGTCCCAGATCGGAGTTTCGTTATAAGGGCTTATGGGGGATGGCTCATGCGTGCGCCAGTTCTGCGGCGTAGGCGAGAGCCGCGTTGATGTCTTCGGACGAGAAGGGAAGGATAGCTTTGCAGTATTTTCTCTCTGCTGACCTGTGCGGCGATATTGTCGAGAATAACGGAAACAAGTATCCTTGTTACGCGAATACAACTTTGCCTGTGACATATATTCGGGTCAACGCTGATTCTTTCCGTCCAGTCACGCATTCTGTTCTCTCCATTCGCACGGTGATGTCGAGTATTTTACCTGTTGCGACTCTGGCAATGTAATTCTGGTGCAGGTATTTATCGCAGCCGTAACAGATCAGTTCTTCAGGGCGTGTTCGATGGCGGCGCGGAAAGTGCCGTAGTCGCGTTCGCCTTCCCAGCGATTGCAGATGCGGCCCTTTGCGTCAATGAGGACGCTGACGGGGACTTCGTGAATATGTCCGTAGTCGCGCAGGATGTCTTCGGTGGAAAGCGCCTGCCGGAAGAGGAGGCCGTGTTCGGCACAGTATTTCCGTAGTCCCTCCGAGCCACCGGATTCGCCCTGCGCCACACCGATAATCTCCACCCCTTTACCACGATACTCGGCATCCAGACGGGCAAGATCGGGAGACTCCAGGCGACACTGCGGACACCAGGTTCCCCAGAAGTTCACCAGCACGACCTTACCGTGCTCTTCGTAGAGCCGAATGCTCTTGCCCGCCGTATCACGCAAGCTAAAATCCGGGGCCGGGTCGAGGCGGGTAGGTGCGAACGGGGGGATAGCATTGAACTCCAGAGGAATGTTGGCGCTCTTCGCGGCGGTCGCCCACCAGTTTTTCCAGTGCGCAATCACCGGCTGACGCACTTCGGGGGGGGCATTGCTGGCAAACCGCCAGTCGTTTCCAGTCAGATGCCGCAGTGTGCTGACGGCAAGTGTCTGCACGACGGGAGAAGAGTCGTCGAGGGCATGAAGGAGCGTCGGCAGCGCCCGCTTGTCGGCAAACGAATGATGGGGCGCGGAACTGAGATGTGTGATGGCGGCCTCTCGAATCCAGCGATCCTCATCCCCCAGCGCCGCCAGCAGCAGACGCAGGCCGCGCTCCTTATCAAGCTGAGGCAGTAGTTCGAGCGCACGTTCGCGCACAACGGAGGCGGAATCCTGAAATGCCGCCGCAACTGCCTCTGTCGCCTGCGGCGAGTGGGTGCTGACAAGCGGGTCCAGGGCGGCCAATCGAACGTTCGGGTCGGGATTCTGCACAGCCGTCAACAACATTGGCAGACGCGCTACCGGGGCGGTATGCGCGACCTTCGCCTCCATCGCAGTCTGAACTGCCTCGGAATCCCCCTCTTCTTCCGCCTGAGCCTGCCGCCCATGCACCCAGCGCATCCAGAATGCCGCTGTCACCAGAAAGAGCAGAACCGGGATCAGCCATCCGGTTCCTTTTTTGCGCGTCGTGCGAACGGCCTGATCCGTCTGCTGTTGTGTCTGCATCCTCGCTGCCTCCTTCTCTACAAGCCAAAACCCGGTTTGCCTGGCCTGAGTTCCCGGTAACGTTCCGGTCTTCCGAGTTCCGCTGAAGAGTGTGCGACAGACGAGGCAAACAGGGCACAGGAACGACCCTGTGCCCACGCAAGCGAGTTACCTGGCCGAAGGCCCCAGGCAGCAGGGTTCAGCCTGCCGACGAGGAACTGCCGGGATAAGGGCTACTTTCCGAACTCCCACCGTTGTAACCCGCTTCGCCGTGCAGGGCAAGGTCAAGCCCGGCATCTTCCTCGTCTCCTGTGACCCGCAGTCCCATGACCGCTTTCAGCAGGCGGAGGAGCAGGAAGGTGACCAGAGCCGCATACCCGACGGAAACGCCGACTGCAATGAGCTGCTTGCCGAGCAGCGCAAATCCACCCCCTGCTAAGAGACCGTTCGCGCCTGCCGCATTGACGGCGACCGACGCGAAAAGCCCCGTTGCAATGGCTCCCCACATACCGCCGATACCGTGTACCCCGAAGACATCCAGAGTGTCGTCGTAGTGGAAGCGATGTTTGAGTTGGATGGCGAAGAAGGAGATCAGAGAGACAATCGCGCCGATAGCCATCGCCGCCGTTGGGCTGACAAACCCCGAAGCAGGCGTAATAGCGACAAGGCCCGCAACCGCTCCGGTCGCGAAACCCAGAGCCGTCGGCTTCTTGTGCAGCAGGCAGTCCAGGGCTATCCAGGTCACGCCTGCGACTGCCGCTGCGGTATGCGTGGCGAGGAATGCAGACCCCGCCAGTCCGCCGGACGCCAGTGCGCTGCCTGCATTGAACCCGAACCAGCCGAACCAGAGCAGCCCGGTTCCGAGCAGTGTCATCGGCAGGTTGTGCGGGCGCAGTTCTTCCTCATGCCCACTGCCGGCGGAGCGGCGTCTGCCCAGCGCGATGGCGACCACGAGCGCCGAGACGCCGCTCGTGATATGCACGACCGTGCCTCCGGCGAAGTCCAGCGCGCCCATACCGCCCAGCCAACCGCCATGCCCCCAGACCCAGTGCGCCACCGGGCAGTAGACCAGGGTGACCCAGAGGACGATGAAGACAATATAGGTCGAGAATTTCATGCGCTCGGCGATAGCGCCGCTGATCAGCGCGGGTGTGATGATGGCGAACATCATCTGGTACAACATATAGACCTGATGGGGAATGGTGGCGGCATAGTCCGCATTCGGCATCTGCCCTACACCCTGCAGTCCGAACCAGGCGAGACTGCCGATAAACTTCCCGCCCGGCCCAAAGGCCAGCGAATAGCCCCACAGTATCCAGACAATCGTGACGACTCCCAGCGCGACGAAGCTCTGCATCAGCATATTCAGCACGTTTTTGGCACGCACCATGCCGCCATAGAAGAGAGCGAGGCCGGGGGTCATCAGCATGACGAACGCCGCAGAGACCAGCATCCAGGCGGTATCGCCGGTGTCAATTTTCGGGACAGGCGCAGCGGAACCGGTTTCCTGCGCGGCGGCCAGTAGGGGCAGCCCACAGAGCAGAACAGCGAACAGCAGACCGGACAGGACATCTCCCGGCTTTGGTTGGCGATAAACCCACATCTTCGTTTTCTTCCTCCTCATTGACGGGGTCGTCAGCAACGACGACAAAATGCTTACGGTCGCGTCTCCGCGACGTGGCCCGACAACGCTGTCGGAGTGATTGAAGATGGACGGGCGCTGCCAAACGTCGGTGTCTGGCAAAAGAGTAAGGGAGTGAAGCATGACACAGAGCGCGGCAGACTGTCAAGATGAGCCATCCGTTCGCCGGGTGACCGAGAGGATTTTTTCCTGGTTCGCTAACAAACGGGCCGCAATGGTGTCGAAGAGAAGGAAAAAGAAGATTGCGCCGGGAATAGAGCAGACACGAATCTGAGTGAAGCTTCGCAATCTACCATATCGGCCCTCATTTCGCCAGCAACGCGTAGGCCGACTTTTATCAAAGAGGAGAAAGAGTGATGAGCTCGCAAGGCAACCGACGTGAGTTTATAAAGACCGCCGCTGTCACGGCGTTCGGGGTCTGGGCTGGCACCGAGGCCCAGGCCAAACAGGTCAAAAGCCCTAATGACCGTATCCGCTTCGCCTGCATCGGCGTGGGCGGCAAGGGCGACAGCGATTCCAGCGACGCCGCCGCCCATGGCGACGTGGTTGCGATCTGCGATGTGGATGAGAACACCCTTAACCGCAAAGGCCAGCAGTTCCCCAAAGCCAAGAAGTACGCCGACTACCGCAAAATGTACGACGAGATGGGCAAGGAGTTCGATGCCGTCACCGTCAGCACCCCCGATCATTCGCACGGCCCCGCGACCGCGATGGCGCTGCACATGGGCAAAGCCTGCTACACGCAGAAACCGATGGCGCACAGCATCTACGAGTGCCGCCAACTTGGGATGCTCGCCCGCAAGATGAAGGTCGCGACCCAGATGGGCAACCAGGGAACCGCCGACAACAGTATGCGCCGCAACGCCTACAAAGTCCGTGCGGGCGCAATCGGCACGGTCAAAGAGGTGCATGTCTGGACGAACCGTCCGATCTGGCCGCAGGGAATTGACCGTCCCTCCGAGAAACCTGTTCCCGCCAACCTGAACTGGGACTTGTGGATCGGCCCGGCGAAGATGCGCCCCTACGGCGACGGCTACCATACCTTCGCATGGCGCGGCTTCTGGGACTTCGGCACCGGCGCACTCGGGGATATGGCCTGCCACACGGTCAACCTGCCCTTCATGGCACTCGACCTGCTGAACCCGACCTCGGTGGTCGCGACCTCTTCCGGCACTAATCACGACAGCTACCCGAAGGCATCCAAGATCATCTACGAGTTCCCCGCCAACAAGAACCGCCCGGCGGTGACGATGACCTGGTACGATGGCGGCAACATGCCTCCCCGTGACCTCTTCCCATCGGAACTGCTGCCGGAGAACGGCAAGGCCCCGGACAGCGGCTCGCTCATTGTCGGCGACAAGGGTTCCCTCTACACCCCCGGTGACTACGGCGGCGGAGGCCACATCGTGGGCGGCATGGATATGCCCGATGTCGTGTTCCCCAAATCGCCCGGTCACTGGGAAGAGTTTGAAGCGGCGATTCGCGGCGGCAAACCCGCGATGTCCAACTTCCCCGACTACGCGTCGCACCTCGCGGAGACCATTCTGCTCGGCAACCTCGCGGTCTGGGCCGAAGGCGACAAGGTCGAGTGGGACGCCATCAACCTGAAAGTCAAGAACGGCGCCAGCGTTGCCAATAAGGTCGCGCACATCATCAAACCGACCTACCGCTCTGGCTACTCCCTGTAGTCCCAACGGGCGCGAATAACGGAGACCTCTCGTTCTGGAGAAGACAAGCCATCTTTCCTCACAACGAGAGGTCTTTTCGTCTGAAAGGGACCAGAAGTTTTCACTCCGGTTACGAGAGAGGAAAAGTAACGATCACTCTTGCGCCGCCCTCCGGGCGGTTCTCATAGGAGACAGCGCCGCGCAGTTCGTAGCGGCCCGTGGTATCTATCAAATTCAGGCCGGTGTTGGCAGCCTTGCGCCAGTCAAAGCCGACGGGGAAGCCAGGGCCGTCGTCGTGAACTTCGAGGCGGGCCATATTCCCGTTGGCGGTGAAAATCACTTCGATTTCGCCCTGGCTATGCTTGACCGCGTTCGACACCAACTCGGACGCCAGCAGCGCCAGTGAGGCGACGGTCTGAACGTGCAAAGAGACGTCGTGCAGGTGATAGCGAATGCGCCGCCCGCCCAGGGTCTGCTCGATCAACAGCAGCAGTTTGCTCAGGGCCGCTTGGGTGGAGATGGTGTCGGTTTGCGCTCCGGCCCGCGCTTCCTGTGTCAGCAGGTCGTGGATAGCGGCGAGCGCACGAGCGTGTTGACCGATGCGGACAAGTGCGGCCACAGGCACAAGTGTGTCCGTCTCGTCCATCTGTATCTCTACCAGCGCCGAGACAATCTGAAGGTTGTTTTTAACGCGATGATGCGTCTCCTGCATCGAGCGTTTGAGTCGCACGTTGAGCGTTTCGATTTCGAGGATATGCTGTCTCTGTTCTGTGATGTCACTAAACAGCGAATAGACCTGATACGGTCTGTCTTCCCCCGGCCGGAACTGCGGCACTGAGTCCACAATCAGCCAGCGGTTCTCTCCCCGCGTAGGATTGGCAATTCCCATCACAAAGTCCCGCACAATCTCCCCCGTTCGTAGCGCGAGCATGGGAGGGTGTTCTGGCCCCGGCATCTCGGAACCGTCTTCATAGATCGCCATCCATCCTGGGTCCCGCGAGGTTCGACCGCGCATCTGTTCCAGCGTCAGGCCCAGCACACGCTCAGCGGCAGGGTTGGCATCTATCAGCACCCCGTTCGCATCCTGGTAGACCACGCCCTGCGTCATGGTTTCAAACAGTGCACGATGCTTCTCCTCAGATTCCCGCAGAGCTTCCGAAGCCATCTTTCGGGCCGTGATATCCGTGCAGACTCCCACCGCTCGCCATTGTTTGCCCTCGACGACCGTCGTCACCTGAATGTCTTCGTGCATCCAGTGAACGGCGCCATCGGCAGCCAGACAACGGAACTCCTGCTCGTAGCTTCGCCCCACCCGTATCGCTGCGGTCCCCAGGCGGTCACACGCGGCACGGTCTTCGGGCAGGCGGGCATGGTAGCGGGCATCAGCGTAGGACTCCCCTGCGCGTAACTCCAGCGGCAAAAACTGCTGCGCGGCCTCCACATCCACAAAGCGTGAGTTCCAATAGAGCATATCCGGGTGATCGCTTTCGGTGATGTCGGCATACCAGAGCAGACACCATGCGCCGGACATTACATAAGCGCGTTCGCGTTCGGTCTCACGCAGTTTCTGCTCTGCCTGCCTGATTTCGGTAACATAATGCAGGATGCTGAAATGCGCTCCGGGAGCCAGCCGACAGGCGGAATAGGCAGCGATATGCGTTTCGCCTTCTGCCTTGACGAAGACGAATTCGCCGACGGCATGCCCCGTCTCTTTATAGTTCTGAAACTCTGTCTGCGTGTTGGAAGCCTCAGGCGTTGGGAGGTCTTGGACACGCATACGAAGCAGTTGTTCTCGGGTATATCCGAAAAGGTCGCAGGCGGCCTTATTCGCCTCCAGATACCTGCCCATGTCATCTGTAATCACGATTGCGCTCAGACACTCCTGGATAAGCGCCTGTACAGGGATTTTCAGCGCCTTAACGGCTCCCGCATCAAGAACGTCTGTTTCCTTTTCGGTATTCGTATTCTCTGCGGTACGTCCGGTGCTACTCATAATCAACCACCTTTATAACACCCTCCTCAACGGAAGATGCTGTCATATGGGGTGCGGTAAGGAGACAGGAAAAGTGACGACTACCCTGGCGCCTACCTCGGAACGGTTCTCGAACGAGAGACGGCCGCGCAGGTCGTAGCGGCCCACACTATCTATGAGGGCCAGACCGGTATTTGCCGCTGTTTCCCACGCAAATCCGGCAGGAAAGCCCGGGCCGCTATCGCAGACTTCCAGACGGGCCTGATCGCTGTCGGTCGTCAGAGTCAGGGTGATGTCTCCCTGTCCATGCTTGAACGCGTTGGAGATCAATTCCGAGACGAGCAGAGAGAGGGAAGAGGCGGCCTGAATCGGCAGGCGGAAATCTTCCACCGTCGCATGAATGTGGCGTTCGCCCAGAGTCGCCTGGAGTACCGGCAGCAGTTTGGCAAAGGCGGCTTGCGTGGAGATTGCGTCTATATGCGGATCGGCCTTTGCTTCCTGGGTGAGCAAATCGTGCAGGGTCGCCAGCGCCCGCGTATGCTGGCTGATACGCAGCAGGGCCGTTGCAGGAACCTGCTCCTTATTGTCCACGATTTGCAGTTCCGCAAGCGCGCTGATGACCTGGAGGTTGTTCTTGACGCGATGGTGGGTCTCCCGGATAGAACGTTTCAGGCGTTCATTCAGAGCCGCGACCTGCTCCGATTTGTCTTTGATCTCCATCGCCGCTTTCCACCGCGCCGTCACATCTTCATGCACGAGAATGACCTCGCGTATGCTGCCTGCCTCGTCTTTGACGGGATAGATGAACGCCTCCACCCAGCGGATGGCATCGGGATTCCCCTCAATGCCGGCAATAGTCCCGTTGGGGTCGTAGTGAATCGGCGGAATGGGCGTTGGCTCCCCGGCAAACCCGCGCCGAATGTAGGAGGCGATCCCTTTCTCCTCCAACTGCGGGTCCGTCAGCACATTGTAGTCACTTAACTGCTCAAGTGTGATTCCCCACAACTGCTCCCAGGCGCGATTGACCAGCCGAGTCTTGCCCTCCAGTGAAAAGACCTGAATGCTGTAGGGGGCCTGCTCGATCATTGTGCGGAAGCGGCGTTCGGAATTGCGAAGCTCCTGCTCAGCGTTGTCGCGTGCGGCAATCATGGCCTCTTTTTCTCGGGCTTCCCGCACTGCCTGCTCTTCCGCATGAACCTGATCCGTCACGTCGCGAATAGTGAGGATCGCGCCCTGCTGTCTGCCGGTCTGGTTGTAGAGCGGGCGGGCGTTGCCCTGCACGATCCGTTCGCAGCCATCCGGTCGCCGGATACGCCACCGCGCATCCACCACCGTTTCGGCCCGGCGGACGGCGCGGGCAAGCGGCAGGTCTTCCGGCGGATAGGGCACTCCCTCCATCGTCAGAAGATGATAGGTTTCGCTGTACCTCTCCACCGGGACGCCCAGTTCCGCGACACCGTGCATCCGGTTCGCGGCCTCATTGACAAACGTAATTCGACCCGCCACATCACTCAGGATAACGCCATCTACCAACTGCTGCAGAATGCCTTCTATATCCGGGCTGAGGAGCGAAGGGGAGAGATCATCGTGGACCATCGAACGCCTCCATCTTACACTGCTGCAGGAACGCTATTCGCGCTGTCGCCCTGCTTCTCCTGCCTTGCGCCTCCCCGCCAGTGCGGGGGAGGCGCCCGGGCAAGATGCCGTACAGACAGGTACGCTTTTCCACAGGAACTGTCTCTGCGCAGGGAATTGTTTACGTGTACGATGCAACTTTTTAGAGAGAGGACGCTCTAACGGAGAGTTATGGGCGCGTTCCCGACATAACACGACTTTCTAAACGCCGCCGAGAAAGCCCTTTCTTATGATACTTCGATTCCTGCGTTCTGCTCTAACGGTTCTATCGTGCGGCGCGATTCTGCCGTCCGCTCTGGCGCAAAAAGCGGCTCCGCCTGCTGGCGCGGCGAAACCTGGAAGCGTGAACGCGGCCGTGCTTGCCGACAAAGAGCCAATAGATACCGCAGGCGTCGAGTTCTTTGAGAAGAAGGTGCGCCCGGTCCTGGTACAGCAGTGCTTCTCCTGCCACTCGCATACGGCCAAGCGGTCGCTCGGCAATCTGTTTCTGGATAGTCGGCAGGGGATGATGCAGGGCGGACAGGGCGGTTCCACGCTGATGCCGGGCGATCCCGCGCACAGCCGCCTGATTGACGCCATCCGCTACGCACAGCCGGACCTTCAGATGCCGCCCAAAGCCAAAATGCCGGATACCGTTGTTGCCGACCTCACCGCGTGGGTCAAGATGGGAGCGCCCTGGCCGAAGGAGACGGCTGCACCCGTCGCGCCGAATCCGGCGGCGGTTCTGGCCGAGAAACGCAAACGCCAGCACTGGGCGTGGCAGCCTGTTCGCAGTGTCGCCCCGCTTGCCGTCAAACGCAAAACCTGGCCCCGCAACCCGATAGATCAGTTCATTCTGGCCGGTCTCGAAACCCGGAACCTCAAGCCCAACACCTATGCTGACCGCCGCACTCTGCTGCGCCGCGCCTCCTTTGACCTGATCGGTCTGCCACCTACCCCGGAAGAGGTCGAGGCATTTCTCGCCGACAAGTCTCCGAACGCCTGGGAGAAGGTCATTGACCGCCTGCTGGCCTCGCCGCACTACGGGGAACGCTGGGGCCGCTACTGGCTCGACATCGCCCGCTACGGCGAAGATCAGGCCCACAGCTTTGAGCCGCGCCTCTATCCGCAGGGCTTCCGCTATCGCGACTGGGTAGCCCACGCCCTGAACACCGATATGGGCTACGACCGCTTCGTGAAGGCGCAGATCGCTGCTGACCTGCTGAAAGACCCCGATGCGAAGGACGATCTGCCCGCGCTCGGCTTCTTCGCCACCGGCCCCGTCTACTATGGCGACAGCAAGATGTTTGACCAGTACGACGACCGGATTGATACGCTTTCTCGCGGCTTCCTCGGCCTGACCGTCGCCTGCGCCCGCTGCCACGATCACAAGTTCGATCCCATCACGCAGAAAGACTACTATGGGCTTGCGGGCGTCTTCGCCAGCACCGCCTATATCGAAGTCGCCGTGAACACGCCGGAGGCCGGAAAAGAGGGCAAGACCGAAGCCGGTGGAGACCGTCAGAAGATCATTCAGACGAAGAACGAGGAGGTCGAGAAGTTCACCAACGAACAGCTTCAGAATCTGCGTCAGCGGTTTACTCCAGAGACCGGAAAGTACCTCGTCGCGGCCTGGAAACTGCTGAACAAGCGCAAGACCGACGCAAACCTCAGCCTCGATGCCTTCGCGATGAAAGAGGGCGTGGAGAGCCTTGTCCTCGAACGCTGGATGAACTATCTGAAAGCCGACCATCCCTCGCTTGCGGGCTGGCGTGACCTGCTGAAAAAACAGGATGCCCACACCGATCTCTCCGCCTCCGAACCCGCGCTGGCCGATGTCCGCAAGTTCGCCGCCGATTTCCAGGACACGCTCGTCGCGCTGATAAAGCGCCGTGCCGAGAAAAACGCCACGATGCCGCTGACGAAAGAGCAGACGGCTCTTCTGGAAGAGACGACCGGCGGGGACGGGGTATTGACCATTCCGCGAGATCGATTCGACAAACTGCTCGTGGGCGATCCGAAGGCACACTACGCCGTTATCAAGGCGCAGTTGGAGCGGCTGAAAATGGGCGCGTTTGTCCACGCGCTCACCGAGGGGCCGAAGCCCGCCAACGTGCCTGTTCTGCTGCGCGGCAACCCGGAGACCCCCGGCGAAGAGGCCCCGCGCCGCTTCCTGGCGATCCTGGCAGGCGACAATGCCCCCGCCGTGACGCAGGGCAGCGGGCGGCTGGAACTCGCCAACGCCATCGCGGACAAGAACAACCCGCTTACGGCGCGGGTCATGGTCAACCGCATCTGGCAGCACCACTTCGGCGTCGGGCTGGTTCGCACGGCGAGTAACTTTGGCCTGCTCGGCGAACCGCCCATGCACCCGGAACTGCTGGACTATCTGGCGAAACAGTTCATGGAGCAGGGCTGGTCGCTGAAGAAGATGCACAAACAGATCATGCTCTCCGCCACCTATCAGATGAGCGGAGCGCACAATCCCCACAACGATGAGATTGACCCGGACAACCGCTATGTCTGGCGGGCAAGCCGTCGCCGTCTGGAGATTGAGGCGTGGCGGGACTCCATGCTGGCGGTCACCGACAAGCTCGACCTGACAGTTGGCGGCCCCTCCCTCTCGCTCTCTTCGCCGGACAATCGCCGCCGCACCTTCTACGCCGCCGTCAGCCGCCACGACCTGGACTCGATGCTGCGCCTGTTCGACTTCCCCGACCCGAACGCCACCACCGACGCTCGCATGGCGACAACGGTGCCGCTCCAGCAGTTGTTCGTGCTGAACAGTGAGTTCATGGTGCAGCAGGCGAAGGCGTTCGCGGCGCGGCTGAATGCCGACCCGAAAGAGACAGATGCCGACCGTATCAAACGCGCCTATCTGCTCGTCAACAGCCGCCCCCCGACCGCCGCAGAAATCGCGCTGGGGCTGGCCTTCTTGCAGGGACCGCACCACGCTTTCAGTTCGCAGGGGCCGTCCGCTGTCTCCGGCCCGGCCGGGGCCGCCCCGGTCACCGCAAGCGCGAAACCCGTGAGTGAACCGGCCAGCCGCCTCACTCGTTGGGAGCAGTACGCACAGGCTCTGTTGAGCGCAAATGAATTCCTCTATGTAGACTGACACCGTTCCGGGAGACGAAATCGAAACCATGACCAGGACACCTGACCCCAACCCGTCCCTTGCGACCCCCGAAGACCTACCGTCTCGGCGTGAAATGCTCTGCCGCATCGGCGGCGGCTTCGGCGCAGTGGCGCTGAGCAGTATGCTGAATCTCGAAGCGCGGGCAGCGTCCGGCCCCGTCGTTTTGCCCGGCAATGCCCGCAAAGCCTACACGCTCGATGCCCGCCCGCCCATGTTCCCGGCGAAGGCAAAGCGCGTTATCTTCCTGTTCATGAACGGCGGCCCCTCGCACGTAGACACCTTCGACCCCAAGCCGTCGCTCGCGAAATACGCGGGGCAGAGTCCCGACCCGGTCAAAATCGGCGGCAAGAAGAACGCCGGGCAGTTGATGGCGTCGCCCTTCAAGACGGAGCGGTACGGCAAGAGCGGCATCGAAGTCTCGGAACTCTATCCCGAAGTCGGCAAGTGCATTGACGACATCTGTGTGCTGCGTTCGATGTGGACGGACAACCCGAATCACGAACCGGCGCTGCTGATGATGAACTCGGGGAATATGCAGCCTATTCGTCCCTCCCTCGGCTCCTGGATCACCTACGGCCTCGGAACCGTGAACCAGAACCTGCCGGGTTTCGTCGCGCTCTGTCCGGGCAAGCCGGTGGTCGGGCCGCAACTGTGGAGCAACAGTTTCCTGCCGGGCGTTTACCAGGGAACCCACATCAACAACCGCGAGACCGACCCGAAGAAGATTCTGCGGAATGTGGAGAACCGCTACCTCACTCAGGGCGACCAGCGCGAACAGCTTGATCTTTTGCAGCAGATGAATCGGATGCACCTCGGTCAGCACGACCACGATCCGCAGTTGGACGCCCGCATCTCTGCGCTGGAACTGGCCTTCCGAATGCAGTTCGAGGCGCAGGATGCTTTCGACATCAGTAAGGAGTCGAAGGCGACCCGCGAAATGTACGGCGAGGGCGAGTTCGCCAACGCCTGCCTGATGGCGCGGCGGCTCGTCGAACGCGGTGTCCGAATCACGCAGATATACTACGGCGACGGGCAGCCCTGGGACGATCACGGCGACATTCTGAACCATCGCGACCACGCGAAGAAGAGCGACAAACCGATAGCCGCTCTGCTGAAAGATTTGAAACAGCGCGGAATGCTGGAGGACACGCTGGTCATCTGGGGGGGAGAGTTCGGGCGCACTCCGACATCGCAGGGCGCGAAGGGCCGCGACCACCACAGCACGGGCTTTTCGATGTGGATGGCAGGCGGCGGCGTCAAGGGCGGTCTGGCCTACGGCGCGACGGACGAATTCGGCTTCAACGCCGTCGAGAACCGGATGCACGTCCACGACCTCCACGCCACCATCCTGCACCTGATGGGCATAGACCACACAAAACTCACCTATCGCTACAGCGGTCGCGACTTCCGCCTCACCGACGTTCACGGCGTCGTCCAGAAAGACATTCTGGCCTGAGACGGTTGTGTTTCTCTCTGAACGCAAAACGACGATTCCCCCGGCAGTGTTCCGAGGGAATCGTCGTTTTTGGCGTGTTCGCAGGACGGCAAAACTACCAGCGCAAGAGGTGTGCGTCGAAGACAGGGCCTTCCACGCAGGCGAGGGCGTTGCGGGAGCCTTCGGGGAGGTGAGGGGCGTTGAGGGTGACAACGCAGCCCTGACACAGGCCGATGCCACACGGCATGGAGGTTTCGATGGAGAGCTGACAGGGAACGTTGCGGGCCAGCGCGATCTCGCCAACCGCCCGCAGCATCGGCATCGGCCCGCAGGAGTAGAGATGGGTCGGCGTGACGGGGTCTTCGTCGAGGAGACGGGTCAGCAGTTCGGTCGCGAGGCCACGCGAACCTTCCGAGCCGTCATCCGTCACGGCCTGCAGGACAATGTTCAGATTCCCGAACTCCGTCATGCCCACCAGCAGATCGCGGGTGCGGGCCGCGATGACGACGACGACCTGCGACGGATCAATCCCCGGCGTCTGACTCAGCCGATTCGCCAGAAAGTAGAGCGGCGGCGCTCCGATGCCCCCCGCAATCAGGATATGACGGCCTGTCTCTCCCGCCTGCCAGCGATAGGGCCTGCCCAGCGGCCCGAGCAGCGAGACTCTATCCCCGGCTCGTTTCTGCGCCAGTCCGCTCGTAAAGGACCCTCGCGCCAGATAGAGAACGCTGCACGTTCCCGCCTCCCGGTCTACCCGATAGAGGCTGAACGGACGCCGCAGCAAGGGGGCGTAGTTCTCCCCGAAAAGCAGTTCGAGAAACTGCCCCGGCTGCGCGACAGAGGCAATCTCCGGGGCCGCGAAGACAATCTCGAACTCCTGCCCGATAATCCGCTCGTGCGAAAGCACTTCGGCTTCGAAATCCACACGCGGCCCGATTGTCGCCACAGCCTGTTCCATACCCCAAAGTGTACCCCACATCCCCCTTCTCCCGATGACTGGAAGGCTGTGCGGGTAGAGTTAGTCCACCGTCTCAGAGTTTGCGCCGGAATTCATTCCAGATCACGACTCACGGAAACTAAACGCGAATCTCTGGCGGCATTGGAACAAACGGTATATACCGTCTGTCGGGTTCCATTGAAACGCACGTCTGCGTTTACCAGGCAAATCTGAGCGAGCGTTGGTCTAATGCGGGTAGAATAAAATGCTCACCCACTTTCTCAGCGGATTTTCAGGGGTCTATTCAAAAATGAATTGACATAAAGCAACCGCGCCAATCTGCATAAAAAGTAGGCGGAATACGTGTTTAGCCCTTGACAATGCCACTATATGTGGTACTATGGAGTAGGAATTGACAAAAGCCGAAAAACTGCTTAACCAATGGTCACAGCGTGTTCCACCCGATGGTGTTCCCTGCGAAGATGCTGTCCTTGTTATGGAGAGTCTTGAGATGACGGTGACGACAGACAGCCAGAATCACAAGTACGCTCGCCATCCCAAACTGATCGGTTCCAGTAGTTTCCCACTGGGCGGCTTTCGGGTGAACTGTCACGCCAAAGGCAAGCAGTGTGTCGCCCATCCACAAGCGGTGCGCGATATCGTGAAAGCGGCTAAGATTATTAAAGGCGATGAGTGAAGAGATGAAGAACACACAGACGATCCAAAATTACGCTTTGCAGGTGAAGCCGCTCAAGGAAGAAAATGGCGGAGGCTTCGAAGCGCTGTTCCCGCAGATTGCACGCAGCCTAGTCGGTTATGGCGAAACACAGCAAGAAGCCGTAGAGGATTTGGTCTCCGCTATCCCTGCGTTTCTGGAGGTCATGGAGGAGAGCAAACAGACTCTGCCTGCCCCTGAAGGGCCGAAAGAGTGGGATGAGTTTAGCGGCAAGTTCAATGTGCGCGTCCCTAAGATGCTTCATGCGAAACTTGTCCGTCAGGCGGAGGAACAGGGAGTCAGCCTAAACTCCCTGGTTCAAACGATTCTTATGTCGGGAGCAGCCGCCCTGGAAGCAGGCCATGAATTCGGAACTTCAAACAGCCCCCTTTGCACGTGCCTGGATACATGATCATTGTCTGAGAATGGGTGTGCCTCCGTTAATTCTTCCTCTCGTCCGCACTCCTTAAACTGCGTCAGCACAGCACTCCGTCTGCGTTTACAGGCCGATAGCGGTGAGCATTTCGGCGATTTTGCTCCAGCGTTCGGGATGGGTCTCGTGGGCGTGTTCGGGGACAAAGCCGAGCTTCTGATAGGTCTTTATCGCCGCGATACGCTCATCTTGGGTCTCCAGAACGGCGTCTTTGCAGCCGAGACGGACGAAGTCGTGCAGGACGGCGAGAGAGACGGCCGTGCCGAGATGCTTGCCCTGATGGGCGGGCGAGACCGCGACCCAGTGCAGATAGCCCGAACCCGGAAAGGCTTCCGGCATCAGCCGCGCCGAGGCTGTTGCGACCACTTTCCCCGCATTGTCAATGACATAGACCGCTTTGACCTCCGGCGATTCCGCCAGCGTCTCCCGCACTCGCTCCGGTGTCCACTGATCGTCCGCGAAGGCTTCTCGCAAGACCGCCGCAAGCGATTCCATATCGCCGGTTTGGTACAGGCGCAGCGTATAGCCCTCCGGCAGTTCCGGCACAGGGGGCAGCGCGTCCAGCGTGGGACGGCGCATGAGCAGATGGGACATAGGGTCACCTCTTTCCACGTTCTTGTCAACTATTGTAACGTCCTCCGTCCATTCCGTCAAGCCGCGCCGTTCGGTTCAGGGCGGGAGAGGGCAGACTCTTGCGTTTTGGAACCGTCCTTGCCTTGACAGAAGAGGGAAAAACCGATACAATAAACTGTTCATGCGCCTGTAGCTCAGTGGATAGAGCATCAGTCTTCGGAACTGAGGGTCGGGGGTCCGAATCCCTCCGGGCGCATCCACAGGTCACCCCTGGAAGCCAACGCTTTCAGGGGTTTTGTCTTGTAAGGGCCTGAAAACGGGGACAAGTGGCGGCGCATAGAGGGACTATGAAACGTCTCACCGGGCCGAACGTAGTACGAAACGGAAGGCAATCGAATGCCGACAGGAGGAGAATAAGATGAAAAGCAAACAGGCGATCCGTATGGGAACGGTCTTACTGCTGGCGGGCGCACTCTATGGTTGCAACTCTCAGGACGCGCAGCACCTGACAAATGATGCCGCCGCCATCACGAAAGATACCACGCAGGCCCTCGGCAGCGCGACGCTGGCAGGCAAGGTCAATTCCGTGCTGTCACTGCGGAAGGGCGTGGATATGAGCGGCCTGCACATTGACGCGCAGGGCGGCATCATCACCCTCAGCGGTCATGTCCGCAACTCGGAGGAGAAACAGCGCGTCATCAACACCGTAGACGGAATTCGGGGCGTGGACAAGGTCGTCTCCAAGGACTTGCGCGTACAACCCTGAGAGCTGGCATCAGCAGAAGAGCACTCTGCCCGCCGTATTCCAGCGGGACAGCCGTAACCCCATCGGAGAGACCTCCCCTTCGCAGAAGAGGACTCCTGCCGATTGGCGGCGAATAGGCGATCAGGCCGACGTGCCAGACGGTTCGGCGGGTTGAGAGGGGAAACGAGAATGCGGTTGCGCGTGGTGTTGGGAGTCCTGTTGCTAATCGTATTGACCGTCGGGGTGGCAGGAGGGCAGGAGACGCCTGCGCCGAAGCGCAAGCGCATCGGGCTGGTACTTGGCGGCGGTGCGGCCCTCGGATGGGCGCATATCGGCGTACTGGAGTGGCTGGAAGAGAACAAGATTCCGATTGACTGCATCGCCGGAACCAGTTTCGGCGGCATGGTCGGCGGTTTCTATGCGACCGGTGTCTCGCCCGCTGAGATGCGCGAGCTGATCCACACGCAGGACTGGAACGCCCTCCTCAGCGGCGAACCGCCCTATGCCGACCGCACTTTCCGGCGCAAAGAAGACCGCCACGACTATCCTATCAAACTCGAATTTGGCCTCAAGAACGGCCTGCGTCTGCCAAGCGGCCTCGATCCCGCGCATCCCACTGGCCTCCTCCTCAGCCGCTATACCCTCGCCTACTCCGATGTCACCGACTTCGACAAACTGCCCATTCCCTTTCATACCGTCGCGACCGACCTGGCCGCCGCCAAATCCGTCGTCCTGACGCATGGCGTTCTGCCGCGTGTGCTGCGAGCGGGCAGCGCCATTCCCGCCATCTTCTCTCCGGTCGTTCTGGAGGGCAGAGTGCTGGTAGACGGCGGTATCTTCGACAACCTCCCCGTAGACATTGCGCGGGCGATGAATGCCGATGTCCTCATCGTCGTCAACGTCACTCCGCTATCGCCCGACGCGCCGTTGCCTGGCAGCAAGACCGCCGTGCCCTCGTTCGTGGAACTGCTCATCCAGGGAGTGAACGACTTCGTTCTGTCCAGCGTCAAAAAAAGCCTGAAAGAGATTCAGCCCGGCGATGTGCTGGTCAGTCCCGACCTTACGCACATTCTGGTAGACCATACGAACGGCGATGCCCTCGCGGACCGGGGCAAAGAGGCGGCGGAGCGCAATCGCGCCGCACTGCTCGCCCTGCGGAGTGCGGCAGGAGTGGACGACGCGGCCTGGCAGGAGTATCTGCTGCGGCGCAATGCGGCTAGAGCCAAGCATAACGAGGAGTTTCGGCCCCACTTCATTGAGGTCGTTGAGGCCGACAATGAGAAACAGATATACAGCGGCCTGAGCGGGCAGTTCTCGCGCTATGTGGGGCAGCCCATCAACAAAGAGCCTGTGCAGAAGCATTTTGAAAACGATCTGACCACGCTGACCGGTTCGGGGCGCTACGAGAGTTTGAGTTACGAAAAGACCTCCGAGCCGGGACGCGGCGAAGGACTGCGGATTCGCGTCAAAGAGAAGACCTACGGCCCGCCCTTCATCAACCTCGGCCTTGATGTCAACAACAGCGACACCAACGATGTCGGCTTCACCCTGCGTGGGCGGCTGACCGCCTACGATGTGCTTACCAAAAACGCCGAACTGCGGAACGATCTCGCGCTTGGTTCCCGAACACTGCTCGCCAGTGAGTACTATCGGCCTCTGGGAAAAAGCGGCTGGTTCGCCGCGCCACGCCTCTTCTACGACAAAGCCCTGCGCGACATAGTTCAGACCGACGCCCGTATCGGGGAGTACCGGTATGAGAAGGTCGGCGCAAGCTTCGATCTCGGCTACACCCTCAGCCGTGCCAGTGAACTCCGGTTTGGCTATCAGATATTTCGGGCAGGCACGTCTCTGCGAAGTGGCGACCCGACCCTCCCGCTCTACAACGGTCAGGTGAGCGTCGGAATGGTGCGCTGGACCTTCGACGGGCAGGACAGGGCGCTGGTACCCACGCACGGCATCAAGGCAACGACGACCGGCTCCTGGTTCCTCCATGCGCCGGGGCGCGGAGGCCGTACCTTCCCGCAGTTCGAGACGAATCTTTCCGCGTTCTCTCCGCTGGACGGTAGCCGCCGGAATATCATCTTCGGACAGTTGGGAGGAGCCACCTCGTTCGGCAATCACATTCCCGCGCTGCAACTGTTCGCGCTCGGCGGTCCCTTCCGTCTGGGCGGCTATACGCGCAATATCTTCCAGGGCAGCGCCTATCTCTACGGCAGCGCGGGCCTCCTGCACCGCATCGCGCAGATTCTGCCGACCCTCGGTGGCAGCACCTATCTGGGCGGATGGGTGGAGACCGGCAGCGCGTTCGAGGACGTGCGCCGCGCCCGCTACCATTCGAGCCTTACAGGCGGCATTCTCACCGAGACTTTTGTGGGAACGGCCTTCATCGGCGGCAGTCTGACGCAGGAGGGCAGTTTCTCCGCCTACTTCGCGCTGGGCAGGCTGTTCTGAGCCGCCCGCTTTCGGCATCCCCGGAGACGACGCTGCGCCTACTGACGGCAGTCGTCGGAACGCTGCTCTACCGGCAGTTGTTTCAGCCGCAGTGGGACAGGCCCGGCTTTCTGCTCTACGACATTCCCACCCTGCCCGTCGTCTTCAGTTTCGCGGGCGCGATTCTGGCCCGTTTCCGCCGGGGCGAAATACGGCGGACGCTCCCCGAACTCGTCTCGCTGCTGCTGGCAACGATTCTGGGAGCCGGGGCGCAGTTCGGACACTGGCCGCTCTCCGGGCATCTGACGGTCGCCCTGACCGTCGGGATGCAGGAGGCCGCCGACCGCCGGAATCGTCCTGCTTTACGCGGCATTGCCTTTGCGCCGGTGGTGATACTGGTCTGTATTCGCACCTTCTGGCCGCAGACGCCACTGATGGGCAGCGCCTTCAACACGGTTTCCGCGCTTTGTCTCGGAACCGCGATGGGCCTTATCGCGTTTCGCTGCAAGCCCGTCCGGAGTGCGGGCTAAATTGCTGAGTTCAGGAGAGAAGGAAAATGAAGTTCGTGATGCGACCTCTGATTTGCGCGGCCCTGCTGTGTGGCTCTCTCGCGGCGCGGGCACAGGAGAAACCGCCCATGCCCTACTTTGAGCAGGAAGTCAAAGCCTCCGATCCGATTCGGGCCGAGCAGGTCAAAGAGATGGACGGCTACCTCTCCGCGCTGAAAGCCGACCGCACCCGCCTCCACGCGCTCTTTACTCCCGACTACGCTTCGCCGAAAGCCTACGAAGCCTCCACGAAACGCCTGCGGCAGGCGTTCGCCGACAGCATCGGCTATCCGCCGCCCGGCAAGCCGGACGCGGAAGCCCCGACATTCACCAAAATGGGCGAGGATGAGATCGGAACCTACTACCGGGTGAAGATTTCGGTGCTGCCCGGCGTCCATGCGGACGGCATCTATATCGTGCCGAAGGGGTTGAAAGGCCGTGCGCCGCTGGTCATCTCCATGCACGGCGGCGGCGGCTCTCCGGATGTCGCTCTGTTTCATGGCGGGGCAAACTATCACGATATGGTGCGGGGTGGGGTGAAGCGGGGCTATGTGGTGTTCGCGCCGACGCATCTGTTCTCTGCGCCCGGCTACCCTGGCGACGTTCGCAATCGGATGGACGAGCGGATGCGGCTGGTCGGAACCAGTCTGACCGCCGTCGAGATCGCCAAAATCACGCGCAGTCTGGATGTGCTGCTGAAACGCCCGGAGGTAGACCCGAAGCGTGTGGCGATGGTGGGGCTGTCTTACGGCGGCTACTATACGCTGGTGACGCCTGCGCTGGAGCCGCGCATCAAAGCCGCGGTCTCAAGCTGCTACTTCGGCGTTCAGGAGGGGCGGTACGCGCAGGACGAGATGGGCGTGCCGTCAGACTTTCGCTTCAAAGACCGATTTACGCTGCTGCGTGACTCGGAGATCGTCGCGCTTATCTGCCCGCGTCCGCTGGAGATACAGGCCGGGGCTACCGACAATGCCAGCCACCGTGAACCCGGCAAACTGCTGGCCCCGGAAGCCGCCGCCTACTATAAAGGACTGAATCGTTCGGACGACTTCCGCTTCCTGATCTTCGAGGGTGGCCATGAGTTCCACGACGCCTCCGCCTGGGAATGGCTGAGCAAACACCTCTGAACGTCCGACCCTATGGATTCATCAGGGATTCCAGTTCGTCGGGGTGGGAGGCAAGGGGCGGGCCGAGCCGTTCCAGGCCGGACGCCGTGACGAGATAGTCGTCCTCGATACGGACGCCGAGGCTTTCGGAGGGCAGATAGAGACCCGGTTCGACCGTGACGACGGATCCGGGTTGGAGAGGGGTTTCGCTGCCGTCCTCATCATAGGCGCTGAGGACGGTACTGCCGAGCAGGGCGGTCAGGTCGTGAACGTCCAGACCAAGATGATGGCTCAGCCGATGCGGCATAAAGACATCCATCGTCTGTTCTGCACCGGCGGCGTCTCTGGCGCGGAGCGGAGATTCGCGCAGGAACGCCTTGCAGCGGTCGTTGAGGTCTTGCAGCGTGTCTTTGCCGGGGCGATAGCGGTCAATGGTGTCGTGATGGGCGGCGAGGACAAGCGCGTAGATTTCGCGCTGTCGGGGCGAAAAGCGCCCTCCGACCGGATAGGTGCGGGTAATGTCGCCGTTGTAGCTTCCCAGGCGCGCTCCGATGTCCACGACCACCAGTTCCCCGGTCTGCATCACCCGGTCGTTGTCCTCGTAGTGCAGCACCGTCGCATTGTGTCCCGACCCGACGATAGAGGGGAAGCCGGGAACCGCGCCCTGTCTTCGGAACGCCCCGAAAATTTCCGCTTCCGCCTCATACTCCCTGCGTCCCGTGCCTGTCGCGATAAAGCGGCGGGCGGCCTCCTGTCCGGCGACGGTAACGGCGATGGCCCGGCGGATAAGGTCTAACTCGGCAGGCGATTTCACGGTACGCAGGCGGGCGAGTGGGGAAGAAATATCGAAAAACCGGACGGCGGGAGCGTTCTCGGCGATGCTCTGCATCAGAACGGCCTCCCGCGTCAGGCGGGCGTTCGGGCCGAACGGCAGCAGCATGCCGACCTGCGGACAGCGGCGAATCCACTCCGTCAGCGCCTGGGGCAGCGCCGCAGCGTTCAATGTCTTTTCAAAGCCCGTCAGACGCTCAGTCTCCGCGCCGGGACCGAGCTTCGCGCCCGACCAGGTCTCGGCGACCGGATCACGCGCTGGAAGGAATAAGAGTTCTCGCGCCGCGCTGGCAACGCCGCGCACCCCCGCGCTCACAGGGACATTCTCCGGCAGCATCACCAGAAACGCGCCCGGCGCTTCCACTCCCGTCAGGTAGAAGAAAGGCCGGTTTTGCCGGTAGCGTGTCCCGACGGCTGCCTCCTCTTCCGTGCCGCCGCGCACGAGCAGGATTCCCTCCGGGCAACTCTCCCGCAGCAGCCGTCGCCGCTCCCGAAACTCCTCCGCCCCCACGCCCCCAAACGGTCTTTCGCCCTGTACGCCTGTGCTGTCTGCCACGTTTTCTTTCCTTCTTGCGGTCTGCGCCTGTCTGCTGCAATCCTCCTCTATTTCCGCAAGAAGCGCCCTTATTCCTGTCGTCTCGCAGGCTGCCCATTTCTCGGTTCGGGGGAATTCACGGCTTATACGAGGTCCTGATGGGGCAGAGTCAGGAACGCTTCGACGACGTTCGCATCGAACTGGCAGCCACTTTGACAGGCGATCTCCGCAACTGCCGCCTCTACAGACCAGGCTTTTTTGTAGGGCCGATCGTGCGTGAGGGCATCAAAGACATCCGCCACACTGACGATACGCCCGGAGAGAGGGATAGCCTCTCCGCGCAGTCCGCCATAGCCTCTCCCGTCCCAGCGTTCATGGTGAAAAAGCGCGATCTCTTCCGCCATTTTCAGCAGAGGACACGTACTCCCCGAAAGTATTTTCGCCCCGATGTGGGTGTGCTGCTTCATCACGGCGAACTCCTCCTCTGTCAATTTCCCCGGTTTGAGCAGGATCGTATCGGAAACCCCGATTTTGCCCACATCGTGCAGGGGCGCTGCCAGCTCGATGAGGTCGGCCTGAGAGCAGGGGAGATTTAAGGCAAGGGCAATTTGTCCGGCGATAGAGCCGACGCGCTGAATATGCAGGCCGGTGGCGTCGTCACGGTGTTCTGCGGCGCGAGCCAGTCGTTCCACTGTCTCTAACTGCGCCCGTTCCAGTTCCGCCGTCCGCTGCTGTACCTTGCTTTCGAGGCGGGCGTTATAGAGGCGCATTTCGAGCAGATTCTTGATCCGCAGCAGGGCCTCGGTTTCATCCAGTGGCTTGAGCAGAAAGTCTTTCGCGCCCATCGCCAGGGCTTTGTGGCGCACAGGGATCATGCCATCGGCGGTCAGGACGAGGATGGGAACCTGTCGAAAAATCGGGTCGGCCTGTAGTTTCTCCATCACCGCGAATCCATCCAGACGCGGCATATGCAGGTCCAGGAGCAGCAGGTCGGGCTGAATCGCGGCGAAGAGCGAGAGCGTCTGACAGGGGTCTCTGGTGCTGAAGAAATTCGTGTAGCCCGCTTGCTCCAGCACGATCTCCAAAAATCGAACGTTCGCCTGCTCATCGTCAACAATCAGAATGCGGCCCTGCTTGAGTATTCTATCTGGCATTACAAGCGTACCTCTTGGCCTGGGGTAGTGTCGGTATCTTTCTGTTTAAGCAGTATATCCAGTGTATTCAGAAACACATTTACATCCAGTGGTTTGGTCAGATAGGCGGTGGCTCCGGCAAGGCGCAGACGCTCGATCTGAGAGTCGGTGGCATCCGCGCTGAGAACAATGACCGGGATACCGGCGGTGAGCGGAGAGTCTTTCAGGCGGGCCAGGACTTCCCTGCCGGAAATATCGGGCAGGTTGATATCCAGCAGAATAACGTCGGGTCTGTGCTGGCGGGCCAGATCGAGTCCTACGCTGCCCTGCATGGCAGGCATCAAAGTGATGCCGGGCCTGGCTCGCAGAATGACCTCCAGAAGGCGAAGATTGGAGAGATTGTCTTCAATCGAGAGAATGCAGGCGCTCTGCGTACTTTCCTGCACGACTTCCGGCTCGAAGGTGCCAATAGCATAGCCATCCAGCATCTCCTCGGGCGCTTTCGCCAGCGGCAGTTCGATGAAGAAGGTTGTTCCCTCTCCGGGAGCGCTTTCGAGAGTAATCGCGCCTCCCATCGCCGTTGCCAACCGCTGGGCGAGCGCCAGTCCCAGTCCCGTGCCTTCGATCTCGGACTGCGACGCCTCCAGACGCTCGAAGGGAGTAAACAGTTTCTTCTGGCCTTCCAGCGATATTCCCCTCCCGGTATCCCGCACCGCGAGACGAAGTTTGTTGTCAGCGGGAGGAGCGCAGTAAATCTTGACGCTTCCTCCGGGCCGATTGTATTTGATGCCGTTCGAGAGCAGATTGATAAGCACCTGCTTGAGACGCTGACGGTCCGCCAGGACATGAACATTGTCTGAATCGGCAGGAAGCTCTCGCTCCAGAGAGATGCTGCGTTCCGCCGCGAGAGGGTGGATCAGCGCACAGGATTCGGTGATGACCTCATGGATGGAGATCGGTTCCAGAGACATCTCAATATGCCCGGCTTCGACACGCGACATATCCAGGACTTCGTTGATGAGGTCCAGCAGATGCCGGCCACCTTTGAGAATATACTGCGTACTCTCTTTCTGGAGGGGCGTAAGCATCTGCTTGTCGAGTATCTGCCCGAATCCCAGAATCGCGTTCATGGGCGTCCGAAGTTCGTGGCTCATTCGGGAGAGGAATTCCGATTTCGCGTGGTTGGCCCTCTCTGCTTCCTGCTTCGCGGCGAGCAGTTCGGTATTGGTCTGCATCAGTTCCGCTGTCCTGTCCATTACGCGAAGCTCCAAATCTTCGTTCGCTCTCCGCAGAGCGGCCTCGGCCTCTTTGACCGGGGTGATATCATGGGCTGCGGCGTAGCCAAGTCCGCTATGGAACGTAGCCTTCCATGAAAGCCATCGGTAGAAGCCGTCCTGGCAGAGAAACCGGACTTCAAAGTCCTGGATAGAAGCGCCAGCCAGCAGGGTCTCGGTTACCGTGCGAGAGGCTTCCCTGTCGTCAGGATGGATGAAGTCCAGAATGGGCCGGGCCATCAGTTCCGCCTGCGTAAATCCCAGAACGGTCTCGAAGGCCGGGTTCAATCGGGTAAAATAGCCTTCGGGATTGATAATGCACAGAAGGTCGAGTGAGAGCGTGAAGAAGCGGTCCCGTTCCTCCTCGGCCCGCTTCTGTTCGGTGATGTCGGTGCAGACACCAACACAGTGCCAACGGCCCGGTGAGAGCGCTTCGATACGAACTGTTTCATTCAGCCAGCGCCATTCGCCATCCGTCCGCCGGCAGCGGAACTGTTGGGTATATCCT
Organism: Chthonomonadales bacterium; assembly: GCA_038231295.1. Lineage (GTDB taxonomy): Bacteria > Armatimonadota > Chthonomonadetes > Chthonomonadales > Chthonomonadaceae > JANXLO01. The sequence goes on from JBBRLP010000029.1 coordinate 29,209, forward strand.
TGCTGCCCGCCACGCAGGGCTGCTTTGGCTGTGGCGGCGATGACGGGAATGTCTTCGGGCATCCGGCTGCGCGCCCATGCGTTGGCATAGGACTCCCCCGCCGACTTTGAAACGGGAAAAAACTCCTGCGCGGCCTCCTCATCCGGCGTCTCCAGAGACCACTGTAGGCCATGGTCCTGATCCTCAACGAAGGCATACCAGAGCAGACACTGCGCTCCGCGTACCAGTTCGCGGTTCGTCTGTTCGGCCTGTTTACGCTCCGTGATGTCGGTACAGACGCCGGTACACTGCCACTTTCCCTCCCCGACAGAGACTACGCGCACGTTCTCCGAAAGCCAATGGAGATTTCCCTCCTCGCTGTAACTGCGGAATTCCTGCTGGTAACTTCTCCCGGCACGGATTTCACGGGTGCCAAATTGGTCCGTCCGTACTCGATCCTCTACAGGGCGCGAAAGGTACCAGGCGTCTGAATAGGCCAGGTCTGCCGTCACTTTCAACGGGAGGAAGCGCCGGGCGGACTGCTCACTGGCAAAGCGCATCTTCCATTGTAGTTGTTCCTCTCCAATCTCCTCGACCTCTGCCTGCCAGAGCAGGCAGCGTGCGCCTTCCATGATGCGGTCAACGGTTTGTTCCGCCTCTTTGCTTTCGGAGATGTCGGTACTGACGCCCACAAGTCCGGTGATAATACCGTCTGCATCCCTGAAGACGGTATTCGCGATGCGGACCGGAAAGGTTCTCCCATCTTTCCGCCGCACCTCGAACTCACCCTCCCAGTATCCGGTCTCCCGGATATGGCGCATAATCTCTTCCCCGCTCTCGCGTCCCTGCGAGGGAACGGTCAGGTCAGAAATATGCTTGCCGATAGCCTCTTCGGCGGTCCACTGATAGAGCGTCTCTGCAAATCGGTTCCAGTAGGTGACGAAGCCTTCCAGATCGGTCACAATGACGGCGTTGCGTACCTGCGAGAGCAGCAGAGAGCAGAACCGGATATGTTCCAGCGCCTCTCTGCGCTCGGTAACGTCCCTGGAGATGCCGAGAACGCCGATAACCGTTCCCGCTTCATCCCGTATCGGGACTTTCGAGGTGTTCAGCCATACTTTCTGACCGTCGGCTCGCGTCTGCATCTCCTCAAAACTGTATTTCGGCTGCCCGGACGCCATGACAATACTGTCGTCTGCCCGATAGGTGTCGGCAAGTTCCTTTGAACAAATATCGTAGTCCGTTTTCCCGATGACTTCGCTCGGGTCGGAATAGCCCAGATCGTCTGCGAGGGCTTTGTTACAGCCCAGAAATACGGAGTTGCGATCCTTCCAGTAGATGCTCTGAGGGATATTGTCCAGAACCTCCCGCAGTGTATGTTGGGATACCCGCAGTTCCTCTTCCGCCTGCTTCCGCTCGGTAATGTCGCGAGAAATCCCGACCAGCCCGACGATATTACCGCCCTGATCGTACAGAGGGCCTTTGGTGGAGAGATAGACTCGTCTTACCCCACCTCCTATTCCCACCGATTCAATCGTGCGTGTTTCCCCGCCTTCCATGATCTGTCTGTCCATTTCCATGGTGGCCCTGGCGGTCTCAGGCTCAAAGAGAGAGGTGTCGTCACGGCCAAGTATCTCCTCCGGCGTTTTCCCGACAATACCCGCGCCCTGCGAATTGATCATCAGGTATCTGCCGTCCTTGTCCTTCGCAAAGACGGCATCTGTTGTCCCTTCGGTCACGGCCCGCAGCAGATCGAGGCTCTGTTTCAGTTTTTGCTCCGTCTGCTTCTGTTCGGTGATATCCTGGACGGTGCCAACGGAACGCAGGGGCCTCCCGTCCACCGGGTCATAGAACGTTTGACAGCGCTCATGAACAATCTGGATACTGCCGTCTTCCCGCAGTATTCTATGGTCAATGGCATAGGGAGTGCGATTAGCGACCGCCTCCTGATAGGCTTTGCGAACGGCAGCGCGGTCGTCGGGATGCACCCGCGCTATAAAGGCTTCATAAGAAGCGCTTCCCTCCGTCCGATCCATCCCGAATATGCGGTAGGTTTCATCCGACCAGGTTAATGCGTTCGTCGTCAGGTCTTTTTCCCAACTGCCTACTTTTGCCACCTGCTGGGCCTGGGCTAATCGTTCGCGTTCTCTCTCCAGATGCTCCGCAAGTTTTCGCTGTTCCTGTTCTCGCTGCCGGAGCACCCGCTCCGTGCGTGTATGTTTCGTAATATCGTTTACCAGCACCAGCCGTGCAGGCATACCCTGATAGGTGAAATCGTGGACCGAAATTTCCACATCAATGATCTGGCCGTCTCGCTTTTTATGGCGCCACTGGCTCTTTGTTCCCTGCTGCGGCCCCATTTGCGCTATCGAAGTCATGAACTGAGGAATATCTTCCGCCGGACGAATATCCTTGATTGTCATGCTGAGAAACTCAGCCTCTGTATAGCCATAGTGCTGCGTGGCAGCCACATTGACAAGAAGAAATCGCAGCGTCTCGCTGCTGTATATCCACATAGGCTGAGGATTGAATTCAAAGAAGTAGCGATAGGGGGTATCTGCATCCATCCGGCTTTCGGCTGAAAGCTGATTGATTACCGTCTGCTGCGGGACGGGTTCTTGATGGTCGGATAGGTTTGCCAGCGACACCGCTGTTTGCGTAGCCGAAAGGAGGATATGGTTCATAAAGTGCAGTCCTGGGAACTATTAGAAACGAGAGTATACTCGATTATAAACGAAACGCTTATGAAATGCCTCTCCTAAATGGCACATTTTGACGGTGAACCGCCTGAAACACAGCATAGCCACACACCTGACCGACGTTTCCACCGTATCGGGGTATTGTCTGGGGCTTCCGGTTGACAGGAGCGTTGTGGGAACAGACAATTCCGGTGGCTTCCGGCAGGATTTTGTACGCAAAACGCAGAATCGAGGACTGTCTAAATGGGAAGCGAGGCGGAACATGATCGAAAAGGGCGGATACATCAAGGATATTCTGATAGGGGATGTGGGGCAGGCGGTGAACGCGCACGGCTGGGTGAAGACGCGTCGCGACAGCAAAGGCGTTATCTTCGTCCAGGTGAACGACGGCTCGTGCTTTGCGGATTTGCAGGTCGTCGTTGAGGCTGGAACGATCCCTGACGAGACCCTGAAGCTGGTGACGACCGGGGCGTGTGTGCGTGTCGGAGGCGATCTAGTGGCGTCTCCGGCGGCGGGGCAGGCAGTGGAACTGAAGGCGAAGGAGATCGAGGTCTACGGCGAGGCCGACCCCGCTACCTATCCCCTTCAGAAAAAGGGCCACACGATGGAGTTTCTGCGGGACATCGCGCATCTGCGGACCCGCTCGAACACGTTTGGGGCGGTCTTCCGAGTACGCAACGCTCTGGCCCGCGCCATTCATCTCTTCTTTCAGGAGCGCGGTTTTCTCTATGTCCACACTCCGATCATCACGGCGTCGGATACAGAAGGCGCAGGGGCCATGTTCGGCGTCACCACCCTTGACCTGATGAACCTGCCGCGTATTAAAGAGGGCGAACAGAAGGGGGCGGTGGACTATTCCGGCGACTTCTTCGGCAAGCCCGCCTATCTCACCGTCAGCGGGCAGCTCAACGCGGAGATTTTCGCGCTCTCCTTCACCAACGTCTATACCTTCGGCCCGACCTTCCGCGCCGAAAACTCCAACACGCCCCGCCACCTTGCCGAGTTCTGGATGATCGAGCCGGAGATGACCTTCTGTGACCTGGCGGGCAACATGAAGCTGGCCGAGGAGTTTCTCAAGAGCGTCATCGCCCATGTGATGAACTCCTGTGCGGACGATCTGGAGTTCTTCAACAAGCGCATAGATAACACGGTGCTGGAGACGCTGGAACACGTCGCCAACAGCAGTTTTGAACACGTCACCTACACGGAAGCGATCTCCATTCTGGAAAAGAGCGGGCGCAGTTGGGAGTTTCCCGTCCACTGGGGCGCGGATTTGCAGTCGGAGCATGAGCGGTATCTAACGGAGGAGACGTTCAAGAAGCCCGTCATCGTCACCGACTACCCGGAGGCGATCAAGGCTTTCTATATGCGCTCGAACGACGACGGCAAGACGGTTCGGGCGATGGACGTGCTGGCCCCACGCATTGGCGAGATCATCGGCGGCAGTCAGCGTGAAGAGCGCTACGACGTGCTGCTGGACAAAATCCGTACGCAGCATCTCGACGAAGCGGGCTACGGCTGGTATCTGGAGCTTCGCAAATATGGCAGCGCTCCCCATGCGGGCTTCGGTCTGGGCTTCGAGCGGCTGATACTCTATCTCACCGGCATGAAGAACATCCGCGATGTCATCCCGTTCCCCCGCACTCCCGGCTCCGCAGACTTCTGAATGGGAAATCAGCCGCCCCCCAACCCCCCATTCCGCCCCCCCCGGCCCCCAATTCTGGGGGAGTGAGAACAGAGCCGCTCCCAGCCCCGATTCTGGGGGAGTAGGCATTTTCATGCGATAGGGTGCGCCCCGCGCATGGATGGTTGACAGGGAGACACGGCCCATGAAAGACCCCACGAACGACACCCATCCCGAAATTGAAAGGATTCTGATCGAGGGCTACCGCGCTATGTCCGACGCCCGGAAAATGAAATGCGTTCGGGAGATGGGTATCTTCAGCGCACAACGCATTCTCGCGGATGTGCGGCAGAGACATCCCGAGGCGGACGAACGCGAATGCGAACTCCGCGTAGCCTCCCGCTGGCTGTCGGCAGACCTGATGCGGAAAGCCTGCGGAGGGGGCGTTGAGGAGAAAGGGTACTGAATACGAAACGTTGTGAAACGAGAGATTAAACTGCGCCTACCTCATGGGAAATCGCAGGAGCCGTAGGCTTTGCAGCCTGCCAAAACCTATCGCATGTGTTGGAACAGTATTCCTGCACATTGTGCAAATGTTTCTCACCTTCCCAATACCGATCTCATTGCGAAACAGCTCGCTAGAAGAAGAAAAGCAGACCAGACGGGCTTCCCGTCTGGTCTGCTTTGATTATCAAGACGCTTTTGGCAGGCGGGATGCGACGGACTGAAGTCCCCGCTATTTGACCTTCGGCCAAGTTTCCTTCGGAAACGTCCAGGGTGTGAGGGCCGTTCGCCATGCTCAACAAACTTATCGCATTGGATTTCGTCCGAAGGACGATCCGGCGAAGCCGCGTAGCGAGGGGTGTCAACCCTTTGCCTGTTCTCGTCTGCGTAAGGTGAGTTATCAGGACGCTTTTGGCAGAGCCGCACTACATCTTATGCATCTTGCTCATTTTGCCGTGATGCTTGGCGGCCATCGGGGGCATGATGACGGTATCAATCACATGGATGATGCCGTTACTGGCCTCGATGTCGGTCTTGACAACCCTGGCGTTGTTCACGGTAACACCCGCTTTGCTGTGCTTGATGAGGACGGTGCTGCCCTCCACAGTGGCGACCTTCGATCCGCTCTTGAGCTTCATTACATCGGCGGCAGCCACCTTGCCCTTGAGGACATGGTAGGTAAGGATCGCGACCAACTTGGCCTTGTTCTCCGGCTTCAGCAGGCTCTCGACGGTACCCTTCGGCAGTTTGGCGAACGCCTCATCGGTGGGAGCGAAGACGGTGAAGGGGCCGTCGCCTTTGAGCGTGTCCACCAGACCGGCGGCCTTGACAGCAGCGACCAGGGTCTTGAAGTTGGGAGCGGCGGCGGCGATGTCCACAATGTCATCGGCTTTGACACGGGTGGAACCGAGTACGAGCGCACAGAGCAGGGCTGGCACCAGAGCCAGTTTCATCAGATTTTTCAACGAACGTTCTCCTTGTGGTTTGCAGTCGGGCAGCATAGACGCTGCCGGAAGGGAATGCTATAATACATCATTCACTGCTTATACGTTTAAGAGAAAGCCTGCCGTTGCCTTATCATATCATTTATCAGTGATTTTTTTGGAATGACTTCTCTGCCTGCCGTGGCGCAAAAAACTCTGCCTCGCAGGGAGGCAGAGCGGATACGAAAGGTGAGCGAGTTTACTCCGGTAGGAATGGCTACAGCCTCTGCATAGGGTAAGGAACGCAGAATGCCGTAACCTCATACCAGAACTACATCTTCTCCTCTTTCTTGTCCATTTTCTTGGTCTCGGGCTTTTTCTTCTCTTTCACGAGAACGTCTGCGGGCATCTTGCACTTTTCGCAGCAGTACATCGTCTTGTCGCCCTTTTTCAGTTTGACCGCCACAGGAGAGTCCTTAGTTTTTTTCGAGGACAGTTTCATGTGGCAGACAGGGCATTCCGGGGCCATTTTTGCGCCCTTTTTGGGCGGATCGGCTTTGGCGATGCCCACGCTGAGAGAGAGGGCGACCAGCGCCAGCCCGGCGCGAACGATTCGATTGTTCATTACTCAGATCCTCCAGAGAATAGATTCACGTCTGTTTTAGCGTACAAAGAGGCAGATTCCTGCATCTCCTCGTTTGTTAGGACACATTTTTCAACGTTATGTCACCGACAGGTTGCTGTCCCGGCTTAACTGCGGCTGAATTGACGCAGGAATAGGGAGGTCTGACGACCAAAACTGTAGGGACAACAACGAATTAAAGGAGAGACAAGCAGATGTCTCGCTATCAGGTAACACAAGAGGCCGCACACGGGACGACGGCCTACCGATTGACCGATACGCTGCGCCGCGCCGAGGCTGTGCTTTATCCCGCCTATGGCAACAACTGTGTCGAATTTCGCACGACCCCTGATCCCGAGGGCAGGGATTCATACGGCAAAGCGACTGAACCGGTAGACCTGTTTCTCCCGCCCAAAAACGTGACCGACTTGAAAGATTCGCCGTTCCATGCCGGGCAGCCGATCCTCTTTCCCTTCCCGAACCGGGTGCGCGAGGGCGTCTACACGTTTGAAGGCGCGACTTACCGGATGGACCAGCTTCTGGCGACGGGATGGGACAAAGGGGCGGGGCAGGCGATTCATGGCCTCGTCGCGGACAAATCCTGGACAGTAGAATCGGCCACTGCCGATGAAGAGGCGGCGGTCGTGACCGCGTTTCTTCAGCTCGACGCCGACCCGGAAATCTTCGCGCAGTATCCCTTCCCCTGTCGCCTCACCGTTCTCTATCGGCTGCAAGAGGGCGTTCTGGAGATGGAGACATGGGTCACCAACACCGGCACGAAGACTCTGCCGATGGGATTCGGCATCCATCCCTGGTTCCCGACCGCCCTGCGGCCCGGCGCGAAACTGCCTGCCGCCCTCAGCGACATCACCCCGGAAGAACGTGCGGCGGCGGAAGTCCGCGTCCCGACAGCGGCGGTATGGGAACTGGAAAAACTGATGCCGACCGGCGAAGTCATTCCGGCGTCACAGGACGCGGAGAGGTTCGATCTGCGCCATTATCGTCCCTTGAACCGCCGCACCTACGATCACGTCTTTACACAGGTGGAGTATCGGGCGGATGGCTGGAGCGAGGGCGGTCTGCGCGACCCCGCAACAGGGCTGGAAATGTATCTGGCCGCCGATGGCGCGTTTCGGGAATGGGTTCTCTACGCCCCCGAACATGCGCCCGTCATCGCGCTGGAGCCGTATACCTGCACGACCGACGCCGTCAATCTTGCGGTACGCGATGTGGATGCGGGCCTCATTGCTCTGCCTGCGGGAGAGACCTGGACAGGGGTTATCCACTTTGGTCTCCGCCGATTTGCCTGAGCGGGCCGCGTACTCGCTTGACAGACTGTCCTGCCGCTCGTTATACTGAACCACTACGCAATCGCAAAGGGAGACACGCATGGCAAAAGGCTCAACCTCACTGACCGAGGTCCGGGAAGTAACGTGGACGGAATCCGTCGGCTCCTCGCTCGTTGGCATCACACTTCTGCTCGCTGGCGCCATCATTATCTACTTCACCAAGTATATTCATGAGGCGAACATGCGGCTGCTCGCCCGTGTCGCCTGCGGAATCGGGATGTTCGCTGGAGCCGCCATTCTCGGAGTCGCCATTCAGCGCAGCATCGAGGCGAAGAAGACCAAAGGCGTCCCATTCACCTGTCCCTACTGCGATACCGACAGCTATTTTCTGGAGAAGCAAACCGAAGACTTCGACTGCGAACACTGCCATCGCAAAGTCCAGTTCGTGGAGGGGGAGCCAGTTCCCGTTCGCACCATCATCTGTCAGGCCTGCAAAACAGAGCATCGTGTCCCGGTGAATCTTGCGCGGTATGTGTGTGACAAGTGTAACCGGCCTCTCAAGGTCGCCGCCGACATCACCCAGAAGATCGCCGCTGCCAGCAACGAAGCCGCCGACGCGATGCTTCAGAACTATAATGTCGTCCTGCTGGGCATTGACCGTCGTCAGGAGAACGAACTGGCCTTCAAAGTCCAGAGCCTGATGATGCTGACTCTGCCGGAAGCGAAACGTTTGCTCGAAGCGGCCAGCCCGAACGCGCCGCTCATTGTCGCCTCCGATCTCCCGCAACGCAAGGCCGACGCGGTGCGCCGTTCGCTCCAGGAACTGGGCGGAACGGCGGCTCTTCGCGCTGCCGGAACCCCTGCGCCCGGTGTACGTAAATAGAAGCACACCCTGAGAAAGGACGCCGCTGTCTTGGCCGTCACCATTATTGCCTATATTACCCAATGGTGTCCGGACTGTGTGCGCTCTCGCCGCATTCTCCAGCGTTCCGGCCTGCCGTTTGCAGAGATAGATATTGAAAAAACGCCGACCGCCGAAGACGCGATGCGTGAAATCAACGGAGGTTCCGGCAAAGTGCCTACGATTCTGATTGATAGTCCCGGCGGTCGGCATGTCTTCATCGAACCTGGGGATCGCGAACTTTCCGACGCCCTCCACGCCGCCCGCGAACACGCAGGCTGACAGGCAGATAAGCCCGGTTTGAACGCCCCGGCAATCCGAAAACACGCCGTTTGCGGTACAATGAGATTGTGAAAAAAAGAACTTAGTGGACAGGAGAGTTTGTTCTCCCTGTTTCATGGCGATAGAAGGAGGGGGAGAGATGCCCCGCACGGTTACCGAGATTTCTCTGCACGATTCCGCGACCCCGACGCCTTCGGTGGGGCCAGGTGGCTCGCCGTTTGTGCTGGCGAAGATGGACGAGGTGGTGAACTGGGCGCGGCGCAACAGCCTCTGGCCGCTTACCTTCGGGCTGGCCTGCTGCGCTATCGAGATGATGGCCTCCGCCTCAGCGCGATTCGATCTCAGCCGGTTCGGCGCGGAAGTCTTCCGCGCCTCGCCGCGTCAGGCCGACGTGATGATCGTCGCGGGGCGTGTCTCGACCAAGATGGGGCCGATCCTGCGCCAGATATACGACCAGATGCCGAATCCCAAATGGGTCATCAGTATGGGCGCCTGCGCCTCCTCGGGGGGGGTCTATAATAACTACGCGATTATTCAGGGCGTGGACCAGATTATCCCGGTGGATGTCTATGTTCCCGGCTGCCCGCCCAGCCCGGATGCGCTCATCTACGGCATTATCAAACTCCAGGAGAAGATCAAGGCGGGCAACTCCGGCAAACTCATAGACCTCCAGCCGATCCTGCTGCGCGGCGACGAGAAGAGGAGGGCATAACGCGATGGGCTTTCTGAACACGCTCAACACCCGGATGAACCAGACCAAACTGGCGGTGACGGAGCCGATCGCGGGCGCGAAGGCGCTTGCGACCGGTTTTGGCATCACCCTGCGCCACTACATGGAGCAGCAGCTCAAGATCAAGCCGACGGAGACCATACAGTACCCGGAGGAGCGGCGCGAGCAGTATCCCCGTAGCCGCTGGCGGCACGTTCTGACGCGCTACGACAACGGGCTGGAAAAGTGTATCGGATGCAGCCTGTGCGCCGGGGCCTGCCCCGCCCGCTGTATCTATGTGCAGGCCGATGAGAATACCGACGAGCGCCGCTACTCGCCCGGAGAGCGCTACGCCGTCAAGTATGAGATCAATATGATTCGGTGCATCTTCTGTGGCTACTGTCAGGACGCCTGCCCGACCGGAGCCATCGTGCTTCGCAAGGATTTCGAGCTGGCCGACTACGCCCGGGAAGACTTCCTTTACACGAAAGAGATGCTCCTCGAACCCGCCCCCATGACCGATCTGATCCCGCTGACAGCGATAGGAACGGTAGAACGCATACCTGCTGCAAGCAAGTAGGCCAAACTTTTTTTGTTCGGCGTGAATGCCCTTGTCCAACGGGACGAGGGCATTCCTTACTCCCCTTACGCAGACAGGCTATTCTTCTGTCTGACAGCGGAGTGAACTCCTCTGCTGTATGGCCTGCGGCCGAGTTTCCTTCGGAAACGTTCGTGCTGACAGGGACTGCCTTCTCACTTGACACCATTTGTGGCGAAGGGAGACGTCCGCAGGACGTTTGGCCGAAGGTCACCCAGCGGAGGAGTTCACTCCGCCGAAACTGGGTACGTATGGAAGAGGTCGCCTGCGTAAGGTGAGTTCCTTATTGGGGAGAGTGGGACTAAATCACAGGCCGGGTGAGTCTACTGAAAGGGAAAGGTAGGCCGGTTAAGCGCCTATCTAGACCGAGCGGTAAGGATAGTGAATCTTACCCATTTCGCCCTGAGCAACTCTTTTCTGCAACGGAGGACAACTATGAAAGTCATCATCGGAACATTCTTGCTTCTGGGGGGGCTGGCATTCGCCGCCCCGACCATTCAGGCGCAGGAGTATACGGCCATTCTCTCTGGCCCCAACGAATCGCCTGCCAACGCCTCACCGGCCACCGGCTTTGCCGATGTCTTCCTTGATCCGATCGGCCAGACCATGCGTGTGCAGGTGACCTTTAGTGGGTTGGTTGGGACCGTCACCGCCGCACACATTCATGCCGCAACCACCGTCGCAGGCGCCGGCACCGCCGGTGTCGCCACGACCACCCCGACGTTCACAGGATTTCCCTCGAGCGTTACGAGCGGAACCTATGACCACACCTTCGATATGACGCTCTCCTCTTCCTACAATCCGAGCTATATAACGGCCAACGGCAACACAACGGCTTCCGCCGAGACGGCGCTGTTCTCCGCAATTGGCGCCGGGAAGTCCTATCTGAATATCCATTCGACTTCTTTCACTGGTGGTGAGATCCGTGGCTTCCTCACCGCCGCGAACACACCAGAGCCTGGAACTCTGGGTCTCCTCTCCGGGCTGGGTGTGTGCGGACTGTCGCTGCTCAAACGCCGTCGCCGCTGACCTGCGGCCTCTGCGAGGAAACTTCTGTCGTAATCGGCCCGTCTTGCCTTCATGGCAGGGCGGGATTTTTGTCGCTCCTCATGAATCTCCTCGTCCAAAAGCGCGAACCCATTCACTATTTGGAAAGGAGCAGGCGGAAGACATCGCCATCGTAAATATAATTGTAATGTTTATGAAAATAGACGAATAGTATTGACATAAGCGATATGTGCTGTTATAATGAGATGTGCGCGGAGGATGTGGAATCAGGATGGTAAGGAATGCCTGTTCGTGGTTCGAGAAGCTGGCCCGTTGTAAAGGTGTCGGCATAGATTGATTGGGCAGGACTCTTGGTGCGAGGACGCCCCACTGACAGCGACCGGTCGTTTTCACGACATCAGGAGGAACATCGTGGCAGACATAGTGCCGAATCTCGGCAACATTCAGGGCAACATCTTCGGCGGCTTTTCCAAAGACCACCGCGTGATGCTGTTTCTGCACTTCACAGACACCGCTAAGGCCCGTGTCTGGCTCAAAAAATTCACCTGCAACATCTCCACCAGCGAAGAGGTCATCGCGTTCAACGATCTCTTCAAACTTATCCGCAAGAGCAAGGGCACTGAAGGCGTTGTCCGCTCTACCTGGACCAATATCGCCTTCACCTCCAGTGGCCTCAAAGCGCTCGGCGTCTCCGACTTCGAAATCAATCTGTTCCCTGACGCCTTCCGCAGCGGTATGGCCGCCCGCGCCGCCGACCTCGGCGATACCGGAGAGAGCGCCCCGGCGAAGTGGCTCAGTCCCTTCCGTCCGAGCGATCAGAAAGTCCATGCCGTTATCATCGTGGAGTCTGACCTCATTGACGACATCAACCCCGATGCTCCCGGCTCGACCGCCAATCAGTACAAACAGCAGATTGCGAGCAGCGGCGGTGTCGTCCTCCTCGACAAGCAGATAGGCGCGACTCGTCCCGACAAGCCCGGTCATGAGCAGTTCGGCTTCAAAGACGGCGTTTCGCAGCCCGGCATACGCGGCGTGAATCTGCCGGACGACCCGATAACCAACCCCGAACAGGGACATCCCGGTCAGGACCTGCTCCACCCCGGCGAGTTCGTTCTCGGCTACCCCACGCAGATTCCCATCCCCGGCCCGAATGACCAGAATCCTAATCCTCTGCCGGGCGACCTCAGCGCCACCGGCCCGCACTGGACGAAGGACGGTTCGTTCCTCGTCTATCGCCGCCTGAAACAGGATGTCAAGAAGTTCCACGAGAATCTGAATCAACTCGCAGCCAGCACCGGAATTGCCCACGACCTCATGGGCGCGAAACTGGTGGGGCGCTATGCCAGCGGCTGCCCACTGGAGCGGCTGAAAACGCAAACCGGAACCTATGTGCCGCTGGACATAGACCCAGGGAAAGCCTTCCCGGATGCCGGAAACGACGATTCCATCAACAACTTCTTCGAATATGGCAGCGATATCACCGGTCAGAATGTGCCGCGAGCCGCACACATCCGCAAAGCCTATCCCCGCGATCAGCACGGCACGGTGGAGAGCGGATCGGATACCGAGAGCCGCACACAGACCCATCGCCTGCTGCGGCGCGGGCTGCCCTACGGCGAACCGTTCGACCCGACCAAGTCAGGCAGCGAGAACATAGACCGGGGCTTGCTGTTCCTCTGCTACCAGCGGGACATTGAAGATCAGTTCGAGTTTGTACAGAAAGCCTGGGTCAACGATCCCAACTTCCCCTGTCCGGAGGCGGCGAAAGACGCACATGGGCATAGCACAGGGAAGTGTCCTGGCGACGGCAAGCCCGATGGACAGGACCCGATTATCGCGCAGAGTGCCACCGGGCCATTCACTATCCCGACGGACACAGCCCCAAAGCACATTGACGCCCTGAAGCATTTCGTCACCACTACCGGCGGCGACTACTTCTTCTCGCCCTCTCTGGAAGCCCTCCAGACCGTCCTCACCGATCCGCTGACGCCCTGACAGCGTTGGCGGGGGCGGACTGTTCTGCCTCTCTTCCGGCGACAAAAACATACGTGGGAAGAGAACGGCTTCTCGCGCCCCAAGCCTGGCCCGGCCTGAATTCTGCTGCCATGCCCGCCTGCCCGCCCCTTACGGAGCGGGCAGGATTTTGCCTGAGTCGTGCATTCCTGACAGAGGGGAACGCCTGCGCTTGCAATGCGGGGCCGGGTAGCGTATAATACACCACGTTCCGCTGCAAATCGCTGCAACAGGCGGGCAACACGTCAACGGAAGGCCGCGCACCCGTCCTATGCCTACCTCTCCCAGAGCCGCAAAATCCGCCCGTACGCCCGCGAAGCGTACCCCTCGTTCCCGCGCTACCAACACTCTCGAAGCGTTTTTCGGGCCGGAAGGGCCGCTCGCCTGTGAACTTCCCGGCTATGAAAGCCGCGAAGAGCAGGTGCAGGTTGCGCTCGCTATCGAAGCAGCGATGCAGGCGGGCAAGCCCTGCCTGGCCGAAGCCGGAACCGGGGTGGGGAAGACACTGGCCTATCTGGTTCCCGCCGTTCGTGCTGCCCTCTCCGGCAAGCGCACTATCCTCAGCACCCACACCATCAGCCTCCAGAGCCAGTTGATCGAAAAAGACATTCCGCTCGTCCTCAGTCTCTTCCCCGATGCCGAGGCCCGCGTCACCTACTCCCTGCTCAAAGGCCGGGGCAACTACCTCTGCAAACAGAGCCTCGACAACGCACGGGGCGATCTTTTCCTCATGGCGGACCCACTCTTTCGCAAGGTGCAGAACTGGGCCAGACAGGAAGACTGCACCGGAGATGTCGCCGATTTGTCGTTCAGTTTCGCCCACTGGAGCGAACTGACCTCAACCCCGGAGACCTGCCGCGCCCAGGAGTGCCGCCACTACAACAACTGCCACTACTACCGCAAACGCTGGGAAGCCACCGAAAGCAATCTGATCGTCGTCAATCATGCGCTCTTTTTCGCCGATCTCGCCCTGCGCCTCTCCGACCCGCAGTCCGGCATCCTTCCCGAATACGACCATGTGGTTTTCGACGAGGCCCACCACCTTGAAGATGTCGCGACGCGCACCTTCGGCATCGAGTTCGGTTCCCGCCGCCTGGTCAATCTCATGGATCGCGTTAAGCACCTGCGCGGTCTGGATATGGACAAGGCCCGGCTTCAGACCCTGGAGGAGATGAACAATACGCTCTTCGCGCCCTTTCTCGCCTCCGGCAAACATGAGTTCTTTTTCGATGACGCGCTGCCAGAAGAGGGACGGCGACAGGCGGAGGAGTGGACAGGCAAGACCTGCAACGCGCTCTCCACGCTCCAGAACGATCTGCTTGCCATCGCCAAAGACGAAGAGACCCTGCGCGACAGTCTGGAAGGCATGGCACGGCTCTGCGGCAAGGCCCGCGAAGAACTGCACCGCCTCTTTTTCGAGCAGGATCAGAACGCGATACGGTGGGGACAGGTCACGATAACAGGGGGGCGCAGCAAGCCCGAACCCCGTGCCACCCTGCACCTCACGCCCGTCTCCGTCTCGAAAATCCTCCAGAACGCCCTCTGGAATCCGATGCTGGCCCGCAAAGGCAGTGTGACACTTGTCTCAGCGACACTTGCAACCTCCGGCAATTTTGAGTATCAGCGCACCCGCCTCGGTATCCCGGAAGATACGCTGGAGTGCATCGTCGGCAGTCCGTTTCCCTTTCCGTCACAGGCCCTGCTCTATGTACCTGCCCACCTGCCTGCCCCCGCGCCGTTGAGCGTACCCGGCTATCTTCCGCAGATACTCGCAGAGATCAGGCGGCTGCTAGAACTCACCGGAGGCCGAACGTTCCTCCTCTTCACCTCCCGTGCCATGCTCAACGCCGTCTACGAGCAACTGAACGGCAACGTGCCATTCCCGCTCTTCAAGCAGGGTGACCTGCCGCCGGGCAAACTCCTTGAAGCCTTCAAAGGGAGCGGCAACGGCTGTCTGCTCGGGCTTCAGACCTTCTGGGAAGGCGTAGACGTCCAGGGCCATGCCCTCTCCTGCGTGATTATAGACCGGCTGCCGTTCGCCGTTCCCGACTCCCCCATCACGAAAGCCCGTATCCAGGCTATCGAAAACGCGGGCGGCAACTCCTTCCGCGACTACTCCATTCCCTACGCCCAGATACGCCTCAAGCAGGGCTTTGGACGGCTGATTCGCACCCATCAGGACCGCGGTATCGTCTGTATTCTCGATACCCGTCTCCTCCATAAGGACTACGCCGCAGACTTCCTGCTCTCTCTGCCTCCCGCCGCTCGCGCCAGCAAATGGAATCGCGTCCTGCGTTTCTGGAACGAGACCCCCGAAAAATCGGTGGAAACGGACGCAGGAGAGAAAACAGAAGCGGGGGAGTAGAAGGGAGCAACAAAAAAAGGGTACGACATTCGTCGTACCCTCCCTTCCGAGAAACACAAATCAGCCTTCCATGCCCTGCGGACACCCTACCGGCTGAAAATGCCTGCTCCCCCAGAATTGGGGTGGGGGCGGCTAATGTCCCGTCAGGAATGCCAGGCATTCATTATTTCCGCCTTCGACTTGAGTTCGTACAGGGAAGGGCTGAGATAGGAACACCCTGCCAGCGCATTGCGAATAGCGGTTACAAGACTTTCTGTACTGGAGTCTTTGAGGACATACCCATACGCACCGTTGCGTAGCGCCTGCAGCACATAGGCTTCGCTGGAGTGCATGGAAAGAATCACGATACGCACATCGGGGGATAGCTTGTTCACCCGTTTTGCCACTTCGAGGCCATTGATACCCGGCATCATCAGGTCGAGGATAAGCGTGTCCGGCTGATACGTTTCAATAGCGTCGAAGACCGCCAACCCCTCGCCTACCTCTCCGACGACCTCCATGTCTAACTCGGCCTCTAGCAGCGCCCGCACTCCCTGTCGAACAATCCGATGGTCGTCCGCCAGCAGTACCTTGATTTTACTCATTCTGCCATGTCCTCCGATGACGAACCCACTTCCTCTATAATAGCCCGTATGAAAAAACTACGCATCCGGGAGGATACGTAGTTTTTGTGAGAATAACCCTTAGAGCGTCTAGAAAAAGTCTCATGCTGTTAAACGCCGAAGCATGAGATGGGTCATCGCCAGATGCAGGAAAGCCACACTGGTTTTGGGCAACAACTCATAGTCCTTCGACAGACGACGACACCGTCCTAACCAGGCAAACGTGCGTTCTACCACCCAGGGACGCGG
>JBBRLP010000030.1:0-45430 GCA_038231295.1 Chthonomonadales bacterium
CAATATGCAGACCATCGCCAACGCGGTGCAGGCTGCCCGCACCAAGACCGGTGCCAGCGACTATGGTGCACTCATCACCGGCGGCGTCACTACCACCACCCTGCCCGACCTGGCGGCGGCTCCCGCCTGTCCCAATGGCGGCACCTACACCCTGGCGGTCGGCAGCAGCACCGACAACACCACCTTCCAGGTCAACTGCTCTGTGACCGGACACGGCAAGTTCCAGCCGGGACTCGACAGCAACTAATTTTTTTCGGCGCTCTGCCATGTTCGTAGAGCCAGGAGACAGGCTCCGACCGGTTTTCGTAACCTGTCGGAGCCTGCTTCCTTTTCGCTGCATAGGGGAAGCAAAGGGGTGTCAACCCTTTGCTATCCAGGCCAGACAACCCACGACGCTTTGCATGGCTGCCTGATTCCTTTTCGCTTTCCTGTAACGTTTGTCAGCGCCAACTATGGAGTTTACGATGTCTCACTATCCCACTACACGATTCGGCGTTCTGATGCTGACTGCCGCTGGAATGTCTGTGCTTTCTGCGGCTTATGCACAACAGTCGCCCTTCCCGCCGCTTCCCCCTGGGACGGTACGCACAACGCCGACAGTCTCTGTTCGGCGGCAGCGAGCCGCTCAAAATTTTTCCCGTCTGCCACTGGCTTTTGAGAGCAATCAGGGGCAGACCGACCGGCGAGTGCAGTTTCTGGCGCATCAGCCCGATTCAACGCTCTTCCTCACCCCCACCGAGGCTGTCTTCTCGATGCCGGAAAAACCGGGAGAACGTCCGTCGCGGAGGCCCGTTCCCCCGGCCGGTTCGCCTGCCTTCGCCGCGCACCAGCCTCACAAACCAGGACAGGCCCTCACACTGAGAATGCAGTTGATGGGGGCGAATCCGCAGGCGACGGCTCTCGGAGAAGAGCCGCTGCCCGGCAAGGTCAACTACCTTCTGGGCAAAGCCTCCGGCAGGTGGCAGCGCGAAATCAGCACCTTCGCAAAAACCAGATTCAAACAGGTCTACAACGGCGTGGATGTGACCTACTATGGCAGCGGCCAGCGGCTGGAATACGACTTTATCCTCGCTCCCCACGCCGACCCAAAGCAGATCGGACTGCGCTTTGCCGGGGCGGAACAGGTGCGGCTGGCAAAAACGGGTGACCTGGAGGTGCGGCTGAAAGGCCGGACGCTACGCTGGCAAAAACCGACCGTTTACCAGCAGAGCAAGACGGGCCGAGAGCGGGTGGCGTGCGGCTATACGCTGGCTCACACCCGGCAGGGAACCATCGTCCGCTTCTCACCGGGCCGCTACGATACGGAACGTGCGCTCATCATAGACCCGGTGCTGCTCTACTCGACCTATCTGGGAGGCGGCATCGGAGACAGCGGCAACGGCATCGCGCTGGATGCCACAGGCAATGCCTATATCACCGGATTTACGGATTCCACGGACTTCCCGGTGACCGCAGGAGCTTACCAGACAGTCAACCATAGCACACGTCGGGCAAACGCCTTCATCACCAAACTCAACCCGACCGGTACGGCCCTGGTCTACTCCACCTATCTCGGCGGCAGCGGCTTCGAGTCCGGGAATGCGATTGCGATTGATCCGGTGGGCAACACCTGTATCACCGGGGAGACGGACTCTCTGGATTTTCCCGTTACCGCGACAGCCTATCAGCAGGACAATATCAGCGGCGTCACCGCCTTTGTCGCCAAGCTGAATGCGAGCGGCTCCGATCTGCTCTACGCGACCTTTCTGGGCGGCAGCAGCGGGGAAGCGGGCAACGGCATCGCGCTGGACAGCAGCGGCAATGCCTACGTGACCGGCTACACAAGCTCCGCCGACTTCCCGACGACGGGGGGCGCGGCGCAGACTCTGAAGCGCAGCACCAACGGCACCAACGCCTTTGTCACCAAACTCAACTCCGACGGGACGGGCCTCGTTTACTCCACCTATCTCGGCGGCAAAGTCGGAGATTATGGCAACGCCATCGCCCTGGATTCGGCGAACAATGCCTATGTCACCGGGCTGACCTACTCCGCGAACTTCCCGACGACTTCGGGGGCCTTTCAGACCACAAACCGCAGCGCCCGCAGTTCCAATGCCTTCGTTACCAAACTCAACGCCGATGGAACCGCCTTTGCCTACTCTACCTATCTGGGCGGCAGCGTCTTTGAGGCGGGGAACGGCATCGCCGTTGATACGGCGGGCAGCGCCTATATAACGGGCTACAGCGGCTCGACGAACTTCCCCACGACTTCCGGGGCCTATCAGACGACCAACCATAGCAGCAATAGCGCCAATGCCTTCGTCACCAAACTCAACGCCAATGCGACGGCTCTAGTCTACTCAACCTATCTCGGCGGCAGTACGGGAGACTATGGCAACGGCATCGCCGTTGATACGGCGGGCAATGCCTATATTACCGGCCTCGCGAACTCGACGAACTTCCCGACGACCGCTTCGGCCTTCCAGCCGACAAACCACAGCGTAAGCCACTCGAACGCCTATGTTTCCAAACTCAGTCCGACCGGAAGCGTTCTGCTCTACTCAACCTGTCTGGGAGGAACCCTCGGCGATAAGGGCAACGGCATCGCCCTGGACCCGGCAGGCAACGCCTGCATTACCGGCTCTGCGACTTCGACCGATTTCCCTATCACAGCAGGTGTCTACCAGACGACCAACCAGGCTCTGACCGAAGGGACGGCTTTTGTCACCCGTGTCAGTATCCCGCCCATCGTCGCGGATTTCAACGCCGACGGCAGGACGGATATGCTGCTTCAGGATCAGAACGGCAATATCTGCGCCTGGTTTATGAACGGCCTGACTGTGCTGGGCGGAACTTACTTCTCCATAAACCCTCCTGTGGACTACCTCCTGGTGGGAAGCGGCGACTTCCGGGGAGACGGCACACTTACGCTGGTACTCCAGAGCCGCAACGACAACAGTATCGCCCTCTGGTATACGAGCGGTTCCAACAACGGAACGATCTCTGGCGGAGACTACGTCAATCCCGCGCCGCCAGCGGGCTGGAAGGCCGTGGGCATCGGCGATTTCAACGGCGATGGGAAGTCGGACATCGTCTTCCAGAATCAGACGACCAATCAGATCGCTATCTGGTTTATGAACGGCCCGAACTATCAGGACGGCGTTCTGATGCCCTATACGCCACCCGCAGGCTGGCAGGTGGTCGGGGTCGGCGACCTCAATGGCGATGGCAATCCCGATCTCGTCTTCCAGAATCAGGACACCTTTCAGGTCATCGTCTGGTATATGCGCGGTTCAACCTATCTCGGCGGCAGCGCGATCAACGCCACCACCGCCTCCGGCTGGAATGTCGTCAGCGTAGCGGACTACAACGGCGACGGCTATGCGGACTTGCTCTTCCAGAACCCTTCCTCCAATCAGGCCGCGCTCTGGTATATGTCAGGGACATCCTATTTAAGCGGCGGCTCGCTGTCTCTCAATCCTCCGGCAGGGTGGAGTATTGTCGGCCCACGCTGACCCGGCAGGCTGCAAGGCCGGGGTATCGGCGCATCGGAAAAGCAGGCTTCTTCCGATGCGCCGACCAAAATCTGCCATTTCGCAGATGTTTGTTCTCTTCGGTTCCGATACAATAGGGGTGTAAGAACCGATGAGGTTCGACAGTCAATCCATTCCATTCTCAACACTATCAAGGAGACACCCATGTTCCGCTCTCAACTGCTCGCCGCTCGCCGTAACCGCAAAGGTTTCACCCTCATCGAACTGCTCGTCGTCGTCCTGATCCTTGCGATCCTGATGGCGGTCGCCATGCCGCTCTATCTGAGTGCGGTGTCGGACTCGCAGCGCAAAACCTGCCGCGCCAATATGCAGACCATCGCCAACGCCGTGCAGGCTGCCCGTATCAAGACCGGAGCCAACGACTACGCCGCCTATAATGGCGTGACGATGACGACGACCCTTATTCCCGACCTGTCCGCGATCCCGGTCTGCCCGAATGCGGGAACCTACGCGATTGCCAACGGCAGCAGCTCCAGTACTGCCACTTTCAAAGTCACGTGCAGCTACGGCACAGGGGCTGGCGCCCACGGCAAGTTTGAGCCGGGCGTAGACAGCAACTAAGCGCGTCACACGCCTCCACCGGGGGCGAAGCCAGACTCCGACAGGTTCCGAAACCTGTCGGAGTTCCCTCCCTCAGCCCGCTCAGGGCCGTTTTGAGTTCGGATAGATGTCCTGCCTGCTCCAGAAGATTTCTTCGTAATCAGGAAATGTGCGTTATGAAACGGATCCCCTCAAAATTTCGATCTCGGCGTTCAGGAGCTATTCTGCTCGACGTGCTGGTTATCGTGCTTATCACCAGCATCCTTCTTGCGGGGCTTGCCACGCTGGTCGTCTCCGACTCCTCGATAGCGAACACGGAAACCAACTACGCGAACTCTCTGGTGGTAGCTGAAGCGGGCATCAACTACGAGCTTCGCAAGATCAGCAACGACGGCAACAGCGCCGACCAGAAGCATTCCAGCGGCGTCGCGGGAACCTCCTATACCACGGCGGCAGGCACGTTTCAGGTCTATGTGACGCAGCGCAACAGCGATGGCACCGAACCGACCCCCTGGACGCCGGGCAAGAATCTCTGGGTCTATTCGACCGGCGGCGTCAACAATCTGACGCGCACCGTCAAAGTCGCCGCCACCGCCTATACTAACACGCCCACCTTAAACTATGCGGTTTTCGGCGTCTCGGAAGGGTTAATGAACGGCTCGGCAACGACCGTCAACGGCGATGTCGGTACCAACGGATTTTTCAACTTCACTGGCCACCCCACCGTTACGGGCAATGTCGTCTTCAATGGCGCCAGTTCGAACTGGCAAAGCCCGCCGAACGGCAGCTACAATGTGGTTCATAACGCCAGTGCGGTGAACTGGCCGACGGTAGAGACTATTGCGGTGAGTACCTTCGGTTCGCAGGGCCTGAACTTCGTCGCCTCCTACAACGATAACAGCCTGGCAAATCCGCCAATAAATAATAAGACCGTCCTGATCAATGGAAATGGCAACCAGACCTTTGTGGGCAAAGCAGGAGGCGCAAACTACTACCTGACGAGCCTGACCTGCAATGGCAACGCCAAGGTCATTTTCAACAACACCAATGGCCCGATCAATATCTGGGTGGGGCCAAGCGGCAGTTCCAGTACATTTGTCTTTAATGGCGGCGCTGCTGCTGTGAAATCTACGCCCGCCTCTCCCAATGCGGTTCGAGCCTATATTGCGACGAGCAACGATGTGATCTTAAACGGCAACTCTGAACTGGATGCGGGCATCTACAATATTAACAACGCGGCGAGTGGACGGGTGATTTTCAATGGCACCCCGAACATTATCGGGACGGTCATGGCGAACAAATTCACGTTTAACGGCAACCCGACGGTTTCGGCGGTGCAGGGTTATTTTTCTCCCAACGGCAGCGTCCTCTATTATGGTTTTGTTCCCCCCTGGCAGGAAGTCGGCGGCATCAACTAGCCAGCCCCGGCCCCCCATTCTGGGGGAGCAGGCATTTTCAGCGATAATGGGCATGGAAGGCTGATTTGCGTCTTCCGCAGGAGTTTTCACGATGCGAATTCGATCTGTCCGACGGCACACCGGTTCAACCTATCTGGAAGTGATTGTGGCCTCTGCCGTCTGCGTCCTCTCGCTCTCGGTCATGATTCAGCTCTGGGCTTTTTCCATGCAGCTTGCGGCCCGCACGACAGATAAGGCGGTCGCGTGCAGCCTGGCGCGGCAGACCGTGGAGACGCTGAAAGAGACCGGGTTTTCGCAGACGCCGGAAGCGACCTCCTCCGCACCGCTCGTCCACTATTTTGCCGTGGACACGAGCAATCAGGACAATGCGCCGAACTCCGCACGTTATAAGGTGACCACAACAGTCGTGAGCGATGCGACGGTCGCGGGTTCCAATCCCGTTACTCCGGCCCCCACGGCCCTCCGGCAAGTGACGGTGACGGTGACGCTGGCGCAGAGCGGGACCACACTCACCACGCTCACGACCTATCTGGTGAGGGCAGGAATATGAGACGCGCTGTACATACACACCGGGGAGCCATCATGCTCCAGATGGTACTTTCCGGCGGGATGGGCCTGCTGGTGGCCGCGATGCTGCTGATGTTCGTCCGCGTCACGATGGTTTCGCAGCAGTTGACCACCGATCAGCACAACGCCGAGCTGATCGCCTGGCGACCCATGCACCGGCTTGCGGACAACCTGCGGAAAGCGCAGATCTATGGTTCCCAGATGATCTCGGCCGGAACGGCCACGACCGTGACCATCTACGATGACACTTCCGGCAACACCAGCTACTACTGGCTAGACTCCATCGCCATCCCGCATACACTGAACCGCACAAGGGGTCTCGCGACACAGACACTGGCGACCGGCATGACTTCGCTGCAATTTACCTACTATCTCGCAACGGGCAAGACGCCCGCGCAGGGGGCCTGCTGGGTGACCACCGCGAATCCCCATGCGCCCACCACTGCCGAACTGCCCAATGTGGTGGCCGTGGGAATTACGATTACGATGCCTCTGGACGGTTCGACGCGCACGATGACCTCGGTGGTGCGGCTGCGAAATGGCTCCCGAAGCATCTCTGGACAGTAGACCTCGGAACAGAAGCAACATACACTAAACGCAGACGGACCGCGTACGCAATGGGCAGTCCTGCAAGGAGACCTCATGAACCGAGCCGCGAAAAAAGGCCGATCTATCCTCGGCATCGAAATTAACTCAACGGAAATTCGCGTGGTGGAGATGGAGGGCGTCTGGCCCGACCCGCGCATTCTGCGAGCGGACGCCATTCCCACGCCTCCCGAAACGATGGACAACGGCGAGATATGCCGCCCCGATGTGGTGGGCAGAGCGCTGGGAGCGCTGCTGAACCGGATGGGAGTCCGCACCCGAACCGCGGTGATGAGCATTCCTTCGGGAGCCGTCGCGACCCGAATTCTGGACATCCCGCACATTCCTGAAGAGGAACTGCTGTCGGTCGTTCGCGGCGAAATGCTGCATCAGAACATTCTGCCCAACCCCCAGGGCGAGTTCGACTTCCTGCGCCTGGATACGGGTGACCCGCGCCCGCAGGCCCGGCCTCGCCTGCTGCTCATGGCGGCGGAGGAGAGGGTGCTGGAAGGCTATCGGCTGGTCGCGCTGACGGCGGGAGTGCATCTGGTGGGACTGGAACCCGGACTGGTCGCGATGTACCGTGCGGCCTCCACGCTCACCTATAGCTGTTCGCCCTGCCTGTGCCTGATGGTCGGAACCTCGGTCTCCGAGGTCGCCATTATGGATCAGGGACCGATACGCCTCTACCGCCGCATAGACATGGGCAGCCGTCAGCTTCTGCCGGAGATCAGCGGCCTGGCAGGTGCGCCTTCCTCGGAGGCGGCTCCCGCCCCACGAGGAAAGGCGCTCGGGGAGGAAGAAGAGAACTCGTGGATGGGCGTCCGTCCCGCATCCGACCCCAATGAGACCACCGGTATCCAGAGTCTGGCGGTCGAACTACAGCGGTCGCTGGACTACTACGAGCGCGAGTATCCCGACGCGCCCCCCATCCATAACATCGTCATCATCACAGGGCTGCCCGCTCTGGAGCCGCTGGCGAACTGGCTTTCGGAGACGCTTCATATCACTACCGTCGTCGCGACGATGCCCGCGACAGCGGCCACCGATCTGGCGCTGCGTTCCCGGCTGGATGAGCCGACCGCGTTGCGGTTCCTGCGGGCGAGCGGTCTGGCGATGCAGGCCCTCGAACAGCTTCCGGCGGGACTGCCGCAGTTCGACCTGCAAGGCACGACAAAGGAGTCGAAGAAACACTTCGTCGTCAGTGGCCGCCTGACGTTCGCTCTGGCCTTCTCTATTCTGGTGCTGATGCTCGGTTCGTTCAATGTGTTCCGCGTCGGTCAGCAGGCCAACCAGTCCGCGCATGAACTGGATCACGCTCAGGAGGATCGTCAGGAACTCCGTTTCTACCGGGGAATGCCGCTGGATGAGGTACGCAGACAGAAAGAGGTTCTGAACCTGCTCCAGCCGACGGGCGAATCGCTGCCCGGCGTCGTGGATGCGATGGCGCACGCCGTGCCGCCCGACACTTCGCTGATGGAGATCACCCGCGAGAAGGGGGATACCGTGAATCTGAGCGGAGAGACCAGCAGCGATACGATCCTGGTTCAGTTTCTGGATGCGTTGCGGAAGCTTCCCCCGTGCAGCAAAGTCTCTCTGGAGACCCTGAACCGTACGAGCGCGGAGGGGAAAAACGACACACTTCATTACCAGATCGCCGCGCATATTCGTTAGGCGCAGCGCCCATCTCAAATCCCGGCCATCGCAGGCTGAGGAGAGCCATTATGAAAAAACCTCAACTCTATACTCTGGGCATCTTTGTCATCCCTGTCCTCAGCGTCGGGATCGCCAGCGGCGTGAACGCTTACGAGTGGCATCGCCTTCAGACGCTGGAAACCCAACTGCACACGACCACCAAAGAGATTCAAGAGGCCCGGCAACTGATCGCGGGAATCGAAAAGCGGGGCAAATCCGGCTTTATCGCCGCCGTTCCCGACACGCCCCAGGAGCAGGTGGGATTCGTCAGCGCCCTGCGGACAACCGCCTCCCAGACCCATGTCCGCCTGACACAGTGGGGGGTGGCGCCGCCGCCTATTGCGCCCCCGGAAGGCACTCCCCCGGAGGCGAAAGAGCTGCTGGCAAAAGTGACCCCCATCTCCAATCAGGTTGGGGTTTCCGGCACCTATGACGAGATTCGCGCTTTTCTCTACGCGCTGACCGGTCAGGAGCGGCTTGTCACGCTTTCCGGCATCAAATGGACGCGGGCCACCGATCCGCCCGCGACGACGCTGTCCTTTCAGTTGACACGCTATGTCGGCGCTCTGGATGCGCCCACACCACCGGCCGCTCAATAAAGAAGAAAGACTCCCTATGAAAACAGGATTGGCTTGTATCTGTCTGGCGTCCCTATACGCTCTGCCGGCAGTGGCACAAAATAAAACACCCCTGCCGCGCCCTGTACCGCCTGCCGAAGGCCGTGCGCTCTCGCCCGTGCGCCTTCAGTTCGTCAACACCGACGTTTCCGACGTGCTTCAGGCTATCAGCATGAAGACGCACGCCAATATCGTCTATCCGGCGCTTTTGAAGAAACCGATCTCCCTGAATATCACGGCAGGCTCGGTGAACGAGGCTATCGGTTACGCCTCTTCGGCGGCTGGCCTTGCCTGGAAGCAGATCGGAGTGACCTTTATCGTCGCACCGTCCACAGACCTCAAGCAGATGGTGGAAGCCTTCGGCCAGAGCGCGGTCGTGGAGCGCAATGAACGTCCGACGGCGGACGCGGTCGCTCTGCTGGCAAGCGCTCTGCCCTACCTGACCGTGCGCCCGGCGGGGCAGAAACTGCTGCTCATCGGCAGTCCCGAGGACATCGCCCAGGCGCAGACGCTCCTGGCGTATCAGGACAAAGCCCCGGCGGCGCTATCCGTCGTTTCTGAGGTCGTCAGCCTTCAGCGCCTGGTCATCAAGGACGCCGCGACGATGGTGCAGAGTCTCTATCCGGGCCTGAAAGCCGAAGCGGTCGGAGGGACGGAGAAGACAGGCGGCGCCGTCGGTTTGTACGGAGCTTCCGATCAGGTCGCGGCGGCGAAAGCAATGCTTCACAAACTGGACGACGGTTCCTCCAATGCTCCCGACCCTCCGGTGCATCGAATCTATGCGATCCGCTACAGCAGTGCAGGAGTCCTGCGAACCTTTCTGGAACAGACGGTACCGGGTGTGGTCGCGGTGGCCGGGCCAGAGCAGTATGCACCGCCCCAGCCCAGTTTCCATCCGCTTTCCGGAGCCATCTCCGGTAGTGTGGGCGGCAGTTCCGGTGGGTCGGGAGGCGGCTCCGGGGGTTCCGGAGGCGGGGGGGCTTCCGGGGGAGGCGGAGCAGGTGGGGGCGAGGCTCCGGCGGGCGGCAAATCCGGCGCGGGGCCGGATCGCGCCCGGCTGCTCGTTCTCACCGGGCCGAAACAGGAGGTCGAAAACGCCCTGCAGTTGCTGGAAGAGGTGGATATTGCGCCGCGCCAGGTTGTCGTCGAGGTCAAAGTCGTGGACATCTCGCCGGAACGCGCTCAGGACCTCGGGGTGCGCTGGGACTGGTCGCCGATCAATTTCATCGAGTATCCGGCGAACACACTGCTCAACCCCGGCACACCCTCGCCGCAGACGCAGACTACCGTACCCAGTCATGGGGGTATTTTCAGCCGGGTTCCTTTCTCCTTCCAGGCCATCTTGAGCGCGATGGTGACGCGCAAAGACGCGAAGATACTGGCCGACCCGCAGATCCAGGTGCTGGACAACGACGACGCCAATATCTTTATCGGGGACACACTGCGGACGCAGGTCTCGCAGTCGGGCATTGCCGGAACGACCGTGCAGGTCTTCGAGTTCCCGGTAGGTATCATTCTGCTGGTGCGCCCCCGCGTCAATGGTGACGGTCAGATAACCATGCGCGTACATCCGGTCGTCAGCACCATTACCGGTATCGGCGCGGGCAATCTGCCGCAGACCAGCACACGCGAAGCGGAAACCACCGTGCGCGTCAAGGACGGCGAGACGGTCGTCATCGGCGGGCTGATTCGGGATGAGATGTCGAAGGTCGTTCAGGAGATTCCGTTTCTCTCCAAACTGCCCCTGGTAGGAGAGTTGTTCCGCAACAGTTCGACCAATCACCGGCATAGTGAGATCATGGTCTTTATCACCCCGCGCATTGTGAAATAGGAGAGACGGATGCAAACGCGACCAGAAGATAAGCCTAAATTAATCGCTCTGTCGGTATCCATCGTGCTGGTCATCTGCCTGTTTTGCCGTCTTGTTATCCCGCGTATGCTGATCAACAACGCCGTGAATGCCCCGGCGCAGCAGCACATCGCTGCCGCCTCGGTCAGCGCCGTCGCTCCGGCGGTACCGACAGTGGAAAAGCCCAATGCGGCAGCCGTTCCGACGGTGACTTCCACGGCGACTCCCGCCGATCCGTTCTGGCGGCCGCTGGCGCTCGCAATGAAGTCGCCCAGGATCGAGGAGACCAGAGTCGCCAAACCCGTAACGGCCCCCGTGCCACCTGTGGACCTGGGTACTCCGCTGCACACGAAGCCCGTGTCGGTCACGGTCGCGCCGATCGCGCCGCCTCCTTTGCCGGACGTGGAGTTTCAGGGAACCGTACGCGACGAAACGGCTATGGCGGTGCTGAGGGTAGGCGGACAGACACGATTTATGCAGGAAGGCGAAATGCTGGAGGGAGGATGGTCTCTGGTCCGTATTCAAACCAATAGCGTTCTGCTACGGCAGGGGTCACGCGAAGTCGTGCTGACGCTGGGACAGTCGCATATTCAGGAGGCGCAGCCGACTTCTCCTGCGCCCGCCCCGGTCAGCGAGGGCATGGCCGGAACCCTGCCTCCCTTTCGCACGGTCGCCCTGAAGCCCTGATCTGCCCTGGCCGAACGCAGTGTGTACGTTATCCTGTCGAGGATTGGCCTTTTCTCCCGAGGAGCCTGCCCCATCATGCCTCCTGTAAAGCCGTATAACCGGGTGGACGCGAGCGAACGAGCGGATTGCTGTGTGGCCCTGCCCAGACAGAGCCGAAAGGAGCGCAATCAGATGGAACCGGCTTTACGAAAACACACGCTGCGTCTCGCTGCCGTGATTGCCACGCAAAACGAGATTCTGACGGCGGAGCGCAGCCTGCAGGCGATCATGAACGTGATTGTGGAGCAGACGCAGGCGATCACACAGGCGGACGGGGCGGTGGTCGAACTGGTGGATGGGGAGGAACTGGTCTACCGGGCGGTCTCCGGCACCGCCGTTCCCTATCTTGGCCTCCATCTCTGTAGGCACTCCAGTTTTTCGGGCCGGTGTATTCAGGAGGGCCGGGCGCTTCTCTGCAGTGATGCGCTTTCCGACCCGCGTGTCAACGCGAAAGTGGCGCTCGAAAGAGGCACCCGCTCTATCATCGTCGTTCCCCTGCTGCACCAGCAGACGCCTATCGGAGTACTCAAAGTCCTCTCTTCGCGGCCGCACGTTTTCGAGGAGGAAGACGCTTCGACACTCCAGTTAATGACGGGAATGATCGCGGCCGCCATGAGCGACGCCATCGCACGGGAAGCCGAACATAATCTGGTCGCGGAACGCACGGCCGCTCTGGAAACGCTCCGCAAGAGCGAAGAGCGATTCCGCTGCCTTGCCACAGCGACGGACGTGCTTCTCTGGACGGCGGACCCGGAGGGCAATATCACCGACGTCAGTTCAAACGGCCTCGCCTACACAGGCGCCCCGTTAGCCGAACTGCGAGACAGGAGATGGCTGGACCTTGTGCATCCCCACGACCGGCAGCGGACACTCCTCTGCTGGGCGGAATCAATAACGACCAAAACGGTGCATGAGAACGAGTATCGTCTGCGCCGCCACGATGGCGTCTACCGGCATTTCAAAGTGCGCGGTGTTCCGATACTGGAAGCGGACGGCACGGTGCGGGAATGGATGGGGCAGTGCCAGGACGTGACGGAACACCGGGAGGCGCAGGAGGCCATCCGGCGCAGCGAGGCTCGCTTCCGCGCCGCTATCGAAGGCAGCGTAGACGCTTTTATTCTTCTGGAAGGAGTCCGGGATTCAAGCGGAAAGATCATGGATTTCGTGTTTGTGGATACCAATCACTGCTGGACGAAATGGACGGGGCTGGGCCGGGTGAAGACCCTCGGTCGGTCTCTGAGTGAGATGTGGCCCGAAGAGTGTATCGCTCCACTCCTTACCAGTTACCGCCGTGTCGTAGATACGCAGCTGACTCTGGAAGAGGATGGGGAGATGATCCTGCCCGGAATCAAGCCGCGCTGGACACACTCTCAGGTCGTTCCTATTGGCGACTGCGTGGCCGTGACGATGCGCGACATCTCGGAGCGAAAGTGGTTTGAACAGCGGCTGGAGGAGCAGATTGCCTGCATCAGCCAGACCAATATGCAGCTAGAGGTGCAGCAACTTCAGCTTGCCGCGGCCAATGCCCGCCTGGAGGTGCAGGCGCAGACCGACGGACTGACCGGCCTGAAGAACCATCGCACCTTCCATGAGCGACTGGCCGAGGAGATTCAGCGCACTCTGCGCTACACCACACCGCTTTCGCTCATTCTGATAGACGTAGATCATTTCAAGCAGTACAACGACCGGTTCGGGCATCCGGCAGGGGATCGGATTCTGCAGCAGGTGGGGCAGCTTCTCCAGGCGAAGATTCGGACGACGGACGTGGCAGCCCGCTATGGGGGCGAAGAGTTCGTCCTCATTCTGCCGCATACCGATGCCGAGGGAGCCTGTCGGCTGGCCGAGATTTTGCGCCGGGCCTTTGAAGAGGCCCGCTGGCCCGACCGCGCCATTACTGCCAGTTTCGGCGTGGCGACCTGGAGTGCGGAGACCTCTCATGCGACCGATTTCGTGGGGCAGGCCGACGAAGCCCTGTACTATGCCAAGCGCAAAGGCCGCAACTCCATCGCCCACTTTCTCACGCTCGAAAAGTTACAGCATCAGGGCAGCACAGGCACGGAGATTGACCCGGATGTCACTCTGCTGTCTCCTGCGCCCGTCACGCCCCCGGCAGGCCTGACGGCCGAGCTGATGCGTACCTACAACGACACCATTGAGGGCTGGTCGCACCTTCTCGACCTGCGCGATAAAGAGACGGAAGGCCATGCGCTGCGCGTGACCGAGATGTCGCTGCGTCTGGCGCAGCGGCTGGGATTGAGCGCGGAGGAGCAGCTCTACCTGCGCTGGGGCGCTCTGCTACACGATGTCGGCAAGATGGTGGTTCCCGACAATATTCTGCTGAAGCCGGGGCCGCTGACCCCCGAAGAGCGCGACGTGATGCGGCAACACCCCAACTACGCCTACGAGATGCTCTCTCCTATTCCCTTCCTGCGGCCTGCGCTGGATGTGCCGCGCTACCACCATGAAAAGTGGGACGGTTCCGGCTATCCCTGTGGTTTGGAGCGCGAACAGATTCCGCTCACCGCCCGCCTCTTCGCCGTCGTAGACGTCTGGGACGCCCTGCGGAACGACCGTCCCTATCGGAACGGCTGGTCCGATGTGCAGGTCGTTGCCTATCTCCAGACGCAGACCGGAGCGCATTTCGATCCCGCGATTGTACCCGTCTTCCTCGACCTGCTCGCCTCCGATCATTCCGGCTGATCTGCGGCCTCGTCAGACGCCCTCGAAGACGACGAGTTGGCTGGTGAGAACCGTGGGAACGGTGATATGGCAGTAGACGCCGTCCATGGTGAACGGCAGTGGCTCATGGGAAGGAGCGAGATAGACATGCGTGGGAACCGTTTCGGTGCGGACAGCGATGCGGACCTGATGGATGGGAGTGGCCGCTTCGATGAATTCGTTGGTCGCCGTGCGCCGCGTTGGAGTGAAATGGACCAGATGCGCTACCAGGCGGCCCTCGGCCTTCTGGCGCAGGAGAGCGATCTCCATGCCCGGCGGTACGTTCACTACGGTCTGTATCAGCGGCTGCGGGAGCAGTTTCTCCAGCAGACGGGCGACGATCTCCTTATAGATGTAGAAGGCGTCTTCACGGTAGCCCTGGAACATGGCCGCGTACGCGTAAGCAGCCTTGTTATCGGGTGAGACAACGGCGACCGGGAAGCCCGCTGGCTTGTCTGCCGGTGTCTGCGCGTGGGAAGAGAAATGTTCGGGAGCGCGGTTGAAGTAGGGTTGCCACACCTCGCCGAAGACCTGCATCCCGTGTGCTGCCTCTACGTAAGAACCCGCCCGGTAGTTGACGAACTCGGTATCGGGCAGACCCGCGCCCAGCATTTCGCCCAATCGCATATAGGAGGGCGTATAGGGGCAGGGCTGCTTGTAGTGAACGGGGGAGTTCGGCAGGCCGAACTTTCCGTCCTCCAGCGTGGCCTCGTGGGAGAAGAGAACGGCCCCGCCGTTGTGCCGGAAATCTTTGAGTTTCGCCTTCATCGCCTCGTCGAGATAACCCCTGTCTGGAATGATGACGACCTTGTAGCGATTCAGGTTGTCGCGATCCGGCGTCTCGCCGTTCCACTGATGCTTGAGCGCCATAAGGCAGGCCGCTGCCCCTTCGATGCTCGCATCAATCTTCACCAGACCCCGGCTGTCCTGCTCCCCGCTCAACGCCTCCTTTGACTGCGGCAGGAGCAGCACCGCGATGTCGGCAAGCGGCTCCGCGCCCCGGCAGTAGGGTTCCACCGCCTCCACTTTCGCATACGTCTCCCCGATCACCTGATAGGCGCCTCTGTCCAGCGTCCCGCGTGGATGCAGTTGGTCGCCGATATTGACCACGCCGCCCGCCGCCAGAATAGTCGCCGCCTCGTAGTCGAGCTGCGGGACGGTCTTCAATCCGCCGAAATCCGCCCAGGACTTGTGGAAACGCGCCGTCATGCCCTGAATAGGGCGCGGGTAGGTGCGGACGACGCGGGAGTAGGTCGGAAAGTAGAGATAGCCCCAGCCACCCGTCGTCAGCGATTCGATCTCCAACTGCGTCAGGGTGTCGAGTTCGCGATGGACGTTCGGCGTCACGCGGCTGTTGAAGAAGGTCGTGGCGTTGGGGCGCAGATCGGTGCAGAGTTTCGCAAGCCGGGTGGTGTATTCGCGCAGGATGGCGAACGTCTGACGGCGGTGCGCGGCCACATCGTGGCGGGCCGCGCCGAGGCGGGCGAGACACTTCTCGCAAAAGCAGCCGGGATCAGGCGGGTAGTAGCACATATCGTAGAAGATGCCGTCGGCGTCGTAGTCGCGAAGCACCTCTTCCGTCTGCGCCGCCACGTAGTCAATATACTCCTTATTGCCCAGGCACATCTGGTACCAGCTTGCCTGCGACGCGTTCGGCCCCCAGAGCTTGCCGTCTTCCAGCCTCGCCACCAGTTCGGGCCGCGTCAGGCCCATGTGCTGATCTACGCGCACCGAGATATAGACCGGAGCCGCAATCCCCCGCCGCTTGCACGCCTCGATCTGCGCTCCCATCAGGTCGAACTTCAGGCCGGGGTGTATGACGCCCGCTTTGGTCGGGTAGTAGCTCATGCCGTGATGACACTTGCCGAACACCGTGACCCAGTTGACGTGCGCCTGCGTCAGCGTCTCTCCGAAAACATCCGGGTCGAACTCCGTCCCGACATCGGGAATATGCGGGCTGGTGTGAAAATCGAGGTGGATCTGTCGGTAACGGTCGGCGACGAGTTCGCCTGCGGTCATAGTCATGGAAGAGGCTCCTTTGCACGGACAACCAGGGAAAATCAAACGCAGAGGTAGGTTCGACAGCGCCGTCTCCCCCTCCTTTCTCTATCGAAAGATTCACGCAGAATCGAGCCACCAGCCTTTCCTTTACAAAGCAAATCCTGTATAATATACAGGACGCTCGTTGTCTGCGTCTCCTCTTCCCTGAGAAGAGGAGACGCAGGGGCATGAGGCGCCATAAGGAGAAGCACTATTGCCTCGTGCAAGACCCCGTAAAAAAATAGTTCCCCCTCCGCCCGCTGGTGCCAGGCCCGGCCCACATCAAAAAAGGTGTCCGCAGTGCAAAAATATCGTCTTCCATGAACTCACGCGGTGTCCTTTCTGTAGCAAGAGTCCCTGGCTCTGGCATCCTAACTCGCGTCTTCTGCTCGTCGCGCTGCTGATCTGCGTCTTTCTGTTCATCCTTTTTCCGATCCTGACCAACCGGGAGAAGCCGAACCGGATTCCCGTGACGGACGCCCCCTGACGGTCCCGTACCGACTTTTCTCCGCTTGATCTTTCCGGCAGGCAAGACATTTGCCTGCCTACGGCGTATATAGAAGCATTATCGCATGGAAAGACGAAAGGAGAGGGCAGCCCCTCTATGTCTACGTTCACGGGAATCCTTATCGCCCTGCTGCTGGTCGTTCTGAACGGCTTTTTTGTGGGGGCCGAGTTCGCGATCATCAAGGTACGGGGAACACGCATGGAAGAGATGGCTCGCAGCGGTTCCCGTCCGGCGCTGATCGTACAGCGTATTCACCGCAACCTCGACTCCTATCTCTCCGCCACGCAGCTCGGCGTGACCCTGGCGAGTCTGGCGCTGGGATGGGTCGGGGAACCGGCCATTGCGGACGCGATTCATCCGCTGTTTGAGCATCTGGGGCCGATGCTTTCCAAAACCATTGCCCACGCTATCGGGGTGGTCTGCGCGTTCACGTTCATCACGTATTTCCATATCGTCTTCGGCGAACTCGCGCCGAAATGGCTGGCAATCCAGAAGCCGGATCGTCTGGCGATGTTCGTCGCGCTGCCGCTCGAACTGTTCTACCGGGTTTTCTATCCGCTCATCTGGTTTCTCAACACGACGGCGCGGTTGGTGCTGGGGCGGCTCGGAATTCATCCGGCCAGCGAGGGCGAGACAACGCTTTCGGAACAGGAACTGCGGATCGCCCTCACCCAGTCGGAAGAGGGCGGCGCGATTGCGGAAAGCGCCGGCGACATCGCTGACCGCGCCTTTCACTTCGGGCATGGCAAGGTACGGGACGTGATGACGCCTCGCCCCGAGGTAGCTTTCCTCTGCCTGGACTGGCCCCTGGAGCGTAATCTGGAGGTGGTGCAGCAGACGCGCTTTGCCCGCTATCCGGTCTGCCGGGACGATCTGGAATCGGTCGTGGGCCGACTGCATGTGCGCGACCTGCTGCCTCTGGCACGGGCTGCCACCGACCCTAAGCTACCCGCCGCCGAAGCGCTGAAAACGATCTGCCAGTCTGTCCTGTATGTACCCGAAACGAAGGCACTGGATGCGATGCTGGAAGATTTTCGGATGCAGCGCATGGAGATGGCGATTGTGCAGGACGAGTACGGGGTGACGGCGGGCGTCGTCACGCTGGAGGATGTCCTGGAGGAGCTGGTCGGGGAGATACAGCAGGAGTTTGTACCTGCTCCCTCGGAGATTCAGCATCAGGCGGATGGCAGCTATATTGTGGACAGCAAAATAACGCTCGCCCGTCTGGTACGCGAATATGGAGTAGGGGCCGAAGTCGAAGGCGTGGAGACTATCGGCGGCTATATCCTCTCTACGCATACCGGTCATCCCCGGCTCGGCTATCAGGCGAAGCTGGGGAACTGGACCCTGGAAGTTGTTGAGATGAGCGGCCGACGCATTCGACGAGTGCGGCTGTCGCCTCGAAATATCCATGCAGAACGTTCGGAAGCGAGCAGTGCCGAGTAATCCATTGTGGCATGTTTGCAGAATTTCGCTGCAAGGCGAAAAGACTTTTTCCTGTTATCGGGAGGTTCTATGTTTTCCCCAATTCATGAGGCAGCATGGCGGATTGTTTTCTACTGTCTGCTGGCCGCGATTTCCAGCCTGTTATCTCTTGGCTATCTGCTCCGACAGAGTGAAGCCGAGCGGAATGCCCGCCTTCAGGAAGCGATCACCTCCACTCTCACCGAGCATTCCGAGGAGCTGGAAACGGATGATCCCGTTGATATATTGATGCCGCAAGAATCCCCTTTTCGCCGAGTCTGGTTTCGCTCGCTGCTGATAGTGACGCACTGTCTGGTCTTTCTCGGCAGCGTGTATTTTATGGTGCCTGCCCTGAAATCGGCCTTCTATATCCATCGGGGGAATCGGGCCTATGCGGAACACAACTACGATGAGGCGGTCAAATCCTACGAAAGCGCCCTGGCGGCGAACCCCTCGGCGGAGTTTCTGCATATGCAGATGCAGACCTCGCTGGCACAGCGCGACGACAAAGGCGGGGAACTGGGGCAGATGCGGCATATGGTAGATCTGCATCCCGGCAATCAGGGCGGCCACAACGATCTGGGGAACGCGCTGATGCAAAAAGGCGATATTCCCAACGCGATCCTGGAGTATGAGCAGGCCATCGCGCTGAAGCCCAACGATCCTATCGCCCACAACAACATGGGCAATGCGCTGAAAACGGCCGGGCGCCTGCCGGAGTCCATCGCTGAATTTCGCAAGGCGCTCGCTCTGGACCCCACGCAGACGCCCTCCTACTATAATCTTGCCAACGCGCTGCTGGAGAATAACCAGATCAAAGAAGCGATCAAGTATTTTCACCTTGCCCTGGACAGGGATCCCAAACTGGCTCCGATCTACTACAACCTGGCCCATGCTCTGGATAAGCAGGGCAAAAAAGCTGAGGCAATCGCAGCGATGCAACAGTTCATTCAACTGGCGAAGGTGCAACCGGAGTTCGGGCCGGTTCTGGAAAGGGCGCAGAAGCAGATTGCCGACTGGAAGAAAACGAATTGATCTGCCAGTCGGAGAAACGGCAAAATCCCCCGGCTATTTCCGCAAAGGCCGGGGGATTTTGCGTCTGAAACGTTCTCCCGCACAGACGGCTGCCTGCCTGCAGGAGTGGGGAGCTACATTTTGGGCTTGGGAGCCATCTTGCCGCCGGACATCTTCCCGCCCATCTTGGCGGGGGTCGCGGCCTTGATAGAGACGGAGTCGGCCATGAAGGTGGTGCCGCTCATTTTGCCGACGACGGTCGCCATCGCGCCGTCTTTGACGACCTCTTTTTTGGCGAATTTGCCATTCATGCGGACTTTGGCCTTGCCCATATCAATGGTCATCGGGCCTTTGTGCAGCGAGAGCATAAAGGTCTCGCCGGTGGGAGCACCTTTGACCGTGCCGGTAAAACTCTGGGTCTTGCCGACGTCCATCTTGCCGCCCGACATTTTGCCGCCGCTCATCTTGCCGCCCGACATTTTACCGCCGGTCTCTTTTTGTGCCTGGGCATGGCCTGCGAGAGCAAAGGTCAGTACCAGTGCCAGCAGGTAGGTCATTCGTTTCATCTGTCATGTCTCCTGTAGAATGAGTACGGCGCGGTCTCAGTGGTGCGCCCTGTGGGAATGGCAGCGCTTCGGCGTGCCGGTGAAGACGCGAGCCATCCTATTTTTGCTCGTCGTCATCGGAGTTTTCCTCCGAATCCTGTGAATCCTCTTTGGCAGCGTCATCGGTCTCTTCTGTCTGGTCGGCGTCCTGCTCGTCGCTGCCAGAATCCTCTGCGTTGGCGCTCTCCTCAGTCGTTTCTGGCTGATGGCGGCCCGGTCTCGGCGCCTCGTCTGCCGCTTCTTCGCTCTGGTCTGCGTCCGCGCTGTGGGCGTCGCCTCCCTGCCCCAGCAAAGAGTTGACCTGTTCTTCCAGTTGTTTCGGATCCATGCCCAATTTTTCGGCGGCCATCTCTTCGGCCTTTTTCAGCAGTTCGTCGCGCAGGTTCATCTGCCTACTCCTTCTCTCTATGTGGGGAAGATGGATTTCGGATGGGGTGAGAGCAATGGGATTCCTCTGGAAAAGCGCGTTCTCCAGGAGACAACAGCCCCTATTGCACACTCGCCCCTATTCGCCACTCACGCCTGAATTCCTTCTTTTAGACAGGAATCTCGGGGAAACGTCTGTTTGGACGGCTTTAGCCGCTGAAATCGGGAGTGGGTTCGGTGTCACGGAGGCGCTGGTTGGCGGTATCGAATTCGGGAAAGCCAGCGCCCTTTTCGATAGCGTCGCGCCATTTGCTGCGGGCGCCCTCTTTATCCCCACGATTCCAGAGGGTGTCGCCATCCTGAATGAGTTTACTGGCTTCCTGACGGCGCTGATTGTGAAACTGGTTAGGGTCTTGCGGGGGGGAGTTATCGCCGGGGGGAGCGGTGGCGATGGGGGCGCGATGATCAAGTTTGGAGGGTGGTTCGGGGATGCCGACCGGGGCGGACGCGGCGGCATTGCGCTCGTCCTGTG
The DNA here is from genome assembly GCA_038231295.1 of Chthonomonadales bacterium. GTDB lineage: Bacteria > Armatimonadota > Chthonomonadetes > Chthonomonadales > Chthonomonadaceae > JANXLO01. The sequence continues at coordinate 20,778 of JBBRLP010000030.1, forward strand.
CGCCGCTCTTGTCGCCCATGCTGAGTTTGATATTGGCGAGTTCGTTGTGGGCGGTCTGGTAGTCGGGCTGAAACTCCAGGGCCTTCGAGAAGTCGTCCCGCGCTTCCTGCAATTTGCCGCTGTCGCGGGCGGCGCGGCCCAACTGCGTGTAGGTGTAAGCGAGATTGGTGTTGAGCAGGGTGCGCTGTGCGGCGGTCGGACTGCTGGAGAGAGCCTGCTGATAGTCCTGCGCGGCGAGAACGTAGTTCTGCACATTGTACGCCTGCTCGCCCTGCGTCATCAGAGTCGCGACCAACTGCACCTGCGCGGTCTCGGTATAGCGGCTGTAACTCTTGAGGAACAGCAGAATCCCGCCCGCAATCAGGCACCCGAGCAGCACCGCCACGCCAATCGAGAGCAGGAACGAGCGCATCCCCGGCGTGAGGAGCGGTTCGGCAGGGCGAGCCGGCAGTTGCGGGGCAGCATACTGCGGCGGGACGTTGGCGGGATTGACCATGCCGGGAGCGGCCTGCCCCGAAACCATCTGGGTCTGCGGGTAGGCAGTTCCGGCGGCTGCTACAGGAGCGCCGCTGTTCCATCCCCAGGGCAGGTTTCCGGCAGGAGGCGCATAGACCTGCGGCAGCGGCGCGGCAGAAGCGCCGGAACCGTGATAGCCATAACCCATGTTGGTGTGGCCCATGTTCGTCGGCTGACGGGGCAGGAAAATCGCGGGGGTCTGTTCGGCGGCGCGGAGGTCGCGCTTCATCTGGTCGGCGGAGGCAGGGCGATGATTGGGGTTCTTCGCCAGCGCGTTACGGACGATCTGTTCGATGCTTGCCGGAACGCCTGCCAGAGGCGGAGGCTCCGCGTTCATAATTGCGTAGGTGATCGCCACCACACCATCGCCCACAAACGGCTTGCGCCCCGACAGCATCTCGTACAGGACCACGCCGAGTGAAAACAGGTCGGAGCGATGATCCAGGCCCCGTCCCTCGATCTGTTCCGGCGACATATAGCTCGGCGTGCCGAAAATCTGCCCGTCGGCGGTCAGGGCCGATTCGTCGGAGAGGCGGGCGATGCCGAAGTCGGTCAGCTTCACCTGCCCGCCCGGCAGAACATGGATGTTGTCGGGCTTAATGTCGCGATGAATGACCTTTTTGGAGTGGGCGTAGGCGAGAGCATCGAGTATCTGCCCGACGATTTCGAGGGTTTCGCGCAGGGGATAGGCCCCACGCACCTGCATGGCCTCTCGCAGAGACTGACCTTCCAGATACTCCATCGCGATGAAGTAGCGGCCGTTCTCCTCCCCGAAGTCGAACACGGAGACAATGTTGGGATGATCGAGGCGTCCGGCGGCGCGGGCCTCACGGTTAAACCGTTCGATACGGTCGCGCCGCGCCTGCCCGGTGATTCCCGCCACCAGATTCAGCTCCTTGATCGCGATGCGACGCCCCAGCGTTACGTCTGTCGCCTCATAGACGATGTCGTTGCTGCGTGCAATCTCCCGCACGATCCGGTATTTGCCTTTGATCGTATCCACCACAGCGGTCTCCGGAGTGTCGAGAGCAGCCAGGGGTTGAAAACCCCCGTCATTAAAGTGCAAACGTCTTGCAGACGGAAATGCCCTGTTGACAGTCCATGATTCGAGGGCGTTTCCGGGGGTTAAAAACCCCCGTCATTAAAGTGCAAACGTCTTGCAGACGGAAATGCCTTAATGGTTGGCAAGGTTCGGAGTGCGTTGCCCGGCACAGGAACGTGCCGGGCTGGAAAAAGCGGTCGTCCTACGGACGAAGCATTCAGAAACTCTCTTGTCAGCCTTCTATACCCTGCGGACACCCTATGGTATGAAAATACCTGCTCCCCCAGAATTGGGGGCCGGGGAGCGTCTCTGTTCTCACTCCCCCGGAATCGGGGGCCGGAGGGGCGTATGTCCCAGTCAGGCTATCCTGAGAGGCAGAGAGAAAAGCAAGAGTTTGATGCCTTTCCGTCTGGAAGACGTTTGTTTTTTAAGGACGGGGGTTTTCAACCCCCGGCCCTTACTATAATATACGCCGCCACCCAGGGAAAATACACCGTCAGCCTCTGCCGAACAGTTTCCGCAGGCCGGTTTTGGGAGGCTCGGCAGCAGGCGAAAGCGGCGCAGACTCCGAGGGGAGAGGAGTAATGGCTCCGTTGGAGGCTGCTGTCAGGGCGTCCGGCGGACAGGGACGAAGGTCGCGGACGGCGATGACGAACGCGGTGATATTGTCGCGGCCGCCACGCGCATTGGCGAGTTCGAGGAACTGACGGGCGGCCTCCGAAGGCGCGTTGCTCCCGGCAATCTGCCCGATTTCGTCGTCTGTCACGTAGCCCGAAAGCCCATCCGAGCAGAGAACCCAGACATCGCCGGGACGGGCCTGTTCCTCGAAAAACTCCGGTTCGACGTTCGCCATCGCCCCGATAGAGCGGGTAATCACGTTGCGAAACGGCGACATCTCGGCGGCCTGCCGCGTCATCAGCCCGGCGCGTACCTGCTCCTCAACCCACGAGTGATCGAGCGTCACCTGCCGAATTGCGCCGTCCCGAATCAGGTAGGCGCGGCTGTCGCCCACCTGCGCCACGATGACTCGGTCCTCGAGGAAGACCACTGCCGTCAGCGTGGTACCCATGCCGTTGCGTTCCGGGATCATCTGCGCCAGATGGTAGATATAGTCGTTGGTCGCCACGATGGAATCGTACAGGGCGTTGATAAGGTCGGGAGCCGGACTGTCGTAGTAGTTCGCAATCAGTTTCTTGAGCATGGTCTCGCTCGCGATCTGACCCGCCTGCGCCCCGCCGATGCCGTCCGCGACCGCATAGAGACAGCCCCGCGCCGCCAGAATCGCGGGTGATTCCGGCTCGTAGAACTCGAACTTGTCCTCGTTGTTTTCGCGCACCTGGCCCATATCGGTCTTGGCGGCGAACTTCAGCACCGGGACACACTGCGGCACGAGCGCCTCATACTCCCGCCATCCGCGCACCAGTTCGGCACGGTCGAACTTGGCAGTCGGCTCCTGGCCCTCGCCGTCGGCATGGACATCGAGTTCGCTCATTCGCCGTCACTCTCTGCCGGGACAGAAGTCTCCAGCCCCGCTCCTTCCGCCAGAACATCCGCGTCAGCGGCGGGTGCATCCGCTGTGAACGCAACAGGCGTGAACCGATAGCGCGTCTGTCCGAGCTGCACCTCGTCGCCCTCCAGCAGCAACTGCCGCTCGTCCAGTACCAGCCGCTCGCCGTTGACGAAGGTGCCGTTCGTGCTGCCTACGTCGGTCAGATAGGTTCCCGTCTCGTCCGTAACGATGGTGGCATGACGACCGGAGATATAGGCGTCGTTGGGCAGGATGAGGGAGTTGCCCGCCCTGCGCCCGATGGTGATCGTTTCGGCGGTGATGGAGATGTCCGGCGAGGGGCCTTGCTCGTTGTGCAGCATGGCAATCGTCGGCCCGGCAGGTACGGTCTCCAGCGGCGGAGGAGGCGGAACCGCCGCGCCCTCTCCGACCGGCGGAATTCCCACGATGGTACGGTCGTCCGGGGCCGTCCCGACAATCGTCTTATCGCCGCCGAGAAAGACCGTCTTGTCGGCTTCGCCGGTCGCCGCGCCGTTCACTTCCAGACGCGCCTGCCAGTTGCCGAACTTTAATATCGTTCCCGGCGCGGCGGGCGTGGGCTGGTTCGCACTGAGACGCAGATCGCCGACCTTCGTGCCGTTGCTGCTGCCCAGGTCTTCTACGACGACAGTGCCGTTCTCCAGGGTGATGCGGGCGTGGGTGCGGGAGAGGGTCGCCTCGGTAATTAGCACATCCGTTCCCTGCCGTCCGAGCGTGTTGACTCCGACGTTCAGACGGAACCGCCGTCCGTCCGTCAAATCCACCAGTTCGGCGGGAGGGGTCTCCTGCGGGGGCAGGACGGTCTCTGTGGGTGGTGCGGAGGTCAGCAGAAACCCGCAGTCGCCGCAGAACGGCTCCATAAGTGGGGTCGCAGAGTGGCAGACCGGGCAGGTCATCGTGCCGCCCAGTTGTGTCCGCATGGGGTCGCCGCCTATCTGCGTCGGCAGTACACCGCCCGGCACTACCATTGTCCGATCCGCCGCTGGCGCGACCGCCCCCATGACTCGCGTTGCCTCGATGTTGCTCATCGCTTTTCTCCCCTACCTTTTGCCCTGATCGAGATTCAGCATGGTTCCCATCAGCGTCTTCTCCGCATTGCCGCCGGACTGAAGGGCCTGGATCGCCAGCGTCACCTCCTGCGCCTGCCCCGCCTGTCCCGCCTGCATCAGCACGGTGCGGGTCTTCTGAAGCTCCTGCATCGCGCCCATCGCTGTCAACTGCTGCGTCCGCATTCCCATCATCGTACGCTCCAGATTCTTGGAGGCCATCGCAATGTCTAGTTCGTTGCGGACAATCTGATTGACCCCGGCAGCGAGCAGATTGCGGTCGGTGGTGAAATCGAAGACAAGGTCTCCGACGGCCTGACCGGGCCGATTGTTCACCACATCGTCGTACAGGACCTCGACCTTCGCCACGCGGTAGGTTCCGGCAGGGCGACGGTCGAACTCCAATTCGGCGAGAACCGTGCGAACGGTTCCGCGCTCGATATCGGGCAGGGGAATCTCGACCACGCGGCCCTGAAACGCGGGCTGCTGCCCGTAGACCTGCCGCACCTGCGACCAGCGCGTGAGTGTCAGCCGCACCCGCACGTTGCGGGCGACAATCGTCATCAGCGTCTCCAGTTCGCGGCGGAACACTTCGGGAATCAGGTCAGGGCGCTGAATATAGTAGTAGTTTCCACCACTTTTACGGGCGATTCCCGCCATCAGCTCCTCGTTATACTCCGTGCCGAAGCCGAGTGCGGTGATGGAGATACCCTGCGCCTTCTGCTGTCCCACCTGCTGCACAATCGAGTTGAAATCTTTCAGGCCCGCCGTCGGTTCGCCGTCCGTCAGCAGCAAAACGCGGTTGACATAGCCGGGCGTCTGCGCCATCACGGATTGAATCTGCATACAGCCTGCCACCAGACCGTCATAGAGGTTCGTGGTGTTGCCGACTTCCATGCGCCGGATATGCTCTTTGACCAGCGCCTTATTGACGATACGGCGGGCGGGCATCAACACATCCACCTGCTCCTCGAAGGTGACGATGGAGAGAATGTCGTTCGGCTCCAGCATATCCACGACATACTCGCAGGCGCGTTTGACGTACTCGAGCGGTTCGCCCTCCATGCTGCCGGAGCGGTCAATCACGAGACAGACATTGATCGGGGCGCGGCGTCCCAATTGCTGCCCGCTCGCCTTCACGACGATAAGCGCATGGTCTCGCCCGATCTCCGGGGCCATCGCGTAGCGGTTGCCGGAAACGCATTCGACTTCGATGGTTTGCATCGGCATCCCCATCTGCGTCCGCATCGGGTCACCGCCCATCTGCGTTCGACCCATGCCCATCTGAGTCCGGGTTCCGCCAATCACGGTCGGCTGCGCGGTTCCGGGCGCGTTCGGCATTCCCGTCCCCCCGATGATCTGTGTGCGATCTTCCATACTATCCCCTTTTTCTTATTCGGAGGTCACTCGAAACGAAATTTGCTGCCGCCGAACTGCACGATGTCGCCGGGTGCGAGCGCGACGGGCGTCGTAAGGCGCATTCCGTTGACGAAGGTCCCGTTGGAGGAGCCGTTGTCGTAGACGACGTAAGTGCCGCCTTCGTTCGCGAGGCGGGCATGGCTGCGCGAAATAGTCGTATCAGCAGAAAGGACGATGTCGCAGGTCACCTCGCGGCCTACGGTGCTATTCGGGAGCGGCAGCGGGAACACCTGCCCGGCATACGGCCCTTCCGCCCCGATAAGCTGCCCTAGCGCCGCCAGCCCTACCGCAGAGCCGCCGAAACCGGGCATCGGGTTACCGACAAAGCCGCCCGCATCCGGCGGTGCGCCAAAGCCAGGATTCGGATTCCCGGCATAGCCGCCCATATCGGGAGCGCCGAAACCGGGGTTCGGATTCAGCCCGCCTCCCACGCTTACCGTGTCGCCGGGACTGCCGCTGCCGAGAGAGCAGAGACACTTGCCCGTCACGTCCTTCGGAGCGCCGCAGAACGGGCAGAGGTGTGAGGGCATGGGAACGGCCGCCGCGTTGGGCTTGACCTTCGGCTCGTCTATCGGCCGGTGCGCGAACTTACTCTGTGTCGCCTTCTCGCGGAATAGAATACGATGCTGCCCGACCTGAATCATGTCGCCGTCGCGCAGCAGTTGTTCCTTGCCCGCCTCGACGCGTTGCCCGTTGACCATCGTCCCGATAGGAGTGCCTGCGTCCAGCAGAACATGGCGTTTGCCGTCGGCGCGGATAGCGGCGTGCTGTACGCCCACACTCATATCGCCGTAGAGCGGCACCTCGCAGCGTTCGTCGCGCCCCAGCAGGTTCATCGGCTTGGAGAGAATGAAGTCCTTCCCCTCGTTGCGTCCCGCCAGCACCTTCACCCATGCCTGCTTGAATAGCTCCTGCATCAGCCCGATGAAAAAGCCCGTCAGCGCCCCGATCAGCACATAGGAGAGCATCCGCCCGGGTCCACCGGCGTCGTAGCAGCCTGTCTGCCCTGTCGCCGAATAGACCGGAATGGTGCTTCTGCCGAGCAGGTCGAACAGCATCCCGCCAATGCTGCCCCCGATTAGCCCGCCGAGACCGCCCTGCATAATGCGTTTCGGATTCATGGTCGCCAGCGCCGCCCCGACGCCGAGACCCGTTCCGAGGAAGGCGAACAGAACCGAGCGGGCGATAATCTGAATGACGAAGGCGAACAGGGAAGGATTGGTCGGGGCCGAATCGGAGCCGCCGAGCAGCGTGTAGAAGACATGGCCTATCTGACTGCCGAGAGAGCCGAGAATCACGCCGCCGAACAGCCCGATGAGAACGCCGCGCACCAGCTTGCGGGGATTGCCCTCGACCACGCCGTCCACGCCGCCAAGCAGCAGCGCGATCAGGCCGTAGACGGCAAAAGCCAGCACCAGACCGGGCCACGGAGTTGTCGGCTGCACGGCCGTACACGCCCCGTCCGCCCCTCGGACGATGTAGCTATTGTAGGGAATGAGGGCTTCGGAGACAAGACCCCCGATCAGTCCCCCCGCGCCCCCGGCAATCAAGCCGAGCAGAATGCGTGATCTCACCCGCTCCTCCTTACTGCGTCAGGCCTCGAACCGGAAGCGCGTGTTGCCGATATTGACCTCGTCGCCCGACCGAAGCGGCTGCGGCGTCTGACTTGCGATACGGACGCCGTTCACATAGGTTCCGTTGGAGGAGCCGTTGTCCGTCAGCGTCACCTGCCCGTTTGCCACCTGGAGGGTCGCGTGGCGACGGGAGGTGTTGGTGTCGTTGGCGAGCGAGATGGGATTGCCGGGGTCACGCCCGATGTCCGCCGTCGGCCCTTGCAGTGGGAAGATTGTTCCCGCATAGGTTCCCATAGTCGCGACAAGTCGCGGCCCGGTGGCTATCGGCGCAGGCGCGGCCCCGAATCCGCCGCCTGCCACGCCCACTCCGCTAAAGGGATCGGCGGTGCCTTCTGTGATCGACTGAATCGGCTGACGGGCAGGCTTGTCGAAGGGGCTGGGAGCCGTCGTTCCGGCCTCGGTCGCCATTGCCGCCGTGCTGATGCCGAGCTTGTCCAGCACGTTTTTCAGCTTGCCGTTCTGATAGAGCCAGTAGATGCCGTAGAAGATACCGGCCAGAAACAGCAGACTGATGATACTGCTCAGGACACCGCCGAACGGGTTGTTATTGGTCTGTGAGGCGTCGGAGCGGTCCCGCCGCGTCCCGCCATCGGCTTCGCCCTTTACGGGAATGGGAACTACGGCGACAGGCGGCGGAGCCGGAACCGTCTTCACGTCCGCCCAGTCTACCGGAATCGCTGGCCAGCCGTCTCCCGTGCGGGCAGGCGGCAGAGTCTGAATGACGCTGATTTTGTGGTCGGCGAAACTTACCGTCGCGGTCAGTTCCTTATTGAGCGGCACATTCTCGAACCGCGCCATGCCGCCGTCCGAGGCTTGCAGGGTTGTGGTCTTGTTGTAGGTCTTCGCGGCATCGGCCAGCGTCACCTGCGCCCCGATGACGCCGAGACCGCCCTTCTGTACGGGAATGTTGATGCGCTGCGCGTAGGTGAAACTGCTCTCCGTCAGGGGAGTTGGCGCGTCCGTCTTGATCGGGAAACGGGCAAGATTGCCGTGCGTGTTGTCCAGGATTTCCAGTTTCGCGGTCTTCGCGTCCACATTCGAGGGAACGCCGAGCAGCACATCGGTTCCTGTCGCGGCAGGCAGCGGGGTCAGCGCGGTCAGGGAGTTCTCTCCCGTGGCGGAGACGAACCGATAGCCGAATTCGCCGCCCTGTATCTGCTTCGTCAGTTTGATGACCCCGGCAGAGGAGACAGGCGGAGCGGCAGGGTTCTGACCGGCGGGAGCGGCGGAAGGACCGGAAGAGGTCGGCCCTGTCTGCTTCTCAGGCGTGACCGCGGTGTGATTGCTGCCGGGATCGGTGGACGTCTTCTGCGCGAGGGCCGGGACTGCCACCAAAGACAGCGCGGCGAGGCAAAGCCCCAGAGCGTGCGGGGAGACGAAAATGGGTAGGGTGCGACGAATCATAGCATTTCCTCGAGCAGACGACGTGCGGCGGGCAGACATTCGATGACATCTCCGGCAATCAGTCCGGCCTCGCCGTGCTGCTGCGCGGCCAGATCACCCGCCAGTCCATGCAGAAAGACACCGAGCGCGACCACCTCCAGCGGCGGAAGGGCTTCGGTGTGTAAAGCTTCCGTATCGGCGGCATTCCGCAGCGGTGCGATGGCCTGCGCCAGCAGCCCGCCCAGAATGCCGGTGAGCGTATCGCCCATGCCGCCCGACGCCATGCCGGGGTTGCCGCTCGTATTGATGACGACATTCCCCTGCGGGTCGGCGACGAGCGAGTGACGGCCTTTTAGAACGACGACGGCGCGATACCGCCGCGCCAGTTCCCGCGCCGATTCTATCCGATTGGACTGCACGTCCGCAATAGTTGTTCCCAGCAGACGGGCGGCCTCTCCGGGATGCGGCGTCAGCACCAGCGGCGCGAGCGGGTCGTCCGGCCTCTGGAGCGCGAACATCGGCGCCTTTGCCAGCGCGTTCAGCCCGTCCGCGTCCAGAATGAGCGGCTTTGCAATCTCCGTGAGAACGCGCTGCACCAGCGCGACGGCCTCCGGCTCCGTCGTCAGGCCCGGCCCGACACACAGCACGGTCGCCTTCGCCGCGAACTTCGCGATCTCCGCGAACGCCTCGCCCGAAATCGCGCCGTCCCTGTCCGGCAGCGGAATGGTCATCTGCTCGTCCAGTTTCGCGCTGATGGTCGGCTGCACACAGGCCGGGGCCAGCACCGTTACCAGGCCCACGCCCGCCCGCTGCGCCCCACGCGCCACCAGCGAAGGCGCTCCCGCCATTCCCCGCGACCCGGCGATAACGCCCACATGACCGTAATCGCCCTTGTTCGTCTCGCCTTTGCGCTTCTGGAGCAGCCGACCGGCCTCCCCGAAATCGAACGCGGCTGTCCCGGACAGAAAATCCCGATTGACGGAACGCGATGCAGGCGCGAAATGAACGCGAATGGTTGGCTCGGTCGGGTCTGCGCCCACGCAAAGCCGTTCCCAGTCGAAACCGATGTCGGAGACGGTCAGTTGGCCGACATTCTCCGCGCCGGGAAAGGTGAGCAGTCCCAGTTTGGGAACCGCAAACGTCACGGTATGAGTCGCCCGTACCGCCTCGCCGGGAACCGCGCCGGTGTCCGCGTTCACCCCGGAAGGAATGTCCACCGCGAAGACAGGGCAGTCAGCGGCATTTATCGCCACAATCTGCGCGGCGATTTCCGGGCGCGGAGCAGACTTGACGCCTGTTCCGAGCAGCGCGTCTACCACGAAGTCGGCGCGTTTGACGAGGGCGTTCCGCACAGCGTCCTGACCGGAAGGCAGAAAATCGAGTTCGAGATGACGGGCGATATCGTGGTGCTGACGGGCGTCGGCCTTGAGGCCCTCCGCCTCCCCGACAAACACGACCGTACAGTCGCTTCCTGCGAGATGGAGATAACGGGCGATCACGAAGCCGTCTCCGCCGTTGTTGCCCGGCCCGCAGAAGACGACGGCCCGCTTGCCGCGCAGCGGCCCCATCTCCCGCGCTATCGCCTCCACGACCGCTCGCCCCGCATTCTCCATGAGGACAACACCGGGAATGCCGAACTCCTCACTCGCCCGGCGATCCATGTCGCGCATCTGCTGTGCGGTCACCACTCTCATCACGGCCTCTATCCTGCTCGTTGTGACGCTTTCAAAACAGCCTGGTGTTCACTTCTCGCCCAGCCGCTTCCACCTGGCTGCGGCCCAATTCGGCTGGCGATGGGAAACGAGTTTACTTTTCGCCCAATCGCTTCGGCTCCCGATCCAGACGGTAGCGCAGATAGAGTTCCCCGCCGTCGTGATAGAGGGAGATCAGGGTCATCGGCAGGTAGACGTTCGGGGGAAAGCCGCTGCCATCCACCGGAGTCGGAAGGTGCGACCCGCCTTTGAGTTTTGGAGTCAGCGTCAGGAACAGCTCGTCGGCAAGCCCGGCCTGTATCAGTTGGTCGTTGAGTGTCGCGCCGCCCTCGCATAGCAGGTACCGAATGCCGAGTTTCTGCCGCAGATGCCGCAGCGCCGCCGCCAGATTCACGTCGCCCTGCCCAAACTGCACTACGTTCGTGGCGGCTTTCAGTTTCGCGGCGGTCGCTTCAGGCAGGTTTTCCGGGGCAATCACATAGGCGCGATCCGGCGCATCCGTGAAAAACCGATTCGTCAGCGATATATCGCCTTTTCGCGTCACCACGAAACGCGGAATGTGCGGTGGATAGAGGACATGGCTGGCCCGAAGTGTCGTGCTGCCGAGCAGCGCCCCATCGCAGGTCTGCTGAAGCCGCCGGAACAGGAGTTGATCCGTCGGCCCGCCCACGCCCTTCGCCGTTCCCCCCAACTCCCCGATCACGATTTTGCCATCGGCGGTGGAGACCATATTGATGAAAAGATAGGGCCGCTCCTCCGGCGGTTCCGGGCGCTCCCATGCCTCATAGAGCGCAGCCGGTTCCGGCGGATTCGCGGTCGTATCCAGCAGACGTTGCAGAGAGATGACGCTTCTCCTTCGGGAAACTCTCCCGGCTCTTCGTGGCCGTCCTACGCGTTAGAGCTTTTTCAGTTCCGCCTGGACGACCGGCGTAATGATCTGGGCGATAGTCGCCTGCCCTGCCGCGTCCGGGTGTTCCCCGTCCGGGCTGATGCTGACCGTGGCATCGGTCACGTCCGCCACGAGCAGCCCGTGCCGGGCCGCTTCGGCGCGGATGGCATCCACAACCGGAATCAGTGACGTATTCACGTCGCGGCCCTGAAACATATAGCCTGCCGCGAGATGCGGCGGCGTGACCACCACGACAGGAATGCCTGCCGCCTGAAGTTTGTTCAACAGCGTCTCGTAATCCGCCTGGAACTGCGCTATGGGCGTCGCATAGTAGGCGTCATTGGTGCCGCAGAACAGGACACACAGGTCGGGATGCAGGGCAATGACGCTTGTATCCGCCTGCGCCAGTATTCCGACAACTCCCTGTCCCGCGAATCCCGCGTTGATGGCTGTCCCGCCGACCGCTGCCGCGACGACATTCGGGTAGGTTCCGTACTGCGTGAGCGAGTCGCCCAGAAAAGCGATCTTCGGATTCACGATAGGAATCGGCGTCTTACTGCCTCCACTGCCGGAACCGCCGCCACAGCCGGTCACAATCAACAGCAAGCCCAGCCACAGCCACGACTTACGCATTACTTGTCTTTCCTTTCGTATCACCTCACCTTACGCAGGCGAGAAGCAGCTTGGCGGGCAAAGGGTTGACACCCCTCGCTACGCGGCTTCGCCGGATCGTCCTTCGGACGAAACCCAACGCGACAATCTCTGTTGAGTGCAGCGAAAGCTCCTTACAGCCTCAACGTTTCCGAAGGAAACTGGGCCGAAGGTCACATAGCGGGGACTTTAGTCCGTCGCCTCCCGTCCGTCGCGTTCCCGCGAGAGCCGACTGAACGTTCGCCCTCCGGGACTCAGAACAGCGGGCGTTCCCACTGGCGCGACACAACGGACTTGTCTACGGCTTCGAGAACCGCCTGATTTTTGAGGCCGTCTTCGAAGTCCGGGGTGAACTGCTCGCCCTTGCCGATGGCCTGGAACAGATCTTTCATCATATTGATAAACGTGTGTTCGTAGCCGATGATGTGGGCGACGGGCCAGTAGCCTTCCATATAGGGCATGAAGTTCTCGGTGGCCTGAATGGTGTGGAAGCCCTGAAGCCCCTGCGGGTCGTCCGTCAGGTAGATTTCAATCTCATTCATTCGTTCGAGATTGAAGGCAATTGTACCTTTCTCGCCGTTAATCTCCCAGCGATTGTAGTTCTTGCGGCCCGGCGCGAGACGGGTGGCCTCGAAGGTCGCAGTCGCGCCGTTGGTAAAGCGGGCAAGGAATGCGGTCACGTCGTCTACCGTCACGTCGCCCATCTCCCCGGAGGCTTTGAAGCCGGTCAGTCCGCCGTCCGTGTCCGCGAGCAGGGGGCGTTTCTTGATGAAGGTCTCCGCCAGCCCGATGACTTCGGTGAACTCTGCGCCCATGACGAACCGCGCCGTGTCAATGAGGTGTGCGTTGAGGTCGCCGTGCGAGCCGCTGCCCGCGATGTTCTTGTCCAGCCGCCAGACCAACGGGACGCTTGGGTCTAGTATCCAGTCCTGCAGGTAGGTTCCCCGGAAGTGGCGGATCGCACCGAGTTTGCCCTCTTTGACCATCTGCGCCGCCATTGCAATCGCGGGGGCCTTGCGGTAGTTGTGGCAGATGCCGTTGATGAGGCCCGTCTGCTTCGCGACATCGTAGGAGGCTTTCGCGTCGGCGACGGAGATAGCGAGCGGCTTTTCGCAGAGTACGTGTTTCCCTGCTTTGAGGGCGGCCTGCGAGATGGTGGCGTGGGTGTCGTTGGGGGTGCCGATGTCCACCAGATCAATGTCGTCGCGCTGAATGACCTCTTCCCAGTTGGTGGCCGACTCCTGCCAGCCGAAGTTCTCCGCCGCCGCTCTCACTTTATGTTCACTGCGCCCGACCAGCACCTTCATCACCGGCTCGACATCGAGGTCGAAAAACCGCCCCACCTGCCGATAGGCGTTGCTGTGCGCCTTGCCCATGAACTGATAGCCGATAAGAGCCACATTGATCTGCTTTTTAGCCATTGTGAAGAGGTTCCTCCGTTGAAAAATGTCCGTGCTTCCGGCGTCCGCACACAGAGGCCAGAATGGCGAAACCGCCGCGCTACTGTTCGCCATCGCCCCGAAAATTCCTTCTTGCGCCGCACGGACGCGGTCCAGAGCGGAGGCACAGCCAAAAAGAAGGCTCCTGCTCCGGCGAACCGGGACAGAAGCCTTCTTTACTCGCTCACCGACGCTTAACGGCGAACCGAAACGGAAGCGTCAGAGAAGCGGGTAAGCGAGCCGCATAGTGCGTTAAAATCCAACTCACCCACCTCCTTTCTGGAAGCGCAACGTTTGCATCGGGTTCCCGCTGCAGTCGGGCGATGTCTGTGCGCGTAGTCAATTCTCTTATCGCCCCCAACAGCGAGAATGCTAAACCCTCTCGCAAACATTTTTGCCGAGAGGGTTAGAGCCAGGATTCAAAGGGCGTAGATGTCGCTGTATTTGGTGGTGAGGTAGGTGACGTAGGCGCGGGCGGAGAGGGGCTTGCCCGTCGCTTTGAGTACCAGTTCCTTCGGCAGATATTTCGAGCCGTAGGCGTGGACATTGGTGCGGAGCCAACCGAGCAGGGCGGCGAACTCACCGCGTTCGATCTGCGCGTCGAGGTCGGGCAGAGCGGTCTTCGCGGCCTCCCAGAGCTGCGCGGAGAGCAGATTGCCGATGGAGTAGGTGGGGAAGTAGCCGATGAGGCCGCACGACCAGTGAACGTCTTGAAGAACGCCGTCCGCATTCGTCGGAGGCGTCACGCCCAGATAGGACTCCATTTTGGCGTTCCAGGCGGCGGGCAGGTCGGCGACAGCAAGTTTGCCGGTCAGTAGGTCGCACTCCAGTTCAAATCGGAGCATGGTGTGCAGGTTGTAGGTCACCTCGTCCGCTTCGACGCGAATGAGCGAGGGGGTGACCTTGTTGACGGCACGGTAGAAGGTTTCGGCGTCGGAGTGGGCCAGCGCGTCGGGGAAATGAGTCTGCAACTGCGGGAAGACCCAGCGGCAGAAGCCCCGGCTGCGCCCGACCTGATTCTCCCAGAGCCGCGACTGGCTTTCGTGGACGCCGAGCGAGGCTCCGCCTGCCAGCGAAGTGGCCTCGTAGACTGCCGGAGAACCCTGCTCGTACATGGCATGACCGGCCTCGTGCAGCGAAGCATAGAGCGCCTGATTGAGAAACTTCGGGTCGAAGCGCGTGGTGATACGCACATCGTCGCGGGAGAAGTTGGAGCAGAAAGGATGTTCGGCGATGTCCTGCCGCCCGCGGGTCAGATCGTAGCCAACCGCCGCGACGACCGCCAGGGTCAACGCTTTCTGCTGCTCGGTGGGGAAATCGCCGTGCACGTTGCTGTCGTCTACCGGGCGTTTGCTGTGGGCAATGGCGTGGGTGAGCGCGACGAGGTCCGGCTTGAGTTCGGCGAACATCGCAGCGACATCGGCGGTGGTCGTGCCGGGTTCGTAGTTGTCAATCAGCGCATCGTACAGGTGATCTTTGTAGCCCAGGTATCCCGCCGACTGCCGGGTGAGGTCAAGCATCTTCTCCAGAGCGGGAGCGAAGGCGACAAAATCGTTGGCATGACGCGCCCGCGCCCAGATGTCCTGGCCGATGCTAGCGTGGCGGGCGATTTCGGCGACGAGTTCGGTGGGCAGTTTGGTCGCTTTGTCGAAGGCGCGGCGAAAGACCCGTAGCATCCGCACCTCGTCGCTGTCATCGGGCTGTCCTGCGGTATCGGCTTCGGCCTTTACCAGCAGGTTTCCCGTCTCCTCGGAGGTAGAGAGTTCGTGCAGGAACTGGCCGAGGGCCGCCATCTGTTCGGCCCGTGCCATCGCCGCGCCGGAGGGCATATAGGTCTGCTGGTCCCAGCCCAGCAGACCCGCCGCCTGACCCAGGCGCGAGATCATCGCGCACCTGGCCTTAAACTTATGCAAACTTTCGCTCATGGGGTCTCCCAAAAATAAGATATTCCACTATACCCCACAACCTCCGTTTGCCAGTTTCCGTGTTCAGAGTTTCAGCCGCAGCTGCACCGTGACCAGCGTTGTGCTGCCTGCGAAATGGACGGCGGCCTCGGCCCCCGTCGTCGAAGTGAAGTTTGCTCCGACGAACACCTTGCCTCCGAACCTTGTCTCGTCCTTAAAGCTTGGCCCGAAAAGTTGGAGACCTGTCCCGAAGATCGGGCTGCCCGTCGGACCGGTGTATGCCCCGATTCCGGCACCTACGTACACACGTTCCCTACTGCGAGGATTCGCATAGACCTGGTTGATGGTGACACTGGAGACGGGGTCTATTTCGCCCTGCAGGCTGTTGTTGTTCCCTCGTGTGTTGAAGGCTGCCTCGAAGTCGAAGCGGGTCGAAAAGCCCGGTGCGAGATGCATTCCACGCGGTGTGTAGTCGAGACCGAAAGCAGGCCCGGTCTGCGGAGAGAGGTTCGCGCCCAGCCGCAGCGCAAAGGCGTGGTACTTCGGCTCAGAGACAGCCAAAGGGGAAGCCGCCATTTTCGAGACGCCGCCGCCTGTGGGAACAGGTGCGTCCTGCGCCCCGGCGAGTGCAGCGGAAGACAGCAGAAGGGAGAGTGTCAGCAGGCCCCGGCAGGTCACCGGGCAGGTGCGTAAACGAGTTTTCAAAAGAGCGATTCCTTTCCTCTTTGAGGCCGCGCACGGGAGTAGATACAGTGTTAGGATACATCCATTCTGCCTCTTCGCGCATGAGGCAAAATGCCTGTTTTGCAGCCGCCCTGTCTGGGTATTTCGGCCTATGTCACGCCCACCCTCAGAATGCCTTCGCGAGGTGAATGACAGGCAAAAACAGGTAGACTAAATAGTAGAACAAGTAGACATAAGTATTTGACATTCGCGATTCCAAATGGTAAAATAAGGATGTGTCTACAGAAGTGTAACGCACGACACGAAAGGGTTTTGAACCGTTATGAAACGCCTTACGAAGAAAGATTTAGCCCTCTCCATGCAGGCGTCGGGACGCACGGTCGAGGAGATCGCCCAAACGCTGAAATGTACGCCAAGTTACGTCGCCAATGTCCTCATCGCTTCCGGGAAGCCGAGCGACTACAGCGATCTCTATACCAGCAGTGTGGCCCAGAACGCCTACGCCCGGATGTTCAATGGAGTGTTGCGGTTTAAGGATGTGCAGGCGGCGCAGGCGTCCATTGCCCGCATTGACACACTGTTCCATCAGTTCGAGGAGGAGCGGGATCGAAGGGGGCAGCATCAGGCGCAGCTTATGGCGCTTATCGGCAAGAACCGCGCCGAGGGAATCGGCAAATTAGCGGAGGCGAAGGTCTTCGCGGACTGGCTGGTCTCCCATCTCGATACGGCTCACGCGCCTTCCTGCGACCGGGAACCGCCCGTACAGGGCGAACGCGAATATGCGGAGAAGGAGAACGACTACTCTCAGCTCTCCCTTTACGATGGCGTCCTCGCCTTCGCCTGAAAATGACTCAAATAGCGATCGGACAGATAGAGAGAGAAGCCTGATCGTCTGATGAGAAAATACCGCCCCCCGGCCCCCGATTCCGGGGGAGAAGGCATTTCTATGCGATAGGGTGCGCCCCGCGCATGGAAGGCTGACATGAGATCACATTGCACCCGAAGAGGAACAGGCGGCCCTTCTCGCACCAGTGCAAACGTCGGCATCCTGTTCCTCTTGTCGGGCTTTCGCTTCCCACACCGGTTCTCTGGAAGCGACGGCCTTACAGGGCGCGTTTCTTGACGGTGGTTCCCTGTGGGCCGTCGCCGACCTCGTAGCCGAGCGCGATCAAGTCGTCGCGGAGGGTGTCGGAGGAGGCCCAGTCGCGAGATTTGCGGGCGGCGTTGCGGGCTTCTATTTTTTCCAGCACCTCGGCGGGCAGAGGCTCTTCTTCGCGGCAGGAGCGCTTGGCGATGTCGAGGCCGAGAATGGCATCGAACTCCACCCAGAGGCGATAACTGCCATACGAGTTGAGCAGGCCGACCGCCTGCGGCAGAGCGAGATCGTCGTTGACAGCGTCGAGAACGCGCTGCCGTGCCTCCTGATAGGCCGTCTCGTCGTCGCGCAGAGGGTCGCTGTCCGGGCAGAGCGCGTAGACCTTCCGCAGGCCGGAAGTCACCCCGTCGAGGGCCTCAGTCGAAAAGTTGAGTTCCGAGCGGTAGTGCGCCTGAAGGCAGAAGTAGCGGTAGGCGAGCGGGTCGTAGCCGCGTTCTATCAGCGATTGCACGGTGTTGATGGCCCCGCCCTTCGACTTGGATATCTTCTCCTTGCCCATCAGCAGGAACTCGCCGTGCATCCAGTAGCGCACAAACGGGTGATGCGTGGCACACTCCGACTGCGCGATCTCGTTGGTGTGGTGGACCGTCACATGGTCTACGCCGCCGCAGTGGATATCGAAGGTCTCTCCGAGGTATTTCATGGACATGGCGGAGCATTCGATGTGCCAGCCGGGATAACCCGGCCCCCACGGACTCTGCCACTGCATCAGGTGGGTGGGTTTGTTCAGGAACCACAGCATGAAATCGGACGGATTGCGCTTGGTCTCGTCGGTCACTACCTCGTCGCGGCTGGTCTGTTGCCCGGTCAGGTTGAGGCGGGCCATCTTGCCGTAGTCCGCGAACTTGGACGTGTCGAAATAGACGCCTTCGGTCGTTACGTAGGTGTAGCCGTTGGCCTCCAGGCGCTGAATCAGTTCGATCATCTCGACAACGTGTTCGGTGGCGCGGGGCGTGACCTCCGGGCGCTCGATGTTCAGGCGGTCGGTGTCGGTGAAGAACGCCTCTTCGTAGTAGCGAGCGATCTCCCAGGGCGACTTCTTCTGCGCTCGTGCCGCCAGTTCCATCTTGTCGTCCCCGGTATCGCCGTCCGAGGTCATGTGGCCCACGTCGGTGATGTTCATGACATGTTCGACCGCATAGCCATTGAACTTCAGGGTACGGCGCAGGATGTCCTCGAAGATGTATGTGCGGAGGTTGCCGATGTGCGCGAAATTGTAGACGGTCGGGCCGCAGCAGTAGAGCCGCACCTTTGCGGGATCAAGCGGCACAAACTCCTCTTTACGGCGCGACAGCGTGTTATAGAGCGATAGGGGCATGACAGCAACTCTCCTGAGCCTCGGTGAATCGGGATGCGTAAATTATACCAGAAACGACCGGAGGGCGTTCAGATAAGTTGCAGGAGGCAAACCGTCGCAGCACGGCCAATCTTCCAGCATAGCCTCTCCCCCTGTATCGAAGAAGGGAAAAACGCAATGAGCAAGATTCAGATGGATTCACGCGGCCTTATCCAGAGTTGCGCCGCCTGCGGACAGAAAAACAGCATCCCTTTCAAGCATCTCGGCAAGACCGGCCAGTGCGGCCGCTGTAAGGCGGACCTCGGCCCGGCTGCCGTGCCTGTCGAAGTTTCGTCTCAGACGGATTCCCAGCGCCTTCTGGAAGCGTCACCGGTGCCGATTGTCGTTGATTTCTGGGCTTCGTGGTGCGGCCCGTGTCTGCGTGTGGCGCCGGAACTGGAAAAAGTTGCGGCCAGAAACGCAGGCAAGTTCCTGGTCGTGAAGGTCAACACGGAAACCCTGCCCGCTCTCTCCGAGCAGTATCAGGTCCGTTCGATCCCGACGATGGTGGTGATCGCTGCCGGCAAAGAGGTGAACCGCACGATGGGCGCACAGCCTGCGGCGGCGATAGAGGCGTTCGTCCAGACCGCTCTCGGGCGGGCATAAGCCGCAAGGCTGCACTATGGCTGTCAGATGCCGTTGGCAACGCGCTCAACGAGCCGGGTACGGGGTATTAACGCCGCGCAGGGTGTGCCAGAGAACCTGATTAAGTACCTGTGGGTCGGGACGGTCGAGGCCGCTCCAGTCGAGGGCGAGAGACTTTTCGGTCCAGTAGCGTTCCAGACCGGTCTGTTTCGCGAGCGGTGGGTTCATCTCGTCGAGGGCGATACGGTTGGGAACGCTGGTAAAGGGCGTCAGGTCAGGCGTGTCGGTGAAGCAGGCGGTGAGGGGCGGGGTCAGCGCGTCGAAGCGGTTCATGGGGTCGAGACCGAGCATCTTTTCGATGGAGCGGAGCATGGAGAGCGTCGTGTAGAGATTGCTGTCCACATAGCCGCGCCGCGTATAGGGGCTGTAGGCGGCGTAGACGGTGCGATGACCATCTACATGGTCAGGGCCGGACTGCGCGTCGTCCTCGATGACGAAGATGCAGGTCTCCTTCCACTCCTTGCTATGCGAGACCGCCTCGACGATGCGACCGAGCGCCCGGTCGTTGTCGGCGACCATGCACTGCGGCTTCGGATAGTGCGGGTCGCGGCCTTCGGTGTGGTCGGAGGGCAGGCTGAGGATCATCAGGTTCGGGACGCGGTTCTCCCGGCTCATCCGCCCGTACTCCCCGACGAAGATGTCGGCGCGTTCCTGGTCGCTTTGCAGCAGGGGCCAGTAGACGTAGTTGGGATGGATGTAGGGGCGCAGGGCGGCGATACGCGTTCCCACGCTCTTGCTGATGCGCCGCTTGCCGCTGACGCGGTCGTCCCAGACCTCCTTCCAGCTTGTCACCGTCGGCGTGAAGACGGCCAGTTCATCGTCACAGAACTCGCCGTAGACGCGCAGGGACTTTCCCTTTTTCAGCGCGGCGTCCCACAGCCCGCCTGCCGGAGAGATCGCCATCGCGCAGTCGCCGTCGTCCGGGTAGGTGCGGTAGCCGGTGTAGAAATGCTCCAGATAGTCGGTGGCGAGTGCCTGCGTACTCCAGGCGTGTCCGTCCGCGCTGTTGGTTCCGGTTACATAGCCGTTGTCGAAGAGGGTGAACTGCCGGGCGAGGGCATGGGCATTCGGGGTGATGGTCTCACCGAGGTCACACAGTTTTGGGTCGCCATTGCCCTGCGGCATATCCCCGAATACCTCGTCGTAGGTGCGGTTCTCTTTGATGATGTAGAGGACGTGCTTGATTGCGCCGTTGTAGACCGCGAGTTTCGGGGTGAGGTCGGCGCGATTGCGGTTCCAGTCGTTGTCGTCCGCGACGCGCTCGGTCGCTACCTTGATATCAGCCTTCAAGTCCACGACAGAGACCGTTCCCTGAAAGTCGTGGGCGTTGCCCGGTTTGCCGAAGACCGTATTGCGGACGGAGCCGTTGCCTTTGGTGTTCAGCACAAACGCGCTGTTCCCGTCCGCCGAAAGCGCGAGGGCCAGCGGGAAGTAGCCTGCGGGCCGATAGCCGCGCACCGTGCCGGTCGGAATATCGAGTTCGCAGAGGGCGTTGTCGCCGCCGTTGCAGATGAAAAGGGTACTGCCGCGCAGAGCAAGGGCGCAGGGCATCGCGCCGAACAGGTTCAGGCTGCCCCACTTCAACGTGATCGTGCGGACAACCTTCGCGCCTGCAATATCGAGAACGGAGATACTGTCGCTGGCGGCGTTGGCGATATAGGCTGTGTTTCCCGCGACGGCGATACCGGTGGGATGCAGGCCGACTTCGATGCGCTGTGTCGCGCCCGTCTCTCGCTGAACGAGGCTGACGGTGCCGGAGGAGGTCGCGCCGTGTGCGTCAATGGCAAGCATCGTGTTACCGCTCGCCGCCATGTCGTCGCCGTCCTGGACCAGATGCCCGCCCCAATCGGTGACAATCAGCGTCCGTTCGTCCGCGCTGAGTTTTACCTCAAAAGGCAGGTTCTGCACGGGATACTCCCGCACGAAGCGGCCTTCCGGCAGCGCAATCTCCGCGACGGCGTTGCGGTCACAGGCGCAGACAAAGAGTCGGGAGCCGTCGTGCGTCAGTGTCATGCCGCCCGGACGTGGATTCGCCTTCTCTCCTTCCGGCTGAATGACGAGGCGCTTCCCCGCCGTCAGTTTGCGGTCGGCGAGCGTGAACTCCAGCACAAAGCCATTCGAGACACTGGCGTACAGTCGTGTCCCATCCACCGACCAGAGCAGTCCGCGATAGCCCGCTCCCGCTCCCAGTGGCGCGGCGGAATCGGCGAGGACTCCCTCCTTCGTCGCGAGAAAAACGCTGCTCTGCCCGAGAACCGCGAAGAACTCCCCGGACGGATGCAGGGCGATGTCGGTCGGACGGCCGTTGAACGCGATGGACGCCGGTTCGATTCGCCGCCCCGTCGAGACAAGGAACCCGCCATCCGGCTGTTTGCCTATATGCAGCAGCGGAGAGCGAGCCGCAGTCACACCAGCAGCGACGAGCAGCAGAATAACTGCGAGAGTAGAAGCGCGTTTGCGTTGCACGGCATATCCTTTGGAATTATGACGAATCACGCACTACCAGCGCAGGTTGTCGAGGGCGCGGTCTTCGTCGCTCAGGTCGCTGTCGAGCAGGATGCCCCACTCTTTGCCGCCTTTGTAGAAGAGAATGGTGCCGCATCCGGTGCATTTGGCGCGGCTGGCGAAGCCTTTGCCCACAGGCGGGGTGCGCGGCTGACCGGTATTCGGGTCGTGCGGGCGCAGGGGTTTGTCACAGACGGGGCAGCGTCCGAAGTCGTTTCCGGCATCGCCCGGTGTGTGGTCTTCAATGGCGTCTGTCGGCGGTTCCGCCGTCTCCGGCAGATCAATCACGCCGATACGCGGCATATCTAATGTCTCGGTACTCATGGTCGTTGCTCCTCAATCGCAGAATGGTCTCCCTGTTCATTATACCACTCAGGCCGAGTGCCGGGCGGCGTGGAAAGGGCGGTTTCCGGCACAGAATCACGCCCCGCCTCTGCGACCACAGAGACGGGGCGATAGAACAGGCCGTTCGGAAGTCTACAGGCCAGTGCGCGGGCGAACGGTCAGGAGGAGTTCCTTCCCGTTGCGGACGACCTTGACGGCTATCGGTTCCCCGGTTTTCACAAGCGCGGAGGCATCGTAGAGATCGTTGAGCGTATCCGTCCAGCGGTCGTCGAGGGTAGCGATACGGTCACCGACCATGAGACCGCCTTCGCTTGCTGCACTGCCGGGATAGATTTGCGTGACAAGAACACCGTTGTCCTGCGGCGATTTCGCGACGCTCATTCCCCACAGGGAGTGCGGCCCGATGACACGCGCTTTCGGGGGGCCACCGAACAGGCGACTCATCATCCCATTCATCACGTCCTGCGGGGTGTAGTCCACCAGCACGAAGGTCACCTGCGAGGCGAGATAGTCGAGGGTCGTGTGGAACCGGGCGAAGAACGAGAAACCGATGATGCCGTCCAGTCGGCCTTCCAGCCCTCCGAGCGCCTCGACAATCGGGTGATCCAGAATCAGCGCGTTGAGGTTCTGCACCTCCGTGTCTCCGACCGAAACCGATTTCAGGGTTGCCTGTCCGCCCATTGTCAGCCCGCCGAACGCAGTGGATTTGCCCTTCTGCGGGGAGATAAGGCCAAGCTGCTGTGCGGTGCGGGTGCTGATGAAAGTGAGGGGCGAACCGGTATCGAGGATGAGGCGGAACGGCCCCTGTCCGTTGATCTTCACCTTGACGGCGATATGCCCGGTACGCAGGAGTTCCAGCGGAGCGGTATGCGTCTGCGCGGCACTGCGGAATGGCACGAGCAGTGTCACCAGAAGCGCGGCAATTACCAGGAGGAGATTGGTTCGCGTTCGCATCTTACAGCCCTCCCTTTCCCGCTACGACCGTTACCGGGAGCGTCTTGCCGTCCCGAAGAACAGTGAAGCGTACGGAGGTTCCGGCGGTCACCGGAGCCGCCTGTTTCCGCAGTTCCGCGAGATCACCGATGTCCGTACCGGGCGTTTCGCCGACTGTCAGCATCGTAATGTGGTCTCCCGCTTTCAGTCCGCCCGTCGCCGCCGGACTGCCCGCCAGCACGGTCTTGATTCGCACTTCATCCGGCTTGTCTGCCGCGAGCTCGATGCCGAAGAAGCCACGCGGGACGGGTTCGGGCTGCGGCTTCTGCGCGAAGAGCGAACTCGCCATCTTCGTCAGGCTCTCCATCTGTGCGATTCCCTGCGTGGGCGGGCCGCCCTTCTCGCCGAACTCTTTCGCGCTGATGGGCTTCAGGTCCATGCCCGCCTGCCGTGTCCATGTCATTTTCGGCTGGGTCAGGTCAATCTCGATGCGATAGTTGGCGAGCAGATTGAAGCCGAGCACGCCGTCAATCCGCACTCCTGCCAGACCCATCGCGTTCATGCCTTTGAGCTGCGCGGGCGACTCGATGCGGGCCTTCATCTTCTCCAGCACCGCGCCGCCTTCGATCTCCAGACGGTCGAAAGTTCCCCATCCGTCCGCCGCAGGCTTGACGCCGATCTTATCCGCAATGTCCGCGCTGACGAAAAGTGCGGGCGCTCCCGTATCCATGATAAAGTTGTACGGCCCCTTGCCATTCAGTTTCGCCCGAATAATCAGGTGCTTGGTATCCGCCAGCCGATAGGGAACCCGATAGACCGTTCCCACCTTAGACGCTCCTCCGCTCACCGGAGGATCCGCCCACGCCGCATACCCGACGGTCAGCAACGCGAGCAGAGAGAGAAGAAACCGCTTGTTCATAATGGATAGCCCCTGGAGAAAAAGAGTGCGTTCGTGTGTTGAAGAGTGACGCTTTATAGACAGTACGTTTACGGTGATGGTTTCTATTTCATGGCAGGAACCCACCTGCGTGGATACATCTGGTTCAACCCGATTGTTTTCGGCATTCCCTGTGAGGTGCCCTTCGGACTGAAGTCCGGGGCTATAAGCCCACGGCCGAGTAACCGCTGCGCGGGCACCTGATCTGTCCATTATCGAACGAACCGAATAATTGATTACCGCTCCACCACGTCCTATGTTAGCAGATATTCTTGCCAACCGATATCCGATCAGTCCATATATCTATGGGATTGCTTGCCCAGACTCGGCGCCTGTTCGCGAAATTAGCCTGCCTTACTCTCGTAAGGGGTCGTGCCGGTATATATGGTGGCGATGTTGCTGTAGTACGCGTCTGCTGCAAAGGTGCCGACTGCCGCACCGCCGCAGTTGATCTGCACCCGCACCAGGTAGCCGATGGCAAGGGTGTGGGAGGTATCTGTGCAGAGGCGCAGGGGCCAGCGACATCGTAGGGCGAGGAAGATCGGGTTCGAGCAGGAATGCAATTATCGATTCCAATCATACGGAAGTTTGCCCGTGGTGAAAGGGACGCTCAGCGCCTGTCTTCCTCTCTCATCCCACCCCAGTCCCCATAGAGTGGGATCAATGATTACTTGACCCTCCTTGCGAATCAACAGGGGAACGAAATAGCCGGTCGAGCTCCAGAAGCAGTCTCCCTCAACCTGGCGAAGGATAGCGGAGACCATCCGGATAATTTCGTAGTAGCTCTCGATAAAAGTAAGCGGAAAATAGCGCACACCTTCCGTCAGGGTGAAGGAAGGTGCTATAACACGGGGTGAAGTTGGCGGATGTTCGAGTTAGCGGCTGAACTTTGCGGGGATGCGAAACTTCGCCTGGATAGGTTCAGACCAGG
>JBBRLP010000031.1:0-44763 GCA_038231295.1 Chthonomonadales bacterium
GATTTCCAGAGGTCGCGTTCCATAGCGTCGGCGGTAAGGGTCGCTTGTGGGTTGGCTTGGATCATTTTTGTGATCAAGGCTTCAAATTCTTGTCGGACCTGTTGTACAATCTCTTGGGAGTTGGTAGACATGGGCGTTTCTTGGTGGCTGAATGGGTGAGATCAAACAGATTACCAGAAAGCGTGCAAGGACGCCAACTCCTCTCAAATGAAACGGAACGCACCCAAAAGAAAACGCCAAACACGAACGGGAGAATCTGCAATTGCGCCTCGAAAATACCTTGCTGCGTTTCGAGCGACGTTTGCCACCCGGTGACCAGCAAATTATGACCGCTGCCTGCTCGGGAGCAGTCAGGATTTTGATTTCGGGGGGATGCGGCTACTCCCAGTGGCCGTAGTGGTTGGCGGGTCGTCGGGTGCCTTCGGGATAGATGAGATAGACGGTATTGTGGCTTCTGGCCCAGCCTTTAAGGAAGTTGGCGCGTGGGAAGACACGGCGGCAGACTTCGCCCTTCTCCGGGTGATGCGCCGGGTCGTTGAGAACGATGTCGCCTGTGGCAGTGAAGCCGTCGCAGACCATGAGGTGACCGGGATCGTTGTCGGTGGCCTTGCCGCGCAGCAGGTCGTAGGAGACGGAGACGACGGGCGGCAGGCCGACTGCAATCCACTCTTCCAGTTCGCGAATGTCCGAGAAGCGGCTGACGTAGGCGCGGATGCCTGGAAATGACCCCGCGAAAGCCGTATTGAAGGGCCAGTTGCCTGTGCCGTCGTAGACCCGGTCGTAGATGGCGTGGGCGGCATCGGGAACGGGAATATCGAGTTCCGGGCGATGTTTGTGTTCGGCCCAGAAGGCCAGTACCATGTCGGTGCTGGTTGGGCTGCACCACCCGCTCGCACCGGGCCAGCCTGACTGAGGACGCCCCGGCACCACGACCTCTTTGCCCCAGACAGCATGGTTCGGTTCCAGCGGAGCCGCCACGAAATGCGTATCCGTCGCACAGGTGCCGAGGAACTTCAGGATGGGAGCCTTCCCGTCCGTAGAACTGTTCAGCGTGATTCGCAGGCGCAGACGATCTGTCGGCTTCGTCAGCGCGAGGGTATCGGTATGCACATCCCCGTCCGCATCCTTCTGCCCGTTCACGCTCTCACGCGGAAACGTCTTGCCGTCCTTCGACCAGAGTGCGAGGGTGAACCATTTCGTCTCCCGGTCTGCGTAGCGGCCCTGTGCCTCAATCTTGATTCCGGTTCCCTCGGGCGCATCCGCATTCCATGAAACAATTACCTCATTCGCGTTCAGCCCCATCTTCATCTCCGGCGAAGTCAGGACCGTCTCGCCCGGGGCAGCCGCACTATCTCGCTCGAACTTCGCGAAGTCGGTGATTGCGGTAAAGGCATGGCCCCGTTGGGCCTCTTTGCGCGTCTCCACGGCCTCTCCTCCCTTAATGGCAGAAAGCAGAATCATCAGCGCCAACAGCGTCAGGAATTTTTTACTACGCATGGCTCGCTCCTTTTGGGGTGGCCCTCCTTCCCCAACTCTGGAACAGTGACTTTTCGGTCAGGGAACGCGGGGCGCGGCCGCAATGACTTCCGGCGCGGCGCTCTCGCGATAGAGATCGAAATTCTTGACGAAGAGTTGGGCGAGATGGGCGATCTGCACGTCGTAGGCGGCTTTGTCGGGCCAGGTGTTGCGCGGGTTCAGGACTTCCGGGGGAACGCCGGGAACCGCCTTTGGGATGGCAAGGCCGAAGACAGGCTCTGTCTCGAACTCCACTCCACTGAGTTTGCCTTCGATTGCGGCGTCCACCATCGCACGCGTGTAGGCGATGTTCATGCGATGTCCGACGCCATAGGGACCGCCGCTCCAGCCGGTATTGACCAGCCAGACGGTAGAGCGATGAAGGTCCAGTTTCTCGCCGAGCATTCGGGAGTACTCGGTGGGATGCAGGGGCAGGAAGGGTTGCCCGAAACAGGCGCTGAATGTCGCCTGCGGCTCATTGCTCAGGCCACGCTCGGTTCCGGCGACCTTCGCGGTGTAGCCGCTGAGGAAGTGGAAACGGGCCTGTGCGGGCGTGAGGCGGCTGATGGGAGGCAGCACCCCGAAGGCGTCTGCGGTCAGGAAGACAACGTTGCGCGGGTGCTTGCCGACGCCGGGAATGCGGGCGTTCGGGATATAGTTGATCGGGTAGGCGGCGCGGGTGTTCTCCGTCAGTTCCGCGCTGTCGAACTCCAGTTCGCGGGTGGTATCGTCCATGACGACGTTTTCGAGGACGGAGCCGAAACGGATCGCATCCCATATCTGCGGCTCGGCCTTGCGGCTGAGGCGAATACACTTGGCGTAACAGCCTCCCTCGAAATTGAAGACACCGTCGTCGCTCCAGCCGTGCTCATCGTCACCAATCAGAGCGCGAGAGGGGTCGGCGGAGAGCGTGGTCTTGCCCGTGCCGCTCAGTCCGAAGAAGAGGGCGGTGTCACCGTGGTTCAGGCCGATGTTGGCGGAGCAGTGCATTGGGAAAATGTTCTGTTGGGGCAGGAGATAGTTGAGCAGGGTGAAGACGCTCTTCTTGATCTCGCCCGTGTACTCGGTGCCGCCGATCAGGACCAACCGTCGGGCAAAGTGAATGACGACGAATGTTTCGGAATTTGTGCCGTCTTCTGCCGGAACTGCCCGGCAGCCCGGAGCAGCCAGAATCGTAAAACCCTGGTTGTCCTCTTCCTGCGCCGCTTCGTGAAACAGTTCAGGGCGCACCAGCAGTTGACGCGCAAAAAGGCTATGCCAGGCGTATTCCGTGACGACACGAACCGGCAGTCGGTAGCGAATATCCGCCCCGCCATACAGGTTCTGGACATAGACTTCACGGCCTTCCAGATAGCGGGTGACACGCCGGTACAGGCTGTCGAAGGAGGATTCGGAGAGCGGCTGATTGACCGGCCCCCACCAGATTTTCTCCTCTGAACCCGGCTCCCGAACAATGAACTTGTCTTTGGGGGAGCGTCCGGTGAACTTGCCCGTCTTGACGACGAAGGCTCCGTTCTGTGCGATCAGTCCCTCATTCCGGCGGACGGAATGTTCCACCAGAGTTGCGGCGTTGAGGTTTTCGTAAAGATTTGTGAGGCCATGCAGGCCCAGTGAAGCCAGCTCTTGCGATATCATAGTTTCTTCGTTTGCAGACGCGCCATTGCGTCCCGACTCCTTCCAGGGTCTTGCCTGCCATTCCGCCCCAGGGCGACTTTGACCGTGACGCAGCCGCAGGCGGGAGAGTTTTCTCCGCCGATAGTGTACCCGAAACAGAACGAGCGTTGGCCTGAATAGGGAGATGCACAGGCTGCTTCATAACGGAATGTCCGGGCGTTGCGGGGTATTCTAAAGAGAGCGACCACCTAAATTCCGCAGAGGTGCCGGTGCAGCAACAGCGTTCACCACCGGCTTTCTCGCGGTCTGGAAGATTGCGCCGGAATAAATTCCTGTGCAACCTCTGCGGCGCAAAATTTCTGAGCATTGGTACGAGGCTTAACGGATGCAAAAGGGGAAGTATGCTCTCACATAAACCCAATACGCTTTTTCTTATCATCGCCATCGCAGCGCTGACAATCGCCTGGCTGCCTGTTTTCGGTGTGGAAATACCGGGTAAACAGACTGTCAGCCTGACGTGGAAGCCGCTTGATGAGCCGGGAAGCGGCGGCTGGATGACCGGGATGCGAATCAGCCCGCACGACTCAAAGCGTATCCTGCTCAGTGGCGATATGCTGGGGGTGGGACTGAGTACGGACGGCGGCAAATCCTGGCAGGCGACGACCGGCTTCAAAAGCTGGGAGATCGGCGATCTGACCTGGCATCCCAAAAATCCCGATATTGCCTGGGCCGGGACCGTCAGCGGCCCCTATGTCAGTATGGACGGCGGGCATACGTGGCAGGAACGCCGTGTCGGAATGCCCGGCCCGCTCGGCCTGGGACACAGCGCCCCCATTGAAAAAGTGCTGTTCGATCCCAATGATGTCAATCACCTGTTCGCCATCGGCGGCTCCAGTCGTCGCTGGGACATGATAAAGTGGGAGCAGGCCGCGCTTGGCGTGGTCTGGGAGAGCCGGGACGCGGGGCAGCATTGGACACGTTTGGTGACGCTGACAGCAGACGGGTATTCGAGTGCGCCGGAGGCGAAAGGCGTCAACATCGTCTCGGCGGCGTTCGCGGCAGGTTCCTCCCGGAGACTCTATGCCGCGCTCGACGGGCAGGGAGTGCGGGTCAGCGAAGACGGCGGCAAGACCTGGCAGAGTCGCAATACCGGGCTGCCGCATCTCCATTTAGAGCGCATCATCGCGCATCCCTCCCGGCCTAATACAGTGTTTGCCTCGCTCGACAACTATCAGAAGCCCGACAAGACCTGTCTGCCCGGCGGCATCTATAAGAGCGAAGATGCGGGGATGCACTGGGTCAGTATCTCGAACGGCCTGCGGCAGAACAGCGCGACCGACCCCAACCTGACGGCCCGGTACAAAGCCTTCGCCGTCTCCGAATCGCGCCCGGAGGTGATGTTCACCAACGATTGGGCCTTCGATGCGGGAGTGACCTATACCACTACCGATGGCGGCGCACACTGGAGGCCCGTCGTGACGAAGGGAAATTTCGGCCAGAAAGACGACCCGGCAACGGGAAAGGTGTTTCGTCTGGCGAATTCACAGCCTGCGGGCCTCGGCATGACTGTCTTCAGCATAGACCCGAATCACCCGGAAGTCGCCTTCGGCATGAACAGCGACAGCATCATCGCCACCCGCGACGGCGGCAAGACCTGGGAAGACGGCCTCTGCTATCATCCCTCCGCATCCACGCCGCAGGACGCCTGGCGCGGGCGCGGCTTTACCGGATGGGTCAGCACGAACTTCCGTTTCGATCCCTATCATCCCGGCGTCTCCGTCTTTCAGGCGATGGATGCCGCCCGCGTCTGGGTAAGCCGGGACAACCTGACGACCTGGACACGCTATCTCAACGATCCGGCTCCGTGGAATGGAGGCGTGGACGCAGCCTTCACCAGAGACGGCCATATCTACGTAACGACCGGCACCTTCAACTTCAATGGCATTGCCCGCTCTGCGGATAGCGGCAAGACATGGACGCTTTTGAAAGGCGCGGAACACGGTCTGCCCGATTTCTATCAGGGCAGCGGCCCGGTCGGCATCTATGCGCTCCCGGACGACTCGAAAGTGGTCTGGGCCGTCGTCGGAGGCAAGCTGCTTCAAAGCGCCGATGCAGGCGATCACTGGCAGACGGTCTTCGCGGCGGATAGCCTGACCTGGATTGCCGCCGATCCCAAAAACCCGAAGCGGTTCTATGTGTCCGGCCAAAAGAACGTCTACCAGACGGAAGATGGCCTGCACTTTATCCCCCTCGGAGGGCCACACAATAAGAACGGGAGACTGACGGTAGACGGTCTTGGGCGGGTCGTCGTGGCGGCGTTTCAGGGAGATCGGCCCGGCGTCTGGCGCTACGACGGCAAGACCTGGACGCGCCTCTGGGACGACTATTGGACGGCGAATGTCGCGGTAGCCCCGACCGACCCGACGCGCCTCGCCCTCACCACCAACACCGATCCCTACAAAGACTACTGCGATTCGACGGGTGTCTGGATTAGCGCGGACGACGGCAAAACCTGGAGTATGCAGAATACCGGTCTCCCCATGACACGCGGCAGCGTAATCGCCTTCAATCCCCACGACCCGACGCAGCTTGTCTGGGGAGCCAATGGGCGCGGCTTCTGGACAACGCGCTGGCCCCACCTTGCCGCTCCTTCTGATGGCAAGACGTACCGTTCGACGCCGGACGATGCGAAGTTCGCCGCCGTGCAGCTTCCGCCTGCCGTCAAGCCGTTCACGCTGGTTATCAAGAACGGCAGCATGACGCAGGGCGGAGCAACGCCTGCCTTCTGGGACGGCAAGTTCGGCGATGCGGAGACAAAACGCGACACAGAGGTTTTTAAGACGGCTCCGGCCTCCTTCCGGGTCACGGTCTCCGGCGGCAAGAGCGGACAGGGCTTTCAGGTCGTTCAGGGTGGTGCGAACGCGACCTTCAAGATCGCGGGCTGGATAAAATCTGCGGGCGCGGTCAAAGCGCAGATCGCGATTCAGGCGTTTGCGGAGGGCTACGCGCAGAACCAGTTTATCCAGGTGCAGTTCGTGCAGAACGATACGGACTGGACGCACTTCGAGAAGGAGATCAAACTGCTGGAATGGACAGCCTTCTTCAATGTCCTGCTGCTGGCGGAGGGAGACGGCAAAGCCTGGCTGGACGATGTCCACGAAGCCTCTACTGCGATTGAGGCGGGCAGGCCGGAAGACGCGCTGACGACCGGCCCGCCTGCGAGCGGCAAGCCCTGGGAGGCGGGGTGGGGGTTCTACTCGCAGTTCCCGACCGCCTGGCTCTCCGTCCATAAAGGCTTCCTCGACCGCACGAAGCAGGGCGGCGTCAGCATCGTGTTTCTCGGCGACTCCATCACGCAGGGCTGGAACGACCCCAACGGCGGCAAGGATATCTGGGTGAAACGCTATGCGCCTCTGGGAGCCGTAAACTACGGTATCGGCGGCGACAGCACCCGGCAAGTTCTCTGGCGTATTCAGCATGCAGAGCTAGACGGCCTGACCCCGAAACTCCTCGTCCTGAAAATCGGGACAAACAATCTCTATGGCGACCACAACGCCGGAACCGACGAGGAGATCGCGCAGGGCATCACCGAGATCGTCCGGCAGGCGCAGGCGAAACTCCCGAAGACCAAAATCTTGCTGCTCGGCCTGTT
The DNA here is from genome assembly GCA_038231295.1 of Chthonomonadales bacterium. GTDB lineage: Bacteria > Armatimonadota > Chthonomonadetes > Chthonomonadales > Chthonomonadaceae > JANXLO01. The sequence goes on from JBBRLP010000031.1 coordinate 6,782, forward strand.
GCCGCGTCAGAACGGCTATTTCTCCGGGCGCGTCCGTCACATCAACACCCTTATTGCAAAACTCGACAACGGTCACACGGTGCGTTTTCTGGACATGGGCGCAAAGTTCGCGGCCTCCCCGGACAGCGTCCTTAAAGAACTCTATGTACCCGATCAACTCCACCTGTCCAAAAAGGGCTACGAAGTCTGGTCTGCCGCCATGCAGCCGCTCCTCGACGAAATGCTCCACTGAACGTAAGCGTCTGTTTTTGCTGTAGGGTACACTAGAGGTATGGCAGGAAGCACTTTTGGAACTCTTTTTCGGCTCACGACCTTTGGGGAGTCGCATGGCGCGGCGGTGGGATGTATCCTTGATGGATGCCCGCCCGGTATTCCGATAAGCCTCGCGCAGATACAGGAGGATTTGGACCGCCGCCGTCCGGGGCAGAGCCGAATCACGACGCAGCGGCGCGAAGGCGATGAGGTGGAGGTTCTCTCCGGGCTGTTCGAGGAGCAGACGACCGGAACCCCCATCGGTATGCTGGTGCGGAATACCGATGCTCGCTCCAAAGACTACGGCGAGATGCGCGACCTCTATCGCCCCAGCCATGCCGACTATACCTATCAGGCCAAGTTCGGCATTCGGGACTATCGGGGCGGTGGGCGGGCGTCGTACCGTGAGGCGATTGGGCGCGTGGCGGGCGGGGCGGTGGCGCGGCAACTGCTGCATCATCGGTGCGGCACGGAGATTGTCGGCTATGTCGCGCAGATCGCGGGGATACGGGGAGAGGCGGACAACGCTACCGTGACCCGCGCACACGTAGAGGCCAATATCGTGCGCTGCCCGGACGCTGCCGCCGCCGAGACGATGATCGCGGCGATAGATGCGGCGCGGCGGGACGGCGACTCGCTCGGCGGGATTGTGGAACTCGTGGTGCGGAACGTGCCGGTGGGGCTTGGGGAACCGGTGTTCGACAAGCTGACCGCCGACCTCGCCCATGCGCTGATGTCGCTGCCCGCCGCACGGGGCTTCGAGGTGGGGGAGGGCTTCGGCAGCGTGCTCCTGCGCGGCTCCGAGCATAACGACTCCTTTGTGCTGCGTGAAGGGCAGGTCCGCACCCGCACCAACCATTCCGGCGGCATTCAGGGCGGCATCTCCAACGGCGAGAACATCGTGCTGCGCGTAGCGTTCAAGCCGGTCGCGACCATTATGCGCGATCAGGAGACCGTCAATACCGCAGGCGAAGCCGTGACCTTCCGGGCGAAAGGCCGCCACGACCCCTGTGTCCTGCCCCGTGCGGTCGCGGCGGTCGAGGCGATGGTTGCGCTGGTTCTCGCCGATCACCTCCTTCGACAGGCCGCGTATGGCCTGCACCCTGACCCGTGAACCTTTTCCTGCCGTTTCGTATCCAATCCAGACAATGGTGACCTTGCCGGGAGGACTGCTACGTGCGTGACGACCTGCGTTTGGCGCGACGTATTCAGGGCGGCGACCCGCGAGCCTTCGAGGAGTTTTTGGACTCCTATGGCGCACGGGTGCAGTTCCTTGTCCGGCGCACCGTCACCGACCGCTCGGATGCGGAAGACCTGACGCAGGAGATATTCGTGCATCTCTATCGCAATATCGGCAGTTATCGGGGAGAGGCGGCGCTGGCGACCTGGGTCTACCGCGTCGCGCTGAACCAGTGTGCCAAATACGCCAACAAGACGCGCCCGCAGAATGTGCCTCTGGACGAGCAGGACATTGAGGCCAGCACGGACTGGCGTTCCGACCCGGAGCAGGCGGCGGTGAAGCGGGAACTCTCGGATCAGGTGCAGGACGCGCTTAACCTGCTCTCCCCGCAGCACAAGGAGGTGGTCGTCCTGCATGAACTGTACGGGCTGACCTATCAGGAGTGTGCTCAGACGCTGGAAGTGCCGGTCGGCACGGTGAAGTCCCGCCTGTTCAACGCTATCCGCCGCCTGCGCGACAGTCTGAGCGGCTATGTCCTGGGCGAAACCGGTGTGGGGGTGAAACTGGCGGAAGCGGCAGGGGAGAAGACGCCATGAACCTTTCCCGTCATGAAGAGGCGCAGGAACCGTTGCTGAAAGCCTGCCTGGACAACGAACTGCCACTCCTCCAAAAGCTGGCAGTGCGGTGGCACCTCCTGCGTTGCGCGTCCTGCCGGAAGGAGTTCCAAGCCATGCAGCAGACAGGAGAGCAGTTGCGCGGTGTTCGCCTGGAACCGCTCGACCCGCATCTGCGTTCCCGCATTCTCGCCTCCGTGCAGGAGTTGCGGCAGGAGACGTTTGCCCGTCCGCGTTCCCGTGTTCCTCTCTATGCACTGGGCGGGGCTGCAGCGGCCCTGCTCGTCGCCGTCCTCTTCGTTCCCACCCTCAAAAATAACTCGGCCCCGGCGGCGGATCGGGAGGAGAACGTCTCGTCGCCTGCTGTGGCGTCTTCCTCTCTGCCGTCCGCTTCATTTGGGAACGCTCCTGCCAGCCCGAAATCCGGGGCGGCGAGTGGGGGCGGGGCGGCGGACGCGCCCCTTGTCACGGAAACTTCGGGGGCAAAGAAAACGCCGAACTCAACGAGAAGCCAGAGGAAGGAATGGCCCAGGGAGAGCAAATCCGAATCCGTTGCAGGGCATGTTGCGGTCAAGAAATCGGTGCCTCATCGTATTGACGACCCAGGTGCGGCGGTTATCACGGCACCTCCTCCGGTTACGAACCAGGCGCTCGGTATGGTAAACGACGCTCCGCGTGACTCTAAGGACGACGTATCCGGGCAGGCGAGCAAACATCCCGTGCAGGAGGTACAGAGCCAGTCCGCTATAAATGGAATTTACGGCTATCCGCAGCATGAACCCGTCGCCGTGTCGCGGGTAGGCTTCGATCTGAAGGGCTATGAGATTGTGACGCAGGGCGGAAAAAAGATTGCCGTCCCGTTCGCAAAGCGTCTGGACGCGCTGAAATTTGCCCGTGCCACTGATGGCAAACTCTCACTACATTTCGCTCCTGTGGATAGGGAGAAGTCCGCACTCTCGAAGACAGCAGAACCGCCCGTTCTCTACCTCACTCCCGCCGACAAGATCGCCAACGCCACCGTAGCAGGGTCTTACTGGCAGCCCCTGCCGCTCGGATACACGTCCACGGAACCTATCGCTATTCGGCCTGCGCCCGACTGGAAGCAGTTTCTGGAGATGCGCTGGTATCCCGGCATGACGATAGTAGGCGGCATAACCGACCGTGCAGGCGATAAGGACACCTCCGAATGGCTTCCCGGTTCCCATATCCAGATCGGCACGACCGTCTACTCCACCTACGCAGCCTATCGTGTCTATGCTGCCGCGCATCCGGACGCCTGGTCTCTCCAGGCCGTCTCTCCCGCTTCGGCGACGCCTCCGATAAACCCGGCATCCAAAACCGCCAAACCTGCCACCGGACGTTCTATTCCCCAGAAACACAAGCCGTGAGCATCTGGACGGAGGGAGGGACGGAGGTTTTCAGCCCCCGGAAACTCAAAAAGGGAGAACTGTTTATGCCGCTCACTATTCCGGTTATTTTCGGCTCCGTTCGCAGTGCGCGTGTCGGGCCGCGTGTCGCGCACTATCTCGTCAAGGCCGTGGAGAAACGCGGACACACGGCCATTCTTGTAGACCCGGAGGCGTATCCGCTGCCGCTGCTCGACAAGATGTACAAAGAGTACACACCGGAAACCGTGCCGCCTGTTCTGGCCCGCCTCGCTCCGATCATTAAGTCGGCGGACGCCTATCTCATCGTGACGGCAGAGTACAACCACTCTGTCCCGCCCGCCCTCTCCAATCTGCTCGACCATTTCCTGGAGGAGTACAATTTCAAGCCCTCTGCCATTGCCTGCTACTCACCAGGCGTCTTTGGCGGGGTTCGTGCCGCCATGCAGTTGCGGGCGATGCTCCCTGAAATGGGCATGACCAGTATCCCGTCGCTGTTGCCCTTCTCCAAAGTCTATGACGTTCTGGACGCGGACGGCAACCCCACCGACCCGCGTATCGAAGCAGCCACCGACAAGTTCTTGGCCGAGTTCGAATGGTACGCCAATGCCCTCAAAGCCGCACGTGCACAGGGAACGCCTTACTGACTCACTTTACGCAGGCAACCATGCAAATCGCCTGTAGGGAAGGAAGGAACTGATCACGTGGAACTGACGCTTTCCGAAATTACCTCCCTCAACGACCCGATTTATGACCGCTGGCTCGATCTCTATCAGACCTCGTTTCCTTTGAACGAGCAGATGTTGGTCAGCCACTTCAACGCCCTCCTTCGCGCCCGACAGAGTGGGGAGACGGGGCAGGTACCTCTTTTCGCCTGTCTGGACGCGGAGGGACGCTTCAAGGCACTCATCCATTACGAGGCGTTTCCCGAACTCAGGGCGGCGGTTCTCTGGTACTTCGCGGTCGAACCACAGGAGCGGAGCCAAGGCATCGGCTCTGCCGCCTATGACCTGCTGCTACGCCATCTACAGACGGAACAGCCTGCCATTCGCGCCCTCTTCTACGAGGTCGAAGACCCGGAAGTCTGCGAATCTCCGGAGCATCTGCTCAACGCGCAGCGCCGCATCGCCTTCTATAAGCGGAACGGAGCCGCACAACTCTCCGGTATCCACTATGTGCAGTCGGTGGGCTGGCAGCCGCCGTTGCAGATGTGCCTGCTGGTGCATCCGTACACGACTATTGAACCCGAAGAGGCATTTGCACTCGCCCGGCAGCTTTTTGGCGACAATCTCCACCGGATCGGAAGGCTGGCTCTGGTCTGATCTGGTGGAGAGTGTCGCGAGAGTTTCTTCGTATCAGCGCGGAGCGTGACTGGCGCCTCCTACCCGAGCGGAAGCACCCGTCAGACTCAACAGGCTGTTCGGCTGCGGACGTACTGTGGTCACTGCTCCGCTGACGATGTCAATGCGCTTGATCTGATGAACGCCCTGACTGGTTCCAACGGAAAAGCCATAAAGCGCTCCTCCAGTGAATGCGATGCCAAAGTACTCCGTCGTATCCCCCTGCGTAAGGGGAACGCCCGTGGCATCGTCGGCTGAGATTTTCCAGATTCCCGAGGGAATGCTCGCCATGTAGAGCTGATCGTTCATGTCGAAGTCAATGTCTCCCGCTGACGCTGCGGGCATGATTCCGACCAGGCGAGCTGCCGCCGTACTCAGGTTTAGTTCGTACAGCCCTTTGCCTGCTCCGGAGGCATAGAGCCGACCGTCCGCACGGAATGCCAGCCCGGTCAGATTCTCCCTCACCCCGCAATCCCCTACGAGCGTTGGACTGCCGCTGGCAGGATCCAAAGTATACAGTTTGCGCGAGGTGATGCCGTAGAGTTTGGGACTGGGGCCACCGGACCAGGCAATATCGTCCAGCGCGAGTGTATTGGCATTGGAATCGAGTACAAAGCCTACCCGTGTATACTCTCCTACCAGGACGTCAAGATAGCCGAGCTGACCATCATTGGTGAAAACCCAGACGAGATTGGGATTCCGCTCGGCAGTGACGGTGACGGCAGCGGGAGCGGAGGAGATGCCTGCGCCCACTTCGACCAGTTGGATCTGCGCGGTTCCTACGGCTTTCGCGGTCAGGGTGCCGTCAGCCGCGATGCTGACGATATCCGCGCCTGAGAGAATGTTCCACTGGAGGGCGCCGGTGGGTACGACGACCAGTTTGCCATCGGGATCCCTTGCCTCCCCATGCAGAGGCAGCGTGGTTCCCAGCAGGAGACTCAGAGGCTGTCCGAGTACCTGGAGGGCCTTGATAGTACTGTTGAGCGCGATGTCTGCCGTAGCGGTTGTGTCTTCAGTTACCGTTACGGTCGTCACTGCGGAGGCCACCGTTGCTCCCGAACCTCCTGCGCCCGTTCGGGCGGCAGCAGCCAGTGTATACGTCCCGACAGGCAGCAGTTGCGCGAACGTCACCGTCTGGATAGCGGGCGGCGTAGCGGGTCTGTCAGCGGTCAGTTTATAGCGCTGTTCCGGGGTATCCTGCTTGTAGAGTTCAAAATAGAGACTCTGCGCGTAGGCCGGGATATAGCGCGAGTTGACGCCGGTAGGCCGGTCCCAGGCAATAGTCAGGCTTACTTTGCCCGCAGCGCGTGTACTTCCGGTTGTCCCGTCGGTATTGCTGTGGCTGGTGGCATTCCCCTGCCCGGCGCCGCAGCCGCTGAGGGCTGCGCCGACTACAATGACAAGCGTACTCCCCGCGCCGACCCGCAGAAAGTCCCTGCGGGTGAGAGGGGACGGCACGCTGCCTGTGGATGATTTAGTGTGCATTGACGTTTACTCCTGTGCCGAGCGCGGTGAGAGAGACGAGCGAGGGCAGTTGACCCACCGTGGTCAGATTGACCGGATCGGCGCTACGCATCGGGATGAAACCGACCGCCGTACACATCACATCGGCGTCGGTGATTGCAGGGACCTGGAAGTTCGAGGCGGCTGCCTCCCGGCGAATCAGGAGCGCGATATCGGACCGCGTAAAGGAGAGACCACTGCTGTCAATTCGCGGTGCATTGAACTGCGGGTTGCGGTTCACATAGTCCTGCAGCAGGGCAAAGGCCGCTGCCTCCACATTATCGTAGGTGCCGGGCAATCCACCATAAGGGCCGTTTACCATTGGCGCTTTCTGACCGTTGGAGGGAACGGACGAGGGAACGGGAGTTGGCGGCGTGAGGGTGGTGCCGAGAAAGTTCCGGGCGTCCGTCGCACTGCTGAAATCCGTCCCGTCAGAAGGCAAAGCGACACTGGTACGGCTGACGGAACTTCCGCGCAACTGATCGCACTCCGGCCCCTTTTTCAGAAGAAGCTGCTGGTCGGGAGTGATATTCAGCGTGATGCCGCCACTGGCGATTTCCGCCTGCCGCATCTTGTCCAGATACTCGGCATTCTGGCGGCTCTTCCGATACCGCTCATGCTCATGCTTATTGATTTTCTCTGCATCTTTCAAGATGTTGGCGAGTAGATTCTTGATATCCGCGAAGAAACCCCCTGCGGTCAGGCCGTCTGCTATCAGGGAGCCAGTCGATTCTGGATTGGAAAGGATGCCACGTATCAGCACGACGGCTTTAGTGCCTTCGTATACGATCCGAACGGTATCTTCTGCCGCATTCCCGAGTGTCGGCCCAAACCGATCTGCGACGGCATCGCCGAACTTTGTCGCGCCGATATCAACCGCTGTGCCGATGAAGATGCCGTTGACATACTTTCGGAAGTCAACGGCGAATGCCCCCCAGTTTCCACGCAGATGGTCGAAGATTTCCGGAAGGTCTTTTATCGTTTCGATATTCGTATCAAACACACTCTCGCTCAGTGTCGAGACAAACGTCTCCTCTGGCTCCACCGAGGTTTGTTCGGGCGGCTCTCCCTCTCGCGACGTGGGAAGCACCGGGAAAAGCGCGGGGCCAAGCGGCAATTCAGCCAGAATTGCCGTCAGTCTGCCTATCTCCTGGTCCATCTCTCCGACCGTCAGCGGACGGGTTGTGTCGAGCTGCCAGTTACTGCGCTGCGCCACTCCCACCCGAATCGAGACGTTTCGCGTCCAGGTATTGAAGGTGAAGGCGAATACCGCATAGAGGACCCGTTTCACATCGGCGTCGGCTTCTTTCAGGACGGCATCCGCCATCTGGCTGATGCCGGCGGTCTGGCAGAAGCGCGTAAGAGTGTCCGACACCCGGAGCAGATGGTAGTATCGCTCAAGGAGCGCGGCAGCCCATTGGGGGTTCTGCAGGGAGTTTGTGCCGGAGAGGTTTTTGTTCTGCGTCACCTGGTCCGCAAGATGGGCCGCATCGTCAACGTGCAGCAGCGCGGCGACGAGCCGCCGATGGGCCATGCGTCCCACCCGATAGCCGTAATAGACGCCCGCCACGAAGTTTCCAGAGGTGGCCGCCCGACCGTGAGCGCTTCTGCCCGGCTGCCCCTTGAGGCTTAACGCGCTTCCTCCACTACCTCCACTTCCACTGCTTTTCACGTATTGAGCCAGCGCATCATAGGAAGGGGAAGGACTTTGCCATGTCCTGCTGACACTATCTACTGCCGTGGAGTACTGATCGAGTTGGGTTGCCAGCGTTCCCTGGGCAACCGTGCGCCCGTAATTTTGCAGCCCTACTCCGGTGGCTCCAGTGACTACCGGGGTTCCACCAACTGCGGTGCCAGAACCGCCGCCACAGCCTGGAAGAAAGATTCCGACGCCTGCTCCAGCCATGAGCCAGAGCATATCCCGGCGCGAAAGAGCCTTCGACTGTGGGGGGTGATTGTGTGGCCGTCTGTTCATATCTGCACCTATTTTCCTTGCCTTCCCGTAGAAGGCTAATTAGCGATAGCAGCAAACCAGTCCGACACCACATCCGGCAGGAAAACTATTCTCCCAGGTGGTTCCGCGAGTCCGGTTTCTACAGAATTACCAGACTGACGGTCAGTAAGAGCAGAATCAGTCCCTGCCTGTGCGTACTCAGAGCATCCCGTCTCTTTGCAGAAGGGAGATAAGCGGCTGCCTGGATCGTGTCGTTGGTGTAATGAGTATATCGCAGCCCGACACGGGTGGCTGTTAACCAGGAGACACAGCGTGTGTACAGTTTTGCACGAGGGTCTCCCCTGCCTGCTGTTCTGGAGAACAGAGCTGGAAAGGATGAGATTGAAAGCCCCCTTCTCCCAGGGAGCCTGCGACCGCCCGGGAGAGGGGTTGGGGTGAGGTCCATCCCAGGATAGTGGAGACACCGACTGCGAGATTGAAAGCCCCCTTCTCCCAGGGAGCCTGCGACCGTCCGGGAGAAGGGGGTTGGGGGGATGAGGTTCCCGTGCAGGAATCCCCGTCGCTTCTGGCGAAACGGACGGCGGAGGAGTATGACGCTGACCGAACTTTCCGACACTTCCGAAGCCTTCTACACGACGGGCGGCACTCTGCCGGTGACCGCACGGTCGTATGTCGTGCGGCAGGCGGACACCGATCTGGTCGAGGCGCTGCGACGGGGCGAGTACTGCTACGTCCTCAATGCGCGGCAGATGGGCAAGTCATCGCTGCTCACCCGCGCCGCCGCCCGACTGCGTTCGGAAGGGCTGCATGTCGTCACGTTTGAGCTGACCGTCTTCGGGCAGAACACGACGCTGGAGCAGTGGTATCTCGGAATGCTCCGCACCATCGGCAGGCAGACCGACCTGACCGCGCCACTCAGCGCCTTCTGGCGCGACAACAAAGACCTCAGTCCCGTCAACCGCTTCCTCGACGCCCTGCACGATGTGGTGCTGCCCGCGCTGGATCGCCCGCTCATTCTGTGCATGGATGAGATTGATTTCGTGCGTTCGCTGCCGTTCTCCACCGATGAGTTCTTCGCCGGGATACGCGAGTGCTACAACCGCCGCGCCTCCGAACCCGCCTACAACAATCTTACCTTCTGCCTCGTCGGGACCGCCACCCCCGCCGACCTGATTCAGGACACCCGCACGACGCCCTTCAATATCGGCAGGCGGGTCGAACTCGCCGATTTCACGCCTGCCGAGGCCGCACCGTTGGCTCAGGGAATGCGACCGGGAGCGACCGGAGACGCGCTGCTCACCCGCGTCCTCTACTGGACGCACGGGCATCCCTACCTGACCCAGCGCCTCTGCCGCGCCGTCTCCGAGCAGACTGCCGCGCACCCCACGCCCCAGACCGCCGCCGCCCTTGTGGACGACCTCTGCCAGAGCCTCTTCTTCTCCGAGAAGGGCCGCACGACCGACGATAATCTGCTCTTCGTCGGGCAGCGTATCCTGACGGCGGAGGGCGACCGGGACGCCCTGCTCGACCTCTACAAACAGGTGCGGCAGGAGGGGAAGCGACTACACTACGACGAGAGCGACCCGCGTATGAGCGTCCTGCGACTCTCCGGCATCGCCCGCATCGAAGACGGCACACTCCGCCTCCGCAACCGAATCTACGCCCAGGTCTTCGATTTGGAATGGATTCGCCAGCACACCTCCGACGCCGAACACCGTCGTCAGCAAGCCGCCTACCGCGCCGGTGTCCTACGCACCTCCAGCATCGCCGCCGCCGTCCTGCTCGCCATGTCTCTCCTCACCGCCTTCGCCTGGGCCAACTACCGCAAAGCCCTAACCGCCGAAGCGACCGCAAAACAGGAGAAGAAACACAGCGATCAGCTTGCGGACGAACGTAAGACCGCTCTCGGACTAGCAGAACAGCGCAAGACCGCCCTTGCCATCTCGCTTGCTGACCGTGATAAAACCAACAAAGCACTTAAGAATGCCCTTACAGATGCCGTCGTACAAAAGAATAGAGCCACCGCGAGTGCCCATACCGCCCATACCGCCACGCTGCGTGCCAAGTCTGCCGAAGGGACCGCCACACATCAGGCTGGCATAGCCCACCAGGAAAAACTCCGTGCGGAGGAACGCACATCCGAGGCCAACAGGTATCTGTATATCGCCAATATGAACCTGATACAGCGCGAGTGGGAATTCGAGCCGCCGCAGATAGGCCATGTTCTGGAACTCCTGAATCAGACTAAAACCTCCGATGAAGGTTGCTTCGAACGGGGATACTGGAACCGCCTCTGCCATCTTGACCTCCTCACGCTCAAAGGACATGCAGATTATGTCTCCTCCGTTGCTTTTTCTCCCGATGGCAAATGTATTGTTACAGGAAGTGATGACAGCACGGCGAAGGTCTGGGACGCTGTGACAGGTAAGGAGACGCTCGCGCTCAAAGGACATAAAGAGATTGTCACTTCCGTTGCTTTCTCTCCCGATGGCAAAAGGATCGTTACAGGAAGTTGGGACAACACGGCGAAGGTATGGTTCTCTCAATGAGCATCCCACGTTGATGATGGTTAGACACTGAAATGAGAAATGAATGATGCAAGAAAATACGGAACGCCTCAACACAAGGATAGCCCATATTCTATTCCTTGATCTCGTGGGGAGTTCCAAACTTCCGATGGAACAGCAGGCTCGTGTCGCGTCTGAATTGCGTCTAGCGGTACGGGAGGCGGCGGAATTTCGGCGGGCGATGGCGGCCAATCAGATACTGTGTTCGGATACCGGCGATGGGATGGCAATTGCTTTCTTTGATGACCCGGAGGCTCCTTTGCGTTGTGCGATTGAGATTGCCCATACCTGTGTTCATGTTCCCTTGCGAATGGGCATTCATAGTGGCCCTGTCAAAGGATATCGGGATGTGAACGACCGGGACAATATCACTGGCGATGGGATCAATCGGGCAGCTCGTATTATGGACTGCGGGGATGCAGGCCATATTCTCTTGTCGGACCGCTCCGCCGAAGATCTGTTGACGTTTCATGTCTGGCAGCCTCACATTCATGATCTCGGCTACTGTGTGGTCAAGCATGGAGTGCGGCTCTGCCTGTATAATTTCTACAGAGGATCTATCGGAAACCCTCTGTCGCCTTCCATCATTTCCATTAAAGAGGCACGTCAGGCAGAGGCTCTGGAGAGGATAGAGATTGCACCGCTTTTGTCCAAACAACCCTCTTCTCCCGTTGCACTGTTGAATCTGCGGATTGCGCTCCTCTACAAGCGCAACGCACAGCCGGACGACTATGTGCTGGCGATGCTCGAAAATGAGTTGAAGGCGTATGGATGTGCAGTGTTTATTGATCGGCATCTCGCGGTGGGGGTGGAGTGGGCGCAGGAGATCGAGCGGCAGGTTGCCACCGCCGATGCCGTCATTCCCCTGCTCTCACAGGCGGCTCTCCACAGTGAGATGCTGGAGTACGAGTTGCAGACCGCGCACAGGGCGGGGCAGGAACACGGCGGCAAGCCGCGCCTGCTGCCTGTCCGGTTGGGCTATAGCGGGCCGCTGCCGCCCGTTCTCGCCGCCATGCTCGACCCCTTGCAGTATGTCCTGTGGCAGTCCGCCGCCGACGACAGTCTGCTCGTCGCGGAGTTGGTGCGCTCCCTCGCCGCGCCTCCGCCCGCTTCCGTGCCGTTGGAGTCCGTCGGGGGAGCCGTGCCGCTCGATTCCGCCTTCTATATCGCCCGTCCCGCCGACAGCGATTTCACCTCCGCGATTACGCGCAAAGACAGCATCGTGCTGGTCAAAGGCGCACGGCAGATGGGCAAGACCTCCCTGCTGGCGCGAGGGCTGCAAGAGGCGCGGCAGAACAGCGCGAACGTCGTCCTCACCGACTTCCAGAGTTTTGAAGGCGCGGAACTCCAGACTGCGCCCGCTTTCTATCGCGCCCTCATGCGCTCGCTCAAGCGCGGGCTGAAACTGGAAGTCGCCATCAACTCCGTCTGGGACGACGATCTGACCCCCGGCATGAACCTGGAAGATTTCCTCTGCGACCATGTCCTGCCCACCGTTCCCACGTCCCTCGTCTGGGGACTGGACGAGGTGGACAGGCTGTTCGCCTGCCCGTTCGGCACGGATGTCTTCGCGCTGTTCCGCTCCTGGCATAATCGTCGTGCTACTGAACCCGACGGCCCCTGGAAACGCCTCACCCTCGCCATCGCCTACGCCACCGAAGCCCATCTCTTCATCACCGATGTCAACCAGTCGCCCTTCAACGTCGGCACGCGCCTCACCCTGGAGGATTTCACCGTCGCACAGGTCACGGAACTGAACCGCCTCTACGGCACTCCTCTGCGCTCCGAGGACGAAATCCGCCGCTTCTTCCTGCTCGTCAACGGGCAGCCCTACCTCGTCCGGCGCGGCCTCGACGCGATGGCCGCGCAGCGTCTCTCCTTCCCCGCCTTCGAGGCGCAGGCCGATACCGACGAGGGACTGTATGGCGACCATCTCCGCCGCATCCTCGTCCTGCTCTCCCAGGACAACCCCCTCCTCGACGTCGTCCGCGCCATCCTGCGCGGTCAGCCCGCCCTCGACGAAGAGAGTTTCTACCGCCTCCGCAGCGCAGGCGTCATGCAGGGAGACTCCCCGAAGTCCGTCCGCCCCCGTTGCCGCCTCTACGAGACCTACCTCACCCGGCATTTGCTGTAGAAGCGTCCGATGTGTTATGATTGTCCGACAACGTGAATTCGCAGCGGGGCGCTGCATGAGGAGCGGGGAGAACGGGGGATTCGATGGAATTTAGGAACCTGGGGAAGACCGGATTGAAGGTCTCGCGCATCTGTCTGGGCTGTATGAGCTACGGGGTCGCGGAGCGTGGGGCGCATCTCTGGACACTGAATGAAGAGGAGAGCCGTCCCTACTTTGCGCGGGCGTTTGAGCTGGGGATCAACTTCTTCGATACCGCAAATGTCTACTCCGATGGCACGAGCGAGGAGTTTCTGGGACGGGCGGTGCGGGAGTTCGGGCGGCGGGACGAACTCGTGATCGCGACGAAAGTGCATGGCCGAATGCATCCCGATGTGAACGGAGCGGGCCTCTCGCGCAAAGCCATTCTGACCGAAATAGACGCCAGTCTGCGCCGCCTCGGGATGGACTACGTGGACCTCTACCAGATTCATCGCTGGGACAACGCCACGCCTATCGAAGAGACTCTGGAGGCGCTGCACGATGTCGTCAAGGCGGGCAAGGCGCGGTACATCGGGGCCTCTTCTATGTATGCCTGGCAGTTTTGCAAGGCCCTCCATCTCGCGGACAGGCACGGCTGGACGCGCTTCGTCTCCATGCAGAACCACTACAATTTGCTCTACCGCGAAGAGGAGCGGGAGATGATGGGGCTGTGTCAGGCGGAGGGCGTGGGGGTCATTCCCTGGAGTCCGCTGGCGCGGGGCCGTCTGGCCCGCCCCTGGGAGACGGAGCCGACCACAAGCCGCGCCGAGACCGACGTGTTCGGCAAGACCCTCTACACCAAAATGGAAGAGGTGGACAGAAGCGTGGTCGAGCAGGTCGGCCTCCTCGCGGAGGCGCACGGCGTCTCCCGCGCCCAAATCGCCATGGCCTGGCTGCTCTCCAAACCGGGCGTTACCGCTCCCATCGTCGGCGCGACAAAGCCGCACCATCTGGAAGATGCTGTCGCCGCTCTCCGCATCAACCTCTCTCCCGCCGAAATCGCCGCCCTCGAAGCGCCCTACCTGCCGCACCCCGTCGCCGGTTTCGCCTGAGACGATATATTTATGTAGGTGGTTATCCCATATGCGCTAACTTACGGCTTCTAGCGCAGGTATCTGTTCCTGTTTGAGCGTGAGCGCTCGCTCGCTACATTGGGGTGACCTCATCCCCCAACCCCCTTCTCCCAGGGAGCTTGCGACCGCCCGGGAGAAGGGGGCTTTTCAGGCTTGCGAATGTCCTGGCGTGTTCGTTGCTATCAGAGAGGGAGAAGAGGGAGAGGGATTGTCCGTTCCCGTTGCTTCTGCGTCCTCAACATGACTCCTGCATTTGCCCCTCTCCCAGGGAGCCTGCGACCGCCCGGGAGAGGGGTTGGGGTGAGGTCCACACCCTCCCACAGAAACGAGAAACGCTTTAGCCTGAAAAGCCCCCTTCTCCCAGGGAGCTTGCGACCGTCCGGGAGAAGGGGGTTGGGGGATGAGGTCCTCCAAGCCGAGCATAGCGTTCAAAGTGCCTAAGTTAGCGCCTATGGGTGGTTATCCCCCGGTACGCAAAATCCTCCATCGTCGCAGCAGCCTTGTGAAGGGATGTCGAGGGCGAGCAGAACGCTGCAAGAGACCCCTGCCCCTCCTACGTCCCGAACAGGAAGGCAAGCACCGCCATCGTCCGCGAACCCTGAGTCGGGGCAAATTGAGGGCCGATCAAGATGTACACCGAACTATAAACCTCAGCATTTTAGATCAGTTGCCATAATCTTGATTCGCACGCAGTCGAGAGAAGAGGCAGGAACCTGAACGCTTGACGACGAATTGGAACGATATGCGTAAAATTGGAGAGACTGGGCAAAAGAAAGAACGCAAAAAGTGGCAAAACAAGTAATTATGACGGTAGACGACGAGCCGCTGATTGTGCGGCTGGTGCAGGTGAATCTGGAGCGGGCAGGCTATACCGTGTTGACAGCCTCGGATGGACTGGAGGCGATGCAGATGCTGCGGAGCGGGGAGCGCCTGCCGGACTTGATTCTGCTCGACGGCATTATGCCGTATATGGACGGTTTTGAGATGCTGGCGCAGATTAAGGCCGATGACTATCTCAAGGTTATCCCGGTTGTGATGCTCTCGGCGCGTTCCCGCGATGCCGATATTCTGGAAGCCGAGCAGCGCGGCGCAATCCGTTACCTGCCCAAGCCGATCAATCCGACCGATCTGATCAATGTGGTTCAGGAGCAGGTCGGGCCAGCGAAAACGGACTGACGGCCCGCCTGACACCGCCCTCCTCCAGAACGGAGGAGGGCGTTTTTCTGTCTTTGTTCTCGGGAGGCGCAGGCTCGGAAAGCCCTGAACAGCGGGCAGCCTTTATCAGCGTTGTCAGGGCTGCTGTTCGTTCTGCGAGGGACGCAGCAGTTGCGTTGGTTCGGTGGGTGGGGCGGCGTTGGCGGGATGCAGGAGTTCGCTGGCAGGGCCATCGGAGGCGGCGCGAAGCAGGGTGGACGGAGTGCGTCCCAGCCTCTGGCGAAGCCGGGTGAGCGCCGCCTGCGCGGAGAACTGCACCCGCTGGCGCGGTGTCCCGCCCTGTGTGTCTTTCGTCATCCGTTCCAACGGGTTCACTGCCTGCGTGTCGCCGACCTGCGCCACCGCGCCGAGCAGCGCGATAATCAGCTCGGTCTGGTCATCGGACGGATGATGGCGCATCAGGCGATAGAGACAGGCCCGCTGCTCGTTGTCGAGCAGCGGAGCGTCTTCCGGGCGCAGCCGGGGCAGCAGGCGCAGGAGCGCCTGCGTGGCAACGGCGCGGACCCCGGTAAAGGTCGCGAAGTCCCGCAGTTCCAGCGCTTCCAGCAGCGGCCCAACCGCCCGCACATCGTCCAGCGCCGCCAGGGTCTTGATCGCTTCGACCTGTACCGGCGTAATGGCGCACAACCGCGCCAGCCCCACGAACAGCACACCCAGCACCGGAATCAGCCCCCAGGCGAGTGGCGTCGCCAGATAGTACTGAAAAATCAAAAAGAAAAAGAGGATCGCGCCGCCATAGGCCCAGCGCAAGGGGCGACGCTGTCGCTTTTTGAGTCTCTCCGTCCGCAGAACGCTCTGGAGCGCAGGGACGACTTCCGCCCCGTGCTCCCCCAGCGCCCGGCGGCGTTCTCGCGCCCTTCGGCTGCGAAGCTGCGCCGTCAGCGCGGCAATCGCTTCCGCTCTCTCCGAGTCCTGCTCGGTCTCCTCCTTCATCTCCTCGGTTCCTTTCCCATGAGGTTTTCCGGCGGTTGAAAACCCCCGGCATTAAAGTGCAAACGTCTTCCAGACGGAAATGCCCCAATTCCTTCACCATCTCTCTGCCCCTTGAGGCAACCTGGCAAGGGAGAATTACTGACCGCTTCGCCCGCAGGACGACCGCTTTTTCCAGCCCGGCACGTTCCTGTGCCGGGCAACGCGCTCAAATCACTATCAACCAACAGGGCATTTCCGTCTGCAAGACGTTTGCTTTTTAATGACGGGGGTTTTCAACCCCCGGAAAATCTCACAGGTTTTCAACCCCCGGACAACCTCCCAGGCAGAGGGCGAACTGCACGAGATTGGTGTGGAAGGTTGAGCCACCGCCCATGTCGGTCAGGCGGTCGGAGGTCAGGACATTGACGTTGCCGCCGTCCGGGCTGTCGCGGTTCCACCAGAGCGAAGGCGACCAGGCGACACCCGGCTTCACATTCTCGCTGACGACTGCCCGCAGTTTCACCTCCCCACGCTTATTCCAGACCCGCAGCCAGTCTCCGTCTGCAACGCCCCGCGCCTCCGCATCGGCGGGATGCACCCAGATACGTGGCTCTTTCTCGCCTTTTTGCAGCGAGGGTAGATTGGAGAACGTGGAGTTCAAGAAGTGGTGCGCGGCAGGCGTGAGCAGATTGATGGGGAAGCGGCGGCCCATCTCGGGATCGGCCTCCGCGCTTTCGGCAGGTGGTTCGTAGGTCGGCAGGGGGTCGAAGCCGTCCCGCGCCGCCTTCTGCGAGAAGAATTCGACCTTGCCGGAGAGCGTCTTGAAGCCCCGCGCTCCTCCGGCTTCGCCTGCCGCGTAGGGAACGAACGGCTCGGAAGGCGTGCGGAGTTTGGCGAAGCCGTGTGCCTGCAAATACTCGTAGGTGATGCCCTGCATCAGCGGGCTGTCGCTGACCAGTGCGCCGCGAATGACCTCCTCGGCGGTCTCGTCGAAAACGGAGTCGGTGTAGTCCATCGCCTTCGCCAGCGCGTTCAGCACCTCGATATTGGGCCGGGACTCGCCGAGCGGCGGCACGGCGGGCTGACACAGGTTGAGGTAGAGATGCCCGTAAGAGCGCATCAGGTCGAGATGCTCCATCTGTGTGGTCGCGGGCAGAACGATGTCGGCGAAGAGGGCGGTGTCGCTCATCATCTGCTCATGGACGACCGTAAACAGGTCGTCGCGCAGCAGTCCCTGCCGCACCAGATTGCCGTTCGGCGCGACGGCGGCGGGGTTGGAGTTATAGACATAGAGGGCGCGAATCGGCGGGTCGGTGGTCTCCAGAAGCGCTTTCCCGATCTCGTTCATGTTGATGGCGCGTGGAACCCGCCGCCCCCACTTGACCGCGCTTTCATCGTCGGGGGAGTGGACGAGGTCGGGGCGCTTGATGTTGCGGTTGTTCAGCGGGAAGTGGGCGCTCGTGGAGAGCAGCAGTCCGCTCCCCGGCTTGCCCCACGCCCCGATGACGGCAGGCAGGCAGGCGATAGCCCGAATCATGCCGCCGCCGTTGCCGTTACGCGAAAGGCCGTAGCCGAGCCGAATGGCGGAGGGCGTCTTGGTGGCGTAGGCGCGGGCGAGGCGGGCGATCTCGTCAGCCTCCAGCCCGGTGATCTGCGCGACGCGCTCCAGCGGATACTCGGTGCACCGCTCCCGAAACTTCTCCCACCCGACCGTACTCTGCTCCAGAAACGCCAGATCGTGCAGGTTCTCCTGGAAAATCACGTTCGCCATGCCGAGCGCGAGGGCCGCGTCCGTACCCGGTTTCGGCTGCACGAACCAGTCGGCGGCGTTGGCGGTGCGGGTGCGATAGGGGTCAATCACGACGAAGGTCGCGCCTTTCGCCTGCGCCTCGCGCACAAGCGGCATCTGGTGAACGTTCGTGCTGCTGAGGTTCGTTCCCCAGGCGATGATGAACCGACTGTTGACGAAATCCTCCGGGTCCATACCGCCCGACCAGCCGTTCACATACCCATACCCGACCTCTGCCGCCGAGGAGCAGATGGTTCGCAGAAGCTGACTCGCCCCCATACGATTCCAGAGCCGCGTATCGCACGCGCTCATGTTCACGACGCCCATCGTCCCGGCATACGAGTAGGGCAGGATGGCCTCCGGCCCGTTCTCCGCGATGATGCCCTGCCAGCGTGACGCGATCTCCGCAATCGCAGCGTCCCACGAAATCGGCGCAAACTCTCCCGCGCCCTTCTTCCCCACTCGGTGCAGCGGCGTCAGCAGGCGATCCGGGCTGTAGACCCGCTCCTCATAGTGCGCGACTTTGCGGCACAGATTCCCCCGCGTAAACGGGTTCTCCGGGTTCCCGCTTACCCGCAGCAGTTTCCCGTCCTCCACCGTCGCGAGCATCGAACAGGTATCCGGGCAGTCGTGCGGGCAGGCCGTCTTAATCACTTGCAGCATAGTCTCTCTCCTTACCGAAAATTATACCACGCCTGACCGAAGAGAGTAAGGTGAAATTCAATAGTCGTCGGAGGAGGCGACGAGGAGGATGTCTATGGTGCGGAGGCTGGAGGTGAGGCGGTTGATGATGGAGCCTTTCACGAACTCCTGCCAGCGGGTGCGGTCGGAGTGACCGAGGATGATCTGAGTGATGCGGTTCTCACGGGCGTACTGAATAATCTGGGTGGCGACATCGCCGGTGAGGGTGACGACGGGAATATCCAGTCGGTCCGCCAGCGCGAAGTCGTTTTTCAGAATCTCTTTGTCGGCCTCGGTGAGGGGACGGCTCTCGACGAAGACTGCGACGATCTCGGCGTGGAGGCGTTGGGCCATCCGCCATCCGCGCCGCACCAGGCGCATGGAGGAGCGGTCGGGACTGATGCAGACCATGATCCTGTCCTGCGTGTTCCAGGGTTCGGTGACGTGCTTCTCTTTGCGATAGGCGGAGACATCCTCCTCCACCTCCTGCGCGATCTCCCGCAATGCGATTTCGCGCAGGGCGCTCAGGTTGCCCTCCCGAAACCAGTTGGAGAGCGCCTGCTGCACCTTGTCGGGTGTGTAGATGTCACCGCGTTCCAGCCGATGGATCAGGGCGCGGGGGGTGATGTCCACCATTTTGACCTCATCAGCCTCGCGCACAATCCGGTCTGGTACGGTCTCCCGCACCCGAACGCCCGTGATCTCCTGCACCGTGTCGTTCAGACTCTCCAGATGCTGCACGTTCAGGGTCGTCAGGACGTTGATGCCCGCGTCCAGCAGCGCCTCCACATCCTGCCAGCGTTTTTCGCGCACCGAGCCGGGTGCATTGGTATGGGCGAACTCATCCACCAGTACCGTGTGGGGATGCCGCTGCAGAATGGCCTCCGTATCCATCTCCTCCAGCGTGGTTCCCCGGTAGGTGATCTGCTTGCGCGGGACGATCTCCAGATCGCCCAATTGCTCCACAGTGCCTTTGCGCCGGTGTGTCTCGATGTAGCCGATGACCACATCCTGGCCGCGCTGTTTACGGCGGTTGGCCTCGCACAGCATCTCGAACGTCTTGCCGACGCCTGCCGCAAAGCCCAGAAAGATTTTCAGCCGTCCGCGTTTCTCCTGCCGCTCTGCACGGTTCACCTTCGCCAGCAACTCTTCCGGGGTGGGGCGACGGTCCCCCTCCGCACGTTTCTCCATACGACGCGCTCCTATGCCGGGACTGCCAGAACCGCCTCGATCCAGCGGCGCAGCCCCCCTGTCAATTCGTTCACGGTGAGTTCGTAAGTCAGCGGAAAGTCGGCGTTCTGCCAGAGGTAGTTGGCGAGGCACTCCTCCCCGAGGGCGTGCCAGAAACGGTCGCCGCCCGGCAGACTCTCCCGGTCGGTGTGCGCCTTTACCAGTTCGATCAAGAGCGGCTCCAGCACAACCGTACAGTCGCGCTTCTCGCCGGTGGGACTGGTGACGCGGTAGAGAAAACGCAGTTCGTTACTCGCTTTCCCGGTGGGCTGCGGTTTGGATTCAAGACGAAATCCGTTGATGGTCGTAAGGCCGAACATCATCTCGGACGGCGGGAAGAGAGATTCTGGCGGGGTCAGAGCGGCCTTTACCGCGCCCCGCAGAGTCTCCGCCGTGAAGGGTTTGCGTAGAAAGTCGGTCGCGCCTACCTTCATCGCCTCTACCGCCAGATCAATCGTGCCAAAGGCCGTCGCCATGACTACCCGTGCCAGCGGGTCTCGTTTGCGAATCTCGCGCAGAACCTCCAGCCCTTCCATTCCCGGCATTCGCTGATCGAGCAACACCAGGTCCCACTCCTGCCCGCTGCCGAACTTCTCCAGCCCTTCCATGCCGTCCGCCGCCGTCTGGACGGTGTGGCCGCTGTGCTGGAGTGTCAGCCGTATCGTCAGGCGAATATTGTTCTCATCGTCCACAACAAGAATGTTTGCCATCGTCTGCTGCCTTTCTAGCCTACTGCGGGCAGGCTGAACCGAAATAGGCTGCCCTGCCCCGGCGTACTCCGCACGTCCAGCGTCCCGCCGTGCGCTTCAACCATCGTCTTCGCAATCGAAAGTCCCAGCCCCGCGCCGCCGCCGGTCGCGCCGGGAACCTGGGCGAACCGCTCAAAAATCTGCGTCAGATACTCTTTGGGAATGCCAGCGCCTGTGTCCTGCACGGTGAAAGCGACCGCGCCTGCCTCTCTGACCGCGCTCAGCGTGACACTGCCGCCCGCAGGGGTATGGCGTATAGCGTTGTTCAGCAGATTCACCAGAACCCGGTTGATCTGACTGGCATCGGCGCGAACGCCGGGCAGATTTTCCGGCACATCGGTTCGCAGCACCACCTTTTGCGTCTCCGCCTGCGCTGCGATTGCCCGCACCGCCGCACCGATAAGTGCGCCCGGCGTGACGATCTCCATCAGCGGCGGCGTCACGCCCGCTTCCAGTCGGGTCATATCGAGCAGGTCCCGCATCATCCGTTCCAGCCGCTGCAGATCCTCTTTCTGCGCCTTCACAACCTCGCTCTGCTCCGGGGTCAGGGAGCCGACCGCGCCCTCCTCCAGCAACTGTACCGAAAGCTGAAGCGATGTGACCGGCGTGCGGAGTTCGTGGGAAGCCACCCCGATAAACTCCGTCTTCAGGCGGTCGAGTTCGCGCAGGTGCGTGATGTCTTCCAGCACCGCGACGGCTCCCAGCAGGCTCGACTCCTCGTCCCGCATCGGCGTGACCCGCAGGCGGTAGGTGCGTTGCGCCTCCCCGACCGTCAGCGGAATATACCCGGCCTCGTCCTCGGCGGCAGAGACGCTCTCCTGATGAATCGCCCGGTTCACCGCCTCCACAATCCGCAAGTCAGAGACTGCGGAGGCGATAGGCGTTCCCGCCATACGTGCCGCTGTGCCGAACAGTCCTTCCGCCGTCTTGTTCAGGTGGACGACGATGCCCTGCGCGTCCGTGACGATGACGGGATCGTACAGGTTCTCCAGCGCCGCATCCGACATTCGTTCCGCCCGCCGCAGCCGCGCCTCTTCCTGTCGTCGCGCCTCCCGCAGTTTCTCCGCCATCTGATTAAACGACAGCGCCAGCGCTCCGATTTCGTCCGTGCGGTTCAGCTTGATGCGCTGATTCAGATGGCCTCTGCCGATCTCCTCGGCCTGTCGGGCCAGAGTTCGCAGCGGGTCTAATGCGGCCCGAATCGTCCAGGAGGCGAAGAAGAGGGCCAGCACAAACGCGCCCACTGTCACGCCCAGGCCGGTGGAGGAGGCCGTCCGGGCTTCTGTTTTTGCCTCGCCATTCGCCCGCAGAATCGCCTTCTGGTTCAGGTCGAGTACGGCCTGCGCCTGCGCTTTCAGGTGCAGAAACTGTGGCAGGAGCGTCTGTACGTAGAGAGTATCGGCAGCCTGCTTCGAGAGCGGCGGCCTGGCGTCCAGAAGCCTCTCCAGTCCCTGGCGGTAGAGGACGTATTTACTTCCGATGTCGTCCGCCAACTCCTGTTCGCCTGCCTCCGTGATATTGTGCGCTTCGTAACTGTAAGCTTTCTCGAAGAGCGGGCGGTTCTGCCGATACTGCTCCCGCGCCTCCTGCACCCGGCCATCCAGAAAGAAAGTCGCCGCGCTGTCCTGCCGCTCCAGTGTCTCTTTCATATCCTGCGCGACGATGACACTGGCGTAGTTGTCTTTCAGAATCCGGTCAATCGAGCGGCCCAGATGAAAGAAGTTGGCCACCGCGCCGATCATCACTGCCAGCATCAGGCCCACCAGCACCAGATGACTGACCAACAGTTGTATTCGCAGATCACGCATGGCCTGTATTCCTCACCGCGCTTATTTACTCACCTTACGCAGACGAGAGCAGGCAAAGGGTTGACACCCCTCGCTACGCGCCTGCGGCGGATCGTCCTTCGGACGAAACCCAACGCGACAAGATTTGTTGAGCGCGAGAAGTGGCCCTCACACCCTGGACGTTTCCGAAGGAAACTGGGCCGAAGGTCACATAGCGGGGACTTCAGTCCGTCGCCCCCTCGTCCGTCGCATCCCGCCTGCGTAAGGTGAGCTCACCTTACGCAGGCGGGCATACAATTCGCTTCCAACGAAGGAGCAAAGAAAGCAGGGAAAGCAAAGGGTTGCCCCCCCTTTGCCCCTATCCCGCTGCCTCTGCCCAACCGAATGTTCGCCTGCGTAAGGTGAGTTATCTTTTGAGCGGGAACTTGCTGTCCAGCGCGAGATTCAGTTTCAAAACGTTCACTCGCGGCTCTCCCAGAACGCCGAGGGTACGTCCCTGCGTATTCTCCGCGAGGAGGGTGCGTACCTGCTCCGGCGTCAGGCTCCGCGCTTTTGCTACGCGAGAGACCTGGAGGTCGGCATTGGCGGGGCTGATCTCCGGGTCAAGGCTGCTGGCCGAGTGGGTCACCGCATCGGTGGGCAGGGCGACGCTGTCGGGCAGGGGATTGCCGTCCGCCTGAATGTTCTCTTTGCGGTAGGCCGCTGCCAGGTCTTTGATGCCATCGAAGTCGGTCGGATCGTCCTTCTTGCCGCTGTGCTGGCCCTCCATCAGTTTTTTGCTGGTCGGGGCGAGGTTGGTGCCGCCGGAGTTCGCGCCGTCGTAACTGTTCGCGGCGGGGCGCGGGTGGAAATAGCCGGGCGCGGCGAAGTTCTGGCCGAGCAGTTCCGAACCGACCACCTGCCCGTTTACGCGGATAAGACTGCCTTCCGCCTGACGCGGAAAAGCCGCTTTGGATACCCCGAAGATCACGAGCGGGAAGAGCAGACCGGTCAATACGGTGATTACAAGTACGCTGACGATGGCAGCGCGAAGTTGATGCAGCATTTCGGTTCTCCCTGCCGCACCGCCCTTCCGGGAGCGGCGCGGCGGTCATGGTCTCAGGCGAGGTGCAGATGCGTCAGCAGCCAGTCTATGAGGGCGATGCCGGGGAAGGGGATGAGGATCCCCCCCACGCCATAGAGCATCAGGTTGCGCCGCAGGACGGCTCCGGCCCCCATCGGTTTGTAGGAGACGCCGCGCAGCGCCAGCGGGATCAGCGCGATGATGATAAGCGCGTTGAAGATGACGGCTGCCAGCACCGCCGAGAACGGTGTTGTCTGCGGGTTGGTCAGGCGCAGGAAGTTCAGCGAACTCAGCGCCGGATAGGTCGTGGCGAACATGGCCGGGATGATCGCGAAATACTTGGCGACATCGTTAGCGATGCTGAACGTTGTCAGGGCGCCGCGAGTCATCAGCAGTTGTTTGCCGATCTCCACGATCTCGATCAGCTTGGTCGGGTTGCTGTCGAGGTCCACCATGTTGCCAGCCTCTTTCGCGGCCTGCGTCCCGGTGTTCATCGCCACGCCCACATCAGCCTGCGCCAGAGCGGGCGCGTCGTTGGTGCCGTCCCCCGTCATCGCCACCAGTTTGCCGCCGGTCTGCTCCTCTTTAATGAGGGCCATCTTGGCTTCCGGGGTCGCCTCCGCCAGGAAGTCGTCCACACCCGCCTCTTCGGCAATGGATTTTGCCGTCAGCGGGTTATCCCCGGTGATCATAATGGTCTTGATGCCCATTGCCCGGAGTTGATCGAACCGTTCGCGCATTCCGCCCTTCACGACATCTTTGAGGTAGATGACGCCGAGGGGCTTGTCGTTCAGCGCGACGGCCAGGGGCGTACCACCCAGCGAGGAGATGCGCGTCACAATCGCGTCCAGGTCAGCGGGAACTACCCCGCCCTGCTCCATGACCCAGGTCTTCACTGAGGCCGCCGCGCCCTTCCGCACCTGCTGCCCGCTCATGTTGACGCCACTCATGCGGGTCTGCGCGGTGAAGGGGATGAACTCCACATCCCGGTCGCTCAGTTCGCGTCCGCGCAGGCCATACTTCTCCTTCGCGAGAACGACGATACTACGGCCTTCCGGGGTCTCGTCCGCCAGGGAAGAGAGCTGCGCGGCGTCCGCCAGTTCGTTGATCTCAACTCCGGGCAACGGGAAGAACTCGACCGCCTGCCGGTTGCCGAGCGTGATGGTTCCGGTCTTGTCCAACAGCAGGGTGTTGACATCGCCTGCCGCCTCGACCGCCTTGCCGGACATCGCCAGAACGTTGTGCTGCATAACGCGGTCCATGCCCGCGATACCGATAGCGGAGAGCAGCCCGCCGATGGTGGTGGGAATCAGGCAGACCAGCAGCGAGATGAGGACCGTGATGGTCGGCGGGGTGCCGGAGCCTGCCGAGCGCACACTGTAGATAGCGTAGGGTTGGAGCGTCACCGTCGCCAGCAGGAAGACGATGGTCAGCCCGGCCAGCAGAATCGAAAGCGCGATCTCGTTGGGCGTTTTCTGCCGCTGTGCGCCTTCGACGAGCGCAATCATGCGATCCAGGAAGGTCTCGCCGGGGTTGGAGGTGATGCGAATTACGATCCGGTCGGAGAGGACTTTCGTGCCGCCCGTGACCGCGCTACGGTCGCCGCCGCTCTCCCGAATGACGGGCGCGGATTCCCCGGTGATCGCCGACTCGTCCACGCTCGCGATTCCCTCGATGACTTCGCCATCGCCCGGTATCACCTCGCCCGCCTCACAGACGACGAGATCGCCTTTGCGAAGCTGCGCTCCCGGCACCAGCTCCTCCCGCTTGCCGTCCACCAGTTTGCGGGCCATGCTCTCGGAGCGGGCTTTGCGGAGGGTATCGGCCTGCGCTTTGCCGCGTCCCTCCGCCATCGCCTCCGCGAAGTTGGCGAACAGGACGGTGAACCAGAGCCAGAGCGAGACCTGCCCGACGAACCAGGTGTCCGCCGCATGGTGAATCAGATTCGAGAGGAAGTAGTAGGTCGTGATGACGCTTCCCACCTCCACCACGAACATGACCGGGTTTTTCGCGACCAGACGCGGGTCCAATTTTTTGAGCGCGTCCACCGCTGCCCGCCGGATGATCTGCGGATCGAACAGCGACTTCGGCGCGTTTTTCGGTTTGAGACTGCCTCCCGGCGTTCCCATCGGGGCGGGCGCGGGAGAGGGAGCCTCTTGCAGTTGCGTTGCCATTGCATTCTCCAATCCCTGACGGGACTAAAACAGACTTTTCTGAAGCATTTGCAGATGCTCGACGATTGGCCCCAGCGCGAGCGCCGGGAAGAAGGTGAGCGCACCGACGATCAGAATGACGCCGACGAGCAGAACCGTAAAGGTCGGCGAGTCGGTGGGGAACGTTCCCGCAGAAGCCGGTATGTATTTCTTCTTCGCCAGACTGCCCGCAATCGCCATCAGCGGAATAATCATCAGGAAGCGCCCGATCAGCATCGCGATTCCGAGCGTGATGTTGTAGTACGGTGTATTCGCGGTGATGCCCGCGAAGGCCGAGCCGTTGTTGCCGGTCGCGGAAGTGTAGGCGTAGAGTATCTCCGAGAATCCGTGCGCTCCGCTGTTGTTCACGTTGTTGTAGGTCGCGCCGTAGTAGTTGCTCGGGCTGCTGTTGTTGACATGGTTCCACTGCGCCGAGGCCGTCAGGGCGGCCTCTTCCTTCGCCTGTTTGTCGGTGAAGGTCTGCGAGTCTTTGCCGGGCGGCAGCGTGAGGTTGGCAGAGAGCGCGGTAAAGCAGAGAATGCTCGCCGCCAGCACCAGCACCGCCAGCATCGCCATTTTCACTTCGAACTGTTCGATTTTCTTGCCGAGATACTCCGGGGTGCGCCCGACCATCAGGCCCGCGATGAAGACGGCCAGAACCGCATACATGAGCATCCCGTAGAGGCCCGCGCCGACACCGCCGAATATCACCTCGCCCGTCATGATGTTGAAGAGCGGGACGAGGCCGCCGAGCGGTGTGTAACTGTCGTGCATGGAGTTGACGGCTCCACAGGAGGCGTCTGTCGTGATGGTGGCGAAGAGCGCAGAGTTGACGATGCCGAAGCGTGTCTCTTTGCCCTCCATATTGCCGCCGGGCTGCGTATCGGTCGCCGTAAGGGCGAGATTGATGTCGGCCTGCGCGGTGCGCGGGACGCCTTTCAGTTCCGAGGTGTAGCAGACGATGGCCCCGGTGAGAAACAGCATTCCCATCGCGGCGAAGAGCGCCCAACCCTGCCGCGTATTGCCGACCATTTTGCCGAAAGTGTAGGTCAGACCGGCGGGAATCAGGAAGATCGAAAGCATCTGAATGAAGTTGCTGAGAGGCGTCGGGTTCTCGAAGGGATGCGAGGAGTTGGCATTGAAGAAGCCGCCTCCGTTCGTTCCCAGCATCTTGATCGCTTCCTGTGAGGCGACCGGCCCCTGTGCGATGTTCTGCGTCGCGCCCTCCAGCGTCTTCGCGGCGGTGTAGGGGCTGAAGTTCTGCGGTACGCCCTGCTGCACGAGGAACAGCGCATAGAAGCAGCAAATGGGCAGCAGAACGTAAAGGGTGGCGCGTGTCATGTCCGCCCAGAAGTTGCCAATGCCTTCGGCGTTGCGCCGTGCGAAACCGCGAATCAGCGCGACCGCCAGCGCGATACCCACCGCCGCCGACATCCAGTTATGCACCGCGAGCGAGACCATGTTGGAGAAGTAACTCAGGGTCGTTTCGGGCACGTAGCTCTGCCAGTTGGTGTTGGTGGTGAACGAGGCGGCTGTGTTGAACGTCAGGTCAGCGGTCATCTCTTTCGGGCCGAAATGCTGCGGGTTGAAGGGCAGATAGCCCTGCATCCGCAACAGCGCATAGGTGAAGAGCATTCCGACAACGCTGAACATCAGCATCGCCAGTGTGTAGGTCGTCCACTTCATGTCCTGCTTCTCGTCCACGCCAAAAAGCTTGTAGCACAGCCGCTCGATGGGGCCGAGAACAGGAGTCAGCAGGGTGCGTTCGCCCTCGAAGACCCGCGTCATGTACGCGCCCATCGGCTTTGTGACGAGCAGCAGGGCGATCAGATAGAGCGAAATTTGAACGATTCCGTTCGGTGTCATGGTGTCCTCCGGTCGTTAAAACCGCTCCGGTTTGAGGAGCGCGAACAGCAGGTAGCCGAGGAGGAGCACGGCGACCAGACCTGTCCAGATGTAGTCATTCACGAGAACTCTCCTCTTAAAGTCTGTCGCAGGCGCGGGTATAGGCCGCTGCTCCGACGAAGAACAGAAGTGCGATGCCGACGAGAACGGTGTCTAACATGGGTTTGTCTCCTTCGCGCTGTCGGCAGGCAGGCGAGTGGCATCGGCCTTCGGTTCAGTGCGGACATAGAGTGCGATCAGCGCCAGTAGAAG
Source organism: Chthonomonadales bacterium (assembly GCA_038231295.1). Lineage (GTDB taxonomy): Bacteria > Armatimonadota > Chthonomonadetes > Chthonomonadales > Chthonomonadaceae > JANXLO01. The sequence continues at coordinate 34,577 of JBBRLP010000031.1, forward strand.
CGCACAGGCCGCGACAAATGGCAGCATCAGTCTCTCCTTTCGGGGCGTCTTTTCCGCCCCATAAAGCACAGCAGATCAGGTCGGATTTCGCCCGATAAAAACAAAAAAGGCCGGAAGTTCGCCCATGACAGGAGCAGCGTAATGCCACTCTCTGCACACTTGCGAACTTCCGGCCTCCCTCACGACCGGTAAGGAGAGAACTCCTTACCCTTCGATCCGGCAACCGGTGGGTTGCGTTCTGAAATTGTTGCACCGGAATTACCCGGCGAATGACCGGGGCGATGCCGCTCCGTCGGTCTAAGCCTGTCGGAGCAGACGTTTTTCGATGTCGGCTTCCAGCACGAACACCTCGACCTGCTCCCCGAACTCCACATTCACATCGAAATAACTGCGAACGATGCGGCACCCTACGATGCCCGCGATAATCTCTTCGATCTCCGCATGGTTGATCGAGCGAAGCTCCTGACGGGCGCTGCGAATGAGCCGTCGGCCCTCTTCGCTGACCGCGAGGCGCGTTTCGGTCGGGGTAAAAATGCCCGAACAGCGTACCAGCATCAGGTCACCGAGCAGGTGCGCCCGAACGTCGGTGGGGCCGCGTCCCTGCTGTTCCCGCTGAAAGCGCACAACGGCGTTGGCGACTTCGGCTTCCATCGTCCCTTTGGTCGGTCGGTTCACCTTCAGCCCGTCCTGAAAACAAAAATACCAGCGCTCAGGCGACGACTCCGTTCGGAACGGGGTTCGCGGTGAGGCTGGCCTACAGTCACACCGGATCGTCCGCGACGGCCCCTTGCTCCTGTCAACCCGAATATGCGATTTGCCTGCTCTTACAGCAGACTACAATTCATAGTATATCACCAGTCTGCTTCTCTGTCAAGTGACGCCGCAAAAATGTCTCTCCTGCGACTGCACCTATTGCCTGGAACCGTCGAGAAATCCGTGGGAGATTGTCCGACAGGTTTGTGCCATCGCCCGTTAGTTAGTTTGCGCCGTGAGCAGAAGCCGAGAAATGGTTTACCGTCCGTGGGGTTTGCGCCGGAGTGAACTCTTGCGCTGGAAAAAGCGAGTGGCCGCTTCGCGGGCACAGTGGTGTGAATGCGGTTAGTGGTTTCGTTGTGGAGGACACTGGCTGTTTTCAGCGTTGAACTAGCCCACAGGGATGCTGTGATTGACGACATTCGCAATCAAAACAGTGTCACGCCACCGGCAAACTCTGGCCACGTCTGGAAACCGTACCAACCGAGCCGATGCCCGAAACAGCCTCGTCATCCGAGACGTCCGAATAGCCCGATCGTTCAGCAATGGCGTTCACAATCTAACGTGCCTGCGAAGCAGCCACTTGCTTTTTCCAGCGCAGGAGTTCACTCCGGCGAAACTCAGGGCGCAAAACATACGGGCACCGATGCTTCTGCGCGGCGCTTTCGGCGCACTCTGAGGCCCAAACCTATCGGCGATGGCGCAAACCTGTCGGGCAATCCAACGGACATCCCAGGACGTTTTTGCGCCAACAATTCATTCCAGCGCCAACTTACTGCGGCCCAAATGCACGGATACAGGCAGGGAACAAACGCAACAGGCTGAACGTCCGTTCTGGAAATGCCCGGTTTCTGGGGCATTCAACGACTTTGGAGACGAATATGCCGCGAAATTTATGGGGCTACAAGAGACGTTTCTGCGCCTGTCTGTCGGTTGTCGGGCTGCTCTGTTGGGGCGGCGCAGGCTTCGCGCAGACGGAGGGCGGACAGACGGGTGCGAAGCAGAAACCGGCGCAGGGCGAAAAGAAAGAGGACGAAAAGAAAGAGCCGGAAAGCAAGCCTCTCCCTGAACTCGGCCCGGATGCCCGGTACGACTATCAGGGCGAGATCACCTATACTTTTCAGCACCTGTTCGCTTTTCGGAGCAAGTACGCGGGAGGGAGCAGTTTTCAGTCGCGGGATGAGACGGAACTGACCCATACCTACACGGCGTTTCTCGGTGCGCGTATCGCGCCAAACGTGGAGGTCTATGTCAACCCGGAATTGGCGCTGGGCAACGGCATCGGGGGAGATACCGGGCTGGCAGGGGCCACCAATGCCGACATTATCGGGCAGGGCAATCTGCGGGACGAGCCTTATCTGGCGCGTTACTTCGTGCGCTGGCGTATCCCCATGAAGCATTTTATCGGCAAACGTGGCCCGGAGCGTGTGCGGGCCGAGCAGACGGGACGCGCTCCCAACATCATCGAAGGCAACATCCCGGCACATCGCCTGGTCGTGCAGATTGGCAAATTCGGCATCAACGACGTGTTCGATGTCAACTCCTACGCCAACAACTCCCGCGCACAGTTTCTCAACGACGCTTTCAACAACAACCTCGCCTACGATGCCGCGCAGGAAACCAGGGGTTATAACCTGGGTTTTAGCGTGGCCTGGGTTAATCCGACGTTCGCGGTGCGCTTCGGCAGTTTCGCCATGCCCACCACCGCAGGCGGCCCCGACCTGGCCTATAACCTGAACCACGACCATAGCGAACAACTCGAATTTGAACTGCATCCGCGACTGCTTCGCGCTCCCCGGCCCCCGTTTATCGTGCGTCTGCTCGGCTACCGGAATGTGGGCGATATGGGCCATTACGGAGAAGCGTTGGCGCAGTCTGCCGGAATGCCGCCCGATGTCACCATGACGCGGCGCAGCGGCAGGGTGAAAACGGGTCTTGGCCTGAATGTGGAGCAGGGATTGGCGGATGGCGGTGATACGGGCGTCTTCGCACGGCTCGGGCTGAACGACGGTGATGTGGAGAGCTACAACTTCACGGAGGCCGACCGCTTCCTCTCCTTTGGGGCGCAGCTTTCGGGCGCACACTGGAAACGCAAAGAAGACAGGGTAGGAATAGCCTTCGGACAGAGTGACCTGACCGCCGCACACAAGAACTATCTGGCGGCGGGTGGGCAGGGTCTGACGCTGGGAGACGGCAGCCTGCGCTACGACTCCGAGCGCATCGTCGAAGGCTACTACTCCTATCAGTTCAGCAAGCCGCTTTCGTTCACGCTGGACTACCAGTTCATCCAGAATCCGGGCTACAATCGGGATCGCGGCCCTGCCTCCGTCCTCTCCCTTCGCGCCCACTATACGTTTTAGGACTACGCTGAATTGGGGAGGGTGTTCACAAAGTCCTCCCCGCACTCAGCCATGCCTGCGCTGCCTGCACCTCCTGCGCTGTCAATGAATGACCGCCCGAATGCCAGAGCAACTCGACTTCTGCGCCTGCCTCTCGAAATAGCCCTGCAAGCTGCTCTGTATTGGCGGCAGGAACCATCGGATCGTTGCGGCCCGCGCCTATGAATATCGGTTTGACGGACAGGCCGGGAAGGGTATCGGGAACGAAGGGAACCATCGGGTGTAACAGCGCGGCCCCCGCCAGCCTGTTCGGTTCCGTGAGCAGCAGACTGGCAGCGATGTTCGCGCCGTTGGAATACCCGACTGCAATCACCCTGTTCGCGTCGAAGCCGTAGACCTTCGCCGCCGCGCCGATAAACTCCGCCAGTTCGCCCGTCCGCAGCCGCAGGTCTTCCTGATCAAAGACGCCTTCGGCAAGTCTGCGGAAGAAGCGCGGCATCCCCCGTTCCAGTACTCTGCCGCGTGGACTGAGCAGATTGGCCGTCGGGAGCAGTTGCTGGCCGAGTGGCAGCAGGTCGTTCTCATCACCGCCCGTGCCGTGCAGTAGCAGCAGTGTCGGCGCGTCCTGCGGGGTCGGCGCAGGCACAAACCGATGGACATGGGTAAGGCTTTCGCCCGTGTTACCGGACATTAGCGCACCTCCTGCAAGGACGCCTGCTCGGTTTTAGACTGCGGCAGGGAGAGCGGGCGCAGCCCACGCTGTATCTGCACCCGGTTCGGTTCAAGCCAGTCCGGTAGGCAGAGACCCGTTCCCAGTTGTTCCAGCGTCTCATCCGTCGTGAAGCCGGGCTGATCGGTGGCGATTTCGAAGAGGACGCCACCGGGTTCGCGGAAGTAGATGGAATGGAAATACTGCCTATCCATCACCGGCGAAACCGGATAATGCAGTCGGGCCAGTTTCTCCTGCCACGTCTGCTGCTCTGCGTCGCCGAGCGTGCGGAAGGCGATATGATGGACGTTCCCCACTCCTACCGTGCCTATCGGCAGTTCCGGCTGCGTGAGAATGTCGAGGATAGCCGCGCTGTCCTGCTCCGGGACAACGTACCGGGCGTGGCTGCCCTCTTCCGCCAGCTTCTGGAAACCCATCGTCTCCGTCAGTAGTGCGGCGGTGCGAGCCGAGTCTTTCAGCGAGAGCGTGACGTGGTGGAAGCCGCGTGTGGCGAATTCTGGAGCGATAGGGCCGTCCTTCCAGCCTGCCCGCGCTCCGGCCTCCGAATGCGCCACCAGTTCCAGCCGCAGGCCGTCCGGGTCGAAGAAGACGAGCGATTCCTCGTTCCAGCGTCGGGTCTGCGCTTCGTAGCGAACCTGAAGCCGATCAAAACGCTCCTGCCACCAGCCCAGACTGCCTTTGGGAACGGAGAACGCGGTGACGGTCGCCTGCGAAGCGCCGCTCCTGCCCCGGTGACCGCCAGGCCATGCGAAGAAAGTGAGAATCGAGCCGGGCGTTCCCGCTTCATCCCCATAGTAGAAGTGGTAGGAACTGGGATCGTCGTAGTTGATGGTGATCTTCACCAGGCGCAGACCGAGGACGCCTGTATAGAAGTCTATATTCTGTTGGGGGTCACTGGCAATGGCCGTGACGTGATGCAGACCGGGCAGTTCGTGTGACATGGCTAAACTCCTGAGAATTTTATGTTTTCGGCGAGTGCCTTATCTCTATTTTACGCCTGCCTGTGCCGTGCGCTGCCCGATGAAAAGTACAGTTTTTCCGGCTCCGAAGGTTCGGCCCGCAGACCCCGCACGATGTCTTCCACGCCCTCATAGGTGGTCAGGATCACGATATGCGCCTGCGCGTTGAGGTTGCGGATGGCACGAATGGCGTTCAGGCACTCCATCTCCGGCATCCGCAGATCCAGGATGGTCACGTCCGGGCGATGCTGTTCGTAGGCAGCCACCGTCTCCTGCGCCGTCGTCGCACAGGCAGCGACGGCCATATCCGGCGCACCTGCCAGAATGGAACGTAAGCCCTCCCGAAAGATCGCATTGCTGTCGGCAATCAAAACCTGTATCTGCGTCAGCGGACTCATCGTTCCCTCTCCCTCCACTCTCCACACGGCCGCGATCTCGAATTCAACACGGCGCCATCGCGTTGGCGCTGCCTGACTGGAAAATAACCGCCCCCCGGCCCCCGATTCCGGGGGAGTAGGCATTTTCATGCGATAGGGTGCCCGCAGGGCAGGGAAGGCTGTATAGAAGCCCCTGGCTCTCTGCGGCGATTATAGATTCTACGCACGAAAAAAGCAAACGGGAAGAAAGGGAAGGAGGGGGCGTTTACTCTGAGTAGTCCTGGCCCCACTGATAATCGGAGATGCCTATCTTCTCCTTTTTGACGACCTTGCCGTTGCGTTTGAAAATGCGATAGAGGGTCGCGACGATATGGCGGTCGTTCAGCTTTTTGGAGTCCACCTTGAGTCCGACTTTCTGGCCGGAAACTTTGGCTCCGTAGAGGCTGGCGGAGGCTTTGTTCCCGGCGGCGCTGTAGGCGATGTAGACGGGAGCGGAGGTGTTGTTTTTGAATTTCAGGTCAATATGGTTCCAGGCGAGCGTCGCATCGCGCCCGACCGGCAGATAAAGTACCGGATGCGAGTGCGCTTTGTACTCCACAACGGGCAGGCCCGCGAGCAGCACGGCGTTGAATAGAACGCCGGTCGCCTGCGAGACGCCGCCGCCGATGCCCGACGCCAGTTTGCCATCGGCAATCACGTTGGCGGTCAGGTAGCCGTGTTCGTGGGTGCGCTCTCCGAGCGTGTCGTTCAGTGAGAAGACTTCGCCCGGAGCCACGACTTTGCCGTTCAGCATGGAGGCGGCGACGCGGATATTGTGGGAGCGCTTGGGGTTATCGCCGTTGAAGGCTTTTTCGAAGTGGCTGAGTCGCCCGGTAATGCCTTTGAGATTTGCGGTGGTGCGCTCCGGAGCGGTTTTGTCGAGGACGAGCGGCAGAACGACGGTGGCGCCCCGTCCCTCCAGCAGATGCACCAGACGGCTCGCAGACGCCTCGACGTTAACGGTTCGTGCGCTCTGTCCGGCGATGATTTTGATCCCGCCCTTCTTTTCGATCACACGCGGCTCTCGTGCGGGAGCCGAGAATTTCGGCGCGAGGGGCCGCAATGCGGCCCGCATCTCATGCGGGTCTACGCGAAAGCGGAGTGGTACCTGCTTCTGCCCTGTCTTCGCCAGCGCAATCATCTTGGCGATATCCAGATGAATCCCCACGTCCCGCCGCTTTACCCGTACTCGCTTCACCCCATCTGTGATAATCACCGGCTGATTCAGTTTGGCGTCCAGGCGATGTTCCAGCCTCAGCCGAGCCTGTTCCGGTGGCAGTCCGCTGACATCCATCCCGGCCACTTTGACATGGCCCAGCTTTTCGGATGTCTGTTCTTGTGTTGGTGCTGTCTGTTCTTGAGCCATCAACGGCGGGACAGCAGCAAGCAAAATGGCGAGACTCAACGCGGCGATACAGGTTCGACGGGGCACGGTTTGTCCTCTGGACAAAGTCACATTTTTCTTCTACCCTGGCGTGGATAGAAGTTACGCACACGGCCTTGAAGACGGCAGTCAGGGAGAAAGAGTTCCCGTATCGAAAAGGCAGCCTCCTCCCGCCCGGTGTGCCTGGCCTGAACAGGGATTTCCGGCGGCTTTCCGCAAGAAGAATGGAGGGCATTGAGGAGGGAGAGGAGCAGCACGTGTCGAAGTAGACCGCGTGACCAATCTCGTTGGTAAGACCGTTACCGACCTGGAGAGAGTGAAAAAGATGACATTGACGACATCGCAGGGGAACCAGTTTCGTGAGCATGGCTTTGTCGCGGTGCCAACGTTTTTTGACGCTCAGGAGACGGCGGCCATTCGGGCGGAAGTCGAACGGCTTCAGCGCGAGGGCTTTCTGCGGAATGTAGCGACGGACGGCGATGGAACCACGACCTCGCAGACGCGCCGCAATCTGCAACTCTGCCCCATGTTCGACAAGAGCAGCCTGTTTCGCGCCCTGCCCTTCGCACCGAAAGTGATTGAGGCTGTATCGCAACTGCTCGGCGTTCCGGTGGTGCTGCGACTCGATCAGGTGTTTCTCAAACCGGCGCATGACGGCGCAGGCACAAACTGGCATCAGGACAACGCCTACTTCAAAATTTCCGACCCGTTGCGGGGATGCGCGATGTGGATCGCAGTCCATCAGGCCACTGTCGAAAACGGGACATTGCACGTTATTTCCGACGCCTTCGCCACGGCACTCGAACACCGCCTCGACCCCGACAGCGACCATCACATCCGCTGTTATCCCGACGAGACGCAGGCCATTCCGGTGGAACTTCTGGCCGGGGGAGTCGTCTTTTTCGCCTACGGAACGCCGCACTGCACTCTCGCCAACCGTTCCGACGCCGACCGTGCCGGGGCCGCGTTTCACTTTGTCCATGCCTCCAGCTTTGCCGAAGACCCGGCCCTGCGCGGCGAAGTTCGCACCGACTATTACCCCGTTCTCACCGGCCCGGAGGCCACCGGCGGCGAGAAGGAGTACGGCGTTACGGTTGCCGGAACCTGGACGCAGGAGGTCGCGAAGTCTCTCGCCGCCCGTTTGTGAGCAACGCACACTCTCCGCGTTTTCTGGAAAGGGAAACTATGCACTCTGTTACCGACCCCGTTGTGTCGCTGTTCGCGCCTCTGGGCCGTGTCGAAAGCCTGCGGGCGGCGGGATCCCCGTCGCCGCGCCTTGCGGTCAATGCGCACATCCATCTGCCGCCCAACTTTTCCGCGTTCGATACCGTCGCCCAGGCAGTCTCGCTCTCCGACGCGCAGGATGTCCGCATTCTCGGAGCCAGCAACTACTACGACTATATGGTCTATACGGAGTTCGCGACGCTTGCGAAACAGCACGGTATCCTCCCGCTCTTCGGCATCGAGATCATCGCGCTGCTGGAAGACCTCGTGCGGGCGGGCGTCAAACTCAACGACCCCGGCAATCCCGGCAAGATGTATCTGTGCGGCAAAGGCATCACTCGCTTCGACGCGATGACCCCGGAGGCCACCGCGCTGCTCCAGACCATCCGCGAGAAAGACTCCGAGCGCATGGCCCGCATGACGGCGCGACTGGCCGAGGTGTTTGCCGCGGCAGGCATCGAAACCGGACTGGATGCGGCAGAGGTCAAGGCGCAGATTGTGGCGCGGCACGGCAGTCCGCTGGAGACGGTCTATCTTCAGGAGCGGCACGTCGCGCAGGCGTTTCAGGAGGCCCTTTTCGCGCAGATACCCGCTGCGGCGCGCGGCGCGGCGCTGGCCCGACTGTTCGGAACGGCCTCCAAAGCGGGCGCGGAAGAGGCCGCCGCTGTGCAGAACGAGATACGCTCCCTTCTGATGAAAGCGGGCAAGACCGCCTATGTCGAGGAGACGTTCGTCGGCTTCGACCACGCTTATCGCCTGATTCTCGCGCTCGGCGGCATTCCCTGCTATCCCACGCTCGCCGACGGCACCGCCCCGCTCTGTCCCTACGAAGACCCGATAGAAAATTTGATCGCTGCGACGAAAGCGCGGGGCATCTACTGCGCGGAGTTCATCCCCGTCCGCAACAGCCCCGAAGTTCTGACGCGCTACGTCAAGGCCATGCGCGGCGCGGGCCTGCTTGTCACCGCCGGAACGGAACACAACACCCGCGATATGCTGCCCATCGCCCCCACTTGCCTGCAAGGTCAGCCCATCCCGGAGGAGATACAGGAGATTTTCTGGGAGGGAGCCTGCGTCGTCGTCGCCCATCAGTACCTCTCCACGCAGGGCCTGCCCGGCTTCGTGGACACTCACGGAATCCCCACTCCCGCCTATGCCTCCGATGAAGAGCGCATCCGCGCCTTCGCCACGCTCGGCGCTGACGTCATTCACGCCTATCGAATCGCCGCGACGCCGTAAAGATACATTGGTTTGGATCTCATCCCCCAACCCCCCTTCTCCCGGGCGGTCGCAAGCTCCCTGGGAGAAGGGGGCGATCAGGTTTCCCAAATTCCTACCGTCTTCGTTCCCCACAGAGAGATAGTTTTGGCGTTCCTTCCCTCACTTCTCAGTCACCAACCCGAGTTTTGCATTGGCTCACGCTTCGAGTTTTGACACGGTTCGATACAAGGGAGAAATGGTGAGATTGAAAGCCCCCTTCTCCCAGGGAGCTTGCGACCGTCCGGGAGAAGGGGGTTGGGGGATGAGGTCCAAACCAGAGTATCCTCCAAAAGCTCACGCCCGAGTCGGAAAGGAGGAGGCCATTCCTGTTTTTTGCCCGGAAATCAAGTAATTCTGACGAAAACAGTCGGAAAGGGGCATTTTCGGGGTACATTATGGGGAGCGGCCGCGAAGGCTCGTCTATCGTTCAGGAAGAAGGTTTACAGTATGAGCAAACGCGTACCCGTGCGGACTACTCCTCGGATCCCAGGTTCACCTGTCTATGGTAAAGGGGAACTGCTTGCCATTGTCGGTAATACCGTCTATAAACATAACCAGAAGTACCATGTTTTCGTCGGAACGACCCATGTACTGACGACGCCCGATATGCAGGCAGCATTTGTGGAGGCGGCACGCGAGCGTACTCCCCAGTCCGCTTGATCGTCCTGCCTGTAACCCGCTTCGATTCATCAAACGAAATTCAGGAGACACTACTATGGCTTGCAGACGAAAAGGGAAGCATCGTTCCCGACATCACACCCATGCGGTTCGCGCCGCTGGAATGACCAGTTGGAAACTGCCCCCCCTGGCCCCACAGGAAGAGACCGCGAAAGCGACCGAAAACTCCGCTGCGGAATCCAAAGAGACCGCGAAAGAACCTGTCACCGCCTGACAGATTCGGCGCATCCCGAGCGCTTCTCCGGAAGCCTGAAACTATGAGCGTTTCTCCGACACCAACCGGGGAGACGCTCTCTTTATTTATGAGAGCCTTTTGCAAATGTCCTAGAACAATGAGAGTTAGCACTCCTTGTCGAATTTGGTTTTGCCGATCAAATCGATAAAGGAGCGCTAACACGATGATTTTAGCAGATATTTGGGAGACTATCTGCTCTACCCTAGTGC
>JBBRLP010000032.1:0-43746 GCA_038231295.1 Chthonomonadales bacterium
TCTTATCCTCCATAGACGATCTAGATACGGAGGTTGGTCCACATGCGGTCGGGAAATAGTCGCCGATTTGACCTTGCGGACAAGCACTATGGTCGGTCAATAGCTGGTAATGGCTATTAACGTGATTTATGACCAAGCCTCGTCTAATTCGGAAGTTTCCTGCAACCGTGTACAGGAGACGTTATGGCTCGACGCGAATTCCGTTTACAGGAAGGGACTTCCAATAAATACTGGACAATTGAGTGGGAAGGCAGTGGCTTCACCGTCCAGTATGGCCGCATTGGCGCCACAGGACAGTCGCAGTTTAAACTCTTTCCCACGGAAGCCGAGGCGCAACAGGCGCACGACCGATTGATTGCGGAGAAACTTCACAAAGGCTATCAGGAGATCACTCCTGACGCTGCCGCAACAGACAGGGTTCCCGCACAGGCAGACACACCCAGGTCACTGGACATGGCGAGTGTGAATTTCATCGGTGTGGTGCGTGTGCTGGCAACGGATGCCGAGGTCAGCGCCCTGGAAACCTGGCTGAAAACAACGCTGCCAGCGGGGTATCGAGAGTATGTAACGACACTGGGAGAAGGCGTCCTCGGAGGGAGTTTCGTGCGGGTCTACAGTCCATGGAGGATCGAACAACAGCTTGCGGGCTGGAGGCAGCGGATAGCGGAGTACTGGTTCTGGGAGAGAAGCCGGTCTGTCCTGTCCAGGGAACGCGCCCTCGAGTCTATCCTCATTACCGATACGCTGAATGGGGATGAGTTGATTTTCCATCCTCAGCAGAGGGACCGCTTACTGATACTTCCCGTAGAGAGCGAAAAAATTTACAAGGCAGGCTCTAGCCTGCTCGAGGCTGTGGAGTGGATGTGCAGTTCCGGCAAACTTACCCGGCGATTCAAGGCGCGGAATTTCGAGCCATTTGATTCCCGAAACGGTTGAAACGTCGAAACGATAAAATCCCTGGCAGGCGGCCAGGGATTTTGTTCTGATGAAGCGGGGAAGTTTAGTGGTGCATCTGGGCGACGCGGATGCGGTTCTGAGCGCGTTCGATGGAGAGGCGCAGTTCCTCGGCGTCAATGTTACTGCCGGGGACTTCCAGAAGCTGCCGGGCTTTGTCGGCGGTAGCGCGGGCGCGTTCGACATCTATCTCCTCCGACAGTTCGGCGGTGTCGGCGAGGATGATGACCTTCTCTTTGTTCACCTGGAGAAAGCCGCCGCTGGTGGCGATGAAGGCTTCTGAGCCATCGGCCCGCGTCACTTTGATGAGACCGGTGATCAGTTCGGTGAGCAGCGGCGCGTGGCCTGCCAGCACTCCGAGGGAGCCTTCTACGCCGGGAGCGCGGATGGCCTGAACCTCTTCAGAGAACAGCAGACGCTCCGGGGTAACGAGTTCGAGCGGGAATGTTGCCATCGTGGTCTCCTGCCCTAGCCGCCCATCGTCTTGGCTTTTTCGATCACGTCGTCAATGCTACCGACGTTGTAGAAAGCCTGTTCGGGGAGATCGTCGTACTTGCCGCTGATAAGTTCCTGGAAGGAGCGGATCGTGTCCTTGACCGGAACGTACTTTCCGGGCAGACCGGTGAACTGCTCGGCAACACGGAACGGCTGCGAGAGGAACTTCTCGATACGGCGGGCGCGGGACACGACCAGTTTGTCCTCGTCGGAGAGTTCGTCAATACCGAGGATCGCGATGATGTCCTGGAGTTCCTTGTAGCGTTGCATGATCTGCTGCACGGCGCGGGCAACCGCGTAGTGCTCTTCGCCGATGACGTGCGGGTCAAGGATGCGCGAGTTGGACTTCAGCGGGTCAACGGACGGGTAGATACCCTTTTCGGAGACTTTGCGGTCCAAGTAGACATAGGCGTCGAGGTGGGCGAAGGTCGTGGCGGGCGCGGGATCGGTTTCGTCGTCGGCGGGAACGTAGATGGCCTGGACGGAGGTAACGGAACCCTTCTTCGTGGAGGTGATGCGCTCCTGGAGGCCACCCATTTCGGTGCCGAGCGTGGGCTGATAGCCGACGGCGCTGGGGATGCGTCCGAGCAGCGCGGAGACTTCGGAACCGGCCTGCACGAAGCGGAAAATGTTGTCCACGAACAGCAGCACGTCCTGGTTCTCGACATCGCGGAAGTACTCGGCGATGGTCAGGGCGGAGAGAGCGACGCGCAGGCGTGCGCCCGGCGGCTCGTTCATCTGCCCGAACACCATCGCGGTCTTGGAGATAACGCCGGACTCCGTCATTTCGAGCCAGAGGTCGTTGCCTTCGCGGGTGCGCTCCCCGACCCCGGCGAAGACCGAGAAGCCTCCGTGTTCGGTGGCGATGTTGGTGATGAGTTCCTGAATGAGAACGGTCTTGCCGAGTCCCGCGCCGCCGAACAGTCCGATCTTACCGCCCTTAAGGAACGGGGTCAGCAGGTCAACGACCTTGAGGCCGGTCTCCAGCACTTCCTGAGCGCTGCTCTGGTCGGAGAAGGAGGGGGCGGGGCGATGGATGGGCCAATACTCTTTGGAGTTGATAGGGCCGCGTTCGTCAATCGGCTTGCCGAGGATGTTCATAACGCGCCCGAGTGCCTCGCGACCGACGGGTACCGAAATGGGCTGTCCTGTGTCTTCGGCGGCCATCCCACGCACCAGGCCATCGGTGGTAGACATGGCGATGCAACGCACGACATCGTTGCCAAGATGCTGCGCGACCTCGACAGTGAGATCAATGCCACGACTCGCCTCCTGAATGAGGATCGCGTTGTTGATGGGCGGCAGTTCGCCCGGTTCGAACCCGAGGTCAACGACGGGGCCTTGTACTTGTACGATGTGTCCTGTAGCCATGCTGTGGCCTGCCTCCTTCGGCGTTCCGGTCTCGCGGAGCGGCGTTCGGCACCGGAGCGGTGCGTCGCCTGCCATGTCCGGCGGAACGGAGAATAAAATCTAGGTGGAACGGGGGTTACGAGAGTTTGTGCAATGCTTCACAACTTCTAGTTTAGCAGGTTTGGCGAGAGAAAAGCAAGAGCCAGATCAGATTCATCCCTCCTTCTTGCGGGCGACATAGAATATACGGTCGGCGGTGCGGTTCGGGGGGCGCAGGGTGTAGGCTTGATACAGGCTGATCTCGTCAAATCCGGCGTCTGTTAGCATCTGTTTTATCTCGTCGGTGGTATAGGCGTACTGCCAATGATCCTCCTCGAAGTAGCGTTCTGTGCCGTCGGGGGCGCGAGACCAGAATTTCATGTGAACCCGGCAGAGGCGGGTTTCGGGGAAATAGGCGCTGTGCCAGTCGTAGCGCAGGGGTTCGGCGGCATCAAGATTACTCTGGTCGAAGAAGTGTTCACGCAAGGCGAGATCGGAGTTCAAGTCGAAGATGAAGAGGCCGCTGCGTGTCAGGTGCAGGGCGGCCCGCTCGAAGGCACGCTGAAGATGGGCGGGGTCGGTGATGTAGTTGAGGCTATCGAAGAGGCTGATACAGAGATCGAAGCGCTGGCCCGGCAGGTCGAGTAGTCCTGCGTCCTGCACGAAGTAAGGGAGGGAAAGGCCCTGCGCGGCGGCCTTGCGCTGCGCTTCGGCGATCATACCGCGCGCGATGTCCACCCCCGTCATCTCATAGCCTTCGTCGGCGAGGAGTTCGGTGACGTTGCCCGTGCCGCAGGCTAGATCGAGGATTCGGCGCGGACGGGCATTGCGCGTCTCCAGCAGGCGATGCAGATAGGCGACCCAATCGGCATAGGGAACGGTCTGCATCAGATGGTCGTAGACGGATGCAACCGCAATGAACTGGTTCGGCTCGGCAGGAGCCTGCGCTATGGAAGGGGAAGGTGTCTGCTCGTTCATAATCCCCGCATAATTCGACACAGCAGAAGGCCGTCCCTGCACGATTTCGCGGGGACGGCCTTCCGAGGTGAGAACGCGTGATTAGCGGGTGTGGAGGCCGCACTCCAGTTTGGCGAACGACGACCAGCGCCCGGAGCGGTCGTCCTCACTGCCTGCGACGGCGCGGGTGCAGGGCCAGCAGCCGATGCTCGGATAGCCCTGATCGTGCAGGGGATTGTACGGGACTTCGTTAATGGCAATGTACTGCCAGACCTTCTGCTTCGACCAGTTGGCGAGCGGATTGATCTTAACGAGATTGAACTTCGCGTCCCATTCGACAATGCCTGCCTGCGCCCGGTGCGAGGTCTGGTCGCGGCGAATGGCGGTGATCCAGGCGGTATAGCCTGCCAGGGCGTCTTTCAGCGGCGCGACTTTGCGGATGCGGCAGCACTCGTCCGGGTCGGTGCCGTAGATCGGCCCGCCGAACCGGGCTTCCATCTCCGCGACGGTCTCTTTGGCCCGCACATACTCGACTTCGATGCCGTACTTCTCGCGGATCCGTTCGCGCAGCTCCAGCGTCTCCGCAAACTGATAGCCGGTCTCCAGATTGAAGACGCGCACCTCGCGACCGTGCGGGACGCTCTCACCAAGCATGGCAAGCAGGGCGCAGCCCTCCGCGCCGAAAGCGGTCGCCATCGTCAGGCCGGAGCCATACGTCTCGACAGCCCACTGCAATATCTCTTCGGGAGAACTCTGTTCAAAACGGTCGCTAATCGCTCGCAGTTCCTCGGTGGAGGGAGCGACGGTGCGTTCGAGTGTTGTCATCGTGTGTACGGCTCCAGCGCGGCAAAGTAAAGGAGAGTTAATCTTGACTAAATCTATAGGATTATAGTACAATCCTGCCCTATTAGTCAATACGCGCCAGGGGGCGGGTTGGTTTCCGGTCGGGTTCCGGGCTGCGTCCCGTTCTGGAGGAAGAGGGATAATGGGCGGACACAAGGGGTTTATTCTCTGGTTTACGGGGATGTCGGGGGCAGGCAAGTCCACGCTGGCCGAGCGTTTGGAGAAGGAGTTTCGCGCACGGGGTTACCGGGTGGAACTGCTGGACGGCGACGAGGTGCGAACGCACCTCTCCAAAGGGCTGAGTTTCTCGAAGGAAGACCGTGACACGAACGTTCGGCGCATCGGCTGGGTGGCGCGAGTGCTGGCCCGCAACGGCGTAATTGCCATCACCGCCGCCATCTCGCCTTACCGGGAGATTCGCGACGAAATTCGAGCGGACACCGAGACAGAGGGCCGCGCCGCCTTCGTCGAAATCTTTGCCAACGCGCCGCTCAACGCGCTGGCCGAACGCGATGTGAAGGGCCTCTATAAGAAAGCCCTCGCAGGCGAGATCAAAAACTTCACCGGCGTCTCCGACCCCTACGAAGCTCCCGAACATCCCGAAGTCGTCGCCTTCACCAGTCAGGAGAGCATAAAGGAATCCGTCGAACGCATCCTGAACTATCTCACCGAGCAGGGACTAATCGGGATTTCTGGAGATGAGTGAACGGCGATGAAACGATATGTGCTGGCGCTGGATCAGGGGACGACGAGTTCGCGGGCGATCCTGTTTGATGCGGCTGGAACGGTCTGTGGCGTCGAGCAGCAGGAGGTTCCGCAGCACTACCCGCAGCCTGCCTGGGTGGAACACGCGCCGGAAGACATCTGGACGAGTCAGGCGGGCGTTGTCGAGAAGCTCCTGCGGACACACGCCATTGCGGCCTCCGCGATCGCGGCGCTGGGTATTGCCAATCAGCGCGAGACTACCATCCTGTGGGAGCGGGCGACGGGACGGCCGGTCGCCAACGCTATCGTCTGGCAGGATCGGCGGACAGCGCCGCTCTGCGAACAGCTTCGGGCCGAGGGCAGCGAACCGCTGTTTCGAGCGCGTACCGGCCTGCCGCTTGACCCCTACTTCTCCGGCACGAAAATCCGCTGGCTGCTCGACGCCACCCCCGGCCTGCGCGAACGGGCCGAGCGCGGCGAAATCGCGTTTGGGACAGTGGATTCGTTTCTACTCTGGCGGCTGACGGGCGGCAAAGTTCACGCCACGGATGTCTCCAACGCCTCCCGTACCCTGCTTTTCAACCTCCACACCCGCACCTGGGACGACGACCTGCTGCGCCTGCTGGATATTCCCCGCGCCCTGTTGCCGGAAATCCGTCCGAGCAGCCACCTCTACGGCGAGACAGAGCCGTCCCTGTTCGGCGCGGCCATTCCCATCGCGGGCCTCGCGGGAGACCAACAGGCGGCGACCTTCGGGCAGGCGTGTCACTCCCCCGGAATGGCGAAGAACACCTATGGAACAGGCTGCTTTTTGCTGATGCACACGGGGACGCAGCCGCAGATGTCACAGCACGGCCTGCTGACAACGGTCGGGTGGGAACTGGAGGCGGACGGGGCAACGCAGCGGCCTCCGATGACCTACGCGCTGGAGGGCAGCGTCTTCGTGGCGGGCGCGGCGGTGCAGTGGCTGCGGGACGAATTGCAGATCATCCGGCAGGCTTCCGAGATCGAGGCGCTGGCAGCCTCCGTGCCGGACAGCGGCGGGGTGGTGTTCGTCCCGGCCTTTGTGGGGCTAGGCGCACCCTACTGGGATCCGGGCGCACGTGGCGCACTCTCCGGGCTGACACGCGGCACCGGGCGGGCGCATATCGCCCGCGCTACCCTGGAGGCGGTCTGCCACCAGACCTACGACGTGCTGGAGGCGATGCGGGCCGACAGCGGCCTCGCCATCCGGGAACTGCGCGTGGACGGCGGCATGACTGCCAACGATGCCCTCCTCCAGATGCAGGCCGACCTCCTCGGCGCGACCGTCATCCGCCCCGCCGTAACCGAAACCACCGCCCTCGGAGCCGCCTATCTCGCGGGTCTCGCGGTCGGCTTCTGGCAGGATACCGCCCAGATCGCCGCGCAGTGGCGAGCCGACGCCATCTTCACCCCCACCATCAGCGCAGACCGGCGCGAATTCCTCCGCGCCCAATGGCGACGCGCCGTCGCCCGTGTCCGCACAGAATCTACCCCTGTTTAGACGGCCAGACGCGGCAACAGCCACGCCTCGAACTCGCGCAGTGAGGTAAAGAGCGCGTCTGGGTTTTCGGCACGGAGGATTTCCGGTTCGGCGGTCTCGGCCCAGGCGGCGGCGACCACAAACGTTCCGGCTTTGCGGGCGGCGGGAATGTCGCTTGGCGCATCGCCCACATAGAGCGCGGCGGTCGGTTCCATATTCCACCATGCAAGAATGTCGCGAATGGCGTCGGCTTTGCGCGGGCCGAGCGGAGAGCCGACCTCGATATGCTCGAAGAAGGGTGCGAGACGGAACCGCGCCAGCGTAATGTCCGCGCTCCCCTGCCCCTTCCCGGTCACCAGCGCCAGCCGAACGCCGCGATTTTTCAGGTCGGTCAGCAGTTCCACGACGCCTGGGAACGGCTCCCGGCAGGAGTCGTGCAGTTCGGCATAGTGGCGCAGATATTCCGACAATGCCTCCGCTTCATGGCCCGGAGCCAGGACATGAACGGTTCCCTCCTCCGAGGGGCCGAAGGTATGGATGATTTCCTCGTCGCTCAACTCGCGCCCGGCGAACGGCAGAATGGCCTTCCGAAACGCCCCGATGCAGATCGGCAGCGTGTTGCCCAGTGTCCCATCCAAATCAAACAGAACGCCTCTCAGGTAGGGCGCAACAGTCTCCTCACTCACGGACAGTAGTCCTCTCTACGCAGCGCGTATTTCACGGCGGACTTGTCTTCGCCGGGGAAGCGTGTCTCGGTATAGTAGTTCGCGACGGTCATCCCGACCTTCTCCATGACATGGGTCGAAGCCCGGTTCGCGAGCAGGGCATTCGCGGTGATGCGCGGGAGGGCAAGTTCCTCGAAGCCCTTCTTCGCCAGCGCACGAGAGACCTCCGTCGCATAGCCCTTGCCCCATGCCGACCGCTTCAGGCGATAGCCGAGTTCAATGTCTTCGGGATTGTCGTAGGCAGGCCGAAAATGGAACCATCCGACAAACGCCCCGCTCGCCTTCTCCACCACCGCCCAGTATCCATACGCCGGGTACTTCTCGTAGTAGCTGAGAAAAAGCGGCACGATACGGTCTCGAATATCGTCCCGGTCGGGCGGCAGCCCGCCGTTGATGAATCGCGTCACCTCCGGGTCGCTGTCCAGTTCGCAGAGGTTTTCGACATCCTGCGCCGTGAGCTGCCTCAGCAGGATACGTTCGGTTTCCAGAAAGACCTGCATCGCCTCTCCCTACTGCTTCACGACGACCAGACGATAGTTGTAGCCACCGCCGCCTTTGGCCTCGCCCTCCGTCAGTTCGATATAGACTGTGCCGTCCGTGACGGGATGGAATACGATATGGCGGTCTTTCTTCTTATCCCCGACAGAGATCGCAATGGGAACGTGCCGACTGTCGCGCAGCCTCAGCACGGGGTCCAGCATCGAGCCGATGCGCCCGCAGGCCAGGGTGAACTTCCAGGTCTCGCCGGCTTTCACTTTGAGTTGGAACACATCGGGCGTGTCGCCGTCCAACTGTCCGGTGACCGCGACCGAGGTTCCCGTCAGCGGCATGGCCTGTGCGAACGTCCCGGCAGGTTTCTTCACCGCGATCTCTTCCGCCGTCTTCTCCACGACCGGCAGCGAAGTCGTGACCTTCGCGCCGTCCATCTGCACCAGTGTCAGTTCCGCCTTCTCCGCCGGGCAGTCCGCCGGAACCGTCACCTCCACCGACGCGACTTTGGTTCCGGGCAGTTTCAATTTCGGGTCGGTGGCCTTCACCTCCAGCAGTTTGATCTTGACGGGAATTTTCGCCACCGTGATCTCTTTGAGCGCGAAGTTCTCGCCATAAATCAAAACCGTTGTCGTCTTCCCCGCGACCACATACTTCGGCTCAACGCTCTTGACCTCCGGTTTCGGCGCGTCCGCCTCCGCTTTGCTCCCAACGAACAAAAGCAACAGGACTATAGCCTGATGAATCAAGCAGGTAACTCGTTTATGAGCATTCACTTCTATCACCTTATGCTGTCAGCCTATTCGCCAGTCTCACGAACGAATTCGGCGGAATGAATTGTTGACTCTACAAAGCCCTGAGATGATCGTTGGATTACCCGACAGGTTTGCGCCGGAGTGATTTGTTGACGTTGGTTTTCGCCATCGCCCTAAGGTTGCGCAGGAGTTCACTCCGGCGCAAACCTATCGGGCAAGAGAACTATCTGAACGACCCACCGGATCACACCAGATTCCGATACCCTCTTCAGCGCTGAAGCGTCGTCGTGTGGAGGAGTTTATTCGTCTTGACATCCCACAGGTAGACTTTGCCGTCCTGCGTTCCGGCGGCGATGGTCTGACTGTCCGCGCCAACCGCGACAGAGTAGACCCAGTCCTGCGGGTCTTTCCACTCCTGTTTCTGGTTGGAGCCATCCCCGTTGAAGACGCGCACCTTGCTGTTGGACGCCCCGAAGACGAGCAGATTGCCATCCGGGCTGAAAGCGCAGGCGTTGATGACATCGCCCTCGCCCTGCTGCCGCAGCGGGTTTTCCATTTTGCCGATTTCCACTTTCCAGATACGTATCTGTCGGTCTGCGCTCGCCGTCGCCAGCAGAGTCCCGTCCCGATTGAAGGCGACCTGCGTCACGCCGTCCTGATGCGCGGTGAGGGAGGCGACACGCTTGTAGTCGGTGGTCTGGAAGAGTTTCGCGCTCCGATCCCCGCTGCCCGTCGCCAGCAATTTGCCATCGGGAGAGTAAGCGACGCCGAAGACCGCCTCCGCATGGTCTTTGATGGTGCGAGTGGACTGTCCGGTATCCGCGTTCCAGATGCGGGCAGTCTTGTCGAGGGAGCCTGTCGCGAGTTCGTGGGTGTTCGGGCGGAAAGCCACTGCATAGACGACCTCGGTATGCTCTCCGAGCGTCTGCAGGGGCTTCCAGGTCGTCGTATCGAACAGCACGACCTCGCCCTTCATGCCGGGAACGCCGCCTGCCGCCGCCAGCAGTTTGCCGTCACTGCTCCAGGCCAGTGCCTGCACCTGATCGGACGCGCCGGGAATCGTCTTCGTGACCTCGCCGGTCATCGGGTCAAGCAGACGCACACACCGGAACCCGCCCGCCGCCAGCATTTTGCCACCCGGTGAGTAGGCCAGTGCCGTCACCGGAGCCGGAAGGTTCTGCGCGGAGGCCGCTTTGTTGAGCAGGGGTGCAGGGGTCTTGCCGCTCGTCGTCGGGGTGGGCATCAGCATCGTGTCCACTTTTGCGCCTTCGTCAATCCAGCGGCGAATCACGGCGATCTTTTCCAGGTCAATCGCGCCGTTCGGAGGCATCTTCGGCTTGAGTTCGCCCGTCATATAGAGAACAAGACTGCTCTGTGCTCCCTTGCCCACCACAATCGCGGCCCCATGTCGTCCGCCGCCGATCATCCGGTCCCGAGTCTCCAGCGAGTAGCCGCTCGCCGGATTCGCGCCTCCATGACACCCCGCGCACTGTGTCTTCAACAGTGGCAGCACCTGCTTACTGAAAACGACAGGCGGCGCGGCCTGTGCAGAGCGCCCCGTTCCTGCAATGCAAATGTACATCAGTACAACTCCCCAGGTAATTTTGAGCAGACGTTTCGAGTTCATACGTTCCTCAGTGCAATCCGAAAGTTGTCTCCTTAGTCGCCTGAAACGCGGTATAGTTACCAGGCTACATCATGCAGAAGAGCAGGCAAAAGTTTGACACCCCTCGCTACATTGGGGTGACCTCATCCCCCAACCCCCTTCTCCCGGGCGGTCGCAAGCTTTTTGGGAGAAGGGGGCTTTTCAGGCTTGCGAATGTCCTGGCGTGTTCGTTGCTATCAGAGAGGGAGGAGGGGGAGAAGAGGGAGAGGGATTGTCCTTCTCCTTTGCTTCTGCGTCCTCAACATTACTCCTGCATTTGCCACTCTCCCAGGGAGCCTGCGACCGCCCGAGAGAGGGGTTGGGGTGAGGTTCACACCCTCCTACAGAAACGAGAAACGCTTGAGCCTGAAAAGCCCCCTTCTCTCAGGGAGCTTGCGACCGTCCGGGAGAAGGGGGTTGGGGGATGAGGTCCTCCAGGCCGGGCATGGCGTTCAAAGTGCCTAAGTTAGCGCCTATGGAGTTTCACCCCACCTCTCTCAGGCTATTTGGGGGAGAGGTGGGGGTGAGGGCGAAAGCCTACGGGCTGGAACTGTCCTGGAACTCCATAGTCAGGATGTGGTGGGGGTAGTCTATCGAGATGCGTTTGGCGGAGGTCAGGTAGTCAATGCCTACCAGGGCGCCGAGCTGAAAGTTGAAGGAACGACTCACTTCTGTATCCATGACCGAGGCGGCGATGGTCGGGTTGGCCTCCACATGGAACGCGGCTCTGCCGTCCTTCATCAGGCCGATAGGGACGCTCAGGAAAAACACCAGGATATTGACCTTCGTATTCGAGATGCCGACCCCGAAGCGGCCCTCCATCGTGCCTTCGTGATAGGTGGCCTTGCCGCGCTCTGCGGCGATCTTCTTCGCCAGACTCAGAGAGACGAAACTGACTCCTCCCGCCCCCGTATCCAGCATACACCAGGTGTTGTTGTCCGCAATGCTCGTGGGAACCATGATATAGCCGCTCTGGAGGCGGAAGGGGATATTCAGACTGCGGAAACCCGCAGGCGGCGCAGGGGCGACGGCCTTCTTACCCCGCGTCAGCGTCATCTCGTTGCGCTCGAAATCTACCGTGACCACAAAGTCTTTGAAAACGGCGCCTCCAAACAGCCCGTCCACCGGCCCGACCTTGTTGTCGGAGCCTTCGATGGGAATGGAGTGCATCTGAAGATCGCCGACTTCCAGGGTATCGGCCTTGTAGAGTTTGGCCGTCTCTTTGCCGTTCACGCCCCGTGCAATGGATTTCGCGAGAACCGGCAGCCCCAGGCGATCCGCCGCGCCTTTACCCAGGGAAAGGCCGGCGCCCGCGCCGGTATCGTAGAGCATCTTGAAGCGTTTGCCGTTGATTTTGATGGGAATGAGGATAAAGTTCTCCTCGTCGCGCTCGATGGGGAAGGTGGTGGAGATGGTCGCGCTCTTGCCGTCGTCCGCCGCTTTCAGCGTCTTCTCGTCGAGTTTGCCGGTCGCCTGCATCGGCAGGTCTTTCTCGAAACTCTTCGAGAAGGTGATCGCGCCGTCCACTCCCTCCATCGCCATCTCGTGTGGGAAGCCTTTGGCGTTGAGCTTGCGGTAGGACTCGAAGGCTTTGATCGCTTCCTTGCGATTGGTTTCGCCGAAGGACTCCATCAGGTAGTACCAGGATTCCGGCCAGTCGGGGTGAATCTCCGTCGCGTGGTGCAGCAGGGAGTTGGCCTCCTCTTTGCCGTTCTCCCAGAGCGCGGAACGGCCTCCGGCTACCAGCGCCCAGTAGGAGGCAGGGTCAAGTTTAAGGGCCTTGTCCGACTCCTTATGGGCGGCTTCCGGCTGACCGGCGCGGAGGAGCGAGAGCGAGAGCAGGCCGTGAGCATCTGCGCTTTGCGGCAGCGCAGTGACCGCATTCCGGCTCTCGGTCAGCGCCTCTGCCCAGGAATCGAGGCGCATCAGGGTGCGAATCAGCCCGAAACGCTGCGCGGGCTGTTTGGGAGACGCCTTGACCGCTGACGAATAAGCGATACGCGCCTGAGCGAATTTGTTCGCGGCGAAAAGAGTGTCACCGGAACCGCCCTGCTGCGCCTGCACCGGGGAAAGGGCGAGGGCCAGAAGCGCGGAGAGAGCGCCGACGATGCGGAAGCAATGAGACTTCATAAGAGACACCTTTCTCAAGAAAATCAATGCGGGAGACGTTCAGATGTTGCGGATACGCCCTACGGCGGCGACGGTGGCGAGAACAAGCAGGGCGTAGTTGAGGGGATTCAGCAGCTGATGGACGACAATGTCCATGCCGGGATGGGTCAGCGCATCAATCGCCACGCCGCCCAGAATGCCGAGGACAACGCTGCCCCCGGCAAGGAGTTCGATTTTCAGGCCGCGCTTGCGCCCGGTAATACGGAGGGCGATCTCCCCGATACCAAGCCCGAACAGAAACCCGGCCCAGAGACCCATAAAGCCGAACCCGATGACGTGGGAGGCGATGATCCAGCCGCCCAGCAGCGCGGCCCCGAGGCAGGCCGCTGCGGCCAGCGCGAACGAACCGACAGAGACCTCATACAGTTTGTTGGGGCCGCCCCGCGCACAGCCCCGACATATCATGCCAACAGGCGCGACGACGGAGCAGTCAGGGCAGATCGGTACGCTGCATCGGGAGCAGCGCAGACTTGTTTCCGCATGACGGCGGCATTGGCAGCGTAGGGGAGCAGTAGTGGTCATGGCAATGGATAGTCCGCGCAGTTCGGTCAGGGCCGAAACAAAAACAAACGACAGAGTGGGTCAGTTCTTTTTGGGCTTGTTGCGAAGCGCATCGTCGTTGGTCGCGCCGTTTTCATCGTGGCCCAGGTCGGTAAGGCGGTCGGTAAGCCCAGCGACCAGTTCACGCATCGCACGGCTCATTTCGGCGGCTTTGAGGGGGTTGTCGTCGGCGGTGAGCAGGGGGGAGCCGCGGCCGATCATGCGCCGTTCCGCGAGGTAAGCGAGCGATTCGTAGGCGGCATTCGATTTTGGCAGCGAGACGCTGACCGCAGGCGGCAGCGCGATAGACTTGCCGAGGTCTTTCTCGTCCGGTTTCGGGCGCGTCAGCCCTGCCGCCGCGTAGTCGCCGATGCGGGCCAGAACGGTGGAAAAGACATAGCGGGTGACGGTCTGGGATTCCCACGTGCCGGTTTTGGGGGCGACGCCTGTCTTCGCGACAGAGAGCGGAACACTCTTTGTCGCCTGCCAGGTTCCGGCTTCCAGCGCACGGGCTAGTTTCGCCAGCGCCAGAACGGCCTGTTTGTGCGTCACCCGCGCATCGCCATGAAACCCTTTGTCGCTGTCGAGGGTCAGCACCTGATTGCGGAGGACAGATTGAACCGGGCCAGCGGCCCAGTGTCCGGCGCGAACATCGGGCGGCAAGGACTGCGTCCGCGCTGTCAGCGCCGCGCTGCCGAGGACACACATGACGACGGCCCGATACGCCCCGGCCTGGAATGTTCGCTTCACTCTGGCTGCCTCCCTGAACGCCTGCCTCTGAATTTAACGGATGGAAACGCGGTGGAACTACCGATCGGCGCGGGTGATGATCGCGCTCTCACGAATGGCCTGAAGCTCCTCCAGCGCTCGCCCGGTACCAATAGCGACACAGGAGAGCGGGTCTTCCGCCACATGGACGGGAATGCCTGTCGCTGCGGTCAGCAGCTTGTCCAGCCCGCGCAGCAGGGCGCCTCCTCCTGTCAATACGATGCCGCGCTCGATAATATCGGCAGCGAGTTCAGGGGGCGTCTGCTCCAGCACCCGTTTAACCTTTTCGACGACGGCGGTGACCGGTTCGGACAGCGCCTCCCGGATTTCGACCGAGGAAACCTCCACCGTTTTGGGCAAGCCGGCGACCATGTCCCGGCCTTTGACCGAGAGGGTCAGTTCCTGATCCATCGGGTAGGCGGAACCGATGCGGGTCTTGATCTCTTCCGCTGTGCGCTCGCCGATCATCAGGCTATAGACGGACTTCACATGGCGAATGATGACTTCGTCCATGCGGTTGCCCGCCACGCGCAGGCTCTCACTGTTGACGATGCCACCGAGCGAGATAACGGCGATATCGGTGGTGCCGCCGCCGATGTCTACGACCATGTTGCCGCCCGGTGTGGAGATAGGCAGTCCTGCGCCGATGGCAGCGGCCATCGGCTCTTCGATGGTATGGGCCTCGCTCGCGCCCGCCTCCAGTGCGGCCTGAATGACGGCGCGGCGCTCCACACTCGTCACCTGCGAGGGAACGCAGATGAGGACACGCGGCTTGAAGATGCGTTTGCGGCCCACGACCTTGACGAAGATGTAGGCGAGCATCTTGCGGGTGATGGTATAGTCGGCGATGACGCCATCGCTCATAGGCCGCACGGCGACGATATGGCCGGGTGTCCGGCCCAGCATCAGACGCGCCTCTTCGCCGACGGCCTGCACGGCCCGCGTTTTGGTAGAGATGGCGACAACGGAGGGTTCGCGCAAGACGATTCCCTTACCGCGCATATAGACGAGGATATTGGCCGTTCCGAGGTCAATTCCGAGTTCGGGGACTAGGCTGAACACACGTGCAGCCCTCCCGTCGCGCTGTTCTCGTCACTGCGTGAGATTCGCGCGCCCAGGCTTCGTAATTTCGGCACGATGTCTTCATACCCTCGATCCAGGTGATGCAGGTTGTCAATGACGGTTTCGCCTTCCGCTGCCAGTCCAGCGACCACGACGGCCGCGCCTGCCCGCAGATCGGTGCAACTGACCGCCGCGCCCGTCAGCCGCTCGACGCCGCGCACGATGGCGGTTCGGCCTTCCACGCGGATGTCCGCGCCCATCTTCTCCAGTTCGGTGGTGTAGCGGAAACGGTTCTCGTAGACGGTTTCGGTGACGACCGAACAGCCATCCGCGAGCGAAAGCAGCGAGACGAACGGCTGCTGCATATCGGTGGGGAAGCCGGGGTGGGGCATCGTTTTGATGTCGGTAGGCTGGATTTTGCCGTCGCGCCGAATTCGCATGGTGTCTTCGGTGGTCGAGACTTCGATTCCGGCGTCCGCCAGTTTCGCCAGCACCAGGCGGCTATGGTCGGGAACGCAGTTTTGGATGGTTACATCGCCGCCCGTAATCGCCGCTGCCAGCGCGAAGGTTCCCGCCTGGAGACGATCCGGGATGACGGTGTACTCTGCCGGGTGCAGTTCCTCCACGCCCTCTATCGTGATGACCGGAGTTCCCGCGCCCCGAATCTTCGCGCCGCAGGCATTGAGGAAAGCGGCCAGACTGACGATTTCCGGCTCCGCCGCGCAGTTTTCGATGGTGGTGCGGCCTTTGGCGCGGCTGGCGGCGATCATTAGGTGCTGGGTTGCGCCCGCGCTGGGGAACTCCAGGGAGATGTTCGCGCCGATAAACCGTTTGACGTGGCCCCGATAGATGCCATGCTCCAGCGTGAGTTTGCAGCCCAGCTCTTCCAGGGCTTTGATGTGGTAGTTGACGGGCCGTGCGCCGATGTCGCAGCCGCCGGGCATAGCTACGCTGGCATGGCCGAAGCGCACGAGCAGCGCCCCAAGAACGTTGAACGACGCCCGCATTTTTTGTACGAGATCATGGGGGGTGGACGAGGTGGTCAGACTGGTGGCGTCAATTTCCAACGCGTCGTCCTGCCGAAATCCGCATTTCGCGCCCAGATGCGAAAATATCTCCATGAGCGTGTAGACATCGCTCAGTTTCGGCACGTTGTGCAGCACGGTTTTACCCGGTACGAGCAGTGTTCCCGCCAGAATCGCCAGGGTGTCGTTCTTGCTGCCCCCGACCGAGACGGTTCCCTCGAGCGGCTGACCGCCGAGAAGATATATTTTGTCCAAGAGACTGTGCCTTCCTGCTCCGGTTCCATTGTGTATCGTTAATTGATGCGTGCAAATAACAGCCTGCAGCGCTTATGAATGAACCTATAAATCCATCTGTAGTATACATATTATGCGGCAGACGTGTCAATCGGCAGACAAAAATAGAGTTGTCCCAAATCCGCCGGGCGTCCGGTATACTTGTTGAGGCGCACCGAACGGCCTGTGGCAATGCAGACAGGCCGCTTCCGGGACTTTTGGAAGGAGATTCGATTTACAACCTATGCACGGCGATGTTATCCATTTGAACTACTTGCAGGCCATTCTGCTTGGGCTGCTTCAGGGGCTAACGGAGTTTCTGCCCGTCAGCAGCACGGCGCACATGGCGGTCGCGTCACGGCTGTTTTTTGGCAAAGACGTGGGAGCGGCCTTCTCGGCGGTGGTGCAGTTGGGGCCGATTGTGGCGATCATCGCCTACTTCTGGTCGGATCTGCTGCGCTATGTGCAGGGCATTCTCCGCACGAAGTCCCCCATGAACATCCCGGCGGACGACCTGGACGCACGGCTGGGCTGGTACACGCTGCTCGGCACGATTCCGCTGGGGATTTTCGGGGTTCTGCTGGAGAGCAAAATTGACACAGTGTTCCGCAAGCCGAGCGTGATGGGGGCGAGCCTGATTTTGCTGGCGCTGGTGCTGCTGGTGGCGGAGCGGGCGAGTAAGCGCACGAAGTCGCTCGCGGACATGACGCTGCGCGAGAGCCAGGTGATCGGCTGGGCGCAGGTGCTGGCGCTGGTTCCGGGGGCGTCCCGCAGCGGCGTGACGATCACCGCCGGGCTGTTTCAGGGACTGACTCGCGAGAGCGCGGCCCGGTTCAGCTTCCTGCTCAGTATTCCCGCTATCACCGCAGCGGGCCTCTACAAACTCATAAAGGTCCTCAAAGGGACGGGTCTGGGTGAAGACATCGGGCCGTACCTCGTCGGAGCCGTCGTCGCCGGGCTGTTCGCCTACATCGTCATTCGCTGGTTCCTCGGCTATATGAAGGAACACAACACCATGGGCTTCATCGTCTACCGTATCCTGCTCGGCGTCGTTCTGCTCGGTCTGGTCGCAAGCCACACGATCAACGACGATCCTCCCAAAAAAGACCTGCCAAAGCCTGCCACTACTCCTGCGACAGTCGGGCTGAATCGCACATCCCTGGACACCAAAATAAAATTCGCACAGGCTCTTCCGGTTTCTCTTATGCCCTGGTAGTAAGAGAGACGTGAGAACGAGTTTGCTGCTTCAACTGAAAGGAGAGCGTCGTCTGAGTCCATAGGCCGTAGCGCCGGGGCGGCGACGCTCTCTGTTTTTGTCTGCCTTTCCTCCCGTCCGGCCGATTCTTTTTCCCCTGCCCTTGACACATCGCCTGTTCGTCTTCTATAATAGTCACAAATCACTTTGTGCAGCAAAGTGAATGGCGCGGGAGGGTAACAATGCGAAATTCGCGAAGTGCGTGGGTCTTTACTGCGGTCGCTCTGGTTCTCGGAGGAGGCATTGCCTTCTGCGACCTGCACAGCAAAGAGGTGCAGGGGTCGGTACTGCTTCTGCTCATCGTGTGCGGTCTGCTTGGATGGGCGCAGCCTGCCCGGCCCTGGCGTTGGGCGCTGCTGGTGGGCGTCTGGCTGCCCGTCAGCGAGTTTATCGCGCAGGCTGTTCGCTACCCGACGGCCTACCCACTGAACCCGCCAACCTCTGTCATCGCCCTGATACCGTCCTTCATCGGGGCCTATCTGGGCGCACTGGCGGCGAAGGGAACCGCACTGCTTCGGGGCTGAACTGCGTCCACAACGCGAACAGGACGCAGAGGCAACCGGTTTTCGCACACAGGGAGTGAATATAATGAACGCGAACACGCGCTTCGGATTGGGCCTGCTGGGAACGGCGATGGGGCTGGGGATACTGTTCGATACGCTGCTGCGGGGAATGCCGTGGGGCTTGAACGTGACCGTCCTCACGGTGGTGGTGGCGCTGGCAATTCCCGCGCTGGCGCGGTGGGGGCAGGTGGAAATGGCAGGCGGCGGACGCTGGCTGCTGCTGCCGATGGTGGCGTTCGGGGTCTGCTTCGCCTGGCGCGATTCGCTCATGCTCAAAGTCTGCGACGCTCTGGCGATTCTGGTGGCTGTCGGGCTGGCAGGGTGGCGTTCCCGGCGCGGGCAGGTGCGTATCGCCGGAATGGTGGACTATGCGCTCGGGCTGTTTCTCTCCGCTCTCAACTGCGTATTCGGGGTCGTGCTGCTGGTCTGCAAAGATATCGAGTGGAAAGCGATTCCTCGCGCAGGCAACTCCTCGCATTTTCTCGCGCTGGCGCGTGGCCTGCTGATCGCCTTGCCGCTGCTGCTGCTCTTCGGCGGGCTGTTCATGGCGGCAGATGCCGGATTCGAGCATTTCGTCAATCGGATCTTCCATTTCGACGCGGAAGCGCTGATCTCTCATGCCTTCCTGATCGGCTTCTTTACCTGGACGCTGGCAGGCTTCCTGCGCCACACGCTGGAGCGCGGAGAACCCGCGCCGCCGCTGATGGCCCGCCCGCAGATGCTCAGTCTGGGTATCGTGGAACTCGGCACCGTCCTGGGCCTGCTCGATCTGCTGTTTCTGGCGTTCGTCGGGGTACAGGTCGGCTATCTCTTCGGTGGACGCGCTCATCTCTTCGCCATTCGGGGCCTGACGGCGGCGGACTATGCCCGGCGCGGGTTCTTTGAACTGGTCGCGATTGCCGCGCTCTCGCTGGCGCTGCTGCTCCTCGCCGAATGGCTGCTGAAGAAGGACTCGCTCAAAGTCGTGCGGGTGTTTCGGGGGCTGTCCGCCGCACTGATCGGTCTGACCTTCGCCGTCATGTTTTCGGCGGGGCAGCGGATGTGGCTCTACTACGTCGGCTTCGGCCTGACGGA
The DNA here is from genome assembly GCA_038231295.1 of Chthonomonadales bacterium. Taxonomy (GTDB): domain Bacteria; phylum Armatimonadota; class Chthonomonadetes; order Chthonomonadales; family Chthonomonadaceae; genus JANXLO01. The sequence continues at coordinate 19,191 of JBBRLP010000032.1, forward strand.
GACCCGGTTCTATGTGTCCGCGTTCATGGTCTGGATGGTGGTTTTGTTCGCGTGGTTCGGCTGGACGGTGCTGCGGGGCAAGCGGGAGCGGTTCGTGTTCGGGGCGATGCTCTCCGCGTTCGGACTGCTCGGTGCGCTGCACGTCCTGAACCCGGACGCCTTCATTGTCCACGCCAATGTCTCGCGGCAGGCAAGAGGGCGGACGCTCGACATCAACTATGTTCTCGGCCTGAGCGCGGACGCAACGCCTGCCCTCGTTGCCGCGCTTCCCCATCTCCCTGTAGAGACCCGCGTCCCCCTCGAACAGGCGCTGATGGGACACGAAGCCCAGGCCACTCCCGTCGTTGGGGAGGACGCGCCCGATCCTCCGGCGATGCGGCAGGGAAGCTGGCCCTCCGTCGCACACGGCGACTGGCGCAGTTGGAGCTGGGGCCGATTCGCTGCCTATCGCGCCCTGAAGGGCCACGATTAAAGCGCGGGAAAGGCGAAAAGGCTCTTGACAGTGAGGCCGGGTCAAGGGTATACTGCCGTGTCTGTTTGTGGGGCTGTGGCTCAGTTGGGAGAGCGCCTCGTTCGCATCGAGGAGGTCAGCGGTTCGAATCCGCTCAGCTCCATAGCACTCTTAAAATTCCCGACATAGTAGGAGGCCCGTCTCCGGCGGCCTCTACCAGAATACAAAAAGGAGACGGCATTATGTCCCGAGTCTGTCAGGTGTCCGGGGTTGGCCCGATGAAAGGCCACCGCCGCCGCCACCCGCATAGTGGTGCGTGGAACCTTCGTGCGCCCAAGAAAAACCATACCTTTCTGCCCAATCTTCAGACAGTCACGGTCAACACCCCCGAAGGCCGTGTGCGCCTCAAGGTGACCACCAGCGTGATGAGCAGCCGCAACTTCCAGGACTACCTGACCGGCGTCAAACCGCTGCCGAAGGAACTGTGCAAGAAGTCCCGCCAGCACCTGAAAAAGACGGCCTGACGTTACTGTCGGTGAAACCCCGTCCTATCCTGCGCCGTTATGTTGAATAGCGGCGCAGTTTGTTTGTGACCTCCCGCCTTGCCCGGTTCGCTGTTTTCCCTGTCGCGCCGCCTGCGCCTGTCCTTTATTTCCGCGCCGCTTGTCGAGAACATAACCATGAGCGAAATCGAAGACGAAATACGTCGCCAACTGCTGGAAGAGCGCGAACAGGCCCGTCAGAGCCAGACTTTCCCCGGCAGCGATCCCACGCCTCCGCAGCCGCCTGCTTCCCTGCCACCAAACGGGAACTTTCTGCCGCCGCCTGCGCTGCCTCCTGTGCCGCCCTATAACGCTGCCCCGCCGCCGCACTACCCTCCCCACTATCCCCCGCAGTACCCACCGCAATCCACTCCGCCGCCCTCCGGGCCGCCGCCTGCCGCCCCGCAATCGCCGAATCGTAAAGGGCTTCTCGGCGGTATGGGAGCGATTGGCGTCGCGCTGGCGAAGTTCTGGGGAGCCATCAAGGCCCTGCTGGTCGGCCTGAAGTTCCTGACGTTCGGCAAGTTCTTCCTCACCGCAGGCTCGATGTTAATCACCGTTTTTCTGTACTCCTTCGCGTTCGGCTGGCCCTTTGCCATCGGCTTCGTGTTGCTGCTGTTAATTCACGAGTCGGGCCATGCGTTTGCGACGAAGCGGCTCGGGCATACGGTCAACGCGATGGTCTTCATACCTTTTATGGGGGCTTTCGTCAGCCGCAGCCAGACCCGCAACATCACCGAGGCGGCGCATATCGCCATTATGGGGCCAGTCGCAGGAACGCTTGGCGCACTGTTCTGCGCGATTGTTTATAGTATCACCGGCAGTTCGTTCTGGCTGGCGCTGGCCTGGATTGGCTTCTTCCTCAATCTGCTTAATCTGGCTCCCTCTCCCATTCTGGATGGGGGACGAATCGCGATGCTCTTCTCCCCGAAACTGCTGCTGCCGGGCCTGATTATCAGCCTGTTCTTTTTCTGGCGCAATCCGATGTTCTGGATGTTTACGCTCATGGGACTGCCGCAGATCATGACCTACTGGAAAGGCTACCCGGATATGGAATATTTCAAAGTCCAGAAGCAGGATCGCTGGACGTATGGGCTGGCCTACGCGGGGCTGGCCGTGTTTCTTGGCGTGGCCTGCTGGACCACGCAGACCTGGCTGCACGAAATCGTTCAACTGCACCGACGTTTCTAACTCCCGGCCCCTCATTGGGAAGGGCCGCTTTTGAAGAGGAGAACCGCTTTGTCGAACTCTGTCTGTATGCTGCACACCGACCGTCTCGCCACCGCCGCCTGCGCGGAGTGTGGACGGCCTCTCTGCCAGGAATGCACCCAGATCATTGCAGGCAAGCCGCTCTGCCAGACGTGCGTGACGGCTATCCGCTCCCGCGTCGCTTCGCAACTGGATGCCGCCGCGCCACACGGTCCGCCCGCCGGTTCCCCCGGCTTCCAGCAGCCAACTTCTGCCCCATCGCCCTACCCATCCGCACCGCAGCCGGGGAATTATGCGCCTCCGCCGGGAGCCTATGCGCCGCAGGGACAGCCGCCTGCCGCGCCCGGCTATGGCAATCCGGCTCCTTCCGGGCCTGTCTACACGCCGCCACCCGGGACGCCCTATGCCGGTCAGCAGCCTTATGGCGCTCCGCACAACCCGGCCTATCCCCCGCATCCCGCCAATCCGCAGCCACCCTATGGCGGTCAGGCGGGCTATGGGCAGCCTGCCGGACAGCAGGGATACGGGCAGCAGTCCGCTCCCGGACAGCCCGCCTACAATCCTTACGGAACCGCGCCGCAGGCTGGCTATGGCAACCCGCAGGCTCCTTACGGCGCTCCTCCCGGTCAGCATCCCTATCCGTCGCAGGGCGCAGCCTCTTACGGCGGGCCACCTGCGGGCCAGCAGCCGTATGGTCAGCATCCCTACGCGCAGCAGCGCATGGTCGCGCCGCCTGCGCCGACCGTCACCGCCGGGAACTATGTCCTCGGCTTCATTCTCGGCCTCATCGCCGCGATTGTCGGAGGAGGCATCTACATCGGGGTCGTCATCGCGACCCACTTCGCCATCGGCTATATGGCGCTGGGCATCGGATTTCTGGTGGGGTGGGCGGTCAAACTCGGAATGCGTACCCCGACGCAGGGCGCAGGTATCATGGCGGTCATCCTGACCATTCTCGGCCTCCTGCCCGGCGAAATCTTCTTCTACGACAACCCGTCGAGCCTGCTCTTCACCGCGCTGTTCCTCTTCATCGGCTGCCGCTGGGCCTACCGCCTCGCCGCCAACTAAACAGTCGCACGGGCAGCACGACCCGGATGCCGGACGGTAACCCCGTCCGGCATTTTTTGCGGCACTCTGTTGACAAATCGCAAACACTCTGCTACACTAATGTAGAAACTTGTCTGCATATAGGGCAGGCGAACAGGGCAGGAGGGTTTTGCGATGCAGAGACGCGAGGAACAGGACAGCGGGCCAATGTGTATGCAGGCGGAGCGGGGCCGACTCTGCTGCGGGGACTGGAAACAGGAGGATGAGAAGGAAGAGCAGGCGGATGTCCTGCTGCGGATGGCTGCCGCTTCCCCGGACTATCCGGCCTATACCGAGGCGCGGCTGCGGGTGCAGAGTGTGCGGCACTGGTCGGCGCTGACGGAGACGCTGGAAGAGGTTCTGGAGCGCGGGCCGTCCGTGGCCGCGCTGGACGAGATACGGTTCCTGGCGAGTATGACGGCGCTTTCTCGTTTGGAACGGGTCTGTCTGCGCGGCTGGATACTGGGCCTGACGCAGCAGGAGACGGGCGTCACCTGGGCGGAGGCGCTGGGCGGGCCGGAGCAGTGGCGCGTCTCGCGGGCGCTGCGCTCGGCCCTGCACAAATGTTACGAGGTCCACGATCTGGGATTCGCCGCTTTCTGTCGCCATGCCATCTATCGGCGGCCCGGTTCGCGCAATCGTCCCACCTGGAAGCGCTGCTACTGCCCGCGCTGCCGTGAGGAGTTTCCCTGGGGCCTGGGGGCTGGCCCCTACTGCTCGCAGGGCTGCCGCGATGCCCTGCACCGCGAACGCGCCGAACGCCGACGTGAGGGCCAAAACCAGGAACTGTCGGATTAGAAGCGTGGACGTTTCCGGCAAAGAGGAGAAGAGACGTGCGAAAACTGAATAACGGCATCGCCCGCAGAGGCGAAGAGGGACAGGGCGCGTCGGAGCAGACGCGCCCTGTGGTGTTGGGCGGCCCAGAGAACGACTACCGGAAAGAACCGGGACGGTTTGCGCGGGAGGTGTTGGGGTCGTGCTGGTGGGAGGCGCAGGAGGAGATCGCGGCGGCGCTGGCGCAGCATCGGCGGGTCGCGGTGAAGGCGGCGAACGGGGTGGGGAAGACCTATCTGGCGGCAGACCTCGCCCTCTGGTTCCTCTACAGTTTTCAGCCGAGCGTGGTGCTGACGACGGCTCCCACCTGGCGGCAGGTGGAGACGCTGCTAACAGTTAAACCGCTGGCAGGAAGCGGGGCCAGTTCGACCCGGTAATTATCCTCTTGGGGAGAGATGGACTGCACGACTGCACAGAGCAAACGGTTCTTCTCGTCAATCAGCACGTCCTCACTGTAGAGAGCCGTTTCCACGTCTTTACATGCCTGCGCGATAATTCGAGCGGTATCGGACGGATCGAACACTTCTCCCGTATCTGGGGCTTGCAGGCCACTCAATCGCTGCTGAATCGCCTGCTTACGTTCTGCGATCTCGGCAAAGAGGCTGTCGTAGATGGCAGGGTCCGCGCCTGCGGTGATACCGGCGATCTGGGCCTGAACCGTAGTCCGCTCTTTCACTTGAAGGGCTTTCAAGTCGGCACGCAGTCTTTCTCCTGCATCCCCGTTGGTCGTAATGCGTTGGCGGTTGGCGTAGACCCGCAACTGCGCTTCCAGCAGTTCTGGGCTTAAGGCCAGTTCCTTCACAGCCTCCAGAAGGAGACCCTCCACGACACTGCCGCGTGTATGCTTGCGATACGGGCAGAACGTCTCCTCATAGCAGCGATAGTAGAGAACGCCTTTCGAGTTTGCACCCTTCATTCGCTTGCCACAGTGAGGGCAGACTAGAAGACCGGAAAGCAAGTGCCTGCGACCGGGACGCCCGGAAAGTCGGGCGCGATTCGTGGCGAGACGCTCCTGACAGGCGTTCCAGGTGGCTTCGTCTACCAGGGCGGGAACGCCGATCAAAATGCACTCCGACGGATCACGCCAGCGCGTCACGCTCTTCGGCTTCACGCCCGGTTGTGTCCCTTCTTCTTGAGAGATGTATTCATGCCGCCCGACGTACACCTCGCCCTTATACGTAGGATTTTTGAGGATTCCCCGGATGACAACGGGTTTCCAGTAAGGCGCATCTCCCCGCGTGGCAACGCCGGATTGATCCAGCCAGATACCGAGACTTCGCAGTGAGTCACCCGCCGCCGCCCGTGCAAACAACTGCCGCACAGTCACGGCCTCTTCCTCCACAATCTCATATTTGCCAACACGGTCTACCGGATAGAGACTGTTCAGAACGTCCTTCGTCGTCACGATATGGTATCCAAAGGGCGACTTCGCACGATACGGCATGAGACCCTTTTCCGCGTTACGCTTTCGTCCCTGCATGGTGCGCTTGCGGATCAACTTCCGCTCATACTGGTCGAAACTGCCCTTGACGCCGAACATCAAGTCGCCCTCTTCGGTGTCTTCAATCGGCATATCGCAGATAATCAGTTTTGCTTTCGCCCGCTCGATACGCTTCTTGATCGCCTGCTGATGCTCCACGTCACGCGACAGGCGCGACAGACTGTAGACGATGAGCGTATCGGCATGACCGTTTTCAATGTCACTCAATGCATTCTGAATGAGGAGGCGAGACAGATACCGCGCCCCGGAGACGCCTTCGTCCCGGTACGAGTTCACCACTTGCGCCCCAATGTCCGCAGCCTTCCGCAAACAGGCCAATTCCTGCGTCTCCAGACTGGTGCCGTTTTCCGCCTGATCTTCGGTGCTGACACGGGTATAAAGGATTGCCTTCGGTAAACTCATTTCGACTCCGTTCCCTTCTTCCGTCCTGCGTTATACTTGTCGCCGTTGCGATCCCAAGCCGCTGCCTTCCGGCACGTCTCCGAACAGTAGACCTTGATATTCGCTCCCTTGAATGCAGTGCGGCAGACCGGACAGGTATGCTCCACTAGGGGAATCTTCCGGGTGAAAGAGACGACTACTTCCTTGACTTGTTCACTCATAGCCCCTCCTAACTCGTGTTTTACAGTATATAGTATACCCTATACTGTAAACAAATGTCTACAGGCTAGTAAATGAATTTGACGGTCTATTCTGGATCGCTTACCAGGATAGACCCCGCTAATTCCTCCACTAGCAACAACGGCTCTGCGTCCCTGTCACAGTCAAAACAAAAGCGGGCCACACAGCCCGCTTTTGTTTCTCTATCTCTTCCCTCTGAAAACACTGACAAACCCGACAAACCTGACATTTGCGCCCTGTCTCACTCTCAAAACAGCCCGAATTGGCCGCGAAAATTTGTCGGGTTTGCCCGAAACGCACACAGAAACCCGACATTAAAACCCGACATTTGCGCCGTTAATTGCCAGATTCCGAGCTGCTGTCCTTGTGGCCTTGCTGTCGGATCGGAGCGAGAAGCGCACCGGGCCGGGTAGGGCGAACCGAAGGAGAGGGCCTCATAACGTCATTGCTGTTGCCGCCGTTCATCCCGCCGCCATTGCTGTGTATTTTGGAAGGCATGGAGGCCGCTGGCGGTGGCTTGCTTGCCTTCCCGAAGAGGGCGAAGACAAGCGCGGCCCCGAATATCAGGAGCAGCCCGACAAAGAACATTGTCCGTTTCATTCTTCACACCCTCGTTCTGCAGCCGGAGCGCGAAGGTCTACCTTCAGAGTTGCAAGGTTAAAACGGTCTGGTACCGCTGTCTCGGCACTCATCAACTGTCCGTGTTTGACATTGGCCGCCCTGGTACAGAGCGACAGCGCCAACTGTCCCGCACGTTCTGTCTGGCCTGCTCCTGCTGCTCCCGCGATGCCGATGCAGGCGCGACGGACTTCTTCGGCAAACTCCACCAGTTCAGTATTCAGAATGATTCTCCGCTTCCTGTAGTGCCTCATATGGACGCTACACGCCAATTCCTGACGCCTACTCTGTCGGGGTATTGTTCTGTGCGTCTGTCTTCTTCGGTCGGCCTCGCGGTCGCTTGGGTGCTGTCACAATGCCTGAAGCCGCACGCTCTGCCCGCTCTCGCTCACGGCGCGCGGCCTGGGCGACGCGCAGGCGCTCTTTGTGTTCCTCACTCAGTGTCGCGCCGGTGCGAGCTTCCGTCGCATGGACGACCGTCGCACGTGACGCTGCCGTTTTCTTCTCTGTCTTGATAGAGCCGATGATAGACATCGCCTGCCGCACGATCTCCTCTTTGTTAGGTTCTGCCATCTTCTAGTCTCCCTTCTATAATCACCAGTATACACCGTATCCGATGCCATGTCAACAGGCGAATTATTTTCCTCATTTGCCTTAAATACACTTGACATACCGTATCAGATACGGTATAATATAATCAGTTCAGTCAACTGAACTATTCCACTCTCAAAGGAGAAACCGAACGATGCTTTCCTTACCAACCCCCCGCACAATCAATGAGGCCGACCGCCAGATTCGCACAGTCGAATATGCCCGGCAGATCATCGCAGAGGGGTACTCCTTCTGGCCGGACGAAGACCCCGAAATGGACATGGTCGCTATCAGCAAGCCGGGAACGCTCTGTGCCACCTACCTCCTCATGGAGAACGGCACCGCCTGCGACTGTCTGGACTTCCAGAAGCATCAGGACTACTGCAAGCACATCATCGCCTACAGCATCGTTCAGGCCGAGAACATTCCGACGATGGCCTCCACGAACCTGCAACTGCTCCGCGAGTTCGTTGCGAAACGGGACGCCGCCCAAGCCTGAAAACGAAAGAGGGCTTAGATAGACGCCAATCTACCTAAGCCCCGGAACCGCAGAGAAATCACTGCCCTGCGGTTCCATTCTACCCCGAAAGGAACCCACATGAAAAGCACTTGGGATACCCGCATTCTTCCTGTCGAACCGACAACCGTTCTGCTGACTCTGGCCGGACAGGCCGAAGCCGAGCGTATCGAGGCCGCAGTCGACTCCTACCGTATCGAAAAGCGGTGCGACGGTCGCACCTGGGCCCTCTACGATGCCGACGGCGAACTGGTTGCAGTCACGCTCTACAAGAAGGGCGCCGAAGAAGTCAAGCGACGCCTCACCGCCTGAAACCGTTCCGACAGAGCAGGCAGTAGATGCCTGCTCTGTCCTTCCGATACGAAAGAGAGACCCCATGCAGACCGTTGACATTCACCCGCAAGAGACGCCCGAAGCGTCCACCTTCTGTATTGATAGCGACCGTGCCGCCGACTGGCTTCTTGCCCGGTACGCCGCCATTGACGCCGAGATCGCGCTCGTCGAGGCCCAGGCCGCCGATGTCGTCAAGCGCCTGCGTTCCGACCGGGAGCGGCTGGAATACCTATTCGGTGGACAACTGGAGCAGTACGTTCGGCAGCGTCTCGCCGCCGATCCTGCGGGCAGACGCTCTCTCATCCTTCTGCACGGCACCTGTCAGTTCCGCACCGTTCCCGCCTCTGTAAAGGTTTACGAACCGACTGTGGCCCTGCTGTGGGCCAGAGAGCATCGGCCCGACCTCGTGTTAACCACCACACGGGAGGAAGTAGATACCCATGCGTACCGGGAAATCGCGGTCGCCGCGTTGGAGACGACCGGCGAGATCCTGCCCGGCTGTATGCAGAGTGCGGCGAAGGAAACCTTCACCCTCAAGTTCGGCAGTAAGTAGCGCAGAGCGGCCCTTCCTCACAGACAGGAAGGGCCGCTTTCTGCGTCGGCACCGGCTAGATTGCTTTCTTGGGGTACAGCAACGATTGCTTCATTTTTTGGCCACAAGCGAAATCAGTAGACAATTGATAGTCGAAGCGGATTGGAAGCGGTTCACCATGGCCGAAAACTATAGTTTTCGGCCAGTCTCCTTTTGCCATCACTTTCGAGAGTAAAATCGCGGCAATATTCAGACGGGTTTTCGGCCACCCTGCTACAGTGATAACTCAGGAGGGAGGAGGGGAAGGAAGGGGTTACTCCGTGGCGCCAACGGCTTTGAGAAGGCGGATAACTTTGGACGGGCTTGGATTGTTGGAATTGGATTGAAGAGCACGACCCAGGGTGGACGCATCTCTTAGCGGCGTATTACCGTACCGATCTTTCAAGTTCGGATTGGCGTGATAGTTAAGAAGCATCCTGACTGCCTCGGGCTTCTCGCCCACTGCCGCATTATGCAAAGCGGTTCCCCCATTGTTGTCCAGCGCGCCGATGGCCGCCCCGTGTTTCAAAACAAACGCCATATGTTCCGTATGCCCGTAATACGACGCACGCATCAGGACGGTCGAGCCATCGTCGTCTCTGGCATCGACATTCGCTCCATGTACTAGCATTATCTGTTTCAACTCTGTTAGTCGAGGATCGCGCATAAGGTTTGGGGGAATATAGTGATCACCGATATCTTCCGGGTAGTATTCCCCAAAGGTCACCATAAACGCCGTTGGACTTCGTTTCGACGATGGGGTGGAATGAAAGATCACCTGTTTTAGAAATTCCTGCCATGTAAGGAGCGGTTGTGGTTTCACCCGCGTATTCGGATCGGCTCCCGCTTCGACTAATTTCAACGCCCGCTGAAAGTCTCCTTTACTAAGCGAGTCGATCAACGCCTGGTTCATCTGATCCTGGCGCTCCTCATTCTTCACCCACAGAAAGAAGGCCAGCGACAGACCACCGACCACCAGTAGGACGGAAGCGAGAAGAGCATAGCGTTTGCGGATTTGCGTTTTCATGCAGTAGCATTCGCTACTCGCCGCCGGATTTCCTTATGGCCCGCACAATGAAGCAATCGTTGTTGTACCCCTTCTTCTGCGGGAGCAGAGCGAGCCGCTTTTCGATCTCTTCCGCCGACAGAGGTCTGGTCACCGGGTACTCCGGCGCAAGATCGGCCCGCCAGTAGCTGACGGCTGAGATCCACATATACAGGTTCGGGTGTTCCTCCAGCGGATACGCGGCTAGCACGGCGTCGTTGTCACCTTCCAACCAGAGCGTAAGATACTTGAGCAGTACCTCACTGTCCTGCCCTAGCGGAACCCGCTCGAAGCAGTCCCACAAGTACACGGCGTGCTGCTGGTCTTTCGTCTCCTGCCCTCGCCGCCGGAGTGCCTCCGTTTTGCTCTGAACCCGTTTCAACCGCTCTTGCAGTCTCATCGCTTGCCCTCTTCCCGCAAGGCGCGTCGGACCGTGGCGCGTATCTCCGTCCGCCTTACCTCCTGCTCCTGGATCTTCCAGCAAGCGACCAGCAGTTCCTCCGGTAGGAGAGGCAGCAACTCTTCGTTGCAACGGTCCATGACGCCTTCATCAAAGTTCGGTAGGGTGTTCAGTACCGCAAAGACCTCCGGTGCCGACTTGCAGAGCCGTATTCTTTCAGACGCCTCCTGTATCTGACCCTCCACGGTCGCCGGGTCGGTCAGGGTTTCCCACTCCCGAACGGTCAGTAACAGCCGCACCGACTGCTCCGCTGTCACGAACCGCGCACCGAGTGTCATGCCGCCCGCTCCTGTTCCGCCAGCGCCTCCTCCAACACGGCCAGCCTTACCTCCATGTCCTGCATCTCCATGCCTTTGAACGCCATGTCCAGCACCGAGCGCGCCGCCATCAGGCGCACGTTCCCCGGCTTCTCCGTGTCCTGCATGACGCTGACAAGCGTTGCCACCGCCGCACCGCTCGCCTTTTGCAACAGAGCAATCGCCACCTCCACCGCCTGACGCCGCGAGGCCCGGTACTCGGCGGCGAACTCCGGCTCTTTCAGCCAGCGGAGCAGAGTCGCCTCGCTGACGCCTGCCGCCGTCGCTGCACCTGCAATGGTCGGATGGGCCAGCAGAGCAGCAATGGCACCCTCGCGCTTCCGTGATTTTCCGCTTTCGGCTGTCATAGGCTGTCACCCGTTTGCATTTCCGGACGGAGGCCGTCCTTCCGCTTCCTGATACGCCTTGCGGATACGAACTTGCCGCTGTGTCACCCAGGACTGCTGGTACTGCGTGTCCGCAAAGAGTTTCGAGAATCCCGTGATGTGCTTGAGGCGCAAGAGTTCCTCCGGCCCCATGCCGATTTCGTTGCAGATGTCGGCGTCTTCCCAGCCGTTTTCCAGCATCGAGAAGACCAGGCTGCTCATGCCCTGCACCGAGTGCTTCCCTCGGGCGCGGTTGTGACGGACCGTCGAGGCCATGCGGTCGTTGATGTCCTTGTCGATCACCACGACCGGCAGACAGCCGCCACAGGCCTCATAGATGTCCCGATGCGTCTTCATGACGAAGTAACGGTGAAAGCCGTCCACGATGACATACAGGTCCCGCGCCGCGTCGTAGATCGTGACGACCGGCTGCGTGTACCCGTCGTGCCGAATGGAGGTGTAGAGCAGGCGCATCTCGATCTGGGCCACGCTGTTCGGATTGTAGTCGTTAGGCGTCACCTGCTCCAGAGGCACCCACCGCACGAGGTCAATCGGCTGCGCCTGCTGCGGAGAAAGCGTGTGGAGAAGCCGGCGCAAGTCCGCAAGGAGCGCGGCGGGTTCGTCCGCTTCCTGCACGGCGCGGGTGATCTCATTGTGCATGGTAGCTGTACCTGTCCCTTCCTGTGCCGAAGCCTTTCCGGTAGCGGTCATGTCCGGAGGCGAAGTTGGCGAGCTTGGTGCCTTCGTAGTCGTTGACCAGCAGCGACGCGATGCCACACTTGGCGAGGGCCTCGTGCGCGGCGGGCAAGAACTGCGCGTCCATCTGCGCGAACTTGTGCCGAAAGGTCTCCCGGATAACCGGGTCGGCGATAAGATGCTCCAGCAGATAGGCTCGGTACTCCTGCCAATCCCGGAACATGCAGGGTAGCTTCTTCGGCACCTCATACGCCTCCCGTGCCTGGTTGACCGCGTTGACGCCCGAGACCCGCGCCGTGATGCGGTTCCAGGTCTCCGGTTCGATCTCTTGCAGGAACTTGAGGCTGTGGATCGCCGTTTCATGGTGGACGTTGGAGACGCGCATATCCAGGACGGGAACACCGTACTGGTACTCGTAATCGTAGAGGCGGCAGTAGTGCCAGCCGTGATCGTGAATGGCCTTCCAGATGTCCCGATAGCCCCAATCGTAGAGCGGGTAGAAAGTGTAATGCCCCGGCGCCTTCTTCGTAATCACCCGACCCCAGGTGATGTCTTGAAACGTCGCCCCGCCTGTCAGCCCTTTCAGCCGACCGGGACTCTCTTCGCACCGTACCCCGGAGATCTGGGCCGTCGAACGGTTCGGGAAGTAGACCTTCGGAAACGCATCGAAGAGAGCCTTAAAGCGGTCGGTGCCAAGGCGATTCTCATGAAGGCTGTTCGGCTCCTTTTCCCGTATCCATGCCGCGCCCTCCTGCCAGCAGTAGAGCCACGGCTCGGACGCGCTGGTCGCATTGAAGAGTTTGAACGGCCCCTGAAACCAGTAGGGTCGGACACGCGGGTCAGCCATGATTGTGCGGACGTGGTCAATGACGTTCTCCCACTCCGCTTCCTGATCCAGAAACAGCACGGAGAGGGGCAGGCGTCCCTTCTGCTCGGCGACCCGCAGCGCGAGGTTCAGCACGACCGTGCTGTCCTTGCCCCCGGAGACGTTGACGATCACCTCGTCAAAGGCATCGAAGAGCCGCCCGATCCGCTCGAGGGCCGCGTCGTAGACGTCCTGTTTCAGATAGATTTTGCTCATGGGTCGGCGTCCACTGTCTTCCGGTTGATGAGGGTCGTCTCCGGCAGCGGATTGCCCATCGTCCAGTATTTGAAGCCGTTCACCGCGAAGAGGGTGTAAGCACGGCCTTTGAACCGCTCGGTATAGCCATGCGCCCGTATCTGCTCCACGACCCAGACGAAATCGGCTTCGGCCCACTTCGCCCGGAGCGTGTAGTGGTGCGGGTTATGCGGCATGGTCTTCGCGAACGTCCAGGGGGCCGCTTCGAGCAGGGCGGTCAGTCGGGCGAGTGCTTCCGGGTTCATTCGGGTTTCTCCGCGTCGAGGTAGAACTCCCCGGCGCAATGAGGGCAGACGAGCGGCCGCAGTTGGAGGCGGGGCTTGAACTTCTCGTCAAGTGTCTGCTGCGCCTGCGCCACGTCCTCTGTCGAGGTCAGGGCCGTAGACGTGCGCGGCGCTAGAGAGGGCTGGAACACGTCGGGCGTTGTCATCGGTGCGGGAAGGGCCAGCAGGACGTTCAGCTCGGCCTCTTGCCAGAACGCCTGAAGGTCTATGCCTGCGCTCAGGTCGGCCTGCATCTGCTCCGCATCCCAGTGCAGATCGAGTTGGGCGATCCGGTTGTCGGCATAGGCGAGTTTACGAGCAGACGAATCGTGCTCAAGGTCCAGGTCGGTACGCTGGACGACGACCAGTTCCGTGCCATCGGTTTCGACGATGCGAACCGGCAGGCCGATCTCGACCGCGCCTGCGAGGGTCTTGTTCCCGGCAATAATGACGCCGTTCTTGTCCGCGAGGATGCTGCGTCCTGCGCCATGTTCGCGCAGGCTCTTCTCCAGCAGGGCACGCCCGCGCAAGGTGCCTTTGTTGGCGTTGTGTGGGTCTGGCTTTAAGGTGTTAAGGGCTGTAACGTTCTGTATGGGCATCATCGGTCTCCTCTCGTATCCATCCGGATTATTGGAATAGTGTTCGTTTGTCTGCTTACGTTAATATACCATATTTCCTGCCTGCGTAGACGGAAGGAAGGAAGGTCAGTGGGTGAATGCTCCCAGATTGCTTTGAGCCAAAGGAAGCGCCTCCGCAGGAAGTACAGGCAGCTCGTCGTTAAAGTCTTCGTCATAGTCTTCACCCAGATCAGAAGTGTCGGGGACATTTGCGTCATTTGCGTCATCTGCGTCACGATGAGAGCAGAAAGGCCGTGACGCATCTCTAGAACTGTCATCCGCGTGCGTCATCGTCAGAACGGCTTGCGTCACTCCGTTTTGAGAAGGGAATGACGCAGGTGACGCAGGTGACGCAAAATTGTCCGTATTATCTGCCATGCCGATTTTGCGAATCGTCAAGTACCGCGCCTGTCCGCTTCGGTGCTGCGTGTAGTCCAGGCCAATTGCCCGCAGATTGGGGGCAAGGCGTTTCAACTGACCAGAGGCGCTTTTCGGAGTTTTGGGCCACTCTCTCGCTGCGTCGGAAATAGACTTATGCGGTTCCAATGCCGCAAGCAGTTCCGTCGCGGTACCCGTCCACTCCGAACGCTCCTGCATGAAACTGCGAAGGGCCAGCGCGAACGGCGAGGCTTCCAGTGCCTCTTCGTGCTGAGCGGCAACGTTCGCCGCATACGCCTGAAGAAACGTCCCATCCGGCCAGTGCAGGGCACGTTCTACCGCGACACCGACCCGGGCGAAATCCGCCATACGGGGCATACGCGCCAGTTGCACCGAAGGCAGGATCGCCAGCACGTTCGCGACCGTGTCCAGCAGCGCGCCCAGCAGGGCCGGACGCGCCGTCTCAAACTCTTTCAAGACCTCTGTTTCCGAGCGGCGCTTGTCGGGCAGAATAGGGGTCAGCGCGAGCAGGATAGACCGGTCTAGCAGGTCGGCACGTTGGGCGACGACTTCAATTCCCGTCAGAGCGATGACGCGCCGGAAGGTGATGATCACGTCTTCGCCATCGGTATAGAGCTGGCGTTTGCTGAAACCTTCGCCCGTGACAGCCCGGCATATCGCATCACTCAGCCAGGGCGGCAACTTGGAAACGTTGTCGAGCGTCACCATCAGGCTGTGTTGACCTGCCTGAACCCACTCGCCGACATCGCGCGGCTCTACACGTAGCGGTGTCTTCGACGGGTCAATCAAGGCGCTCAACAGCCGCATGAGGGTTGATTTCGCGCAGCCCTGCTCCCCATGCACGACAAGAACCGGGTGCGCTATGTCCGGTAACAGGGCCGCGACGAGCCACACGACCAACTGTACCCAGGCGTTCTCGTCGCGGATATTGAGAAAGTCCCGCAGCCTGTCAAGCGAACCGCCACGAACAGGCTCCGCTTGCGGATTGCCGAGGGCATACCGGCGAAACAGTATCGGAGGGTCCGCAACGATCTCCCACCCGGCAGGTGTGACGCGCACCGCTTGCCAGAGATCGTTGGTAAGGTCAATCCAGAGGGTCTGCGGATCGTTTTCAACGCCTGCGACCCGCACGGATAGCGGGCGTCCCACCCCTTCAAACCGACAATCACCTTCCAGAACGCGCAGGGCATCTTCCATCGCTTGAGAGGTCGGCACGCGCTCCGTCTGTTGATAAAACTCGCGGGTCAGCCATTGCCGAAACGCAGACGAACGCACTGGCCAGGTCTCGTTATGCGAGTGTGGCTTGCCGTTCACCTGCCGGGTAACGGGAACACGCGCCATCGCCTCATTCTCCCCGGTAGAGTGGAAACGCTCCGTCTTACGCCCAATAAGGACCAACTCCTGCGCGGTAGACAGTCCCTCCTCTCCATCAGAATTGCCGCGCCGCCTGCCTTTTGCAGGCTTCTCCGAACGTTCTGGCTTTGTGAGACAGCGAGGAGCCTCCGCAGCCAGTGCCAGCAGTTCTTCCTTTGTGCCGCCTGCCGCCAGCCAGTCCGAGACGTCTCCCTTCTCCGGCAAGCCGGGTAAGTTAAGCCGTTGTAAAGAGGCGGCAATTCCACGCAAAGAGCCAGCGATCCGCTCGACGTGCGACCGTCCAGGGTCATCATTGTCTGGGATCAGAACCAGCTTCGCCCCGCGTAGCGATTCGGAGTACTCCTTATCCCATTTGCCAGCACCCATCGGATTGCAGGTTGCTGCCAGTCCGAACCGGTGCAGATTGTCTGCATCCTTTTCGCCCTCGACAAAGAAGACCGTTTCGCCGCGCTCAATAGCGGCTCGTAATTGAGGAAGGCGGTAGAGAACCCGCCGCGTGTCTTTGAGATTCCATGTCCAGCCATTCCGCCCGGAGGGATCAGGGCGACGCTGCCGGAATCCTTTCGGTTCCAACCGGACGCACTCGAAAAGCAGTTGACCCTCCTCATCGTGATAGGGGTAGACTGCCGCAAAGTCGTCTTTCGCTGTCGCTTTGCGCGGCGGGAAGAGCGCGGACATGGGAAGGTTCAGTACCTCCAGAATCGCTTCGGCCTCACATCCCGCATGACAGCAGAGCAGCACCCGCCCGTCCTGTCCTGTCGAGACGCTCAGGCTGTTGGTGGTATCTTCGTGGGCCGGACAGCGGGCCGACCACTCCTTGCCGCGTTGCTGGACGTGTTCCAGATGCGGCAACAGGGCGTTGATCGCGGCGTCTGTCATACGGTCTCCTGTGGCGTCACATCCTGCGCGGATGCCTCGTTGCATTGAGCCAACCGTTTAGCCTGACGCCGCCGGGCGGTCTCGGCCAGTTCACGGCACATCTCGAAAAAGATTTCCCATGTTGCCGTACCCTGATCGCTTCCGTGCATTCCAGCACATTGCGGATAATGATGGTGTGGAATTTCCTCAGACATGGCTGCCTCCGTGCGTCTGGGTAGAAATCGTTTCAAAGATCGTGTCGAAGTCCGCATCCAATACGCGCATTAACCCGCTACGGACTTTAGGAGAAGGAAACCGCGTACCTGCCAGAAGTTGGGAGCAATACCCACTGCTGATTCGCAGTCGTTTCGCCAGATGGTTCTGACTGATATTGCGCCGAAGTAGAATCTGCCTGACTGTTTCATGTTTGATTTTTGCACGTACCATTAGTTCACTCATGCCCAACAAATGTACAGCAGAAGTGTACTCGGATTGGCAGAGAGAGTCAAGAGGGAAGGTTCTCGTAAAAGCATTTGCTTTCAGAATAATGCAAAATAGTGCTTGCATTTTTTAGCAACGCTGTGATATACTGAGTGAGGATAGGGGAGGAGACGAGGAAGACTATGGAGACAACCGAAAGAGAAGAGTTTGGCAGGTATATCAAAAGTCTGCGAGAAACAGCGCGTCTCTCCTTACGTGAGGCGGAGCGGGCCATTGGAATCAGTAACAGCTATTTATATCAGATCGAGCGCGGCGAACGCAATCCTCCTAAGCCGGAGGTACTGCGTAACATGGCCGCAGCATACAACGTCAGCCTGTCAGCGTTGATGGCGGCGGCTCGCCTGCAAGAACCTGGAGATTTTGCTCTCTTTTTTAATGAGGACGAACTGGAGAGAGCCTTCGAGTATATAAAAACCGATAAGAAATTTCGTTTCGGAACCCACATGAGCGGTAGCACTCTCACCCCGGAGGCGAAACGCTTCATTGTCGAGGTTTACGAGAAGTTAACAGGACTTAAGTTACTTAGTGTAGAGAGAGGAGAGGATGATGCTTTCGAATGACGCGCCACAGGATCTGGTAAGATTTGTAAAATCCTACGAAGCCGGCGGGGCTATCCTGTGTCTTACATCGCCCGAAGAACTCGCCTGCTGTTTTCGCTCATGGTATCACGTGCCCTGTCCAATGGACATTGAAAACATGGGAAATATGTTTCGTGGGAGTAAAGACATTCAGGTCTATTATATGCCAGAGATGGAAAAGGAATTAAACATCCGTGGTTGCTGGTTCAAGCACCTGGAGAACCACATCGTACTCATAGACCCTGATCGTCCGCAAGCCAGCAGAATCAAAACCTACATTCACGAAGTAACTGAACAACTGCTCGACATCAGTTACAACTTCCATCCTATGCTTCCACGACGAAGCGAAAAGGAGCGCGAGAGATACGCCAACTCTGTAGCTGCCTGCGTAAAGATGCCACCGGACACGTTTCGCAAACAGGTCCGAAGAGTAGGATTAGACATCGAATCTTTAGCCGAAGAAAACAAAGAGACACTTGCCGGGGTAACCCGGCACTTACGCGACCTTATTATGGAAGGACGGCACTTCTACTACTGTCGATTTGACATTGTGCGTTCACCCCGAAAAAACTGTCCGGAATTGGCTGACCTTGCCGAGCAGTTAGGGGGCAAATGTATTCTTGTGCAAGATGTGGTACGTACCTCCGCCATAAACATCAAACGCACAAAAACGGCTTTTCCTTCTCACAATCTGCCTGCATTCGATCATTACCGCATCCTCAATCCTGCACTTAACGCTTTCATAACGAGAAGCCCAGACAAAGCGCCTGTTTTCTTTGCTGGAATGGAGGGATGTTCCAGCGATTTATTTCAGCAGCCTGACCTATTCGGTGATACTCAGATTTGCGTCCTCCTTAAACCCTACGGCAAGATTGAGACAAAGGGATTTTGGATGCTCGCAATCCACCCTAAGGACCGCTCCTTTCTCGATGCCGCTCTGGAAAAGATGCAGCCAGAATTTCGAGGCGAACTTGATTGGCTCTTTAGTTGGGATTACCACACTAAAAAACGACCTGTCAATAAAAACCCGCAGATGCCTCTTCCAAACATAAGCGACCAATCGCTTTCATCTATATTTGGGGATGCCATCTATCCCTGGTCTGCCCCACCACAAAGTGGTCTGTGACTGAGATACTGACCCTGAAATACACCTCAGTCTATAAGAGACGGCAGGACTCTCGGTCATGACTGACGAATGTCCGTTCTAATGTCTGAACGCC
The DNA here is from genome assembly GCA_038231295.1 of Chthonomonadales bacterium. Taxonomy (GTDB): domain Bacteria; phylum Armatimonadota; class Chthonomonadetes; order Chthonomonadales; family Chthonomonadaceae; genus JANXLO01. The sequence continues at coordinate 37,878 of JBBRLP010000032.1, forward strand.
ACGAAGGAGTCCGTGCTGTGCCTGATGAGAAAACCCCGTACTACGCTGAACCTAAAAAGCCCCGTCTGATCTGGAACAAGCGCGACAAGCGCAAGCCCGCCGAGCCGCTACCGTCCCAGGTTGTCGAAATCATTCACCCCTTCTACGCCAAAACGCAGACGGCCCTTGACCTGACCATTGAAGAGAAACCCGAAAATCGCCTCATCTGGACAAACGACAATCTCACCGCGCTGGCCTCCCTATTGCAAGGCGACGCGCAGCATCCCTCCCTTGAAGGCAAAGTAGACCTCATCTATATTGACCCGCCTTTCGCCGTGCAGGCCGACTTCAAGATCAACGTCGAAATCGAAAACGGCCTCGCCGACGAGAAACTGCCTACGCTCATTGAGGAACTGGCCTACACGGATACCTGGAAGGACGGACTCGACTCCTATCTGAGCATGATGCGCGACCGCCTCGAACTCCTCAAACGCCTCTTGGCCCCCACTGGCAGCATTTACGTCCACTGCGACTGGCACGCAGGGCACTACCTTAAAGTATTGTTGGATGAGATTTTCGGCTATGAAGGATATGTTGGCGAAATCGTATGGCAGAAATTACGAGCTGTCAAAGCACAGAGTGGGCATTTTTCAAATATGCACGATACAATATTTGTGCATTCGAAGGGAAATCATCTCTTCAATGCACAGTATGTTGAAAAGCGAGAGGAGCTTCTGAAAACGCATTATCGCAATTTAGAACCTGGGACAGGCAGAAGATACAATCTTGACAATTTTACTCAGGCAGGCGCAGGGCCACCAAGACGCTTTGGTGATAAAGAACTGGCACCGCCTCCAGGGAAACATTGGATATGGTCACAGGAAAAAATTGATGAGGGTATGGCAGCAGGACTTATCGTTTTCTCAAAAGGCGGACTGCCATATATTAAACGTTATTTTGACGCAAATGAAGGGACTCGTGTAGGAGACATCTGGACAGATATTAATCCTGTTAACCAAGTTGCAGCGGAGAGAGTGAATTACCCCACTCAGAAGCCAGAAGGGCTTTTGCAGCGCATCATTGCGGCATCTAGCAATCCGGGGGATTTGGTGCTGGACTGTTTTTGTGGGAGCGGGACGACCGCCGTCGCCGCCGAAACAATGAAGGGCGCGGACGGCAAGCCTGCGCCGCGCCGCTGGATCGCCATTGACTGCGGAAAGTTCGCCGTACATATCACGCGCAAACGGCTGATTGAGGCCAGCGCCCGCCCGTTCGCCGTCGAGAATATCGGGTTCTATGCCCGCGCCGGAGAGTGGAAAGACGTATGGCAGTCCAGCCCCTCGGCACAGCGTTACCGAGAGGCGATGGTCGAAGTCTACGGCGGCGCGACGGTAGAGGGCTATACCTTCCTGCACGGTAAGAAGGGTCTGCGCTGGATACACGTCGGGCCGCTCCATGCGCCCGTCATGGACGCGCAGGCCGAAAGCATTCTCAAAGAAGCCGCTGCCACCGACCTCAAAAGCGTGGACATCCTCACCGCCGACATTCCGATTGACTGGAACAAGGGCGAACTCGAAGCCCGCTACGGGGTCACTCTTCAGGCCAAGATCATCCCGCAGGCCGCCATTGATGCCATTCGGCAGCGCATCGCCCGCAAGAAGCAGAAAGATCCCGGCCTCGAAGCCGCGCCGGATATTCACTTCTTCTCGCCGCCCGATGTCGAAGTCCGTGCCGAAACCAATCCCCTCGGCGGTGTCACTGTCAAACTTGTTCGCCTCACCGTAGACCTCGATGAATGCCTCTCCACGCAGGACGCCGCAAAACGCGCCGATATCCGCAAACGCCTCACCGACTGGAAAGCCCTCATTGACTACTGGGCCGTGGATTGGGACTACAACGGCGAATGGTTCCGCAACGACTGGCAATCCTTCCGCACCCGCAAAGAGAAAGCCATCGCGACCCAGGCCGGACACGACTATCCTGGCGAAAAGGGCGACAAACGTATCGCCGTCAAAGTCACTGACATCTTCGGCAACGACGGCCTCAAAGTCATTCGCATTACGTTGTAAGGAACAGAGAATATGGCGACGAGTACCGAACAGTTCGAGAAATGGCTTGTGGATTGCGAGGGGGCGCACCTCGAATTCAAACGGGCAGAGATTAAATTTTCCTTTGACGAATTGGTCAAGTATTGTTTTGCACTCGCAAACGAGCGAGGTGGAAAACTGATTCTGGGTGTAACGGACAAGCATCCGCGTCAGGTTTTGGGTACAAAGGCATTTTCCGAACCCGACAAGAATAAGATGGGCCTCTTTCAGCAGTTTCGGTATACTGTCGTCGTTGAGGAGCTGTTCTATCAGAACAAGCGTGTCCTGATTTTCCACATTCCATCGCGTCCTATTGGAGTAGCACTAAACCATAGTGGAACCTTTTGGATGCGCCGTGGCGAGAGCTTGGTTGGAATGGACTCAGAGCAGATTCGACAGATTCATGCAGAAACTGGACCGGATTATTCCGCCGAAATCTGCGAGAAAGCGGTTTTCTCTGATTTGGCCCCGGAAGGAATTGAACGGTTTCGGTCTGCATGGATACGTGAGTCAAGAAACGTTGCCTTGATAAATCTCTCTCCAGAACAACTGCTTTCCGATGCGGAACTGGTCATTGATGGGGGCATAACCAATGCAGCCTTGATTCTGTTTGGGACGAGCCGAGCCCTCGGCCGTTATCTGGCAGATGCCGAAGTCATTTTTGAATACCGTGTGCGGGAAGCATCTATTCCCTATCAACATCGCCAAAACTACCGTCAAGGGCTTTTTCTATTTCTGGACGACCTTTGGAAAACGATCAACCTGAGAAACGAAGTTCAGCAATTCCAAAGCGGGCTGTTTGCCTACGATATTCCAACGTTCAATGAGCGTGTCGTTCGTGAAGCAATTTTGAACGCAGTCTGTCATCGGGATTATCGGCAGCAGGGTTCCGCCTTCATTCGACAGTATCCTCGCCGGTTGCTTATTCATAGTCCCGGCGGTTTCCCGCTCGGTGTCACGGCAGAAAATATTCTCGGCAAACATATTCCGCGCAATCGCCGCGTAGCGGAAGCGATTGAAAAATGTGATATGGTCGAGCGCAGCGGGCAGGGCGTGGATATGATGTTTCAGGAGAGCATTAAAGAGAGTAAAGCCTTACCGGATTACACAGGTACGGATGCATACGAGGTTCGACTAGCCTTACAGGGCGATATTCAAGACGCACGCTTCCTGCGCTTTCTGGAACAGGTTGGGCAGGAAACCCTTGATGCGTTCAACACAAGTGATTTCCTAGTCTTGGATGCCGTTTATCATCAGAAACGTCTCACAGAAGAGTGGAAAAATCGTCTACCCCACTTGGTTGAATTGGGCATCATTGAGCGTTCTGGACGCAAATATCTCCTGTCACGACGCTTCTACTCCTTCTTAGATCAGAAAGGCCAATACACGCGTAGGCGTGGATTGGATCGGGGAGCTAATAAAGCTCTCCTATTACAACATATCGCCGATAACAACAAAGAAGGTAGTCGGCTCTATGAACTTCGTCAAGTGTTGCCGCATCTCTCTGAAGGGCAAGTGCAAAACCTGATTCGTGAACTAAAACAAGAAAGCAAAATTCACAATATGGGACGTACCAGAGGTGCACTGTGGCATTCTACTCCACCCCAAAAAGATATTACGTCAAATCCTGATACAGTGTAATTAGGGCGCAATGTTGACGTAATATCTTATCCGCTGAAGGCTATTTTGTATCTCCTAGAAGATACAAAACCATTGAATCGAGACGTATTTGTAGCGTAATAGAACGTAATCGGCTACGCAAGCAGTGAGAAGCGAAAAGGAAAACTTGCCCCACAGAGTTGCCGAATATGTGCCTCTGAGACGGAGCTACCTGCAAGGAGCCTATAACATTTTGTTAGAGGTTCCCGCAAGAGAGGAAAAGAATGCGAAGAGCGCGTCCGTTGGGAGAATTGGCGGCGGAGATGAATCCGCAAAAAGAGTTGATTGACGCCCTGCAAGCGAAAGTCGGTACCTGGGCTTCGGATGGCTACTCCGGCGTGTCCGAATTGTCGCTGACTCTCCTGCGCCATTGGTTCGGCGACCCTCATCTGCTCCCCGACGGCAAGACCTTCTTCAAGTGGCACCCGCACCAGCGCCGCGCCGTCGAGACAGTCATCTACCTCTATGAAGTGGAAGAGCGGCGACGTGTCGAGGACTACGCGGCAAGCGTCGGACTGGACCGTAAAGCGCAGAAAGCGGACTGGGCAAAGCTCGGCCTACAAATGGCGACAGGTAGCGGCAAAACAAAGGTGATGAGCCTTCTGATGGCCTGGGCGCATCTGCACTGGCAGCTCGGCGACGCGAACGATAAACTCGGCTTTGGCAATACGCAGCTACTCCTCGCCCCCAACCTCATCGTACTGGAACGCCTGCTCACCGATTTCGCTGGCGGCGCGATTTTCCAAAACGACCCGATCCTCCCTCCCGACCTCAAGAGTGAATTTCGTCTGCGTGTCGTCACGCCCGACAACGTGCCGGGCGAATGGCTGCCCTCCGAAGGCTATCTGATTGTCTCCAATATCCAGAAACTCTTTGAAAGCGATGCCGTACCTGTTTCCTCCGAAGACGAAGACCCAATACTGAATCTCTTCAACCCGGACGCAAAGGCTGCTCCCACGAAACTGGATATCGGTCCCGCCCGCCTGTTGGAGTTCGTCCGCGCCGCCACCTCGCCCCTGCTGGTCATCAACGACGAAGCGCACCACGTCCATGATGAGGTTACCCACTACAAAGCGCAGGCAAAGGATGAAGACGAGCGCGAAGGCGTTGCCTGGAACCGCGTCTTGCAAGCGATTCAGAAGCGCAGCGGCCTCTCTCTCCAGTGCGACCTGAGCGCAACGCTTTTCGAGGAATCGAGCAAACAGTGGTTTCGCCATACCGTCTACGACTATCCGTTACAGCAGGCCATTCGCGACCGCATCGTCAAGCAGCCCTATCTCGGCAAGGTGCGCCTGCAATACAAGGACGGACACGACGAGCCAATCCCGATTATTGACGAGGCTGCGACCAACGCCTTCGATATGTACACGCAGCTGATTCAGGCAGGTATCGCCGAATGGAAGAAGGAGCGGGACGCGCTGGCAAGGCAGGGCATAGACCGCAAGCCACTGCTGTTCATCGTATGCAGTAACAAGACCGAGGCCGGACAGATCGCCACCAGACTGGAAGAGTTTGCCGATGCGGAGACGGGTGAATGCCTGTTCGTGGGGAAGGTGATTGAAATTCACATCGGGCGCAAAGAGGCGACCAACGAAAAGGACTGGCAAAAGGTTCGGCGGGAGATTCAGCAGGTAGACAGTCCCGACAGCCCCTACACGGCCATTGTCTCCGTGATGATGCTCAAAGAGGGGTGGGACGTTCGGAACGTCAAAGTCATCGTTCCCCTGCGGCCCTGCGACAGCCGTCAGTTGACGGAGCAGCTCTTAGGGCGCGGCCTGCGCCGGATGTTCCCGCCGCAATGGACACCGGAAGGCGAACTCAAGGACAGTGAACGCGTCGAAGGACTCTACGTCATTCGGCATCCCTCCTTCGAGAAGATCATTAAGAACATCGCCGACATTGTCGAGGACGAGCCGGAAGAAGCGCAACGGCCTTCGCCGTCCCGCGTCCTTATCAAGATGGTCGAACCGGAAGAGGAACGAGTGAAGCGCGACCTGCCCATTAGTAAGCGTCTAATATTTGCCACCTTCTCAGGTGGTCCGTAATTTTGTAGAATGTAAGCATCTCAAATCGGAGGTGCCTTCCATGACTGCCAGAGAAGCCTTGGCCCAAGAGTGGCGCGATCGTCTCGAAGATTTTGCGCA
>JBBRLP010000033.1:0-43676 GCA_038231295.1 Chthonomonadales bacterium
CACGTCTGCCGAGACGTCTTTTGTCAGGAAAAGGCGAGATTGGCGTCTGTTTGTCAGTAAAATCGACGATCAACCCGCTCTGTGGCATTCTTGGCGGACAAACCAACCACGGCGACAGCCGACTTTTGAAAAAGGCTCTAGTTTCCGAGTATTCCACTGGTACGGTTTCCGCCTATACCGCCGACGCCAACGGCAATCCTATCGTTGCCAGCCAGCAGAACTTCATCACGGGATTGAACGGAGCCGAAGGCGGGACAGTGGACCCCGTTACCGGCGATTTCGTCTTCTCGACTTTCGGCAACAGCAATAAAGTCGTCGTCGTTCAGGGCTTCACGAACCAGGCAGCATCCTCCACCCCTGAACCAGGAACGCTCGCGCTACTGGCCGGCGCGGGCCTCTCCGGCAGTGTCTTCGCGCTCCGCCGCAAGCGCCGCCTTCGCAAATAAGGTGCCAGAAATCGCGTAATCCGCCGCCGCCCGGCTCTCTGCAAGGGCGGCGGATTGCTCGGTATCCCCCTTCTCCTCAGCAGCACAAACATCTTGAATCCTCTCCCTGCGTCTCCTGTTTGACTAGAAATGAACGCCTCAAAAATTTTGCTTGACATCATCCACAGACTTTGGTACACTGCGCTATCGGTTCCACGATGAGAAGGATTGGCGACCCGTTTGAGCGCATCTGACCGACGAATTTCTCTTCGAGACTTCTCCAGGTTTGTAAGTGTTCAGGCTCCGACTCCAACTTCAACGCCGCGCGAATCGGGATAGCGAGGCCCACCGTCCTCGCGGGTTCATTGCTGCCCGGCGTCGGCAGGCGACTGCGCGTATGGGCGTTCGTGTTAGGAAAGGAGCCATGGAACATGGCGAAGCGTATCTACGTGGGCGGACTGCCCTACTCGGCAACTGAGGAAGACCTGGAACAACTGTTCTCCGCGTCCGGAGTCGTAAAGGACGCAACGATCATCACCGACCGCTATACGGGACAGGCCAAAGGCTTCGGTTTTATCGAGATGGAGAACGATGACGAGGCGGATGCAGCGATCAACACCCTCAACGGAACCCAGATGGGTGGCCGTACCCTGACTGTCAACGAGGCCAAGCCCCGTGAAGATCGTCCGCGCACCGGCGGCGGTGGTGGAGGCTATGGCGGCGGAGGCGGTGGTGGCCGCAGCGGTGGTGGTGGAGGCTACGGTGGCGGTGGCGGTGGTCGAAGCGGCGGCGGGGGTGGCGGAAGCCGGGGCGGCAATGGCGGCTTCGGCGGCGGCGACCGCTGGTAATCCTTCGGAACCTGCACGTTGAACGGGCGAGATGCACTCTGCATCTCGCCCGTTTTGTTGTCCTGGCGCAGCGCCCCTACCGCCGTTCTTCCGGTCGGTCGCAATCTCCCTGGGGTGATGGGGAGGTCACCCGGCACCCACATAGCCGGGAGGTGGATAGTGCTGCACGATGTCTTCAAGGGCGAGTATCCAGTCTTCGCCGAGAGCGGGCGGCGCAAAGGTGGCTGGCCTGTCGGGGGGGTATTCGCCTGCGTTGTGCGCCGCGCCGGTGCGTGGGTCGTACCAGTGCGCGAGAATGGCGTCGCCCGTCAGGTGCGAGAGGTCCACGGTGACGGGGAGGCCGGTAGGGATATAGAGCAGGGCGTAGGAGCGGGCTATATCGCGAGTGACCTGCACATGGTCGCCGCCGGTCCCCGGCTCGGAGAGCAGCAGGTCGGCGGCGGGAATGCGGGTGAGGACGGGGCGCGATTCGAGCAGGGCCCGGACGTGGCGCATCTGATTCGCGCCGGGGAAATGGAGGGCCTCCTGCCAGGGAGCCCGGGGTGAGGTGATGGGCCTCCAATCCGGGCCGTGAAACTGCCAGATGTCGTGGCATCCGTAGGTGTGACCGAATGCGCCCGCGAATAGCCCCCAGTAGGCCGATTTACGCACATCGGCAGCGCCCAGATAGCCGTTTTCCGGCTTGAAGTTGTTCGGGTGATTTTCGTAGCCCGGTTCGGCATCCATGCAGGGCTTGACGGGCAGGCGGGCGTAGTCGGCGGCAATCAAGTTGTAACTGTCCCGGTCGCGGGCATGGCCCGTCTGATACATATTGAAGTCGAGCCAGGGTTCGGCGTGAAAAAACTGCGCGGAGGTCTGCTGCCCCTGCGGATGGAACGTGCGGAGATGACGGCCGCCGTCGCCCTTCGTCAGCCCTTCCGCCATCGCCCGGATAATCGCCGCGTGTGTTTCGTTCTCCACCGGACGGTCTCCGCCCAGAATCCAGAGGATTGGACTGTCCGCATAGCGTCGGCCCAGATACTCCCCGAACACCGCCGCGTTTTCCGGCGTGAAGATTTCCGGCCCCGCGCCCCACTTCTTATTCCACTTATCGCCCCACGTTGGCAGCATCCCCACCCACAGACCCAACTCCGCCGCCCGGTTCACGATGGCATCCACGTGCTGAAAATACGCCTCGTTCGGGCGCGTGGGGTCGTTCTCAATCAGCGGCAGATGTCCGTAGGCGTTGGGCCGCTCGTACTCATGTTCCGCCAGCACGACCGCCTGAATCACGGTGAAGCGCTGTTCGGCGCGTGTGCGGAGATAGAGATCGGCCTCCTCGTAGTTCAGCCGGTGGAACAGTTCCCAGGCCGTATCGCCAAGATAGAAAAACGGCGTCCCGTCGTCATAGACGAGATACCGCCGATTGTCACTGATGTTGAGGGTGCGCTGCATTGCGTCTCTCCTTCTTCTGTGCGGTCAGACATGGCGAACGAGGTCGTGGGTGCGGAGCATACCGACGCAGACGACGTAGGCGTCCACAAAGGCACCTGTTCGGGCATTATAGCGCAGATATTGATTCGGGTCGCGACTGGCAACGTAGAGATAGTTCCCCCGAAATTTCAGAACTATGGGGACAGCGAGACCACCGCTATCCGGCGTCACGAAGTCGCTGCCAGCCGCCGCGTAGACATCCCGATGCGAAATGACCTGAGTGCCGTTGACCAGAACGTGTCGGAAAATTTTGGCCCGTTGTCAGTGTTTTGGAATGGCCCACAGGTCTACAATCCCGTCGTAACCTCCGACCGCCAACAGCGAACCGTCCGGTGACCATGCAAGGGAATAGACCATCGTCCCAATGCCAGGCATATCGTGTTTGGGATCACGTTTCTTGGGAGTGATTGTTCCGATGTTCTGCCCGGTTGCCATGTCCCAAAACTTGATGCAGAAGTCTCCGCCTGTCGCCAGCGTCTTGCTGTCCGGCGAAAACGCCACCGACAACACTTGCCCCCAGTGTCCTTTGAGAACGTACACTTCTTTCCCTGTTCTCGCGTCCCAAACTCTGGCGAGTGTATCATCCATGCCACCGGCCAGATACTTGCCATCGGGAGAAAACGCAAGAGAAAAGGCTCCTTCAGAATTCGGCGGAGCTATTTCAGGTTGGGATTGCCAGGTTCGAGTATCCCACATTATAACCGGCGTGCCCAGCGCGGAACTGGCTAACTGCTTGCCATCGGGAGAAAAAGCAACAGACATAAGGGGTTGCTGATTTTCAAGCGTTTGAATCAGGCTACCGGATGCAGCATCCCAGATTTTAAGAGTAGTATCTCCACCACCAGCTGCCAGCAGAGATTTGTCTGGGGAGAATGCTAATCCGCCGATGATGGCTTTATGAGTCTGGACTACGTGCAAACTGTGACCTGTGGATGTATCCCATAGTCGCAGGGCCGCATCCAATCCGCCAGTAGCAAGCCGTTTACTGTCCGGCGAGAATGCCACGCATAGCAAGCCCTTTGGTGATCCTGTCAGGGTGCGTACTGCCTTACCTGTAGACAAATCTCAAATCTTCGCTGTCTTGTCGTAGCTTGCGGTGGCGAGCATCTTCCCATCCGGCGAGAAGGCCACATAAGCGGTTACATCGTGTCCTTGAAACGACCGTTGCGGAGAGGAAGGCAGCTTGAGGGGTGGCACCTGTGGGCGGCGCATCCAGATACCGGTGAAGATCGCCATGCTCAGGATGATGAGAGCAACGAACGATATGCCCAACGTTTTCATGTTCCTCTCCATTCTCTTCATCATCGTCTTCATTCTCCTTATGGTAAAGATAAGCAGGTCAGGCGATTCATCTAGACATGGCGAACGAGGTCGTGGATGCGGAGCATACCAACGCAGACTCCGGTTTCGTCTACGACAGGGGCGACGGAGAGGGCGCGGGGACGCTCTTCCATCAGGCGCAGGGCTTCGTAGGCGAGTTGGTCAGGATGGAGAATGAGGGCCGGACGCGGGTTCATCATCATCGCAGCGGTGAGGGCGAAGGCGTCGGCCTGATGCTTCTGGAGGGCGTTCCGCAGATCGGATTCGGCGATGAGGCCGAGCAATGTCCCTTCGGGAGAGGTGACACAGGTCGCGCCGACGTGCTTTGTGCTGATCTCGCACAGAACGTCCATGAAGTGCGTTTCGGGAGTGACCGTCGGCAGCAGGTCCGGGCCGGTCGGCATGATGTCGCGCACCCGCAGGGTCAGGCGGCGGCCTAGGCGTCCGCCGGGATGGTTGAGGGCATAGTCCTCTTCGCGGAAGCCGCGCCGCTTTTGCAGGGTCATGGCGAGGGCATCGCCGAGCGCCATCGCGACGACGACACTGGTCGTCGGGGCGAGATTGAGCGGGCAGGCTTCGCGCTCGATGGAGGCGTCCAGAACGACCGTCGCCTTCCGCGCCAGCGTGGAGGACAGATTGCCGACGACCGCGATCAGCGCGACCTCCCGCGCCAACAGTGCGGGCAGAATCGCCAACAACTCTTCGCTCTCTCCGCCATTGGAGAGCGCAATCACCACGTCGTTCCGCAGCACGATGCCGAGGTCGCCGTGCATCGCCTCGGAGGGATGCAGGAAGACGGCGGGGCAGCCCGTCGAAGTCAGCGTCGCCGCCAGTTTCCGCGCCACCATGCCGGACTTGCCGACGCCTGTCGTGATGACCTTGCCCCGGCAGCCGTCCAGCAGATCGAGCGCGGCGACAAACGATTCGCCCAGCCGCCCCGAAGCCAATTCGATGGCGGTGGCCGCAACCGTCAGCGTCTCCTGTCCAAACTCAATCTCCCCGGCGACTGCGTCCGGGCTGTGTTGCTGCGTATTCAAAAACGTCCTCTTTTTCGGGCGTGAACTCAGGTTCTCCCGCGCCTGGATGTTTTATGATACCTCAGAACGCCAGTAGGCGAGGGTGTCTTGCAGCGTGTCGCTCAGACGCCGGGCGGGTCTCCAGAAGATGAGGTCGCGCAGCTTATCGGAATTTCCGGTGGAGCAGGCGATGTCGGCGGGGCGCAGGCGCGAAGGGTCAATCTCCACTTCTGTCGGGACGGTGCAGAGCCTGCGGAGTTCATCGAGGATGTGCCGCATGGAGACGGGACTGCCGTTCGCGACGTTGTAGAACTCGCCGGGCTGCGCTTCCGCCATCAGCCGCACGTAGGCATTGACGACATCGCGCACATCCAGGAGGTCACGGCAAGCGTCGAGATTGCCGACCAGGATTTTCGGGGGCTGTTCGCCGCGCTCGATGGCCGCAAACTGCCGGGCGAAGGCGGGAATGGCGAAATTCGGAGGCTGCCCCGGCCCGGTATGGGCAAAGGCCCGCGCCACGAATGCGAAGTCCGCGAACTCCCGTGCCGTCTCCTCCATCGCGATCTTACTGTCGGCATAGAGGCCATACTTACCGGGAGCGGCCAGAGGATCGGTCTCTCGTGCGGGAGCGTCCGGGTCCGTGTTGCCATAGACATACCCGGTGCTGATGAGCAGCACACGCGGCGCAGGCGAGAGAGACCGCGCCGCCTCCAGCAGGTGTCGGGTTCCCTGCACATTGACCGCATGGACGGCCTCGCGGTCCGCATCGGCTCCTGAAGCCCGCGCCGCCAGATGATAGACCTGCTGTGGCCGGAACTCCGCAAAGACGGACTGCACGGACGCGGCATCGCGAATATCCAGTTCGACCGCAGTCACGCTGTCGTTAACCGGGCGACCCTGCCAGCCCACTGCCCCGAAAGGTTCCGCTGGAGCGGCAGACAGCGGCCCATGAACGCCAGCGGCGATCTGAACCTCTGGATATTCTCCTTCTGAGGGCGCAAGAAGCGCGGTCATCAGGTGTCGTCCGACGAAACCATTCGCTCCGGTGACAAGGATGCGTATCGGTTCGTGCTGCACCGCAGTCACCCTTCTACTCCCGGTTGCGGAGTTCTTTTTCCCAGCGGGCCAGATCGGAATCCACCATCATTTCGACTAGCTGCCGGAACGTCACTTTCGGCTTCCAGCCCAATTTGGCCTCTGCCTTCGCCGGAGTGCCCACAAGTAGGTCCACCTCTGCCGGTCGGTAGAAAGCCGGGTCCTGCACTACGTATTTCTGCCACTCCAGCCCAACGCGGCTAAATGCCACCTCCACCAGAGCCTCGACCTTCTGCGTTTCGCCGGTCGCCACCACGTAGTCGTCCGGCTCGTCCTGCTGAAGCATCAGCCACATCGCTTCCACATAGTCGCCTGCGAAGCCCCAGTCGCGGCGGGCGTCCAGATTGCCCATGCGAAGCTCTTTGTCCAGGCCGAGTTTGATGCGGGCGGCGGCATTGGTCACTTTGCGCGTCACGAACTCCAGGCCGCGACGCGGGGATTCGTGGTTGAACAGGATGCCCGAAGTCGCGAAAAGATCGTAACTCTCCCGGTAGTTGACCGTGATATAGTGTCCGTAGACCTTTGCGACGCCGTAGGGACTGCGGGGATAGAAGGGGGTCGTCTCGCTCTGGGGCGTCTCCAGCACCTTCCCGAACATCTCACTGCTCGAAGCCTGATAGAACCGAATTTTCGGATTGACCAGCCGGATCGCCTCCAGCATACGGGTCACGCCGAGCGCGGTAAACTCGCCGGTGAGCACCGGCTGATTCCAACTGGTCGGTACAAACGACTGTGCGGCGAGGTTGTAGACTTCGTCCGGATTCGCGGTCTTCACGGCGTCAATCAGCGAATACTGGTCCAGCAGGTCGGCCTGAATCAGTTGAAGTTGGTCTTTGATGTGAGCGATACGCTCGAAACTTTCGGTGCTGGCCCGGCGCACGACGCCGAATACGCGGTATCCTTTGCTCAACAGCAGTTCCGCCAGGTAAGACCCATCCTGCCCGGTAATGCCTGTAATCAACGCGGTTTTCATCTTTGCTACTCTTCTCCCGGAGGTTCATTCGCCCGGCAGTTCCAGACAGACCGTCTGGCGCTGCGAACGGTACGTATTTCATAAGGCACAATTCATGCCAGAATCAACTTCCACCGCGCACAATGGCATCAATTGCGATTACCTGACGCAAAAGTGCGGGCAGTTCAGAGAGAGGCAGCATCGTCGCGGCATCGGAGAGACCTTTTTCCGGTTCGGGATGCACCTCCAGGAACAGCGCATCTATTCCGACGGCCACAGCAGCCCGCGTCAGATGCGGGATGAACTCCCGCATTCCGCCCGAAGTCGTGCCGCCTGCCCCCCCGCCGGGCCGCTGGACGCTGTGCGTTCCATCGAAGACGACGGGGTAGCCCAGCGCCTTCATCTGCGGCAGACTCGTCATATCCACAACAAGGGTATTGTAGCCGAACGAGACGCCCCGCTCCGTCAGCAGCAGGCGATGATTGCCCGTCGCTTCCACTTTGGTGACGATGTTTTTCATGTCCCAGGGTGCGAGAAACTGGCCCTTTTTCACGTTGATGACCTGTCCGGTCTCCGCCGCCGCCAGAATCAAGTCTGTCTGTCGGCAGAGGAAGGCGGGAATTTGAAGCACATCGCAGACCTCGGCGACCGGTTTGCACTGCCAGGACTCGTGGACATCGGTCAGCACCGGAACGCCAAACTCCCGCTTGATCTGCGCCAGGACTTCCAGCCCCTTTTCCAGTCCCTGTCCGCGAAACGCGCCGCCGGAAGTCCGGTTGGCCTTATCGAAACTGGCCTTGAAGATGTAGCCGATGCCGAGTTCACGAGCGGTCTGCTGCACCTCCGACGTGATCTGTCGGCACAGGTCGAGGCTCTCAATCACACATGGCCCCGCAATCAGCGTCAGCGGACCAGTTGTCGCGCCAATCGTGATGTTCCCCAGGGACACTGTAGCCATAAAATCTCTCTCTTTCTTTTTGCCAGGGACGGCCATAAACCGCTCCCGCCCTGGACATACTCCGTCCGCAGGACGGTTGGCCGCAGTCCTCATTCTCCCCCAGAATTGGGGCCGGAGGGCGGTCTTCTAGCGCCTGCGGGCCGGAACCAACTGCGCGGCGGTGAGACGGGCGGCGTAGTAGGGTGGGCGGGTGCGGACGGCTTCGGGAAGACTCAGCAACTCTTCGGTGGTACGCTCCTCACGCGGCTGATGCAGCACGGCGCGGGCCGTCTCCAGGACGCTCTCCTCGGTAATCGCGTCCAGACAGCAGCGAACAGCGGCATCGTCACCGGCGGGTTCGGCCGGGAAGACCACGAGCGAACGGTGACGCGGCGCATCGTAACCCCAGCGCACCACCTTGTTCGGACCAAACATCCCGACACTGGCAACGCGCTGCGCGACCGCCGCATGAAGCAGGCCGGTGTCGTTTCCGAGCCACAGATCGCACTGTCCTATCGCGGCCAGCGCCTCGCGCAGCGGAAGTTTGCCGACAAGATCAATCGGCGGTGTGTTCAGCGCCCGTGCCGTGCGCTGCGCCGTGTCGCGCTCCGATGCGCCGCCCATCAGTACCGCCTGCCCGCCGCTCTCCGCGATCAGGGCGTTGGCGACGCGGGCGTAACGTTCCGCGCCCCATTCGCGAATAGGCGCATCGTTGGCTCCGGGCTGCAAAGCGATGAGCGGCCCCGTCCCGTTCCAGCCGTTCTCGCGCAGTATTTGCCTGGCGCGTTCTTTCTCGCCGTCCGTCATCCAGAGGTCGGGCAGGGCATCGCGGGCAGGCAGGCCCAGCGCCCGCAGCATATCCAGATGACAGTCCACCTCGTTGCGGTCGAAGAAATAGGGAATGGGAACGGTGAGGAACGGGCGCCGAAATTCGTTGATATAGCCGATACGCACCGGCAGGCCCGCTGCCCAGCAGGTGACGGCGCAGTGGAGTGAGCGGTTCAGCAGAAAGCCCGCCTCATAGTCGCCCGCTCGCAGCATGGCATGGAGTTCTTTGCCATGCCGCCAGCGACTCCGCCCTGACATATCTACGGGCAGGATACGGTCGAGATGCGGGCAGTTGGCGAGCGCGGTGACCACCGAGGGCGCGGCGAGCAGGGTGATGTCGGCATCAGGGTAATGACGGCGCAGTTGAGCAAAGAAGGGAGTCGCCACAATAGTATCGCCCATGAATCGGAACTTCGTCAGAATCACAATGCGGCGGGCCTGCGCCAGCGCCTGCCGCGCCTTTTCCGCACGGGGCGTATGGGCGACTTCGGCAGTACGCGAGTGGGACGTATAGACGGTCTCCATTCCCACCGCGTTCAGGTTATTGTTCCTATCACTCATAAGACGATCATTTCTACGCACAAGGCCAGGCGCTTTCCAGAGTCGCTCCCACTCTCTCCAGCGCTTCCTGCGGCGTGATGGCGGCGAGGCAGCGGGCGGAATTCTCCCCCGGTGTGTTCGCCTCGTTCCGCGTATAGACGCACTGCCGCACGGTACAGTTCGCGGCGCAGAGTTCCCGGTGCGACAGCACATTTTCGCTCTGCCCCCATGGGCCAGCCATCTGCGGATCGGTCGGACCGTAGAGCGCGACAACGGGGCGCTCTAGCGCCGCCGCGATATGGGCGGAGCCGGTATCGCCACAGATGTGAACCGTGCAGCCCTCAAGAACCGCTGCCAACTCCTTCAAATTCGTCAGTCCGGCCAGACTCAGGGGCAGGATCACGGCGGCAGGCCAGTCTTCGCGTTGCCCGGTCAGTGCCCGCACTTCCTCACAGATGCCCGCGTCCTTACCGGAGCCAATCAGCACAGACGGCAAGCCCAACCGCGTCGCCAGTCCGTGCGCTAGTTCCGCATAGCGCTCCGCGCCCCAGCGCCGTGTCTGGTCACCGACAGCGGGGTTCAGCACAGCATAGGCCGTACCGGCAGGAAGACCCTTATCGGCCAGCAGGCCACGCACACGGCTTCGCGCTTCTTCGGGAACGTGGAGCGGAAAAGTGACACATTCAGGCTCTGCCCCGAACGCACGGGCCACATCCAGAAACCAGTCCACGCGATGCAGGCTTTCCGGGCGGCGCGGCAGTGAGCGGGACACCAGATTCGCGCCATCGCGCAGTCGCCACCAGCCAAAACGATGCTTCGCGCCCGTCGCCAGCGCCATCAACGCGCTCTTGGCGTAGCCCTGAAGATCGAGCGTCACGTCAAAGCGACGACTTCGCAGCGAGCGCACGAAATCTCTATACTCTCGCCAGACCTGCGGCGACCGCCACCGCCCCTGCTTCCAGCGCGAGCGCGGCACGACAATCACGTCGTGCAGGTAGGGGTTGCCCCGCACGATCTCCGCCGACATCTCCTCGACGATCCAGGTGATCTCGAGATGCGGAAACGCCTCACCGAGGGCGGCTGAGAGGGGCAGCGCGTGAGTCACGTCGCCGATGGAACTGAGCCGGATAATCAGCAGGCGCTGGACGCTGTTCAGGTCGAAAACGGGCGTAGACATCGGCTCAGGCGGGAACCCGCCCGGCCTCGTCCGGGGTTCCGGGCCGAAGCGTGTCCGGGGATACCAATGGCTTACCCGCGATCCGTTCCAGCACAGAGACAGGAGCCAGCTCTGGCAGCAGCATCGCCTGGTACGGCACGATGCAGGTCTGCTCCAGTGCGTACTGTCCCGACAGGGCCTTGTGGGCGATCAGGTCGGTGAACGAAATCCAGGTCGAACCGGAGGGAAAGACCGCCGTATGGCGCTGTCCGCTGCGCTGAAATTCCTCGTTGGTCTTCAGATAGTGATGGAAGCGCAGCATGAAGTCGTCGTAAGCGGAACGGTTCGGAACCCGCAGCCCGACCAGCCTTCCGGTGAGAGAGACGCGCCGCCACAGAGAGGCCAGCGGACTCGCGACCTGGTTCAGCCCGGCGGAGACGGCGTACTGTCGGGCCAGCTCTTCAAAGGGGTCTGCCGTTCCCCAGACGCGCTCACGAGTCGGATGGATATTGGTAAAAGCGCGGAGAATGCGCCCGCCATGTGTGGGGCGGGTCGGGAACGCGTCGAGGTGCATCAGGTCGTTACGATGGCGCACCGGCAGGTTGCGGCCCTGCTCTTCGACCGGGCGGAAACTGGCATAGTCCACGCGCCACAGCCGTGCATACGCCGGAAACAGACGGCTCATACACGCCAGCGCCCCCTCGGAGTAGTGCGCCAGGATGGTTCGCATCCGCTCGGTATCAGCGGCATCGGCGCTGTCCGCGCCCGTCACTTTTTGCAGATGCGGCTTGTAGGCGATATTTTTGTGCGAGGCCCGATCCGTCTGCTTTTGCGCTCGCAAAAAGGCGCAGTCTTCTTCTGCAGGCTGGAAAGGGGTGGTGGGCAGCAGCAAAATATTCCCGCGTTCCAACTGCTGGCAAAGCCAGCCGGAATACTCGGCCTCGTTTTTATTCAGATCAACCTGAATCAGCTCCATCCTTCACTCCGTGCAGTGGTTTTTGTACTGCCTGAAAATATACGACCGCTCTCTTACTTCGTCGGCAGGCCATATGTTTCCTGCGCTGACGTTCAATACAGCCGCCGGGCTGGAGTCAGCGGCGCGGGATGATCCAGCCGTTTTCAACAGCCTTGAAGCCGACTTTCGGGTAGTAGGTCATCGCGGTCGGGACGGAGAGAAGGAGGAGCATCGAGTCCTCGCCGATAGCCTCCCGCACCCG
The DNA here is from genome assembly GCA_038231295.1 of Chthonomonadales bacterium. Classification (GTDB taxonomy): domain Bacteria; phylum Armatimonadota; class Chthonomonadetes; order Chthonomonadales; family Chthonomonadaceae; genus JANXLO01. The sequence goes on from JBBRLP010000033.1 coordinate 11,808, forward strand.
CTCGATCAGCAACTTACCGATGCCCTGCTTCTGGTACGACGCGTCTACCGCAAGATCGGAGAGGTAGCAGCAGTAACTGAAATCGGTCAGGGCGCGGGCAATGCCGACGAGCTGGTCGCCGTCCCGCGCACAGACGATCAGATTGGCATTGGCAATCATTTTCCCGATGCGTTCCAGGTCGTCTACCGGGCGGTTCAGGCCCGCTCGCCGATAGAGCGCCGCCACTTCCTCTGCATACGGCGCTTCCTCAATACGCAGGACGATGTCCGATGTCTTCATCTCGCCTCCTCTTTGACGGGCAGCAGACTTGCGACTTTCTGAAGCGCCTCGGCGACAGAAACCGCGTCCAGGCAGCGCGGATGGGCGTACTCACAGTGATGCCAGTTGCAGGTTGCACCGCAGCCCTCTCGATGACTCAGCGCGTTCGCCCGCTGACCATGAGGGCAGACGCGCTCCGGGTCGGTGGGGCCGATGATGGAGACGACCGGACACCCCAGCGCCGCCGCCAGATGCCCGGAGCCGGTATCTCCACAGACATGGACCGCACTGCGCCGCAAAACCGCCGCCAACTGCTTCAAGTTCGTTCGGCCCGCCAGACTGACCGGAGGATGCTCGGCGGCGGCAACCACGCCTGCCGCGACCGCCTTATCCGCCGTCACCAGCACCGACAGCAGCCCATAGTCGCGATAGAGCGCATCGCCGAGCGCAGCGTAACGTTCCGTTCCCCACTGCTTGTTGGCCTTAGCAGAAGCCGGATTCAGCGCGACAAAAGGCGCGGTCGGCGCGATTCCCTCCGCGCAGAGCATCGCCTCAACCGCTTCCTCCTCCGCTTCGGGAATATGGAAGGGAAATTTCGGAGTGGTCGGGTTCGCGCCCAAAAACCGGGCCACATCCAGATACTGGTCTACGATATGAACGCTGGTCGGCAGGCAGGGAACGGGCTGTTCCACCATTCGCGCCACCTCGCGCAGCCAGTGGTAACCGAGTTTGTGCTTCGCTCCCGAGGCGACCACCACCGCAGCGCTCTTGGTCAGGCCCTGCAAGTCCAGCGTCATGTCGAACTTCCGCTGCCGCACCCCGCGCAGGCAACGTCCGACATCGCTCAGGCAGCGGGGCGAAACGAGGTCCTGTCCCCGGTACTTTTTCAGCGTGATGACTTCGGTCAGATAGGGATTCCCGGTCAGCAGCGGAGCCAGCGGCTCTTCCACAAACCAGGAAATCTCCAGATGTGGAAATGCTTCGCCCAGGGCGGCGGAGACCGGCAGCGCATGGATAATGTCGCCGAGCGCACTCATCTTCACAATCAGCACCCGTTTGATCGCGTACATATCCGGCGGCTGGAGGGCCATCAGGGCTGTGCCTCCGTCTCTTCCGTTTGCGGCGTACCGTGCGCTTTCAGGGCCTCTTGCCGCGCTTTGTCCGTATTCGCCCGCAGATACGCGGCCTGATAGTCGCCATCCGGGAAGACTCCGGGCGACGCCTTCCAGCGGTCATGCAGCCAGAGCCACTGCGTCGGATTGGCGCGTATTTGCGTTTCCAGCCGGGCATTGATAAGCGTCATCGTCCGCTCGACATCCGGGTGTTTTTCGCCCGTCGGCGTGACCACAACCGGAGGCTCAAAGGTGATCTGAAACCGTCTGTCCGGCAGCCGCACACACCACCCGAACAGCAGCGGCGCTCCGGTCTTGAGATGAATGATCGCCGGGCCGTCTACCGTTCCCGTCCTCTGCCCCAGGAACGGCACGAACACATCGGCGGCGTTCTGATCGGGCAGCAGGGCGACAATCTCCTTCTTTTTCAGGCACTGCAAGACCGCACGCGCCGAATTGCCACGATACAGCACCTGCGCTCCATTGCCTTCCCGCGTGTCGGCCATCAGTTTCGTCGCCGCCGGGTCGCGTGCGTCCCGCGCCACGACATTGAGGGTATAGCCGTGCGTGGCAAGCCAGCGGCCCATGAACTCCCAGTTGCCGAAATGCCCTGTCACCAGCAGAACGCCCTTCCCCATTCCCAGGGCTTCCCGCAGGTTCTCCTCGCCGTGTATCACTGCCATACGGTCTACAGCCTCTTTATCGAGGCTCGGCATCTTTAAAAACTCGCCCGCCATCGTCCCGAAATGCCGAAAGACGGCCCGCGCCATTCGTTCGCGCTGCGCCGCCGACTTCTCCGGGTAGATCAGTGCCAGGTTCTTCCGCGCCACCTGCCGATACCGGCCCAGCACACGGAAAGCCACGGCCGCCAGCCCCGCGCCAAACGCCCGCGCCAGCGGCAGCGGCAGCGCCCGCACCGGCCCAACGACCAGCCGCAGCAGAATGTTTCCCGCCTTGCGCTCCATCCGCTTCCGCAGCGAAGGGCCACCCGTCTCTACGGACAATGTTGTCTGATAGGCCATACACGCATACTTTCCAACCGAAACGATTTTCCGACTTGCCCGGCAGTTTGGCCAGAGTTTTTAACCTCCAGCCTTCTCCTTCAATATCTCTCTTAATACGCTCGACAAAGCCGTCTCGCCGTCAACTAGCATCTCGACTTGCAGTGCATAGAGAGGCAGAGTGGCAGGCTCCGCGCTCAACTTGACCGCATCCTTCTCGGTCGTAATAAGGGCTTCGGCTCCGGCGGCGCGGGCTTCGGTGCAGACCTGTACCAACTCTTCCGGCGAAATCCGCGCATGATCGCGAAACCGGGAGCAGGCGGTCAGCGTCGCCCCGGCCAGAGTCAGCATCGTCTCGAAACCGGCGGGATTGCCGAGCGCAGAGAGCGCAGCGATCTTTCGACCTCCCAGCCAGGAGACAGGACAGTTCATTTTACCCGTCAGAGCGCGTAATCCGGTCGGTTTCAGGTCGGCGGTCAGTACAGGAACGCCGGGAGCCAGTTTCGCCGCCTGCGCCCGCACCATTGCGACCTGCGCCGCCCCGGCCCGTTCCGCGTTCGTCAGGACGACCAGACCTGCCCGCCGCAAGTGCGAGGGCGGCTCGCGCAGCAGGCCGCGTGGAAACGTCCAGCCGTTGTCAAAGGGTTCGCAGGCATTGAGAAGCACGATGTCCAGGTTACGGTGCAGTTGCCAGAACTGCATTCCGTCGTCCAGTACAATCACGTCGGGCTGAAACCTCTCAAAGGCCATTCGGCCCGTCACGCGGCGGTCTTTGCCGACAATCACCGGAACATCGGGCAGCGCAGACGCCAGCAGGTACGATTCGTCGCCCGACTCGTGGGCGTTCAGCAGCAGCCGTTCCCCGTCCGAAACGACCGCGCAGCCATACTCGTTCTGCCCCCCGTAGCCCCGACTCAGGACGACCACCCTCCTGCCCTCCGCCCGCAGCAGGCGGCAGACCGCCAGCGTCATCGGGGTCTTGCCCGTGCCGCCGGTCGTCAGATTGCCGATGCAGACCACAGGGCAGGGCAGACGGTAACGCTGGCGAAGGCCGACCGAGTAGGGGAGGAGATAGAGTTCGAGACCGGCGCAGTAGAGAGGAGCCAGCGCGGAGAGCAGCCCGCGCAGCAGCATCGGCAGCAGACCGGGCCGCCCGCGAGAAACGGAGATCAGATAGTTCTCGATACCAGGCTGACGATGCGTGACAGGCGCGTCGGAGGCAGGAGTCACCGGATCACGCCTGCGGCGGGCGCTTGCCCGGACACGCCTTCGGCTGCCGAGCGATCCGGGGTGCTGTCTTCCCCGCCCGCATTCGCCATCGCGACAACCGCCTCGGCATATCGCGCCGAAACGCCCTGATTCGCGGCGATCAGCGCTATCGCCCGCGTCTCGATGTCGCGGCGCAGGCCGTTGTCCGCCAGCAGGCGCAGGCCCTGCCGCGCCAGTTCCGCGCCGTCCGCCACCTCGAAGCCGACGCCCGCCTCCCTCGCCAGCGCCACCTCGGAGCGTGTCGTGGCGGTGAGTGGTCCGAACAGAACCGGTTTGCCATGCGCCAGCGGCTGAAGCAGGTTCTGCCCACCTCCCTTGTTGACGGGCGCAAAACTGTTGCCGACAAAGGTGACCTCTCCCACCGCGTAGACCCGCGCCAGCTCCCCGATGGTGTCCAGAATAAGATGCCGCACGGGCGCATTCGCTGCGGTCAACTGCGTTCGGCGCACCGGTTCCAGCCCCGCCGCCCGCATCGTCTCGGTCAGTGGTTCTGCCCGGTCTAGCTGCCGGGGCGCGATCAGCAGGCAGAGTTCCGGGAACTGTTCGCACATCGTCTTATACGCCGCCAGGACCTGCGCCTCTTCCTCCGGGCTGCGGGTGCTGCCCGCCACGAAAACGGGCGCCCCCTCCGGCAGTTTCAGCTCCTGCCGTAACCGCTGCACCTGCGTCGCATCCAGCCGCTCTATCTCCTGATCGAACTTGGAATTGCCCAGCACCGAAACCGTCTGCCCGGCCCCCAGCGCCCCGATACGCTCGGCATCCCGCGCCGACTGCATCAGAAGCTGATCCATATTCGACAGCATCCAGCGGTAGAGCCAGCCGCCCACGCGCCCCCGTACCCGCTGAAAATTCTTCTCTGAGATGCGCCCGTTGACCAGCACAGTCGTCGCGCCCTGCCGCTTCAGTTCGTGCAGCAGGTTGGGCCACATCTCGCTCTCCAGACTGACGAAGACCGCAGGCCGAATGATCTCCACCACGCGCCGCGCCACCCAGGGCAGATCGAAAGGGAAATAGAACAGCCCGTCCACATATTTCAGCGCCTGCTGCTCCGCCATCTCATGTCCGGCAGGCGTGATCGTGGAGAGCAGAATCTCGTCGTGAGGCAGGCGCAGACGCAGTTCCCGCAGGATCGGCACCGCTGCCACGACCTCTCCCGCCGAAACCGCGTGTACCCACAGTCGTCGTCTGCCGCCCGGCCTGCTGTGCAGTTCCTCCGGCAGACGCCCCCACCGCTCCGCCCAGCCCGGTCGCGACTTCCCGGAGACGTAGCGCTGCGTCAAGTACGCCGCAATAAAAGGCGCCCCTACCGTCATCGCTCCCAGGTTATACAGGGCATAGTGAACGATCACAACACTCCTCGCCTCAGACAGTTTCGCGGAAAACGCGGCTCAACGGCAGGGTAAAGCCGGGCAGCGCCGCTTCTGCATCCAGCATATCGTGCTTATCAAGACACACGGGCTGCCTGTCGGCGCGATGCACCGTCAGTATCTGTGTCTTCGGATTCATCTCCCAGACCGTTCGGACTCCCGCCGCCAGCCACTCCTGCACTTTCTTCGCGACTTCGGGGCCGGTATCGTAGGGCGAACGGGTTTCCAGAACGATGTCGGGAACGCCGGGGAAATATCGGTCGAGTACGACGCCTGGCATTCGCTCATGCGCGACGAAAGCCCAGTCCGGGGCCAGCACGGTTTCCGGGTTCTGGGCGACGAGGAAGCCCGTTTCCGCAGCGAAACACTCCCCGAGATCATGCTCCAGCACGTAGAGCGTAGCAAACGTGGTAAGGCGAGCGGTCAGAGCGCCGTGACGTGCGCACGATTGCCATGAGATCACCTCACTGCGCTTCCGGGAGGGGAAGCGGTTCCGGCATTTCGAGCGGCCATTCGGCAGGATAGTCCGGGTAACCGGCGCGTGCCTCGGCCTCGCGCTCGATGCGGTTGATCGCCACCTCGAGCAGGGCCGCATAGTGGCGCCGACCGGCTTCATCCAGATTGGGCGGAATGGGTATCGGCTCCCCGTTCAGATACTGGATTCGTGCGAAAGGCTTCGGAAGCATATATGAGTCCCAGCTTTTCATCAGCCAGCGGCGGTTCGCGCTGACACCGACGGGAATGATTGGCGCACCAGACTTCTCCGCCATCAGGATCACCCCTAATTGTACCTTATGCGTCGGCCCGCGTGGGCCGTCGGGCGTCATGACAAGGACGCCGCCCTCTTTGACGCGCCGTGCCATCTGCAACGCTCCCCGAATTCCGCCGCGTCCCGTCGAGCCACGCGCCGTCACAAAGCCAAGTTTCTGGAAGATGTTGTTCTGTATTTCTCCGTCGCGTGAGAGCGAGATGAGGGCGCACCAGCCGCGATTGCGAAGCACCAGGGCGGGAATGAGCGTCCGCCCATGCCAGGTGACATAGATGGCCCCGGCAGGCGGCTGCATTCCTTCACGGTTGCCGAAGTCTATACGCAGCGTGGCGTAGAGGAGGCGAGCGAGGAAATAGATGCTAGTGCCGATCCAGCGTGCGCGTCGCGCCACACGCGGATCGGAAGCAGCAGCTAGCGGGTCGGAAGTTTCCGGTGAATCGGAGGGAGCAGGCGAGGTGGACATGAATTCTCTGTCAGTCGAAACCGCGCAGTTGGGTCTCATAAAGCTGCGCGTAGTAGCCGCCTGCCGCGACCAGTTCCCGATGCGTACCCGCCTCGATCACCTGCCCGTCCTTCATGGCGAGGATACGGTCGGCATTGATGATCGTCGAAAGCCGATGCGCGATAACCAGCGTGGTGCGGCCTTTCATCAGCGTGTCCAGCGCCTCCTGCACCAGCGCCTCCGAGGAAGCATCCAGCGAGGAGGTCGCCTCGTCCAGAATCAGAATACGCGGATTCATCAGGATAGCGCGGGCGATAGAGATGCGCTGCCGCTCGCCGCCGGAGAGCCGAATGCCGCGCTCCCCGACAATCGTATCGAACTTCTGGTCCATCCCTTCGATGAAATAAGCGTTCGCTGCGTAGGCCGCGCTCTTGATCTCCTCCTCGGTCGCGTTGCGATTACCGTAAGCGATGTTATCGCGCAGTTTGCCTGCGAAGAGCCAGGTCTCCTGCGGCACGATACCGATCTGTCGGCGCAGCGAGGCGGTCTCGACATCCCGAATATCATGGCCGTCCACCAGAATGCGTCCCCCCGTCGGGTCGTAGAAGCGGGGAATCAGATCAACCAGCGTACTCTTCCCCGCTCCGCTGCGCCCGACCAGCGCGACGACTTCGCCCGGTTTGACCTCGAACGAGACCCCGTTCAGCACGTCCGCGCTGTCCGGCGAGTAGCGAAACGAGACGTTCTCGAACTGAATATGGCCCTCGATCTTGGACATCACAAGCGCGTTCGGCTTCTCCTGAACCTCCGGCTCGACATCCAGCACCTCGTCGAAGATGCGCTGCGCCGAGGCCAGCGCCTGCGCCCTTGTGCTTGCAATCGCCCCGATGCCGCCCGCCGCCTGCGCGACGGAGTTGAGCAGATAGACGAAGGCGATCAACTGTCCCTGGGTCATGCCGCCATCAGGGGCGTCGAACTCCGCAGCCTGCGGAACAGGCTGACCGGGATGCGCGATGACCCACTGCTGCTGTTCCTCATGCTGTACTTTGTTGGTGTAGGCGACGTAGTTGCCGCCGAGATAGAGGATGAGCGCGATGCCGAACGCCCCGATGAAATCAACGATGGGCCGCAGTTGCGCCGTTTTCCGCACCCCGCGCATTATCATGTGCAGCGTCCGATGGTTCTCGACGGAGAAACGGCTCACTTCGTGGTCTTCGGCGGCGAACGACTTGATGATACGCACTCCCGCGACCGTCTCTTCAAGGATCGTCGTCACGTCGGAGAGCTTATTCTGGACGTCCCCCGAAATTGAGCGCATCTTGCGGCTGATGCGGGAGATAACCGCCGCCATGCAGGGGATGAAGATGAGCGAGAGGGCCGCCAGCTTCCAACTGACTCCGAAGAGCGCGGTCAGACTGACGACAATGGTGATGGGCGCGGAGACGGTGTCACGCAGACTCATTGCGGCGTTCTGAACGACCGGCACATCGTTGGTCAGTATAGACATGATCGCCCCGGTACGGCGGCGATTGAAGAAGGAGAGCGAGAGGGTGTGCAGGTGCGCGTAGATGTCGTCGCGCAGATTAGTGGCGAGGCTGTTGGCAGCGAGAGAGAGGTAGTAGCTCTGTCCGAACGAGAAGAAGCCCTTGACCAGAAAGACCAGCAAGACGGCGCCGCACATGAAGTTCAGATGCCCGACCCTGCCGTCCACCATCGAGTCGATAGTCCGCTTGATGAACAGGGCGATGCTCGAGGTGATGCCTGCCGTCACCGCCGCGCAGACCAGCCCCAGGACCAGGGTACGCAGATGCGGGCGCAGGTAGGCGAGGAGGCGACTCTGTGTGTCCGAGGCTTCGTGTTTCATGATTTCTCTGTCAGTTCCAGCACCAGGCGGGCGGTGCGTTCGCTGGCTCCGGGGCCGCCGAGCATGGCGCGAACCCCTTCTAAATCCTGCCGGGCTTGATGCCGGGCAGTCACATCGTTGAGCAGGCGCAGGGCGGCAGCGGCGAGGGCCTCCGGGGTGGCGGCGTGCTGCAAAAGTTCCGGCGCAATCGAGCGGTCGGCGAGGATATTGGGCATTCCGATGAACTTAAGCTTCTTATCCAGACGAAGCAGACGCGCTTCCATCTCCATCAATTTCGAGAGCCGATAGAGAATCACCATTGGCGTCGCGAAAACGGTGGCCTCCAGAGTCGCGGTTCCAGAGCAGGTAATCAGCACATCGCTGTGCGCCATGACATCGTAGGTCAGGCCCTTCGCCAGCACCGTCGGCGGCAGGAGCGGCTTTTCGCGATGCCGGTCGGCCCGCTGACGCTTCTCCATTTCGTTGGTCAGCGTCTCTTCCGGCACGACCAGCCCTTCGACCGTCACCAGTTTGCGCTGACCCTGCGGAGCCAGTGCGTTCGCCGTGCGCGTCACCTGCTTCCGCACCTGCGTTCCGGCTTCGAGGGCGAACTCATACCAGTACTCGCTCAGGCGGGCCAGAAGTTCCGGCTGCCCGCTCAAATACCGGGCGACGATCTCCGGTGACAGGTTCGGCGCGACCCCGATGACAAACTGCGCGTCCCGAACCTCTTTATGAATCAGCCGCGCCGCATCCAGCAACGCGGGCAAAATATACTCTATCTCGTGCAGGCGGCTGCCCGGCAGCAGACCGATAATCGGGCGCGTCGGGTCCATGTCGAACTCCGCCGCGAACTGCGCCCGCGTCATACCTGGCTTCGCCCACTCCACCAGAGGATGCCCCACGTTGACGGCCTTTGCGCCCAGACGCCGAAACCGCTCCGCCGACCACTCGAACGGAACCGCCAGCACATCGGTGATTCGCGCCAGTTCCGCGCCCCGATTGCCCTCCCGCCGCCAGGCTCCGGGCGGAAAATAGTAGCAGACGGGAATGCCATGCGCCTTCGCGAATCGCGCCACCTTCACATTGAACGCGCCGAAATCTATCAGCACGAGAGCATCCGGGCGGCGTTTTTTGAGGGCCTGAATGGTTTTCGGATAGACGTTGAAACGCAGATAGGGGTATTTCACCAGACCCTGTGCCAGACTGATGACGCCCCAGTCGCCGCTGTCGAACAGCAGCTCCACTCCGGCCTGCCGCATGGCCCGGCTGCCCAGGCCCCAGAGCGTCACGCCCGGACATTGACGTTTCAGCTCCTCGGCCAGCCCGCCTCCGATAAGGTCGCCGGAAATCTCCCCCGAAAAGATCGCGATATTCATAGCAGGCTATTCGCCGGGATTGCCCCGGAAGGCCTTGCCATCCCGCGAACTGCGGATGAATTTCAGCAGATGCTCCAGTTCCGGGCTTTTGTCAATCTCCTCCTCAATCGTCTCCAGCGCCTGCGACATATTCAGATTCGAGCGATAGAGCAGCTTATAGGTCTGGCGCAGTTCGTTGCGGACTTTCGGCACGATGTTCGCACGCCGCAGCCCGATCTTGTTGATGTCGTAGACTTTGGCGGGAATGCCGTCCGCGAGCATATAGGGCGGGATGTTCTGCGTGATCTTGGAGAAGCCGCCGAGCATCGTCAGCATCCCGATGCGGCAGCCCTGATGCACTCCCGTCAGCCCACCGATGTTGACATGATCCTCCAGAGTCACATGGCCGCTGATGCCGACGTAGGATGCCAGCGTCACATGGCTGCCGACATCGCAGTTATGGCCGATGTGGGCATACGCCATGAACATATTGTCGTTGCCGATGCGCGTCATACTGCCTTCCCCGGTAGAGCGGTGAATGGTGACGCATTCGCGCAGGGTGTTGTTGTCGCCTATGACCACGCAGGTGTCTTCATCCTGATATTTGTAGTCCTGCGGTGGCCCGCCAATGATCGCGCCGCTGAAGACCCGGCAGCCCTGGCCCAGAACGGTATTACGCTCGATGACAACGTGCGGGTGCAGGATAGTGCCTGTACCGATTTTCACTTCTCTGCCGATGACGCAGTAGGGGCCAATCTCCACATCGGGTTCGATTTCAGCGGACGAATCGATGATCGCCGTCGAATGTATACGCCACTTAGACACGGTTGCTGTCTCCCTCATCGGTCAGATTCGCGTCGCTGGAAAAGGGGGCTGCGTTCGGGTCGTTCAGTTTCGCCAGCACTTTATCTGCGGAAGATGTATCCGGCCGTTTCATCGCGAACGTCATGATGCATTCCGCCACGATGCTTCCGGCGACCCGGGATACCATTTTCACCTTGCCGATAGTCCCACGAATTTTGATCAGATTCGCCTCAATGATGAGCGTATCGCCGGGAACAACCGGCTTCCGAAACTTCACGTTGTCCAGTGCGGCGAGGTAGGCAAGCTGTCCCTGCTGCTCCGGCAGGGCGAGTATCATCAGCCCTGCGACCTGCGCCATCGCCTCCACGATCAGTACGCCCGGCATGATCGCCTGCGCGGGAAAGTGGCCTTGAAAGAACGGCTCGTTGATCGTCACATTTTTAAGACCGACCACGCGCTGTCCGGGCGTCAGTTCCAGCACACGATCTACCAGCAGCATCGGGTAGCGATGCGGCAGGAGGGCGCGAATCTCCTCGATATCCAGCAAACAATCCATACGGTTCTCCTGATCTCTCCTTAGTTGACTTTTTGCCCGCAGGGCCGTCGCGAAGGCGACATTGGCGCGGTGACCAGGCCGCAACGCGAAAAGGCGCATATTCAGCCGGGCATCCAGCAGCGCGAGGTCCCCGATAAGGTCCAGCATCTTATGGGCGCACCACTCCTCCGGCAGACGCAGCGGGGAGGAGTAGCCGTCCGGCGGCGTGATGATAAGCGCGTTGTCGAGCGAGCCGCCCTTCGCCAGACCCGCCTGAATCAGCATTTCGACTTCGCGCTGAAAGGCGAAGGTGCGGGCCGGAGCGATGCCCTGCGCGTAGCGTTCCCCCGTCGCCGGGGTCACCTCGGCCTGAGTCTCCGCCGTGCCGGAAGCCCACTCCTCGAACTCCGTCCGAACGCGCAGATGGAGGCTGGCGGCAGGCTGTGCTGTGAACCGCGTTCCCCTCTCCGTCCACTCCAGCGGGTCGGTCAGATGCAGCGCCTGGGCGGGCGTTCCCTGCCCGCGCACCTCGACACTCTGCACGGCTGCCGCGAAGGGAGCAGCGCTGCCATCCAGAATCGGAATCTCCGCGCCCTCGACCGTGATGCGGGCATTGTCCACGCCAAACGCATGAAGCGCGGAGAGCAGATGCTCCACCGTGCTGACCGACGCGCCGGCGCGTCCCAGACGGGTACAGCGTGAGGTGTCGGTGACGAATTCGATACGGGCCGGAATCGTCACGCCGTCCACAACGAATACGCGCCCGGTGTCCACTGCGGCAGGCGAGACGGTGACGCGCCCGTGGACGCCGGTATGAATCCCCACCCCTGCCAGTGTAAACGAACCGCCGAGCGTCTGTTGTTCCATCACGGCTATTCTGCGCCCTTGTCGTCGGGAACAGCGGCCAGTTTCGCTTCGAGGGCGGCAAGGCGTCTTTCCAGCGCAGCGATCTTCTTGATGGCCGCTGGCAGTTTCGGCACGGAGGCGAGTTCCATCAGTTTCTGGCGCGTGGGAATGGCGGGCGAGCCGAACACGGCTTCCCCCGCCTTCACGTCCCGCATAATGCCGCTCTGCGCTCCGATCCTCACGCCGTCTCCAAGGTGTACATGGTCTTTGATACCGACCTGCCCGCCCATAACCACGCCTGCACCGAGGACGGTGCTGCCTGCGATACCCACCTGTCCGGCCAGAACGCACGACGGCCCTACGCGCACATTATGCGCGATATGCACCAGATTGTCTATTTTCGTGCCAGCGCCGATAACGGTCATTCCGGTTTTAGCCCGGTCTATGCAGGAGTTCGCACCGATCTCTACATCGTCTCCGATCTCGACGCCGCCGAGATGCGGAATCTTACGCAGCCGACCGCCGACGAGCAGAAATCCGAAGCCGTCCGCGCCCAGAACACAGCCCGCATGAAGCAGGCAGCGCTGCCCCACGCGCACCCCGTCGTAGAGAACCACGTTGGAGTGAAGCGTCGTATCCGCGCCGACCACACATCCTTGCCCGATCTGAACCCCGGCAAACAGCGCCACATTCTCGCCAAGCGTCACGCCGTCTCCCAGGCTCACGTTCGCGCCCAGTCGGACGCCTTTCCCCAGCGTGACATCGCTGCCAATCTGCGCGGAAGGGTGGATGCCTTCCGGCATCGCCAGCGGCGGGGCGAAGGCTTCCAGCGCTTCCACAAAGGCAAGACGGGGATTGGAGACGTGTATCAAGGGTTTTGCAGGAGCAGGATCGGGGCGTTCGGCAGTGAGGATGGCACAGGCGGAAGACTCAAGTGCGGTGGCAAAAAAAGCGGCGGTCTCGGCAAAGACCAGATCACCCGGCCCGGCCTCGTCCACCCCGGCAATTCCGGTGAGGATGGTCTGCGCGTCCCCGATAACCTCTCCGCCGACCAGGGTGGCGATTTCGGCGAGACTCCATTGTGTTCGCATGGGGGTAGGTGACATCAATCGGCTCCCGGTCTTTCCCGGCTTTCCCGGAGGATTTTCATGGCTCCGTTAAGGCGTTCTGCCGCCACTGAGCGCGGAGCGCACTGGCGACCTGCTCTGTCGCATCGGTCTTGGACTGTTCTGCGGGAACCAGCGCCCAGCCCTGTTTGCGGCTGATCTGCACTGCCGCCTGCGCGGTGTCGGCGCGAATGGCGGCAAGCAGCGCGTCTCGCTGCGTCTGCCACACGCCCCGCTCCTGCATCATCGCAGCCGTCATCTGGCCCTGTGCCTGCCCGATGGTGCGCGGGGCATCGGGGGCGAGTGGAAGGGGCAGCGGCGTAGCCTGCGGATTGGAGGGCGGCAGGGTACTCGCCAGCGGCGGGATCGGCTTGATGTCCTGACCGAGACGGGCGCGGGCCTGTTCCACCTGCTGCTGCACACTTTTCGCCAGTTCCGTTTTGCGGGCTTGCAGACGCGCCCCGCTCTCCGCCAGCCATATCTGCTTCTGCGGAATCAGGTCCTTTATCGCCTGCGCGTGTTCCTTGCGGGCCAGCACTATCGTGCGCTGATTCGCCAGCGCGTTCATTTTCTCTGAAATCAGCGCCTCCTGGCGCACCACATCCTGCACGACCGGGTTGCGAGTATCCTGATTCAGCCGGTTCGTATAGGCGTCGATCTGCGAACGCAGCGCCACCTGCCGAAAGCCGAGCGCGTTGATCTGCTTCTCCAGTCCGGCCGCCTCGCGTTCATTGATCCCGCTCAGTTCCAGTTCGCGGTCAGCGAGCGCCCTGGTATAACGGGCCTCCTGCTGCCGCTGTTCGTCGCGCTCGAACTGCCGCACAATGTCGGCATTTTTGCCCTGAAGCGCCTGCTCCGTCTGCTCGACATAATGACGGGCATCCTCCTGAACGCGCTTATCGCGCTCCTGCGCCAGACTGGGCGGAACGGTGATCGGAGGAATAAAGACTTCGGGCAGAGGGGTCAGCGGATATTTCAGCCCGGATGCCTGCTTCTGGGCAGCGGCAAGCCGCGCCTGTGCCGCATCCAGCGCCTGCACCTGCGTCCAGGCCGGATGCAGGGGAAGCAGGGCTTCGAGGCGGACAAAACGGCGGCTGGCAATCACCGGCGTCTGGGGTTTCCGGCAGCCTGTTTCCGGCAGAATTCCGATAATGAGCAGGGCGAGGAGCGACGCTTGCCGCGCCACCGCCCCGCCCCGTGTTTTGGGCAACATCGCGTTCACCCTGCGTCAGCAATGGCCGACGTTCCTACTTGTTCATTTCCGCTAGGATTTTATCCGTGATGTCATTCTCGGAGTAGAGCAGGACTTCGCTGGAAAAGACCAGGTTGTAGCCGTCCTTCTTCGCGACTTTGTTCAGGTTTTCGCGGGCATCCTTGTCCGTCTTCTCCCGAATCGCGGCCAGCTTCTTGTCAATCTCTTCTTTGACGGTCGTCGCCTTGTCCTGTTCGCGCTTTTTGGTGTCCGCGTCCAGTCGGGCGAATTCGCGCAGCCGATCCTGATCCGCCTGATTCAGCTGCTGCTTGGTCTGAAGCGATACCGACTCATCGAAGAGACGCTTGCCCTGATCCAGCAGTTTCTGTTTCTGCGCCTTCTTGCCCGCATCGAGGCCAGCCGGGGTATTCTCCTGAATCGCCAGTTCGCTCAGCATCTTCTGGTCCGCCTCGGAGAGCAGTGAGTTCTGGTCCCAAGTACGAATCATAAGGGAGGTGTCGGACTGAAGTTTGTTCAGTTCGTCGGTGGAGGTCTTGTAGAATTTGGTCTCCAGAATAAGCCGGGCGGGATTGACGACCGCGATCTTGAGACCGCCGTTGTCCGCTGCGAGTTCCTTCGCTTTTGCTCCGGTCAGAGACGCTACGACGCATCCTACCACCAGAGTAATGACAACCAGCCGCAGGCTGGGAGTAAGTTGATTCATCAGAAAGTCATCCTTTCACGGTTGCACAGGCGTCGCTATTATAGCAGAAAGACGCCCTGAACGCAAGACAAGCCGCCTTACCCCTCTCCCAGAGGTGATTGGGAGAGGAGTAAGGTGAGGCGCTTCAGAACACGTTGCCGATGCTGAAGTGGGTGCGGGCGCCCTCGCTGCCGATGCCGTAATCGAGGCGAATCGGGCCGAGGGGAGTGCGAACCCGGATACCGAGACCAACACTGAAGCGGGGCTGGAAACCGCCCTGCGTAAAGCCCTGAATGTTGACACCCTGGTAGACACCGCCCCAGGCATCGCCCATGTCGGTGAACAGAACGCCTTTGAGTCCGCGTGCCAGCGGCTGCCGCAGTTCCGCCGAGCCGAGCATCAGGTATTTGCCCCAGAAGCGGTCTTCGCGATAGCCGCGCAGGGTTTCCGCGCCGCCCACGAAATACTGCTCGAAGAAGGGCAGGGTTCCGGTTGAGGCCCCTACCAACATACGGAGCGCTAGCGACGTTCTCTCTTCATCCGGCTTGTCCCGACGGCGGGCTTTCTGGAGATTGAAGAACTGTCGGGCCTCTATAGAGGATTTCGCGAAACTGTGGTTGCCATAGACGCCGTTCACGACTCCGCCGTTGAGCGTAGCCGGGGGCTTGAGATTGGCCTGTCCGACCATGATGTTGAAAGTCTGATAGCCGCCCTTGACCGGGTCGAGAATCAAATCACGGGTATCGTGCAGAACTGCGCCGCCCAGCGAGTAGATAGGGCCGTCCTGAATGATCGTGGCGTTGATACCGGAGAGGTCGAGAGGATCCGTCCGAACGTTTTCGGCACGCCCCGACAGCGACAGGCGGTAGTTGTTCACCGGACGGCTGATCGTGACAGTGCTGCCAACACGCTGTTCGTTGTAGCGCTGATCCGTTCCCACGTTAGAGGTGTTCGTCGTCGCGACGCTATTGGTGAGGGAGTTGGCGAAGCGGTAGATGGTCTTATCGTAGAGCTGCACAGAGAGCGAGGTATGGCGGCGGTCGAGATACGGCTCCGTGAAGCCGAGTTCGATGCTGCTCTTGCCCGAAACGCTGCCCGTCTCCCAGAGCAGGTTCACGGCTTCCCCGCGTCCCCGGAAGTTGGTCTCCGAGACTTCGGCCCGTCCGATCAACTGCTGGCGACTGCTGTAGCCCGCGCCGACCGAGACACTGCCCGTGCGCTTCTCGGGAAGGCTGAAGGTCAGGCGGATTTCGCCGGGTGCGATGATCTCTTCGCCGGGGATGACCTCCTCAAAAAGATCAAGGTTCAGCAGTCGAATGCGGTCCTGCTGCCAGATGTCGCGGTTATAGAAGCCGCCAACTTTCGTTTTCAGTTCGCGCAGAACGACATTGCGCTGTGTCTTGCGGTTTTTGACGAGGCGAATCTCCGCGACACGCACGACGGTGATGGGGACCGTCAGCACGCCCTTGTCGTCAATGCCCGCGCCCTCGCCCAGCGTGGCGACGTAGCCTTTGCTGTTGTAGAGGCGCATGATCTCTTCGGCGTCACGCTGAAACTGGATATAGTTGTAGACTCCGCCCTTTTTGGCGTGAACTAGATTCTGAATATCTTCGATTTTCAGCGGGCCTGCTCCGGTGATGGAGAAGTCCTTGATGGCGTCGTTCTCATCCACGCGAATGACGACCTTGCACTTACCGGTCGGCGGGTTTTCGTCCTCCGCCTGCACCCGCACCCACTCCTCCGGGTTGTCGAGATTATGCTGAGTGCCGAAATAACCGGTCTGACTCAGGTTGGCCTTGATCTCGCTCAGCACCTGATCGGTACAGGGATCACCGATGCGATGGCGGCTGAGAGCGATGATGGCATCTTTCGATAACGTTTTGTTCCCTGTGACGATGATCTCGCCGATGGTCTGCGCTCCGGCCTTCTGCGCGATTGCGTGGGCATTCGCGAGGGTCAGAAAGCCCATGGCGGTAAAGGGGAGTGACACAAGCACGAGAGCCGGGGCAAAACCTGGCTTCCTGCGTTTCGAGCTTCTCATGAAAAATCTCCTCCAAAGCGCGGCACGGGTCCGAGAACGGGAAATGGCTTCCTCTTTCGTTCCCGGAGACATGGCAATTACGAATAGTGCGCGGCGCGAGGGCATGGCGTTAAGATGGCAGGATGTTAAAAGTCCTGTTCATAGTACCCTATAACAGAATGTGGGCTACATTCGGTAGTAGGGTTCGAGCTTACGGCGCAGCATCCCGCGAGCGCGGGAGAGACGGGTCTTGACGTTCTCAAGCGTCAGGCCCGTCACCTCCACGATCTCATTGTAAGACAGCTCTTGAAACTCGCGCAGCAGGATAACCTCTTTATAGTCGGGCGGCAGCGACTCGATGGCCGCCAGAACGCGCTGGCGCAGCTCTTTCTCTTCCAGTTTATGGTGTGGGGAGTGGCTGATGTCGGCAATCTCACGGGTCATGCTGTCTTCGTCATTGGCATCACGGGGCTGATCCAGCGATTCGATACGAAGACTGCGCTGACGTTCGCGCTGCCGAATGCGGTTGATGCAGAGATTGCGGGCGATCTGATAGAGCCAGGTGAAGACTTTGGAATCGCCACGAAACTTATCGTAATGGCGATACGCGCTGATGAATGTCTCCTGCGTCAGGTCTACGGCTTCCTCGTAATCGCCGATCATGCGATAGATGATATTGAATATCTTCTTCTCGTATTTATCGTAGAGCGCATTGAAGTCGAGATTTCTGTCGGCATCTTCCGGCGGGAGTGCATTCATGACCCGGTCTCTGTCCTGGATTGGCGCGGAGTGGCTCTGGTCATGCCGTTCTCCAGCAGAGGCTGCCTGCGGCGGATAGGTCGGTTCGTTCTCCCGTTTCGACGCTCCCCCTGCCAGCAGTCCCGGGAAGATTCCGGCGGCTTCGGCCTGAATAGACGACATACTGCCCCCCCTGCACTGTTGCCGAAACCCTCCCTTCCAGCACAGCGATGTGCAAAAGTGAGTTCGGCAATCTGGCCCGTTCTGCTGCTAATAGGACGCACGCCGGGGGGAATTGTTACACTGTCCTGCTGCCCGCAAAAGAAAATTGGACGGGACGGCAAGGAATGTCCGTCGCGTTTCCGCCTTCGTCCCTCTTTCTCCTTAGAACCGCCAGACTCCTTCCAGAAGAAAGCGCTGTGTGCGCTGTTCGTCCAGATCATAGGAAAACTGATAGCGCTGACGGAACCGAAAACTGAGTTTGAGGTCGTATCTCTCCTGGGCGCTTGCCAGGCTGCGGAAGTAACTGACGTAGATCGGCCCGAACAGATGCCGACTGACGGAGAGGGTCAGCCGCTGCACGGGGTCGTAGTTGATGACGAACTCCTCGAAGCCAAGCCCTGCCGCGACCCTGTCGAACGCGCCGGGCAGATAGGAACTGGTCAGCACATTGGTCAGAGCCGACGCAAACGCCTGACCGGGGTTCTGCCCGAACTGATTGATGTTATCCACGCCGATGAGAGCGCCTGCCAGCCGCTGTGTCAGGGCCTCCTGCCCGATGGCGAGATCGTCGGGGTCGGTCGTGAAGGCGAGGCGCAGATTGGAACGGGTCGCGAACCGGTTGCCGGAACTGCCTGCGAGCGGCCCCGAGACATTGACCGTCACCTTATACCGCTTGCGGACGCCGCCGAGTGAGGTCGCGGTCAGCGAAGTCTGCGCCTTCAGGGAATCCACATTCAGGCTGAATGTCGGCTGTCCGGCATCGTAGACGGGGTAGCTCAGACTCAGCAGGCCGGGGGGCAGAATCTTGAAACGAGCGGTGGGCAGCGTCAGAACGCCCTCCGCAAGCGTCAGGCGCCCAACCACATTCAGGCTGTTCGCCGGATTCGTCGCGTCCGGCGTGGGGGTGGGCTTGCCCGTCACAGCGGCGATGACCTCCGCTTTCGGCAGGCTGCCCTTGATGGCGACATAGCCGCCTGTTCGCACGTTCAACTGCGAGTTGACCAGGCGCACCGTTTTTTCGTCCAGCATCACCATCAGGTCAAAGCGGGGCGCGATGGGCAGGGAGACGCCGCCACCCGCCAGCCCGCCGAACTCGGTGGGCAGCGTCGCCTGCGTGTCGTGGATATTGACGGAGCCGCGCAGGGTAGGATCGAAGGCCGAGCCGATCACATCGAGGTTGATGCGGGCGACGCCCCGCGCCTTCGCCCCTTTGAGGCCCGGCAGCGCCGCCTCATTAAAGACCGCCTGGTCTATGAACAGATGCAGGCCCGTATCTGAGAGAGTTCCGTCCACGCCAAGCGGCAGGCTGCCGGTCAGGGCGATCTCGGAGCCGGATCCGCCCTTTTTCAGCGCCTCTCCCTTTGCGTCGTAGACCTGCGTATGTCCGCTGAAATGCGTGACTTCGATCTGATCGTCCTGGAAAGTGAGCGCGGCGGTGACATTCGCCAAGCCGGTGGCGAAATTGCTGAACTGAAGTTTCGGGGCCGTGACGGTCATGCCGCCTGTCAGACGCGGTTTGGCGCGGGTTCCACCGATCTCCGCGTCGAGCGTGAGGGTGCCTTCCACCGTCGGCGGCAGGATATTGGGCGCGAACAGGGCGACCACACGCAGGTTGTTGTCGTTGGCGTCCTGCGGCGCGAAGGTCGCTTTCAGATTGAGCGCGGCATCGTCCGGCACGAACGGCGACTGCCACTGGAATTTGCTGATGGAGCCGCCGGCATGGGCCGTGTATTTCCGAATCTCCTTCGTGCTGGTATCGCGCTTCTCGACCTGAATGTCGGTGGCGCGAATATAGCCCTCCTGTACGACCTTGCCATTGTCGAAGGTGGTGCCGCGTATCTCGGCGCGGGAGACGTCTACGCGATCCAGGGTCTGGCCGCGATAGCCGATATTCCGCAGGTTTAGCGAGACTTCCAGATCGGGCGAAGCGGTCTGCCCGGTGGCTGTTATATCGAGATAGTCCACTTTACCGCTCACATCAATTCGCTTATCCGGCGGCAGGAAGCCCTTCAGCAGGTCGGCGTCCAGATTGTAGGCGGTCAGATCGGCGTCTATTTTGCCCTTGTAGACGACCGTGAAAGGGCTGAGGGAGAGGGTGGCATCAGGATTGTCGGGATTGGCTCCGGGCTGGGGCAGCAGCGGGCGCAGCACGATTTTCGCCCCGCTGCCCTTCGCCTGCGTTTTGGTCACCGTGGCCTGCCCGCTCAGTTCCGTAATCAGATAGTCGTTGAGGCGAATATCGGACGCGTTGATTTTGACCTCGGCGGTCGGGTCCTCGGTGGTTCCGGTCAGGCTGAGCGTTCCAGAGAGGGCGCCGTCCAGCTTGCCCATATAGAGAATGGCTGCTTTGCCTATCTCGGTCTGTCCGAAGAGAACCGCTGTCGTTCCCGGCTCCGGGGTTGGTGTAGGCAGACTGCGAACCAGATCGCGCAGGCGGGCAATCGGCATCGCTTCGAGGCGAATGGGCTGATCGGTCTGAATGCCGCTCGAATCAACGTGGTAGGTGAAACCCGGTACGGTCAGCACCGTTTTGCCGCTGATGGCATCGGCCAGAGTGAGGTTCTGCGCGAAAGCGGTTTTGTTGGCATAGCGGCCGGAAGTCCGCAGATTTCCCGCCGCGTAGCCGTTGTAGGTCAATCCGGTGATTTCTGCCAGCCGGACATCCGATTCCGGCTCCTCGAAGGTGCCGCCGATATGCGCGTCCAGCGCCGCGATACCCGTCAGGTTGTCCAGCGCGGCGTTAGGCAGCGCTTTATCGAGCTGTTCCAGCACGATATTTTTGCCGGAGACCTCCAGATCAAGTTTTCCGTCTTTAGAAATAAGACCGGAAGCGATGACGGTGCCGCCTGCCGCTTCCAGTTCGGCGTTCAGGATATGCAGGTGCGTCCCGTCGTAGGTTGCTGTAATGAGGATGTTTTTGACCGGCTCCCCGTTGACGCTGGCGTCCTCGATGCGGGCGGTGAAGGGGGTATTGACACGCAGGTTGACTGGCGTTCCCTCCACAACCAGTTCGCCGGTTGTCAGAGTTCCGGCGAGCAGAACGCCTTTGGTGTCTATCTTGGCGATCTGGAGGAGGTCGGCGACGCTCAGACGGTTCTTGTCGTCGGCCCGCGCTTTCAGGCTCACGGTGGGTTTGCCGGTCAGCAGGCCGTTCACATCCCCGGAAAAGGTCAGCAGACCCGGATACCGCTCGATACGCCCGTTTTCGATGTGCAGGTCGTCGTGGATGAGCGCGAACTCCGCTTCCGCTTTGTTGGCGATCAGGCTGTTGGCGTCTTTCTTATCTGTCTGGAGAGCGAACGCACTCAGTTTGCCGCGCAGTTCCGGGGCCTTGAGGGTTCCGGTCACCCTGCCGCGCAGGTAGCCGATACCGTCTATGGAGAGCGCCTGCGTTTCGGGGTCAGCGGGATTCGCTTTGCCGCTCGATGCGGGCGTGACCGGCAGGGGAAACGCCTGCGCGAGTGCGCCGATGTCGAGTTCGTCGGCTTCCAGATTGATGTCGAGGCGCTGCGTGGTCAGGTCCATCGTGCCGCTGGCTAGGGCGAAACCTTTGGTGTCCTCTGCCCGCAGCGTCCGTAGGACGAGCGAGCGCCCGACCGTCTCGGCGCGGGCGTAGACCGAATGCAGACTCTGCCCGTGCAAGCTGGCATCGAACAGTTCGCCTTGCGCGGTGATATTGGGAGTGCGGCCTGTCTGCCCGCGCATCGTGAAGTCCAGCCGCCCTGTGCCTTTAACCGGGCCGTGAAAATCGAAGCCGGTGCGGGCCAACTGCACTCCCCGCGCATGGCCTTCCACCTGAAACGCGCCCGGTTTATCCAGCCCCACATGAGCACGGGCGGCGACATCGCCCCCGGCATAGCGGCCCCGAATATCCGTATCCACCGCCCTGTGCGCGTAGAGGGCCTGCGCGTGAATCGCCTCGCCCCGAAAGACGTCGTACTGCGCGGCGGTCAGGCGGGCGTTCACCGTCGCGGTCGGGTCGTTCAGCGGCCCCACGACCTGAAAATCCGCGCTGCCAACGGCCCGACTCGTCTTGAGCGCGGCGACCACCTCTTTCGGTAACTGCGGCACATACCGCTCGTAGTGCAACAGATGGGCCAATCGCACAAAGTCCGCGTTCTGCACATCGCCCTGCATCGCGAGGGTAGGGGGCGCGAACTCTGTGACACTTCGGCCCTGACGCTGCATCTTCCGCAGCAGGTTGAACGCACTGCCGTTGAGATGAAACGCAGAACCTGCGAAGCGCCCGCTCACATCCGTCAGTACGGAGTTGCCCACGACGGAGGCGACGCCGTTCAGTCCTTCCAGCGGCGCGGCGGCCTGCGGCACCGAGGCGTTGACTCCACTGAACTGCACCGTCCCGTGTCCCTCCAGTGCGTTCGGGTCGAGCGTGTTTGGCGGGGTGTTGTTGACCGGGGAATAGAGCGCGGTGATGTCTACGTTTGCCAGTCCCGAGGAGACGCGGCCTATGGCAGCGGGCAGAAACCGGGAACTGATAAAGGGCAGATTGAGGCGGTTGGCGGCGAGATGAATCGTCGAGCGCAGGGTGGCCGGATCGAAAATCCCGGTGGTATGGAACTCCTGCACGATATCCGGGGTGGCGCGGCCTGCGACATCGAAGGCGACGCTCTTGTCGGGACGAATCAGGGCGATGCCGGAGAGATGGTCGAGACGGGTAGAGAGAGGCCGGACAGGCACCTTCGGGGGATGCGGGAAGGCCGCGTCGTAGTAGATGACGCTGCCGTCCGCGAAGGCGATGCGGTCTACGAAGGGCCTGCCGCCGCCCGTCTTGGGCTTGAGAAGCTGCGCGAAGTTCCACTTCCCGGTCGCATCGCGCACCAGCCGAACTTCCGGCCGGACGATCCGAATCTCTTCGACAAACGGCACTTTGGGGTTGGTGGAGAGAATCTGCCCGAGACTGTAGGCGATAGAGACGCTGGAGGCCCGGACAAAAGCGGTGCTGTCATCGGCAGGACTGTCGGCGACGAAGATGTTCTTGAGGACGACCCGATTCGCCCCGAAAATCCCGAATGGGTTGCGGTCAATCTTGACATCGCCGATAACCACCCGCCGCCCTAGCGCCCGCGTCGCCTCCGCCGAGGCCGTTCCCGCCAGCCGGGCATCGGTGTTCAGGAAATTGAAGACACGACGCACGAAACGGTACGCCCCGATACTGAGCAGGCAGATCGGGACCAAAAAGACCAGCGCGTTGATCCAGAAACGCAGACGACGCATAGATGTTCACTTCAGGCGGCTTCAGGCCACGCCGACACGGGCCAGACGATCCGACAGTAGTTTCTCGGAAAAGTCCTGAGCATTGTAGGACGAACGCACGAACGGCCCGGAGGCCACGAACAGGAAGCCCATCTCGTCGCCGATGCGCTCGTATTCGGTGAAGCGATCCGGGTGGACATAC
This sequence comes from Chthonomonadales bacterium, assembly GCA_038231295.1. GTDB lineage: Bacteria > Armatimonadota > Chthonomonadetes > Chthonomonadales > Chthonomonadaceae > JANXLO01. Next base: position 34,809 of record JBBRLP010000033.1, read on the forward strand.
TCCACGACGGGCAGATGCTTATCGGTAGTAGGACGCAGATACTGGCCTATCGTGACGGCGCTGACTCCGGCGCTCCGCAGGTCCCGCAGCGTCTCCAGCACCTCTTCATGGGTCTCGCCGAGACCGAGCATGATCCCCGACTTGGTGTGAATGGTGGGGTCCATGTTCGTAACGGTGCGAAGCAGATCGAGGGTCCGCTCGTATTTGGCCTGCGGACGCACGACAGGCGAGAGCCGTGCGACGGTCTCGATATTGTGATTATAGATGTCGGGATGCGCTTCGACGACGCGCCGAATACACCAGCGTTTGCCTTTGAAATCCGGGGTCAGGACTTCGACGATGACGCCGGGAATGGCTTCGCGCAGGGCGCGGATAGTGTCGGCGAAGTGGCCCGCGCCCTCATCGGGGAGTTCATCCCGCGCCACCGAGGTCACGACGACGTGTTTAAGGCCCATCTGTTTCGCGGCGTCCGCGACACGGCGCGGCTCGTCGCCGTCGAGGTCGAGCGGCTTGCCGACTTTGATCGCGCAGAAGCCACAGTTGCGGGTGCAGATGTCGCCCAGGATCATAAAGGTCGCCGTCTTTTTCGACCAGCACTCCCCGATATTGGGGCAGCGGGCGCTCTCACAGACGGTGTTCAGTTTGGATTCGCGCATCATATCGTTGACAAGTCCGACGGTAACGGGACTTGGGACGCGCTTCTTCAGCCATTCAGGTAGGCGGGAATTCACGGCAAATTGTTCCTTAAAAAGTTTGGGACGACTCAAGAGAAGCAAAGGGTTGACACCCCTCGCTGACCCCTTTGCCAAGGCCACCTGCGTAAGGTGAGATATTGAGATTCCAGTGTACCGTATTTGCCCTTCCATAGCAAGCGCAGCGCCTTCCGTTCCGTTGATTTGACTTCCCGTCGGTTCCTGCCGTACAATACGTGCGTTGCGTGGGAGTTCCGAGGAAGGCCGTGATGCGCTTTCGAAGGCTCTAATTCTGTTCGCACTTGAGGCTGTGATGAGATATGCCGCTCCGCCCTATATGAACGATGTCCTTCCCTATCCGTCTGCGAAGGACGGCTGGCTGCATACGGCCCGCTGGCGTTATGTCGAGGGCGTTTTCCGCGACACCTGCCGCCGCTACGGGTATCGCGAGATTCGCACCCCCATCCTGGAACAGACGGAGCTTTTTACCCGCAGTATCGGGGAAGCGACCGACATTGTCTCGAAGGAGATGTTTACGTTTACAGACCGGGGTGATCGCAGCCTGACGCTGAAACCGGAAGGCACCGCGCCGACTGTTCGCGCCTGCCTGGAACACAAACTTTTTGCTGAGCATCCGACTTTGAAGCTCTACTATGTCGGGCAGAATTTTCGCTATGAGCGCGGCCAGAAAGGACGCTATCGCCAGCACCAGCAGTTGGGAGTGGAGGTGTTTGGTGCGTCCGATCCGGCGATAGATGCCGAGGTGATCCTGCTGGCGATGGAGTTCTACCGGGCGCTTGGCGTGGTGGATCAGGAGCTTCACATCAACTCCGTCGGGACGGCGGCGTCACGTCCGGCCTATCGGGAGGCGCTGCGCGACTATGTGCGCCCGTTTCTTTCCGAGATGAGCGTGGATGGGCAGGCCCGATTTGAGGCGAACCCACTGCGTATGCTGGACACGAAGGATACGAACGACCTGCGCCTGCTCGCCGACGCGCCGAAACTGGTGGATTTTCTGGACGACGAGAGCCGGGTTCACTTCGAGACACTGCAAACCTACCTGACAGCGGCGGGCGTTCCCTTTACCGTAGATCACCGCCTCGTGCGCGGCTTCGACTACTACTCTAAAACCTGCTTCGAGATTGTCGGGACAAAACTCGGCGCACAGAACGCGCTCGGCGGCGGAGGCCGCTACGACGGTCTGGTGCAGGAGTGCGGTGGGCCGTCCACGCCCGGCATCGGTTTCGGGCTGGGGATGGAGCGCTGCCTGCTGGTGCTGGAGGCGCTCGGCATCGTCCTGCCTGTCGAGGATGAGCGCCCGCTGGCCTTTCTGGTCACGCTCGGCGACGAGGCGAAGGTGCGCCCTGCCGCCGTGAAACTGCTCGCGGAACTTCGCGCCGCCGGTCTCGCCGCCGACATGGACTACCGCAGCCGCAAGTTCGGACTGCAGGCCAAACGCGCCGACGAACTCGGCGCACGTTATCTGCTCGTTCTGGGCGACGGGGAACTGGAGCGCGGCGTCATTGGCCTGCGCGATCAGTCCACCAAGGAGCAGACCGACGTTCCCCTCACCGAAATCGTCGCCCGCCTTCAGGAACTTGCGGCGTAACGCTACCCATTGCCTTCCGGCGACCAATCGAGATTTAACCAACCATGCTGCTCTACCAGGTTGTGATTACGGCGATGCTCGTGGGATTCGTGGGGATGGTCGTGCGGAACTTGCGCGACTATGCGACGATTCTGGCATCTGCGGTTCCACCACGTACGGAGGAGACGCTTTTCGTGCTGATTCCGGCGCGGGAGGAGGCGGAGAATATCGGGGCGTGTGTGGAGGGCTGGCTGCGGCAGGAGGGTATTGCGCTGCGCCTGCTGGTTCTGGATGACGGCTCGACAGATGGCACCGACCGGATCGTGGAGGAGATGGCGGCACGAGACGGGCGCGTCTGTCTGCTGCACGGGGCGTCGAAACCGGAGGGGTGGGCCGGGAAGGTCTGGGCGTGCAAACAGTTGGGTGAGGCGGCGTTGGCGCAGGGCGCGGACTGGCTGCTCTTCGTGGATGCCGATACCCGCGTTCTGCCCGGACTGGCGGCAGCGGCCCTGCACCACGCGCAGACGACGGGCGCAGGCATGGTCAGTACCTTTCCCTATCAGACGACCGGAACCTTCACGGAACGGGTCGCGCTACCGATGCTTCACTTTCTCATCATCACGTTTCTGCCGGTGCGGATGGTGTGGGAATCGCCGCTGCCGCAGATAGTCGCGGCCTGCGGGCAGTTCGAACTGTTCGCGCCGGACGCCTACCGTGCCGTCGGAGGCCATGCCAGCCTGCCGACCACCTTTCACGATGGACTGCAACTGGCGCGGCGCATCAAGGCAGCCGGGCATACCGTCCGCCTCTTCGATGGCAGCGACCGCATGACCTGCCGGATGTACGCGGGCGCCGGGGCGGTCTGGAACGGCTTCACCCGCAACGCCTACGAAGGTCTCGGCAGTTTCGGTGCACTCGTCACCATGACCCTGATCCAGACCGTTGTCTTCTTCCTGCCCTACGTCTTCCTCCTCATCGCACTGACCACTCGCCCCTTTCCGCTCTGGGGCTGGCTCTGCGCCGTTCAGGTCGCCCTCATTCTGCTGATCCGTCTGCTCCAGGCTCGCCGCTTTGGACACTACGAATCCGTCCTGCTTCACCCCCTCGCCATCCTCCTCATGGTCACCATTCAGTGGGCCTCTTTCTGGAAAAGCCTCCGCAAAGCCCCCGTCGTCTGGAAAGGCCGCTCCTACCCCTGATCCGCCTTGTCTTCTATGTCAAAAGCGAAGTTTCCCTTTATTTGGGATACTGCACCTTTTCAGCGGAGGATTCGAGTTCGCGGGCGAGGAGCAGGAAACTGTCGTAGCGGCGCTGAGAGACCTGTCCGGTTTCAATCGCGGCTTTGAGACTGCACCCCGGCTCGTTTTCGTGGCGGCAGTTGCGGAAGCGGCAGGGAGTCTCCAGAGGCGCGGCGAACTCGATGAAGCAGTCGAGCAGTTCTTCGCGGCTCATGGCGAGCAGTTCGAGGTTCCGCAGACCGGGGGTATCCGCAACCCATCCGCCCGTCTCCAGGGGAATGAGTTCCCGGACAGTGGTCGTGTGACGGCCCTTGAAGGTGACCAGACCGATCTCGCCGGTGTCCAGTTTCAGGGCAGGCTGAATGGAGTTGAGCAGGCTCGATTTGCCGACGCCGGACGGACCGGTGAACGCAGAGACCCGTCCGCGCAGCGCCGTCCGCATTTCGCTGACGCCGAGGTCCTGCTTCGCGCTCGTCGCCAGCACCCGATAGCCGATTTTCGCGTACTCCCCGAACCGCTCCTGAAAGGTGGCCTCGTCGGTGCGGTCGCGTTTGTTGGCGATAATTAGCGGCTCCAGGCCATTCGATTCGGCGGCGACGATCCAGCGGTCTATGCGCCACAGGTCGGGGTTCGGCTCCACGCAGGCGAATACGATGACCAGTTGATCGAGGTTCGTCACGAGGGTCTGCTCACGTCCGCGAAACGAAGCGCGGGCGAAGCGTGTGACACGGGGCAAGACCTCTTCGATAATGCCCGTCATCTCGTCGTCGGAGGTGTAAAGAACGCGGTCCCCGACGGCGACAATGTCGGCATGGCGGGGCTGCTTGGCGCGGGTAACGCGGCGAGGCTGGCTGCCGCTGGAGGAGTAGGTGAAATTCTTTTTGAGGTTGCCGCGCAGAATACAGGTCAGCGTGTGGGGAAGAATCTCTTTGTCGGCGTCGGCATGGACGACAAACTTCCCGCTATGCACTTTCAGTACGAGTCCTTCATGCGTCCCGGCAAGGGGAGCGCCATCGAAAGCAGACGGCTCAATCTCGGAAACAGGCGACGTTTTCCTCACGATAGGTCAATTCTCCCTGACCGCGCCGTGCGCGGCTTAAAAACGGTACGAGACGGTTCTGCATCAGCATGGGGCCGCTCTCCTCTCCCATAGTTCGGGCAAAACGCCAACGCGCTTCCCTCTTCTTGGTCGTTTGCACAGACCTCTGTGCAAAACAGCCCTTATAAAGGGAGTATACAGGAGACAACCGCGACTGTCAAGAGCAAAACAAGCGGGCGGACGGAGCGTTCGGCAGTCCCTATTCCTCCTGCCAAACGCTCCGTCCGCCCCTTTGCATCGTCCGCTGTCGGCAGAGGCTTCAGAACCGGGACTTGTCCGGCTTCTCTCCGCGTTTCGGGAGCCACTTCATGCGGGGTGGGGCGGCACGGCTGGCAAAGACCCCACGCGCCAGGGTGTCGAGGTAGCGGGGGCGATTGTGGACGCCGCCGTAAGAGAAGAGGTTCACGCCTGCTGCGCCGGTCTGCCGCAGAGCCTCGATCTTCCCGGCGACATCGTGCGCCTGAAGCCGCCACGCACCAATGCCTGTATAGACGTGCCGCTCGCCTGCGATTTCGATAGCGCGGCGGGTCTGCGCCAGGACACGCTGTGTATTGGTGTCGTAGGCCATGAGCGCGACCGCGTCCAGGACACCGCTCTTCAGCCAGCCCTGCCAGTCCTGCCCGCGCACGTTGTAGGCTTCATTGGCATCGGGGAAGACCGCGGCGGAGACCTGCATCCAGGGCTTCTCCTCTTTGACCTTCTGCGAGATGCGCGTTACCAGGGTCGTGATCTGCGCCCGACGCCAGTCCGCCCAATCGTGCGGGAAGGCGTGAACGTAGGCGAGGCGGTCGGACTTGCGGCGAACATCGTATTTCGCAACGTTGGCGTCGGACAACTGCGCCGCCAGATAATCGCGGAAACGCTGCAAGGTCGGCGAACTGAAGTCGAAGTCCTCGCCACAGTAACGGCAGTAGTCGAAATGAATGCCGTCCACATCGTACCGGGACGCGACATCAGTAAAGACGTTGAAGAGATGCTGCTGCACCAGCGGATTGCTCGGCTGAAGGAAGCCGCCTTCGACGCGATTGGAGGCAGCGCAGGTACACCGCCCGGAGCGATCCCCCGCGAACCAGTCCCGATGCAGGTTCCAGAGGTGATTCCTGGCGCGGGGCGGACGGTTTCCGCTCCAGGAGAGAAACGTGTTGAGCCAGGCATGGACTTCCAGACCGTTCGCGTGGCCTTCGACCACGATCTGCTCCAGCGGGTCGAACGATTTTGGCTGACCGGCCAGAACCTCAGAGCGCGGCTCGTAGGGAGAGTCGTAGAGGGCGTCGCCGCGCCCGCGCACCTGCACGAACAGGGCGTTGAGGTGATACTTGACGGCGGTCTGCACCACCTGATGCACGGCCTGGGGCGAGATCAGGCTATCCCGCACGACCCACATCCCGCGCATCTCTTCGGGCATTTCCGAAGTTTCGAGAGGATGCAGGGAGGTTTCCGCAGAGAGGGCAGGCGGGGAATTCGGATCAGAATTCTGAGCGGCGGCAGGGACGGCGAACGCGCAACCGAAGGTCAGGAGACCAAGGCAGAGATGCCGAAACAGCGAGGAACGAACGTCCTGTGCCACCGGGAAGCGAGAGAAAAACCGCATGATGCAGGCTCCTGGTGGATTTGAATGGCGAGGCAAGAGTCATTATCACACAACGGTCCCTCCGCCTGTCAACCCCTGTCCCGCCCCGGCAGGGCAAAAATTGCGTCACTTCTGCGCTCCGGCGGTGTCAAACCGGGCAGAAGAACCGCCGGATTTTGTGATACAATAAGCGTGTTCTGTTCACTCTAAACTACTTGTGCTTCGGTCGCATTTGGGAGAAGTTCGGTCATGTCGAATCATCATAATCGCTGGGAAGATAGGCTGTTAACACGGCGTCAACTGCTGGGACGCATGGGCAACGGGTTCGCCGCGCTCAGTATGGCGGGCCTGCTGACGGAACAGGCGATGGCGGAGGGCGCGAAAGCCGCCCACAGTGTCGCCACGCCGCTGACCCCCAAACTGCCGCCGCTTCCCGCGAAGGCCAAGCGTGTCATTTTCCTCTTTATGAACGGCGGACCGTCCCATGTGGACACCTTCGACCCGAAGCCTAAACTGACCGAGTATCACGGCAAGCCGTTGCCCTACAGCAACCTGCCCACGGAGCGCAAGACCGGAACCTGCTTCGGCTCGCCCTTCAAGTTCAAGAAGTACGGACAGTCCGGCACCGAGGTCAGTGAGATTTTCCCGCACATCGCGGAGAGCATTGACGACATCGCAGTGATCCGCTCCATGCACGCCGACGTACCGAACCACGAACCGTCCTTGCTGCTGATGAACTGCGGCGAGGCCCGGCTGATTCGCCCTAGCCTCGGCTCCTGGGTGACGTATGGTCTGGGCAGTGAAAACCAGAACCTGCCCGGCTTCCTCGCCATGTGTCCGCACGGCTACCCGATTCAGGACACGCAGAACTGGCAGGCTGGCTTCCTTCCGGGCGTCTATCAGGGAACCTATATTGACCCCTCCCAGACCGATATCCAGAAGATCATCGAGCATATCAAGAACAACTACGTCTCTCAGCGCGAACAGCGGGCGCAGCTCGATCTACTGCAAGACCTGAACACGAAACACCTGCATCAGCACCAGAACGACGCCCAACTGGAATCGCGCATCCAGTCTTTTGAACTCGCCTATCGGATGCAGATGGACGCGACGGACGCTTTCGACATCAGCAAGGAGCCGGAGAGTATCCGCAAGATGTACGGCGACGGCGTCTATGCGCGGCAGGTTCTCATCGCCCGGCGTCTGCTGGAGCGAGGGGTGCGCTTCATTCAACTCTATCACGGCGCGGGACAGCCCTGGGACAACCACGACGACATCGAATCGGGCCACCGCAACCTCGCCCACGAATCCGATCAGCCTATTGGGGCGCTGCTGAAAGACCTCAAACAGCGCGGTATGCTGGAAGATACCCTCGTTATCTGGGGCGGCGAGTTCGGGCGCACCCCGACCGTCGAACTGCCCACTCCCGGCGCGAACGCGGGCAAGCAGAACGGGCGCGACCACAACCATCACGGCTTCTCGATGTGGATGGCGGGCGGCGGCGTCAAAGGCGGACAGGTCTACGGCTCGACCGACGAGTTCGGGTTCCGGGCGGAAAGCAAGCCCGTCCATGTCCACGACCTCCACGCCACGATCCTGCGTCTGCTCGGCTTCGATCATACCAAACTCACGTATCGCTACGCCGGTCGCGACTTCCGCCTCACCGACGTCTACGGAACCCTCATCCCGGAACTGATCGCGTAGTTACCTTCCCTCCAAGAAACAGAAAATCCCGCAACGGCAAAGTTCCGTTGCGGGATTTTCTGTTTCCCTTACCCTCACTTTTCGTAAGATGGCCGTCCCTTGTAGAGTTTGTTCCTTTGGTCTATAATACAAACAACAAGGCAGGAGGGAGTTTTCCGTTGACCCTAACAATTGAGTTATCACCCGACGAAGTGCAGCGTGTGAAGCAAGCATGGTCTCAGGGAGTAGATGTGACCACTCTGATCCATCGTCTGCTGGCGCAACTGCCGGCGGAACCGAGTATCGGACTGGAGATTATTGCGGAGTGGGAAAGGGAAGGAGTCATCGGCAGTCGCCCGGAAATCGTTGACAGCGAGAGCCATGCGCGTCAAATTCGGGAGCAGGCGCAACAACGCCAAGGGGAAGACTAATGCGTCTGCTAGATAGCGACATTATGATCGATATCCAACGTGGCTATGTCCCTGCCGTTGCATGGTTTGCTTCCTTAACGGAACGTCCCTGCATCTCATCATTGGTCATAATGGAGTTGATTCAAGACGCGCAAGACAAAACGCGTGTTGATAAAGTTTTCAAACTGATACGCCCGCTCACCGTTGTTTATGCCTCCCAGGTGGATCAACAGTACGCGCTGGAACTTTACCGATCTCTGCATCTGTCGCATGGCCTCGGATTGATAGATGCCTTGATTGCAGCGACTGCTACAGGAATTGAAGCTACTCTCTGCACTTTTAATACGAAGCACTATCGCTCGATACCGGGCCAGCTAATCGAACAGCCGTATACAAAGACGTAAGCGCTCGGCTGTCCGTTTGATCCAGACAGTGTATTCCTATATATACAGAGCCTTTTGCAAATGTCCTAGAACAATGAGAGTTAGCACTCCTTGTCGAATTTGGTTTTGCCGATCAAATCGATAAAGGAGCGCTAACACGATGATTTTAGCAGATATTTGGGAGACTATCTGCTCTACCCTAGTG
>JBBRLP010000034.1:0-42926 GCA_038231295.1 Chthonomonadales bacterium
TCATGGTGATTGCTCCTGAGTATTTTGAAGGGTGATAACTCCATTTTACTCGGAACCGCCGCCACTTAAAAGATCAGATGGGACGGAACATTATTTGTCTACTGGTTTCAACCCATGACTCGGGTTAAATAAAGGTCAGCAGCGTTTAGAAAGGCGGAAGGCAACTATGTTCACTCTTCTGTGTGCAGTCTGTGTGATGGGAATGCCCGGCGCTGATCTCGACGGGGAAGATGCCATCGCGAAAGGCCAAAAAGTCCTTGCCGGTCTGGGGCTGACCGAACAGATGCCTCTGGTCTCTCTCCAGAATCACCACTACATTACGAAAGAGAAGTGCTGGTCGGTGACTCTGGGAACAAAGCAAGGGCCAGTGAATATCGTGCTGAACGCTCACACTGGAAAGCCACTGTTCATTCAGGCGATCACAACGCCTGCCCGAACGCGCCTTACCAATCTCCCGGCAACGAGTAAAACGAGCGGGCGGGCGCATACCCTTCTGCATCAGTTGGGCTATGACAAAGACGTGGTGATGGACCCTATCGGCGGCGTTCAGAACGGCGTCTACAGCGCCGTTTTCCGCCGCACAGTTCACGGCCTAACCTTCTTCAACCTCAATCCGACCTACGCGCATAGTCTCTGGTTCGAGCCGGAATCGGGAGCCATCAACCACTTCTCTCCCTCTCAGCCTCTGCCGGAAGTCAGCGACTGGAAACCAAAAATCAGCGCGAAGCAAGCACTCGCCAAAATCACCGCCTGGGCCGCAGAGCGGGCAAAAATCAAACACCGGCAAGACGCGATAGACCCCACGTTCGGTCAGCCGATGGCGGAGCTAGGCTACTGGAACATCACGGGGGAGAAGACGGCCCGTCTGGTCTGGCGGGGGCAGCGCGTGTATGTCACGTATGGCCGCATCCTCCCGATGGGCGCGTACACGGTTTTTGTAGATGCACTCACCGGGGAACTCATTGTGCCGAACGATCCGGGGATGGGAGAGTATCCATGAGAAACAGCAAGGGGCTGTACGGAGAGGCGGGGCGTGTTGTGATGCTGGCCGTGGCTCTGCTGCCTGCGGCGACAGCGGCCTCGGGGCAGGAAGCGGTCGAACGTGTGAAAGCGCTGCTGGCAGGATTTGGCGTACCGGGCCGTGTTCGGCTTCAGAGCTACGGAGCCAGTCCGCGCCTTATTCGGCCCGGGAGTAACGGAACCATTCTACAGCAGAACGGTCCCTCCGCCAGTCTCGTCGTGACCGATGCGAAGGGCAACGCCTACACCGCCTACTTTTTCGATAGCAATCAGAGCCTGATTCTGCATCGTGGGCCGGAGCATGGAATGCTGGGAGGCATGAAATTCCAGAGTCTGCTCGGCACGGAATCGGAGCGGTTGGTGCGTGGCTGGCTGAAGGCCGTTGGCACGAAGGAGCCGACGCGCCTCACCGTCCTTACGCAGGACGAAACGGGGGTAGGTCACGCCTTTTTCCCGATCCTTCGCAACGGCTATCCCTTTATCTCCCATCCGCGCCACGGCTACGATTTCGCGTTTCGGGTCAAGACCGGAGAGTTCATCTCCTTCGAGTCCCGTGAGCAGACGCCGCCCGTAGACCCGGCCCCTCCCAAACTTAACAAAGCGGCTGCTCTGGCCGCGTTCAAAAACTACTGGGACACCAAAGTGACCCCGGAAGCGGTGAACGTGCGCCACTGGAAACGGGTCTGGTATACGCTGAAAGGCGAATCGGAACTGGGCTACTACCTCCCCGAAGGCAAGACGACCGCAACGCTCTACTGGCGCATCCCGTTCGATAGCATGAGGGATGTGGGCTATGCGATTCAGGGCGGCGACAGCGCCATACTTCTGGACGCTGCCACCGGAGAACCGCTGAAACTCAGCGTCATGCCGTAGCAGTTTCCCCTCAGCCTTCCATGCCCTGTGGACACTCTATCGCATGAAAATGCCTACACCCCCAGAATTGAGGGCCGGGAGGCGTCTCTGTTCTCACTCCCCCAGAATTGGGGGCCGGGGGGCGGAATTGCTATTTCCCCATCAAAAACGGTCGGTTTCGACCTGTAGGCGTATCTGGCGCAGAATACGGGCCACACGTTCGCACTCGGTTTCCGAACCGGTGAACGCGATGGCCCGGCCCTGCGTATGCGCCTCCAGCATCACCTGAATGCACCGCTCTATCTCGTAGCCTGTCGCTCGCTGAAGCTGCTCGATCACCTCCTCCATATCGTGATGATCGTCATTATAGAGGATAACGACATAGGGATCCTCCACGTCGTTGTCCGTGTCTTCTTCCCAGACCGGGCGCAGCCGCTCCTGCTGCGCCGGGTCCAGCAGTTCCAATCCACCGGGCATCGCTTTCTCCTTTTTTTCGCATGAACCGTGTCGGTTCCTGCCGTCTCTAACCGTAGTATAGTCCGCTGTTTCGACTGCTGTCAAGTTCGAGGAAACCGCAACATTGTTCGTTCCGTAGTGTCGAACGGGGCGTAGAGGCAACCGATGCTGCGCTCTGTTCCGCCGCTTACCAACGTAAGGGAGTCTCTCACTATGAATCCAATCCGTTCTCAGGTTCGCTCCGCTTCCCGTCGCCCTGCCTCCGCCTTCACGCTTATCGAGTTGCTTGTCGTCATCGCGATTATCGCCATCCTCGCCGCTATTTTGTTCCCGGTCTTCGCTCGCGCCCGTGAATCGGCCCGCAAGACCTCCTGTCTGAGCAATATGCGTCAGCTTGGCCTCGCATTTCAGACGTATACGCAGGATTACGACGAGGCGATGCCCAACTGTACCGACGGCACCCCCGGAGCAGGACTTTATGGGGCGTGGAATTTCTACAGCGTCTTCCCGGCCAACAGCAATCCCGGCTCCTACGATGTCAAGCAGGGCGGCCTCTATCCCTACGTAAAGAACGCGCAGGTCTACATCTGCCCGTCAGACAGCGAGGGCAGACGTTCCGGCAACTCCTATGCCGCCAACTCCTGCGTGTTTCAGGGCAGCGCCATCGGATTTGAAACGGGCAAGCCGCTGGCAGCCTTCGACGCTCCGGCCTCGTTCATGCTGCTCGGCGAAGAGGCTTCCCTGAGCGGGACTTCTTCGGACGCCTCCAGCTTTTCCACCGACGACGGCTATATGCTCTACATCGCCAACGTCTTTTCGACTCGACATTCGCTTGGCTCGAACCTGAATTTTGTAGATGGGCATTCCAAATGGTTCCGCCCGGAAAAAATTCTCGCTGATAACCTCCAGACCGGAGGCATCGGCGGCAACAAGTGTCCTTAAGTCCTGCCCATTTTTTGGTTCCCGCTCTGTCGGGGTGGAAGTGGGCCAGCATCACGCACCGGGCCATGTCCCGGAGAGGAGACCGTACCCATGACGCTCGACACGAACGCCCCTGACAATCTCTGCCCCAACAGCGACATCACGCTTTCCGCAGCCCCAGACGCCTATACCCGACGCGAGTTTCTCAAGACTGTTGGGAAAACGGTTGGCGGTATCGCGCTCGTTGGCGCGGCGGCGCGGGTTCTGCCCGCTTCGGCGCAGGAGGTAGCGAAAACCCTCGGCGGTAAGGTGAAGCCCGTTCAGGCCGAAACGATGGTCAAGACGCTCTACGCCAGCCTCTCGCCCAAACAGAAGGAAACGCTCTGTATGGGATGGGACAGCCCGCTCCGCAGCAAAGTGCAGGCCAACTGGTTCATCGTGCCGCAGAAAATCCGCGAACTGACCGCCGACCAGAAAGAGATGGTGCGCGGTATCCTGCGCGGCGTGACGACCGAAGAGTGGTATCCGCAGATTCTCAAACAGATGGACGAGGACGGCGGCGGTCTGGACAACTACACGATTGCCATGTTCGGCGATCCCGACAAGAGCAAGTTCGAATGGGTCATCACCGGACGCCACGTCACCCTCCGTGCCGACGGCCACTCCAACGCCAACGCCGCCTTCGGCGGCCCGATCTTCTACGGTCATGCCCCTAAAGATACGGAAGACAAGGGCCATCCCGGCAACATCTACTGGAAACAGGGCGAGAAGGCCAACGCCGTTCTTGCGGCCCTCGATCCCAAACAGCGTGACCTTGCTCTGCTCGACAAAGCCCCGAAAGAGGACCGCATCGTGCTTCAGGGCGGCGAAGGAATGTTCCCCGGCATCGCGATTGGCGACCTGACCAAAGATCAGAAGCGGCTCGTTGAGGAGACCATGCACTCCCTGCTCTCCCCCTATCGCCCCTCCGACGCCTCCGAGGTGATGAAAGACATCGCCGCGAATGGCGGTCTGGACAAGGTGCATCTCTCCTTCTACAAGCAGGACGCGCTCGGGCAGCCCGGCATCTGGGACATCTGGCGGCTGGAAGGCCCCTCGCTCGTCTGGCACTTCCGGGGCGCTCCCCACGTCCACACCTGGGTCAACGTCGCCAAAGACCCCAAAGCCTCCGACGGACACGTTTAGAAAGAGAGATTATTGAACGACCGAACGATTGACCTGCACGCGCATACGACCGCGTCGGATGGCGATCAGTCGCCGACGCAGTTGGTTGAGGCGGCGGCAGCGGCAGGCTTGACAACGCTCGCCGTCACGGATCACGACACGACCGCAGGGTTGGCGGAAGCGATGGCGGCGGGAGCGCGGCGCGGCATTGAGATCGTGCCGGGGATCGAACTGAGCGCGGAGATAGAGGTCGGGCAGTGCCACATTCTGGGGTTGTTTATTGACCCGGAGAACGTGGCGCTGAACGACCGTCTGCGTGAGGTGATTGAAAACCGGGACAAACGCAATGCCCGCATCGTGGAGAAGATGCAGAGGGAGTTGCATTTCGACATCACGCTCGACGAGGTGGAGGCGGAATCGGGCGGACAGGTCGTGGCGCGGCCCCACTTCGCGAAGGTGTTGCTGCGAAAGGGGTATGTCACCTCAATGCAGCAGGCGTTCGACGAGTACCTGGGCAAAGGCGCGAAAGCCTACGTGGAGCGAGACCGTCTGACCCCGGAGGAGTGTATCGCCCTGATTCACGGCGCGGGCGGTCTCGCGATTCTGGCCCATCCCAACAATCTGAAACGCGACGAGAACGGCACGGAAGCGGAGATACTGCGCCTGGCCGCGCTGGGTCTGGACGGCATCGAAGCGCGTTACAATCGCCACACCCCCGAAGAGAACGCCCGTTATCTCTCCCTCGCCGCCCGGCATAACCTGCTCACCTCCGGCGGCTCCGACTTTCACGGCCTGACTGTCAAGCCCAATGTCTTCCTCGGTCATGTAGAAGGCACTCAACCTGCCCCCCGTGACATGCTGGGCAGGCTGAAAGCATCCCTCTCTGGCATGGCCCGTTAATCTTTTTCGTCTCGGCTTCCCAACAGATAAAGTTGGCTAATTGTCGGCTGCCGTGTTATAATTTCAGAAGTCAGAAGGGAGAAACTAACATGGCTCAATCACAAGTTTACGAAGGAACGCTAGAACAGTTAGTCAAACAGTTGCGTAAATTGCCTGACACGCATAAGTATAAAATAGTAGTTACTTCAAATGACCTGGAGACGGCGCAAAAATCACCGCAGATGCTAACTTTTGGTATGTTTCCACAACTTCAGGCAATTACGGAGGAGGACTTTAAGAGCGCTGAATGGCGGGATGAGGACACCGAGATTCAATGACAACGAGACATTTCCTCGATACGCATACATTTCTCTGGTACCTGGCCGGGAGCAGTCATTTGGGAAGCGCCGCGAAAGCGGTACTTCAAAATCGGGCGAGCGCATTGTACCTCCCTGCCACTGCTCTCGCAGAAGCCTGCTGGATTGTTGAACGAGGGCGTGTTGCTCTAAAGGTCTCGGAGGTGTTGGCTGCTATTGATGGCGACCCTCGCATCACCATCATGCCGCTTGACCGAACAGTAATCGAACGCAGTAATACCCTGGCGGCCATCGGCGAAATGCACGATAGACAGATCGTGGCGACGGCGCTTGTTTGGCAGGATGCAGGTGAGACGGTTGATCTCCTCACGAAAGATGGCAATATTACCGCATCCAGTCTCATTACAGTCGTGTGGTAAGTGGCATTGGAGATTGCGGGGTTACGAGTTCCTCACTGTACGAGGATAGCGTCCATAAGCCAGCAGCCGCGAACGTGCGGGCGATTCGTATGGCAGTGGGCGAGGATCGTTTTCTCCTGGCAGCCTGCTACCTGCAGTGCCTTGCCGAGCAGGTTCATGCGCTGGAAATTGTTCATTTCGACCATTTTGCGGGCGAGGTGGACGACCTCTGTGGTTCTCCACGCCGGGTCGAATGCAATCGGGTGGAAGGGATTGCCGAAGATGTCGCGCAGCAGGTCGGCCTGTGCGGCGCGTTCCTTCCAGATTTTGACGTCGTCCCATTTGCGAGATTCCGCCAGAAAACTCGCGGCCATGGCGGCAGTTTCTGCTACCCATCCAGCGGCATCATTCATCACCCATTGGTCCGGGTGGTCGAAACAGGCGGGGGCTTCCAATGTATGGTAGACGCAGACGGCGTAATATCTGCTCGCCTCCGTCAAGGTCTCATCGTACTCGCAGGGCGGAAGCACTCCCTCCGGCAACATATCCTCATCCCCATCGTGCATCCAGAAAGCGCAGGTACAGGCTTTTTGCAGTTCCGCCGCGCTGATGCGGCCCTCCACATAGCCTTCCGCAATATCAATGAAAGGTAGAAATCGGGTCGGAATGGAATCGGCGATACGGCGCACGCAGGCAATTGCGAACAGACGCCGCTTACGCCCATTCGGATACGCGTAGAGAAAGCGCAGCATGACCGTTGCCAGCGGACAGCGCAGCCACTCCTCCTCCTTCATGGTTACCGCTCCCGGCGCTTCGTTGCGCTCCCGCCACTCCCGGTACTTCCACTGCCAGTCCATGTTCCGTCTTCTCCAGAACGACGCGCAGACACAGCACGAGCTATCAGACTTTCACCGCTATCCGCTGCCCTACAGCGGCGGACTCGATGGCGGCGAAGACCATTCCCAGGCTCTTGATGTTGTCGTGGCATTCCCCCATAGGCGTCGCGCCAGTTTTGAGCGCGTTGAGGAAATCGCGCAGAGAACCGGCGATACCAGAGGGAACGCCCTCGGCAATCGTGCCGGGGATGGTTTCGGTCTTCGAATGGAAACTGCCCGTCTCCGCAACGATGTCCGCGAGAACCGTGCCGTGTCCGTCCCAGGTTGCCGTACCGTTTGGCCCGACTGCCCGCCAGTCCCCTTCCCACGACGTGTGCCGTCCCTCCGCGCACCAACTGCCCCGATAGGTGTAGCGCAGCCCGCCGGTCATCTCGAAGATAGCGGTCGCGCTGACGTTGCCCTTGTACCAGCTCCAGGCCGGATTGAACTCGTCGCAGTAGACGGAGATGGGATCAGCGGCGCAGAGGTAGCGGGCGGCGTCCAGCGTGTGAATCGCCATGTCGAGCAGCAGCGGACTCGGCATCTCGTCGCGGAACCCGCCAAAATGCGCCCCGATGTAGAAGTCGGAGTTGAGGATGCCAAGTGGCCCGATCTTGTCCGCAATCAGTTGGCGATAGGCGTGGAGGCGCGAGTCGTAGCGGCGGCTCTGGCTTACCATATAGAGTTTGTTGGCCTTTTCGGAGGCGGCGACCATCTCCCGTGCGCTCTCCATGCTCTCCGCCATCGGTTTCTCCCCGATCACGGGCAGACCTGCCGCCAGCGCCGTCAGCGTCACCTCCTTATGGGCTTCGGGAATGGTCACGTCCACCACGAAATCGGGCTTCGTCTCCGCGATTGCCTTCTTGAGATCGTCGCCCGTGTAGGCCTGAGTCAGTTTCAGCTCTTCCGCTGCCGCCTTCGCCGCCTCGGCGCGAATATCCACCCAGCCGACCATCTCGACCTCTTCGCAGGCCACCAGATTGCGCCCCCAAGCCTTGCCCATCCCGCCCGCACCGACCAGAATCGCTTTGAATGCTGCCATCTCATCTCCTCGCACCGGAACGCGCCCTCTCCGCCGGGAAGAGGGCGCGATAGAGTCTCTATTCCTCGGATTTCGGCTCGAACCAGCCCAGCGGCGACTGCACACAGGTGAAGGTCGCATAGCGCGGGCGCGGCTCCGAATAGGCCCAGCCGACCGCGTTCGAGATGACGCGCCGCACTTCCAGCTGATGGTAGACAGGATAGGTCTCGTGGCCGGGGCTGAAGAAGAAGATGCGTCCCTGCCCGCGTGTGAAGCAGCAACCGCTGCGGAACACTTCGCCGCCCTTGAACGTGCTGAGGAACACCAGTTCATCGGGCTGCGGGATGTCGAAATACTCGCCGTACATCTCCTGTTCGGGTATCTGGAAGACGGGCGGAATTCCGGCAGCAATGGGGTGGCCGGGGTTCACGGTCCAGACGGTCTCGCGGTCGTCGTCCCGCCAGCGCAGGGCGCAGGTGGTTCCCATGAGGCGCGTGAAGATTTTCGACCAGTGGCCGGAGTGCAGCACGATCAGGCCCATGCCGGAGAGCACCCGGTTATGAACACGATCCACGATGGCGTTGTCCACAAGATGATGCCCCATGTGGCCCCACCAGGTCAGGACATCGGTCTGCTCCAGCACCTCGTCGGTCAGGCCGTGTTCCGGCTGATCGAGGGTTGCGGTGCGGACGGTCACGCGGTCGCCCTGATACTCGCGAATTCCAGCGGCGATGACAGTATGCATTCCGTCCGGGTAGACGGCTTTGACTTTGTCATGGCTCTTCTCGTGCAGGTTCTCGCCCCACACAGTCACGCGAATGGGTGTTTCAGACAAGGTGATTTCTCCTCGGGGTTGGTCTATTCGGTCAGTCCGTTCCGGGCGGCGAACATTGCCGCCTCGGTGCGGTCGTTGGCATTGAGTTTCGCCAGGATATTGCTGATGTGGTTCTTGACGGTTTTCTCGCTGATGAAGAGCGTCTCGGCGATTTCGCGGTTGCGCTTGCCCGTCGCGACCTCTTTCAGGACTTCGATCTCGCGTTCCGTGAGTTCGGCAAACAGTTCTTTGTCGGCGGCCTGACGGATGGAAATGCGATTAAACTCATGCAGAACCCGTGCGGCAATACCGGGATGCAGGCGGCTGCCCCCTTCCGCCAGCACACGGATCGCGGCGACGGTCTCCTCTATCGGGCTGTCTTTGAGGACATAGCCTGTCGCGCCCGCTTTGATCGCCTGAAATACATTGGCGTCGTCGTGGTAGATGGTCAGAATGCAGACGGCGACGCTCGGCATTTCGCGGCGCACCCTCTGCGTCAGTTCGATGCCGTTCATGCGAGGCATATTGATGTCGGAGAGCAGGACATCCGGCACCCGTTCCTGCACCAGACGCAGCGCGGACTCACCGTCCGCCGCCTGCCCCACAACAACGATGTCCTCTTCCAGGGCCAGCAGTCGGGCCAGGGCGTCCCGCGTCAGGCGTTCGTCTTCGGCGATCACCACCGTCGTTTTCTCCACGTCGCTTCCTCCCCCGCCGCACATCGGTTCGCCCCTGCCTATTCCCCACCGGGCTACACGGTTCCTGCCATTCTCAGGACAACGACAAAACTCTGTCCTGCAAAGCCTCTCTCTCTTTCGGCCCTTACCACGTCATTTCGTCCCTGTCATGTGGGAATCGGGATGAAATGATCGCCTCCCTGTTTTGAGGCAACGCCTATCGTCCGGGGAATGTAAAAATCGCACGTCAGAACGGTGAACGATTCGGCGGATTTTGCTGTATAATAAGGTGAGGATTGGAGAAGCCGCCCCGTCCAGAGTTCTAGCTCCGAACGAGGCGACCGGCCTACGGAATTACAGGTCTTGCGACTTGTTCCGCATCTTACGCACGATCAGCCATAGCTGAACGCCGTAGTATGCGGACCCGAGCGTATAACACGCAAGGCCCAGGAGATGACAGGCATTGGTCATTTCCGTTCTCCTTTCTAGTCCGGTTCGTTGTAGACCGCGGGACGCTGTAACGTCCTGCGGTCTTTCTTCGTACCGGACGCCACTACTATACTCGTTTGTCCGACAGGGCGCAAGTAGTCAAATAGGATGGTAGGAAGTGCCTTCACGCGAGAGGCGCTTTTTTGTTGCGAGGATGCAGCGGGCAGATGTCGGCTCTCTCTGAATCTTTGCGCGAACCGCATCGGAGGATAAACAAGCGTTCCCTTGACCCGCCATTCATACGCTATGAATAGGACTGCACCGGGAAGAATCAGGGTCTTTCGGCCCATGCCCCGAAATCGAAGTGCGGTTATACTTGCTCTGTGAGTGGAGAAATCTGCGAAGGAGCGAGGAGAAAAGGCATGAGGAAAGTTTGCATCTGGTTGACAACGATGGCTGTCTGTACGTTCGGTACCCCCGCGTACATGACTATCTCGTTCTGGAATGACCAAGCAAACGGAAACCGTATGTCCGGAGGTCCTTATGGTCCTTCTGACGTCACTGTGGTGGTCATTATCTTCGGTATCGGCGGATTTATTGTAAGCCTGTTTTTGGCACCGGCGATAGTCACCTATGACCAACTGGCACGCGATCTTTGGAACAGAATCAAGTTTCAGGAGCAGGAGGCTCCACAGGATTTCTGCTCGCTGTTATGCGCTTCCGAATGTTCGCCCGTACAGCATCAGGCAGAGTTACTGCGGCCTACCCACGCTGGTTCGGTGACACCGCCTGAGCAACTGTTACGTCCCGTGCAGCCCGGCCAATTGCAAGCGTGAATCTTCCGGGCGTCTCCCCATTTTGAGACAGCATCTGTTGGAGAGTGGATTTGAAAATTGCACGTCGGAACGGCAAATGATTCGGCAGATTTTGCTGTATAATAAGATGTGGATTGGAGAAGCCGCCCCGTCCGGAGTTCTAGCTCCGAACGAGGCGACCGGCCTATCGGCTTACAAGTCAGTGGACTTGTTCCGCATCTTACGCACGATCAGGGTCAACTGAACGCCGTAGTACACGGTTCCGAGCGCATAACACGCCAGGCCTAGGAGATGACACGCATTTGCCATTTCCGTTCTCCTTTCTAGTCCGGTTCGTTGTAGACCGCAGGACGTTACGAGCGTCCTGCGGTCTTTCTTCGTACCGGACGCCACTACTATACACGTTTCGCCAACGGGACACAAGCGCCAAAAAATAGGACTCTCCGAAGCGCCTTCAGCCGAAGGGCGCTTTTTTGTTGGGAGCAGACAATCGGCAGGAATCAGCCCGCGTCTCGGTGGAATAGACAGACAGGTTCGCACCATCCCCAGCCCGGTCAATGGCATAGCCCCGGAATTTCTGAATGCGACCCGAGGACAAGGAACACGAGCGCATGATAACGGAGGCGATGCCCTGGCAGGGGGCGGCGGAGACACTGCGGGCGGCTCTCACCGATGCAGGCCGGGGACTGATCGAGCGTGAGGCTCTGGTGGATACGATTGCGCTGGCGGCGGTGGCCGGGGAACATCTACTGGTCATTGGCCCGCCCGGAACCGCGAAGAGTGAGGCCGTTCGGCGCGTCGCAAAGGCCGTCGGAGGCGCATATTTCGAATACCTGCTGGGGCGATTCACGGAGCCGAGCGAGATTTTCGGGCCGATTGACCTGCGGCGTCTGCGCGAGGGCATCGTCGAGACGGAGACGGCGGGAATGCTGCCGGAGGCGGAGATCGCGTTTCTGGACGAGGTGTTTCTCGGCTCTAGCGCGATCCTGAATACCCTGCTCGGCCTGCTGAACGAGCGCGTGTTTCGGCGCGGCCATACCGTCCGGCACGTTCCGCTGCGCGTCTGCGTGGGAGCCTCCAACCAACTGCCGGAAGACCCCGCACTCGCGGCATTCGCCGACCGCTTTCTGCTTCGCGCTTTCGTCGAGCCGATCCCGAGTCCGCGCCTCGAAGACCTGCTGGAAGGCGGCTGGTCGCTCGTGCAACAGACCGAAGGCCGCCGCGCCTCCATTGCCGATATGGACACCCTCGCCGCCGCTTCTCGACAGGCCGATCTCGGCGCGGTGCGCCCCTTTCTGGCCCATGCCCTGCGAACCCTGCGGGCGGCAGGCATTCTGCTGACCGACCGCCGCGCCGTGCGGGTGCAGCGTCTCATGGCCGCCGCCGCTGTCCTGGCCCGCCGTGCCAATCCCACCGAGGCCGACCTCTGGCCCCTTATTCTTGCCATCCCGACGGCAGAGGAGCAGAACCTCGCCCGCGAAGTCCTGCGCGACCTGCTCACCGCCACCGAAAACGCTACCCTGCGGGCCGCTGCGGAAGAGGCGTCGCTTGGCCCGCTCGCCCGCGCCGCCCGCCTCGCGGAGGCCGGACGGCAGACTCTCGCCGCTCGCCCGGAGACCGCTGAGGTCGGCCCGTTCGCCGTCTGGAGGCTCAAATTGGAGGGCATCGTCCGCGAAATTGACGCCGGTTTTGTCCCCGAATCCCTTCCTCCCGACCTCGCTGCCGTTCGCACTCAGATCGCTCAGGTTCTCGCCCCAACGCCATAATGACTCACTCTACCCCGACAACCGAACTGAAATGGCTCCCACGCCCGATTCCTCTGACACCGTGCGCGGTGTGGGCGCAGGGGGAGGCGGCGCAGCGCCTAGCGCGGCGTCTGCTGGAGTACGAGGAGGCGGAGTTGGCGCAGATGCAGGGCGTGGCGGAGCGCGGAATGCTGCTGGTGCGGGGGAGCGAAACGGCGCTGCCCTGGGCGGAGGGCGTCGTCTATCTGGGGCAGGATGCGGATGCGCCCTCACTGCTCCTGCCCACCGCCCTGCGCCCGGATTTCCCGGTGGCGCTGCTGGAGCGGGTGATGCGAACGCAGTTCCCGACCGTCGCGCCCCCGCTGGCGGTTCTGCCGGGAACGCGGCAGGTCTTCTCGATGGCAGGAGCGCGAACCGTAGCGCGGGAGCGGATCGTGGCCTGGCTGGAGGGCAAACTCTGACATGGAACTGCCGCGTTCTCTACAGCCCTGGTCGCAATGGCTGGAACTGTTCCCCCGCGAAATCCTGACCAGCGTGGGGCAGATGATTCAGCGGCTGGATCGGGCCGTCGGGCCACTGCGGGTGCGGAGCGAGACAGGCAGCGGCGAACCGGATGGCTTCGACGGCCTGACCCGGCGCGGCAGTTACGAACGCCTGCTGCTCACCGAATGGCTGCTCGCCGACGAGATGCCCGAGGAGTTCGTGCGCCGTGCCGTCATGGGCGAACACGCCTTTTATCAGGTCGCACGGCGCGAGCCCGCAGGCTCCCGGCTCTCCGTCGCGCTGTTCGACGCTGGCCCCAATCAGCTTGGCTCCCCCCGTCTCGCGCATATCGCCGCCCTGATCGTTCTAGCGCGGCGGGCCGAAGCCGCCGGAGCCGATTTTCACTGGGGAGTCTTACAGGAGGCGGAATTCTCGCTGCATACGGCGACACCGGAGACTATGCAGATACTGCTGAATAACCGCTGTCTGCGCGAGGCCACTTCGGAAGACCTGACGCGCTGGGAAGAACGGATAGACCTCACTGGGAAGAGCGACGACTTCTGGATCATCGGCGGGACGCGGCTGGAACGCCTCCTGCCGGAACGCCGCGTCTCCCGCCTGCTTGTCCGCGACCCACTGGAACCGGATGACCGCTGCATCGCCGCGACCGTCCACAGTCCCGGCAGGCCCACGCTGGAGATACGTCTGCCCCTGCCCGAAGAGAAGCACTGCGGACGCCTGCTGCGCGATCCGTTCGGCATCCTCCGTTCCGCGCCGCGCAGGGTGGCGGGCCGCTTCGCCCCGACCTCCAACTTCGTCTGGGCGCAGAACGGCACCAAACTCATCGCCCGCTGCGCCGACAACGCGCTTGTCGTCTATCCTGTCCCCAACTCCCCGTCGGCAGGCGCAGGCCGTCCCAAAATCTATACTCCCAAAACCGTCACGACTCCCATTCTCGCCGCAGGCAGAGTGCATAAAGCCATTCTGACACTCCAGCACAACGAAAACTACTTCCCTGGCACCGGGATTCAAGTAGACTGTATCGGCGGACAGCACGGCTCCCTGCCTCTCGGCTCCTTCTCCGGCGTAGAGTCAGGAATGAAGATCGACGAGATACAGGAAAACTGGTTAGGAGGCTGTTTCGCTGGCCCCTCCGAAAGAGACTACTTCACAAATATTTATGCGCTCCTGCCGGGTAATGAACTGATATGTGTAGGCGGTCCCCATCCCGCAGGTGCAAACCTCTCTCGCGTGGACTTCGGCGTATATGCCATCGCGCCGGTGCGCGAAAGCAACAGGCTTGTCTATGCCGCCATGACCGACATGGGCTGGCAGTTGACCTCCCTCGGCCCCAACGGCAACAGCGAAACCCTGGAATGGGGGTGTAATGAAGACGCCGGAGATGTCTATTTCGGGTGCGGGGGCAGCCTGGAACACCCGAATTTCGGAATGCCTGCGCTGGAGTTGAGTGCAGAGGAGTGGGTCATCATTACGGATGAGGATAACTTCCGCATTGAAGTCGCACACGACCAGTTGGTTGTCGGCGTCATTGGGCCGAGACGGTATGGGCTTTCGCCGGGGCTGATCGTGATGGAGGACGATTGGCGGTCACTGCGAATCATCGGCAATGAGTGGGCTTTCGATCTGCCGAAAGCCAATGCCGACATCGTTCATGCGTCTGCCAGCCATGCCGATCCCTACATCGCCTACTCCACCGAGGCGGGCGAAATCGTTATCTACTCGCTGGCGTACGAGGCTGACCTGTTTCGCATGGAGGCCAGCAGCCGATGAGCGATACGGCGACACTCTCTCCCCCTGCACCTGTCTCTGGCGGGCGTATCCGTCCGCGCCTGCTGACGCATCGGGGAGTCGTGCAGGCGAGCGCCCTGCTGTTCGATACTCGCCTTCTGCCTCTGACGGCGGCGCGAGGGCGAGTCCTGGCGATGTGGGTTCCCGGCGCGACGGTCTATCGTCTGGACGAAGGACTGCTGCTGCGACTGCCAGCGGCGTTGCGGGTCGTGTGCGCCGTTGCGCCCGGCCTGCCCCTGACACGCGAAGGCAGCCTGCTGACCGCCGCTCCGCTCACACCGGAAGAGCGCAAACGTCTGCCGCTCCAGGAGGGAATTCTGCTCGTGCGGAACGGAGAGGCGGTCATCATCCCGCTGTCCGACTCGGTGCGCGAAGACCCCGCTGACTGGCTCGACCTGACGGCCTGGCAGAGTGTGGACGTCGTTTCGCTGGGTACGCCCCCCGCGCCGCCTGTCATTGTGGCGGAAGCCGCGCCTTTCGATGCGCGGACGAAACTGCATGGCGTTCCCCCAGCCTCCCCGCAGAGCGCCGCCGTGGCAAAGGGCTTGCAGGATGCGCTCAAAGCGGAGCGGGAAGGGCGCACGTCTTCGGCAGAGAAGCGTGGGGAGGCGACGGCGTTTCCCATGCCCGCCATGATGCGGCAGATGCTGGAGCGACTGGCGCATCTGGGGGAAGGCCCTGCGGGCGGCGGAGGGCAGCGCGGAACAGGCGGCAGCGGTGCAGACAGTGCGCCACCGCGCCCGACGCTCACCGTTCAGCCGCAGACGGAGGCAGAACGGCTCAACCCTTTCACCCGCTGGCTGAAGCATACCGCTGCCCGGACGCTCCTGATGACGGGGCTGGCGCGGCAGGTCGGGCAGCGGCAGGCCGAATACCTGGGCCGAATGATGGAGATGTTCGAGAAGGGCGAACTCGACGCCGCGCTGCGCCATGCCATTCCCCTCGGCGGAGACTCCGACCAGCCTGCGGCTCCCGCCCTGAGCGTTCCCCATGCCCGCGAAAATCTCCATATCTCTTCCGGGTCGTCTTCCAGTCGGATGGGGTTGGGGAACGAACTCCTGACCGATCTCAAAACCCTCTATCGCCGCGCCTTCGAGCAGCTAGAGCGGGCAGGACGCATCGAGGAGGCCGCATTCGTGCTGGCGGAACTGCTGCATCAGAGTGCGGAGGCAGTGGCCTTCCTGGAACGGCACAACAAACTACAGTTGGCGGCGGAGATCGCTGAGTCACGCAAGCTCTCACCGGGGCTGATCGTGCGGCAGTGGCTGCTCGCCGGGAACCGGGAACGGGCCATCCTCATTGCCCGTCGTCATCACGCCTTTGGAGCCGCCGTCGAACTGCTGCAACGCTCCCACCCGGAACAGGCGGCCGAGATGCGCTTTCTCTGGGCCGAAGCCAATGCCGAATCGGGCGACTATGCGGCCGCCGTAGACCTGCTCTGGCAGAATCCCCACACGCGGGAACGCACCCTGCCCTGGATCGTGCAGGCGCTCGCCTTCGGGGGGATCCCGGCGGCGCGGATGCTGGTGCGTCAACTGGAACTGATGCCGGAAGACGCCGAACTCCACGCCCGCATCCTCGCCCTGCTCGAAGATGAAGAGCCGGAACACGCCCCGGAGCGCAAAGAGTTCGCCGAAATTCTCTGTACCGCCGAGGTGACCCCGCGCCTGGCCGCTTTCGCCAGAGCCGCCCTCCGTACAATGCTGCGGGATAGTCAGACCGCTCCCCACCTGTTTGACCGTGATCTCTTGCGCCGCCTCCAAAACTACGGAGCCGATGCCGCTCTCCGCGCCGACCTGCCCACACTGCCTGCCGATTCCGCCCGTTCCCCTTTTAGTCAGCGGGAGGAGCCTCTGCGGCTGGAATGGGAGGCGCACGATACCGGGGCCATGCCCGTCTACGATGCAGCGTTCCTGAGCAACGGTCGGACTCTGGTCGCACTGGGCGAGGCGGGCGTTCGCCTGCTGACGCGGGATGGGCGCACCGCCGCGCACTTCAATCAGCCCGCGCATAGGCTGGTCGTCGCAGATGGGGGGCAGCGAGCCATCGCCATCGCCCCACGTGGCGAACTTCTGCGGCTGGCAAAGCTTGACCTCACCGCGCTCCGCGCCACTCACTGGTGCGAGGCCAGCATACAGACCTTCACGCCGGACTACGACGGTTCGCTCTGGTTCGTCGCCACCGCCACCGACTTCCTCGCCATAGACGCCACTTCCGACCGCTTTCAGGCGCTCTGGCGCACCCCGGAACTAACCGGTGCGCCCGTCCAGATCACTCGCAACATCCTCGACTGCTCACTGCTTTTGCGTCAGCCGCAGTTGGAGCAGGGGCTTCTCGGCCTACCCGCACTGTCGGAGACATGGTGGAAATGGCATTTCGCTCTGCCCTCCCTCGTCATGCGCGACCGTCAGGAGGTGCATCTGAAGCCTGACCTTCGCTTCGCCTTCACACGCGCTATCGCACCGAGCGGCGAAATGGCGGAACTGGCAGTCCGACCGGGTGAACAGACCGACGAAATGGTTACGCCGCTGCCCCTGCTCAATCTTCGTACCAACGGGTCGCATCCCTTTGAGATGAACTTTCCCGGCGATTACCAGCCTATGCAGTCTGTCTATATCGGATTGTGGCTCGCCGTCCCCTATCGCGACCAGGCGGGCGTCTATGTGAGCCTCTTCTCCTGCGCCCGGGGCGACCACAGCGCGGCGTTTACGCTGAAAGGCGCTCAAACCGTCTCTGTCCGACTAACCAGCACCCATCTCACGCTCGCCGACGACAGGGGCCGCGTGATCGTTCTGGACCTTGCCACCGGCAGCCTCCTCCGCGATCTTCGCCTGCACTAATCTCTTCCTCTTGCCCTGCCTCCCTGGAAACCCTTTTGCGTGGGATTCCCGGCGGCAAAAACCGACTGCGGCGAAACGAAAAAGCGCTCGCATCCCAGATACAGGGACGCGAGCGCAATGATTATTACGGAATCAGGCGCAGGTCAGGCGGCTTTCGCCTTTTTGGAACGGCGGATTCTGCGGAACCCGCAGCCCGTGAAGGCACATAGCCCTGCTCCGAAGAGCGCGTAGACGCCTGGTTCTGGGGTCAGGAACGAGGAAGAGGTGTTGAACGTCCAGGCTGTCGAGCCGCCTAAGCCGTTGAACGAGGCCCGCTCCGTCGCCAGGAAACTGGCAGTCGGCGCTCCCCACAGGTGCGGTGTGTTGGCAGTGATATCGGTGAGCGCACCGGGAGTAGCGTTCTGCACTCCAAAGCCCCAGAGGAAGGTTTCGATCACGTTTGCCGTATGCGTGGTGTTATTCACGCACATCAGCGAGAGTTCCCCCAGCCAACTCTGGTTTCCGGACGTAGTGAAGCGGTTGGGGAAATCCTGGAAGTTGGCGGACGGCTGAGTCGCGGCGGCCCCGCCAGGCAACGTCTGGAACGGATAGGCCGGACTGGTCTTGCCATTGTTTGTGTCGGGGAACTCCGTGTTGTTGGCGGCGGCCCACTCATTGTTCCCGGAAATCGTGGCGATGACTGTCTGCGCCCAGACGATGGAGACGCCTGCCGGAAGCCGGGCGTCTCCCGCAGCGACAAATTTGCCCGCCAGCGCCCCGCCGCCTGTGAAGGCTCCGGCTCCAGTTGGCGTACCGCCGTAGGTGTCGTAGTCGAACTGAATGGTTCCCACGTTGAACCCGTTGTCAAGCACGGGCTGATCGAAGTTTGCCAGGTTGCCGCCATACTGGTTGTTGGTGCTGGCCCCGGTATTGAAGCCAGCGGCAGGCAGAAAGCGGCGGGTCTGCGCTTGAGATACGCTCTGCAAGGCGATAAGTGCGAACAGAGAGAGAGTACAGGTCAGGCGGAGCGCCTGTTGCACGGGTCGATTTCCTCGCATACGGTTGTCCTCCATTTTGCATAGGCAGGAGACCTCTATTACTGCCTTTTCCCCTGCATGGCAGTTGACACTCCCCGAACAGACGGGCTAGTCTCCACCCACTATAATGCAGGCAAGCGGCCAGGATACAACCGGACAATCGAAAAAATTAATTCTCTCTCTCCACCTCTAAATACGTCCGCAGAGTTTTGAGGACAACACGCTTGCGTTTGCTGATCGCCTGCTGGCTGATATGGCTGCTCTGCGCGATCTCCGCTTCGGTGTACTGCCGCCAGAAAAGATGGGTGACAAGGCGGCGGTCGCGCTCACGAAGCAGCGCGAGGGCGGCATAGAGATCGGAATGGGCAGCTTCCAGAAGTGGATCGCTGTCTTCGCATGAGGCAAGAGCCTCGTTCCACTCCACACAGTGCAGCGCATACGACCAGTCCTGTCGGTAGCGTGTGAGCAGACTCGTCAGCACCCGCCGGTGCAGAAACGCGCTGAGCGGTACGCCCCGGTCAGGGTCAAACTCGCAGACAGCCTGCCAGGCAGCGGCGGCTCCCTGCGCCCGCATCTCCTCCATCCAGTCCTGGTAGCTACAGTTCGGCGGCACACGCCAGGTGCGGATGCGCCGCAGACAACGGTCCAGAACATCGCTCCACTCCTCAGGCATCTGTGCCTCCCCGGACGCGGGAGCTTCCCTTCAGACCTCTCTGCCTGACGGTGGGAAGCAGAATGACAAAACGTACTCTGTTGCTGTCTCTACTGCACAAACCGTGCCATTTGCGAAGTTATGTGACTTAACACACGGGAATTTTGCCAGAGGCCGCATTCCGAACTGCTTACTTCAACAAAAACAAGCCTATTTGCAGCGGAAGTACTTTCAACCAGAGGGAAGTATCAGGAAGAACGGATGGCCGGCGCTTCGGAGAGAAACCGATAGCCGAGACCGCGAACCGTCTGAATGAGGGTCTCATAGGGGAAAGGAAGCCGGGCGCGAACCCGCTTGATGGTGGCATCCACCACGCGTTCATCGCCCTCGAAATTCAGGCCCTAGACCTGTGCCAGCAGCGACTCGCGCGTAAAGACCCGGCAGCGATGCGTCATAAGGAACTGAAGGAGTTGATACTCGCGCAGGGTAAGGGACAGCAGTTGGCCATCAGCGCTCACAGTGCGGCTTGCCAGATCGAGAACCAATCCGCCTACCTGAACCTGATGCTGCGTATTTACCTGCTGGAATCGCCAGAGCAGCATCTGTAAGCGTGCCAACAGTTCTTCGGGCGCGTAGGGCGGCAGCAGAAAATCGTCCACGCCGACGGTCATGTGTGGTGGGGTGAGATGCACACGGCGGGCCAGTGCCAGAATCGGAATGGGTTGCGCGTTCAGTTGAACGCGCAGCATCCGGCGCACGTGCTGCAAGGGCAGCAGATCCTCTGTTAGTTCCAGCAGCAGAGCATCAGGCGCGAACGCCTCGAAATGCTCCTCCATTCGCCTGTCCTCCGGGGAGAGCAGGCGGGTTTCGTAGCCTGCCGCTATCAGGGACAGGTGTGTCTCTCGCCAGTCTCGTGTTCCAATCAGCAGTAGTCGTTGCATAGCGTGATCTCAGTAGTGGCTTTAGTAACGGTAGTTCAGTTCCAGGTAAGAGTAGACCGAGTCGCGACTCTTGTAGAGATTCGAGATCACATTCCCGCCGTTGGCATAGGCGAGATAGGCCGTCACGGTCGTGGATATGGCAGGCGCGTAGTCCACGCTCAGGTCCACCAGTGTTGCCAGTCCGGCTTTGCCGCTGCTCGTGCGCCCGCTGTAGCCGAACAGGGAGTTGTTGTAAGCGCCGCCGCCGCCATACCAGAGGTCGTTGCTCTCCGCAAGGCGCAGCGAGTGAATGTCGCTGCGAACGGTGAAGAGTGGCGAGGGCATGCCGCGTCGTGGCACGGTTCGCAGAATGGCCTGAACGAAGATGTCCTGCAAGTTCGACTCGTTGAAGAACGGGTAACGGGCATAGATGCGCGGCGTCGGCAGCAGTGGAAAGAAGGTGCCGTGCTGATTATTCGCATTCGTTCCGTCTCCACTGCCCAGATAGTACCCGGCCCGGAACCAGGGCTTGAGCGCGATTTTAGGGAACTGATAGCCCAGTTCCCCGGCGACAGCGTAGGCTCCATGGTGCAGTTTACCCCACTCCCCGACCTGTCCCGCAGCCCAGACCAGCGCATCCATTCTTCCCGGCCCCATATCGGCGACACGCAGGTAGTTGCCTCCCAGCGTCGTGATGCGGATCGGCTTATGGTCGGCGACGCGAACTGCGGCAGGCCGATTGTCGGTTTTCGTCACAGAGCGAGTGTCCTCGTAGTAGATGGCGAAGAGGCGGCTTTCGGCGCTGCTCTTCTTGCCGGGAATCGCCTTCGTGAAACTCAGCGAGGCCAGATGCACGTCCGAGAGCGTATCACCCCCGTTCAGGTCGAACACGTCCCGTGTCGGCAGTACGCCGAGCAGCGTGATATTGGAGTTCTTACGGTTGGCTGCGAACTCAAAGCCGTCGAAACTGCGCCCGACATGGGTAAACCCGAACGGCCCAATCAGTCGCTCGGCAATGCGGTTCTTCTTCATCCAGAGCAGAGCGGGGTCGGTGGGAGTCATCTCGCCGCCATCGCTATAGTCGAAGCGTCCGAGTTTCAGGGCCTTGCCGGGGAACTCCGGGTCTTTGAAGCGGAAATAGAGCTGCCGGGGAAACAGACTGGCGACCTGCGAGCCATTCCCGGCGAAATACGTGGCTCCCTGACCGAGTTGTCCCTGCGGGGCCGAGGCGATTGCTTTGGTCGGCAGATTGACGAGCGTCGTATTCTGCATCTCCAGAAAAAAGTCGTCGTGAGCGGTCTGCCGTGATACACCGAACCGCAGCACAGAGCCGAGGAAGGTGTAGGCTCCGTTGGCCTTATCGGTCGGCCACCAGTTGTTGTCTTCCGCCCGCAACCGCTCCGTCAGGAAGAATTGAAAGCCCCTCTTGACCGCAGGCGGCGCAGCGGGCGTTTTCGCGCCGTTCTGCACAGTAGGTTGGGGCGCGGCCTGCGCCAACAACTCCGGCGACAGAGCAGGCGCTGCCGGAGTCTGCGCTCCGGCACGGTCTGCCCCGCCAATCAGGGCGAGAACGCTGAGGGACAGCAGGGCGGGAACAGCATGAATCGTTTGCACACGCACTCCTTTTGATTCTATTAGCAGAGTCTGGCCCGAAGGACACGCTCCGCTCTATGGCAAACTTTGTTAAGAACTTGCTGTCGCTACCTGTGGGCAGGAAGCGCGATGCGAGCCGCACAGACTTTGAACTCCGGCATTCGGGAAGTCGGATCGAGCGCGGGATTTGTCAGCAGATTGGCGCTGGCCGTGTCGCCCCAGTGGAACGGCACAAACAGCGTATCCTGCCGGATGGTCGGCGTGAGAACCGCTTTGAGCGCGGCGGTTCCCCGCCGCGTAGTGACCTCGACGCCATCCCCGTTCTCGATCCCGAGCCGTCGCGCCTGGTCGGGATGAAGCTCGACGAACGCCTGCGGGACGGCGTCGCGCAGGGACCGGACGCGCCGGGTCTGCGTTCCCGACTGATAGTGCGCCATGACTCGCCCGGTCGTCAGGTAGAGCGGGTAGTCGGTAGTCGGCTCTTCGGCGGCAGGCCGATAGGTGACCGGGTGAAACCGGGCGCGTCCATCCGGGGTGACAAATGTCTCTTGAAACAGTCGCTGCGTACCGGGATGCGCCTCCGAAGGACAGGGCCAGAAGACCCCCTGCTCCGCCTCGATACGTTCCCAGGTGATGCCCGCATAATCGGCGATGCCGCCGCTGCTCGCCTGTCGCAGTTCGGCAAACATAGTCTGCGGGTCGGGTGAGAAGAACTGCCCACGTCCCAATTTCTCCGCCAGCGCCGCGATCATCTCCAGATCGCTCCGCACACCTTCTGGGGGTAGAGTGGCCTGCCGCCGCAGCAGCACCCGGCCTTCCAGATTGGTCATCGTTCCCGACTCTTCGGCCCACTGCGTCGTCGGCAGGACGACATCGGCACGTAGCGCGGATTCCGAAAGGAAGATGTCGGAGACCATCAGAAAGTCCAGCGCATCCATTCTCTCCTGAACGTGTCCGGCGTTGGGAGCCGAGACCGCGATATTGGAGGCGACCAGCAACAGGGCACGAACGCCTCCCTCCGTTCCCATTGTGTCCAGCATTTCGTAGGCCGATTTGCCGGGGCCGGGCAGCGCTTCCGGCGCGATGCCCCATACCTTCGCGACATGGGCGCGATGCGCCTGATTGTCTATTTTGCGGTAGCCGGGAAGCTGATCGGCCTTCTGTCCGTGTTCGCGCCCTCCCTGCCCGTTGCCCTGCCCGGTCAGGCAGCCGTAGCCGGAATTGGGCTTGCCGACTTTGCCGAGCGCGAGAATCAGATTGATGAATGCCAACACCGTGTCCGTGCCTTTGCTCTGCTGCTCCGCCCCCCGCGCCGTGAGAATCATGGCGCTTTTGGCCTCTCCCAGCAGATGCGCCGCCCGAGTCATCTGCTGCACAGAAACACCGGTGATGCGTTCGATATGCTCCGGCCAACAGCCCGCGAGGGTGCGCTTGAGCGCCGGAAAGTTCGTGGTGCGGGCGGCGATATAGGCGGTATCAAGCAGATTGTCCCGCGTCGCGATATGCAGCAGCCCCAGTGCCAGCGCAAGATCGGTTCCCGGCGTGATCTGGAGGTGCAGGGTTGCGTTCTGTGCCGTCGCCGTCCAGCGCGGGTCCACGACGATAAGTTTGCCGCCGCGCTGCTTCTGGGTCTCGAAATACTGCATGATCGGCGGCATGGTCTCGGCGGCGTTGCTGCCGATGAGCAGGATCACCTCCGCGCCGGGAATATCCTCCAGTGGGAACGGTAGACCGCGATCTATTCCGAACGCCTTGATTCCCGCCGCCGCCGCCGAGGACATACAGAAACGCCCGTTGTAATCAATCATGGCCGTCTGCAATCCGACGCGGGCGAACTTTCCGAGAGCATACGCCTTCTCATTGGTCAGTCCGCCCCCGCCGAAAACGCCGACCGCATCCCGCCCATACTGTGCCTGCACCCGCTGTATCTCGGAGGCAGCGCGGTCGAGCGCCGCCTCCCAGGAGACAGGCCGCAGCGGATCGCCCTTACGGTCGCGCATCATTGGCGTGGTCAACCGCTCGGGATGATGCAGCAGGTCGGTCGAAGTCCAGCCTTTCTGACACAGGCCGCCTTTGTTCGTCGGGAAGTCCGGGCGAGCCGCGACCAAAAACTCACCGTCACGCTCCACCAAATTCATTCCGCACTGCAAGGCGCAGTAGGGGCAATGGGTTGCCGTTGCCATGAAGTTCGCTACTCTCTTTCCAAAGCTAGCGTCAGCACGAGTTCGCCTTCCGCTGTCCGCCGCACGGGATAGGTCGTCAGGCCGCAGTTGCCATAGAGCGCCTCCCCCGTTCGTAGATCGAATTTCCAGGCATGGAGCGGGCAGATCAACGTCGCGTTGCCCACCAGACCGTCGGAGAGTGGCCCGACACGGTGCGGACATTCAGCCTGCGTCGCGAACACCTCGCCGGAGCGAGTATGAAAGACCGCGATGCGCTTGCCCTGCACCTCGAAATTGCGCCCTTCGCCCGGCGGAATCTGACGGATGGAGCCGAGTGAGACCTCATTGCGTGCGAAAATATCCGTTATCATCATGCCTCCACCTCAACGGAAGTCGTGAACTGGTTGGGCGTTTTGGGAGCGTTCGCCTCCAGCCAGGGGTCCACATAGGCCTCCACTGCCTCCTGCATCGCCGCATCCAGCCGTTCGGCAATGCCTTCGCTGTCGTCTATAACGACCGATCGTACTTTTTCGATGCCGAGCCGCTCCAGAAAGCCATAAGTGCGCTCCAGGTATTTGGCGTTCTCGCGGTAGTACTGCATGAAGCGGCCCGCGTAGAGCAGCACTTCGTCATGGCTCTCCGCCACACAGAGCAAATCGCCCTTGCGAACGTGCGCGCCCGCTGCTCCACCGACATAGATTTCCCACTTCCCGCCCTCGACCGCCACTGCGCCAACATCCTTGACCAGCGCCTCCGAGCAGTTGCGTGGGCAGCCCGCTGTCGCCAGCTTGAGTTTGGCCGGACTTTCCAGTCCCTGGAAACGGTGTTCGATCTTGATGCCAAGCCCCGTGCTGTCTCCCACCCCGTAGCGGCAAAAATCCGTGCCGACGCACGTTTTGCAGGTGCGGAACGATTTGGCGTAGGCATGGCCGGAAGGCATATCCAGATCGCGCCACATCTTCGGCAAGTCTTCCTTCTTGACGCCGAGCAGATCAATCCGCTGCCCGCCCGTGATCTTGACCATTGGCACATCGTACTTGTCGGCTACGTCGGCGATACGGCGCAGTTGATCCGCACTGGTGACGCCGCCGTAGATGCGGGGAATGACCGAGAAAGTGGCATCCTTTTGAATGTTAGCATGAACGCGGTCGTTGATGAACCGGGCATCCCGCTCGTCCTCGTACCCCGCGCCCCAGAGCGTCTTCAAGAGGGAGGCCAGACCCGGCTTGCTCGCCGCATCCTCAATGCCCTCCGCCAGAGCGTTGAAGACGGAAGAGACGGACTTGAGGCCCTGCTCCTGAATGGCGCGTACCAGTTCCGGCTTCGTCAGCGGAATACCGGCGACGTAGTAGTGAATCGACGGGTCTTCCTCGACATGGCCTTCGCTGGCCCATTCGATGATCTCTTTGACCAACATTTTGCACGAGCCACAGCCCATTCCGGCGCGGGTCGCATCCATGACGGCTTTCATGCTGCGCTTGCCGCCCGTGACGCAACGCCGAATTGCGCCCTTGCTGACGCCGTTGCAGTTGCAGACCTGCGCGTCGTCGGGCATCTCCAGCATGGTCGCTTCCTGCTTCGGCCCGCCGAGATCGAAGAGCAGAGACGCCCGTTCTTCCGGTAGGGCGCTCGCCCGGTCATACGCCTGCATCAGTCCGGCGGCCTTGCCCGTATCGCCGAGCAGGATTGCGCCCTGCAAAACGCCGTCCCGCACAATCAGTTTCTTGTATATTCCGCGTTTCGGCTCGGCAAACTGCACGACCTCATCACGCTCGTCGGTAGGTTCGATACTGCCCATTGAGGCTAGTTCCACCCCCATGACCTTAAGTTTGGTCGCCAGCTTGGAGCCGTGATAAGCCGCGCTGAGATTGCGTCCGGTGATATGGTCGGCCAGGGTCCGCGCCTGCTCCCAGAGCGGCTGCACCAGACCGTAGACTTTGCCCCGATGCTGGGCGCACTCCCCGACAACGTAGACATCGGGATCGTCCACAGAGCGCATCTGATCGTCGGTGACAATCGCCCGCTCCACCGTCAGACCACACCGCGCTCCGATCTCCGCATTGGGCTTGATGCCCGCCGAGATGACCAGCATATCGCAATCGAGCGTCGCGCCGTCCTTGAATGCCAGGCCGCTCACACTCTCCTCTCCCAGAATCGCGGTCGTGCTGGTATTCAGGTGGACGTGAACGCCCATTCGCTCCATCGTCGTCCGCAGAATATCGCTCGCAATGGCATCTAACTGCTGGTTCATAAGGTGTCCCGACAGATGAATGACATGGACCTCCGGGCCGTAATTGAGCAGCCCCCGCGCCGCCTCCAGTCCCAGCAGGCCGCCGCCGAGGACGGCGGCTCGCCGACATTTCGAGGCGTATCCGGCGATCTTCGTGCAGTCGTCTATGGTGCGGAAGACGAACACGCCGGGTTTCGGGCTGCCATCCGGCCGATTCAGCCCCTCCATCGCCGGCACAAACGGTCGGCTCCCCGTGGCAATGAGCAGTTTATCGTACCACTCGACCGTTCCATCGTCGCCTGTCACGACCTTCGCATTGCGGTCAATCTCCGTCACGCGCACTCCGGCATGAAGGCGAATATCGTTTTCGCGATACCATTCGAGCGGATTGAGAAATATGTCCGTCGGCTCCTGCGATCCGTTCAGGACATTGGAGAGCAGGATGCGATTGTAATTGCCATACGGCTCTTCACCGTACATGACAATGTCGAACATCTCCGCGCCGCCTCGCGCCAGTATCTCTTCGACGGCCCGCGCTCCCGCCATGCCGTTCCCCACAACAACCAATTTTTGTTTTGTCATCAGGGTATCTCTTCCTCTCCGGGGAGGGGCTAAATCTCCATCAATCCGATGTCGAGTACAACGAAGCCGGAGACGCCTTCCGGCGCGGTGATCCGGACTTCAATTTTCGTCTCCGAAAGCAGGTCCTCTACGACCGCGAGGGCGACATGGGTATCGGCTTTCGCGCCGAGCGGGAAGTAGCGCATCGGTTGTCCGTCCCGCATCAGAATCAGCGCAATCAGTTCGTCGGAGGAGTTGCCGCCGCGAAAGTAGATCAGCTGCGCTCTTTTGCCGCCGGGAACGGTATAGGCGGCTTCGGGCAGTGGGAGGGCGGTTGTCATGCCCTGGCCTGTAAAGGGGAAAATCCCCTGAATGAAACTCGGTTTGGAATACATGGTTCTTCTGCTTTCTCGCAAAGGGGCGTCGGATGATTAGAGCGTCGGTTCCAGCGCAGTCGCCGGTAAGAAGGCGGCGGGCGGCTCCGGAACCGGAGCGGCGACACCGCCTGCGCCGAGCCAGGACGCCGTCCAGCGGGGCGCGACCGCTCGTAGCGCCACCAGAGCGATTACCGCCGTGCCTGCGAAGGCCCAGAAGCCGCTTGCGTAGGTGCCGGTCGCGTCCTTGAGGTTGCCAAGCAACACATTCAAATAGAAACCGCCGACACCGCCTGTCGCGCCCACCAGTCCGGTCATCGCCCCGATCTCCGAGCGGAAACGCTGTGGAACCAGTTGGAACACCGAGCCGTTGCCCATCCCCAGACAGCCCATTCCCACGAAGAGCAGTGCCAGCACGACCGGCTGACTGGTGATTACCAGCCCGACGTCGAACATGGAGAGGATGACGACGCTGTAGAGAACAGTGAGCATTCGGATGCCCCCCAGTCGATCTGCCAGTCCTCCGCCCACCGGACGCAGAAGGCTTCCGGCGATGATGAGCGGAGCCGTCACCATCCCGACTGAGACTTTCGCGACATCGAACTGATCCACGAAGAAACCGTTCATAAACGAGGAGAGACCCACGAACCCGCCGAACGTCACGAAGTAGAGGAGGCAGAAAATGAAGGTATCGGGCTGTCTAATAATCGCCAGATAGGAGGCGACGGTCGTCTTCTTGATTGTACCGGGTGCGTCTTTCGCCAGCAGTGTGAACACCACCAGCACGATCAGAACCGGGATCGTCAGCATTCCCATGACCGCGTGCCAGCCGAAGGTTTTCGCCAGCAGCGGCGCGAAGAGCGTCGCCAGGACAGTGCCGGAGTTGCCCATGCCCGCGATCCCCATCGCCAGTCCCTGCTGTTCCGGCGGATACCAGCGCGAGGCTAGCGGCAACGCCACCGCGAAGGAAGCCCCGGCAATCCCGAGCAGCGCCCCAACCATCAGCATATCCATGTAGGTTCTGGCGAACAGCCAGCCCCAAACGAGCGGAATCAGGGTCGCGATAAGCGAGCCGACGCCTACCCGTTTGCTGCCGAACTTATCGGAGAGAAAGCCGAACAGGATGCGGAAGAAGGCGGAACCGAGCAGCGGAACCGCGATCAGTAGCCCTTTCTCACCGGCAGTCAGGCCGTTGGCAAGGATCTGGTAGGTCTTGCCCTGTGCGGAGAGCATCGTTCCCGAAACCAGCGGGAAAACGTTCTCATTTGGATTGCCCACCCCTGCCGGAACTTCGACCTGGATCAGTTTCGATTTCGCGTTCAGAGCGGCGATAGTCGCGGAGTCTGCATTGTCGAGCGCGAACTTCTCCACCGGCTTCATGCTGGGCCGGGTCGCATTCGCCGCGTCCTTGATAGCGAGAATGTACTTGCCGCTCTCGTGTTTTTTGGGGTCGGGCTTGCGGATAATTACGGTGTACTGCCCCTTCCGCACGCTCGCCGCCGGGGTAATGTGCAGGTTCGGGCCGGTCAGCGCCAGATCGCTCACGATAAAGGGGGCCAATGCTCCCAGAATCACCCAGACCATGAATGAAATATCAAAATGCAGGAATGCGCTGAACAGTGAGGGCGCATGGCCGCTCCGTTTCAAGTCGCTTATTTTCATCTCTCTCGTCCTCCTCGTCCCAACCACTGTAATGGACCGTCTCACACACCGCAGGCCGGGAACACCCTGCCCGCTCCCTTTCGCGCTATTCCTCCTCTCTCCACTCGAGGAAACCGACATCCACAACGACGGTTCCCATCACGCCTGCCCCCGCCGCAAGATGCAGTTCCAGTCGGGTTCCCGCCGGAATATCTTCTTTGATGACCAGTTCTACATGGCTGCCCTCCTGCGGGCCGATGGGAAAGTAGCGCCGCGCCTGCCCGTTTCCCACGACGCTGAGATAGATCATCTGGTCGGAGGCGTTGCCGCCGCGAAAATACATCAGGGCGGCAGAACAGCCTGCGGGAACGGTGTAGACCAATTCGGGATTCAGCAAGCGTGGGTTCATCAGGCCGCTTCCGAGAAAGGGAAATACGCCCTGAAAGAAAACGGGTTTTGCTACGCCCTCCCGAACCATCTGTTCAAAGCGACTGCTTGCTGCGAATGTCATCTTCTGTCTCCAGCGGCCTGCACGCACTCGCCATACAAAAAGGCCGACCTCTGTCGAAATCATGCTGCGACAGCGAGACGGCCCAAACACAAATGCCGACACGGATACCCGGCATCTGCGCGAGAGAATCCCGCTGCAAAATGCCAACTTCCGCGTCGGCCAGTATGGAGTTCTTATCCGAAAATCATCATTGATGACTTCGCCAGCGGGTCATTCCGCCAGTGAATTGAATAAAGGATACCATACGAATGTGACAGCAGTGTGACAGAACAATTTTTTTTCGTCGTTTGCCGTAAGCTTCCTGCTCATAGGGATGGGCGGCGAATTTCTCAACACAGGAGAAAAGCAACGCCAACCGAAAAATACGGGTAGGAGAACAGAAGCCGAAACAAGAAAAGGAGAGTGCGGATAGCCCAAAAGTTTGCTTGGAAGGGAATCGTGCGTTTTGGCGTCTACTTATAAAACGTGTCCCAAATGCGGATTGATGCTCTCGGCGGATGTTCTCGTCTGCGGGAGATGCGGGTATCGCTTTGTCACCGAGCCGACGGTGATTCCGCCTCCTCCGCCGTTGCCCGATGTTCCCTATCAGACGCCTTCGGCCCCTGGGGAAGTCGCGCCCAAACAGAAGGTGGTCGCCGTCTCTCTCGCGCTTGGGCTGGGCGGCATCGGCGCACATGGATTCTACCTGGGCAACAACGTCATGGGGTTCTGTCTGGCGGTGATGTTCGTGGGCGGTGGGATGGCAGCCTCTATCCTCTATATTATGTTTCTGGCGGGAGCGTGTTCGATCTGGTTCACTGCCATCGGGCTTGGTCCGCTTCTGCTTGCCGCCACGATACCGCTTATTCAAGCCGCCTGCTATGGAGCCGCCAACGCGGAGAGGTTTCATCAGCGGTACGTCGTGGAAAAGCGCTGGTTCTGAAATTAGCGCTTCCGACGACAACGGTCACACAGAGGAGAAGCACCCACAGGAACCCAGGCATGACACCCTCCCTCCATGAAACAAAAAGAAGTGAACCCCGTTGCTGCCGCAACAGGGTTCACCAACAGACAAAGAACTCCCTGCTGTGCCTCTACCGATCGCGCTGAATCACATAGTCAGTCAGGGCGAGAAAGCAATCGAGGGCCGGGGTGGATGGAAGAGACACCAGCGCCTCTGCCGCCAGCGCGACCTGCTCCTGCGCGAACTCCCGTGTCCGCTCGAAGGCCCGGTGCGCGGCAAGCAGAGTGCAGATGTGCAGCACGGCGGAGTCTTCGAGAGTGGGATCGCCGAAAGCGTGCAGCAGTTCGTCACGCTCCGATTTGGTCGCATCCTGAAGGGCGAGCAGAAAGGGCAGAGTCGCCCGTCCGTCGCGGAGATCGCTGCCTCGCGGTTTGCCGGTAATCGCCGGGTCTCCCGTATAATCGAGCAGGTCATCGGCAAGCTGAAACGCCATTCCCAGCCGATAGCCATACTGGGCGAGAGCGCTTTCGGTATCCGCATCCGCCTCGGCGAGAATCGCTCCGCAGCGGCAGCAGCCCTCCAGAAAGACCGCTGTCTTCTTGCGGAGAATCTCCAGATATTCGGGCAGCGGCAGATCGTAGCGGCCACCGGCGCCGATCTCCATCACTTCGCCTTCGCTCATCGTGACGGTGATGTCGGCGAGAATCCGCACGAGGCGCACATCGCCGTCGTCCGCGAGCAGACGCATCGCCCTTGCCAGGATGTAGTCGCCACTGATGACGGCGACACTGTTGCCGAAGAGGAAGTTCGCGGTCGGTTTGCCGCGCCGTGTGGCTGTCGCATCCACCACGTCGTCATGCACGAGGGAGGCCATGTGAATCAGTTCGACCGCCGCCCCGATCGTCGCGATACGGGCCGTCGCGATGTCGGGCTGAAAGGCGCGAGCGGAAAGGGCGACCATCGCCGGGCGCAGGCGCTTGCCCCCGGCCCGCAGGATATGGCTGGTAAGAGTGCTGACGGCCCGCACATCGGAGCCAATTTCCGCGTCGAGGCGGGCTTCCACGGCGTCGAGGTCAGGGCGGACGTATTCGTGGAAAACGGCGGCTCCGTTGAGGCCCGGAGCCATCCGGGCGAGGATGTCGGGCGCGAGGCGAGTGATGGTTGCGGTCATGGGTTGCCCTCCGAGCCGGGAAGCGGAGGACGGGTTCCGATGTGGATGCAGACCGTACCGAAGTTGAGGTCCCGCACCTGTATCTGATCCAGACCGACGCGCTGCATAATGGATGCCAGCTCTTCACGAGAGACGAACAGTTTCATAGACTCCGGCAGGTAGGTATACGCCTCCTGCCGACTGAACAGCCCGCCGATGCGGGGCAGAATATGGAACAGGTAGAAATCCACCAGAGGTCGGTACCAGACGGCACGCGGGCGGTTGAACTCCAGGATGACGACGCGCCCGCCCGGTTTCACCACACGGGCCATCTCCCCCACCGCCTTCTCGATATGCGCCACGTTGCGGATACCGAACCCGACCGTCGCGACATCGAACCGTGCGTCAGGATAGGGCAAATGCTCCGCGTTGGCGACCATCATTCGGATGGGCGCCCCGCCACTGTGGGTTATTTTGTCCAGACCATTGCGGATCATCGGTTCGCAGAAATCCGCCCCGATTACTTCGCCCTTCGCTCCCACAGTATGGGCCAGGTCTACGGCAAAATCTCCGGTTCCAGTACAGACATCGAGACAGGAGTTTCCAGGCTGAACCCCGGCAAGCCGAACGGCGAGGCGACGCCAGCGCTTATGGCTGCGAAAACTGAGTACGTCATTGAGAAGGTCGTAGCGTGGCGCGATGGCGGCGAACATCTCCCGGACATAGGTCTCTTTATCGCCGGGAAACAGCGGGCGGGGTTCCAGCGGCGTGTTCCCGACTTGCCCGTTTTGACTATGTGGTTCTGTGGTCGTCATCGCCATCGTGAAACCCGCCTCTCCGCCGTTTCTGGGTCGGATATGTCCGGTTCTGCATGGGTCGCGGTACTTTGTAGCATTTTTCACAAACTATGGCGGAGTAGTCCCTGAACCGACTCTTTCCCCGTCAATTGCAAACAGTATACCTCAATTGACGGCTGCAAGCCCCCGGCAGTTCCCAACACACCACTTATTTCTCGCCGGGTACGTTTTTGTACCCGGCTCTCGTTGTCAGGCAGTTTGGCCGGAGGTTGCCCTCTTCCCCCGGCAAGAAAAAGCGGACGTCTTCCAGACGGAAATGCCCTGTTGATTGGCAGTCATTTGCGCTACCCGGCACAAGAACGTGCCGGGCTGGAAAAAGCGGCCGTCCTGCGGACGAAGACTTCGGATGGCCCTGGTAGTCGGGGTGAATTGGGAGGAAGAGATTGTGTAAGGGACTGATGCATTTCCGTCTGCAAGACGGCCGCTTTTTCTTGCCGGGAGTTCAACCTTGGACACCCGGCCAGACTGCTGCTCCTGCCCACGCTACGGCAGCCGGTCGAGCCGGGCGAGGGAGGCATAAGCTTCGAGACCGCTCGGCTCTTCTGTGAGGACAAGCCAGGTCAGATACTCTTTCGTCTCGTAAGGCTGGAGCGACTGCTCGAAACCGTTCATCAGATGAGCGCCTTCGTCGGCCATATCCAGAACTTCGATCTTCCCTTCGGGAACCGAGGTGATGGCAGCGAGGATATCCCGACTTTCCGGGTTCTCGACTGCCGCCCAGCCTGTAGACCGGTACACACTCTGGAATGAACTCCGCCGCTGTACCTTGCGTTCGCCCTTATCCATCCAGTGCGCGAGCGAGTTCGTCCGCGAACCGCCGGGTTGCGTCCAGGCGACGAGGGCGCTATCACACGACATCTGCGCCGCCGTTCGGTTCGTCCAGCGAGTGATGAGGGCGACCAGATTGCTGCCGGGAAGAGTCAGGTATTCGGCCTCTAACCGCAGCCACGTCCAGTTCTTGTGCGTGGGTTCGGCGGCGACCTGAACTCCCTGCCAGCGCATTCCCCGCGTTCCGATACGCTCGACGGCTTTGCCGGTAAAGGGTGTCCGCGCCAGAATTTCATCTGCCTCGCTAAAACCGAGCGAGGGATAGACCCCGCCATGCCACGGATTCCACCAGACGAAGGGACGTGTCTCCGGGTAGGCCGAAAACAGGTGCGGTACCCCGTTGCGTTCGAGGTCTGTCAGAGCGCCCCGGAAGTGCGGCGCGACTCGTAGCGTCAGCCAGCCGTTCTCCACTACGAAGCGACCGTCCTCCGCCTGCGAGATTTCCACGCGCTCGCCACGTCCCGGAAACACCACCGGGAGAGCGAAGTTCTGTGTCGTTACCCCGTTGTCCACATTGGCGTGAAGCATCCGGGTGGAAGGAGTTGCCTGCCTTTCCAGCCGCACTTCCGCCGTAAAGGATTTCTCCCGGTTCACCTCCGCCAGCGGGAACTCCATCGGTTCCGGGAGCAGGTCGCCGGTCAGAGTCAGTTTCCCGTTCAGTGCCTGGCCGCGTCGGTTTTGCAGCCGCAGCGTGAGGCTCTCCTCTTCTCCCCGCAGCAAGGCAGGCGTCGGCTCCCAGGCCAGCGTCAGCACACGCTCTGCCTGCGGTCTGACCGTCTCCGGCTTCTCCTCAGAACGAAACAGCCGCTTCCACCAGTCCCGCACCAGCCGCCAGTCGCCCCTCCCGCCGACGAGATAGAGAGGCGGGACAGTCACCGCAGAATGGGGTGGAATTTCCCCCAGGTCGTGGGTAAAGTTCATCAGATTCGTCCACTGCATATCGCGCTTTGGGTTACCTTCCCATAGCACTCCCGCCGCCAGCCCCTTGCCTTCACAGGCGATCCAGTCCTCCGAAAGCGGCAGACCGGGCGGCAAGGCGTCTCTTTCACCATTCGGGAAGCTCCCATAGCCATTCCGGGGTTCGCGAATTATCCCCTCCGTCGTCGGGATCACCATCGCGCCTTCGGGGGTGCCACTGGCTCCCAGGCGAATCTGGGCGGGCTGCGCCAGTCCGGTCGTATTCACCACCCGATAGCCCACCCGCACGACCTCCTCGCTGAACAGGGAGACAGTGCGCTCGACCATCAGGCCGGGGAATTCCGGGGGGATAGTCGTCTGCACGATACTCAGCCCGTGGGCTGTCTGCTCCAGACGGCACTCTGAAGGCGCGGGACGTTCCCGCCATCCGGCAAAGGGCGGGCCAAGCTCTCCCATGTGGTGGGTCACCAGTCCCTCGTCTGTCATTCCCTGGTACAGTCCGCACCAACCGCCGCGCAGCCAGGCCAGAACAGAGAGATTCGGCGTCTCCAGCGCGACCTTTTCCGACGCCACCGGCTCAATATAGCCCTGCGGTTCGGAGTTGCGGAAAGAGCGGAAGACGACGGGGCTGCTCCGGGTTACCTCCCCTGCATTCAGACGCAGTTGCGTCGGCAGGATACCCGCGTCCGTCGCTGTCAGCGTGAATTCGCACTGTGTCCAGGACTTCGCCGGGAGGGTGAACGGCTGCACGAGCGCATCAGAGGTCAGCAGGGGATGGGGGTCTAGAGCCAGCGTTCCGGTCAGGTCACGGTCGAGGCGACTGCGAAGTTTGACCGCGATCTTCTCCGTCCGTCCGGCCAATACCCGTTTGCCGTCAAACTCGATCTCCACCGCCCGCACGATCTTGACGCCCGTCTCCAGCGCTATCGGCTGACCGTTGACCAATACCGTCGAACGAATGCGAGGCGTGTCCTCCCCGGAACGCGGCGGACGGGCGTCGGGCAGAACGCGCAGGTCACGGGTCAGCGTCGCGGTATTTTCCACCATCAGCCGCTCCTGCACCTTCAATTCCAGTCCCGCATCCGCTTCCGTCAGCACCACCACTTCCAACGGCTTGCCGGTGCGGTTTGCAATCTCCCAGGTCACCGGGTAGCTTTCGCCCCCCGCACACTCCTCCGCCTCCAGCCAGCAGGCTACCGCGTAGTCGGGAGTTTCGAGCGCAGTGAGCGCCTCGGCAGCCGCATCAAAGGTGAGGTAGAGATACGCTTCCCCGTCCCGAAACCGATAGGGATAGACCTTGCGCCCGTGCCATATCACCTCGTCCGGCGCGACGACGATCTCCCGCTTCAGACATCTATACCAGTCGCGTTCGGCGAAAAAAGCCTTGCCTTCCGGGATCGTCAGGCAGCCGGGAATGAAATTCCGCATGTGAACGTTCGTCTCCGGCTCCCAGTGAAAACCGGTCTTTTTATACAGTGGCACGGCCTTGAGGTTGCCGCCCCAGGTGTGCAGCGTGACCTGCCGAAAGCCGTTTGCCGTCACGCGCCGTATCATCTCCCGCAGCAGCATTTTGCCCACGCCCTGATTGAGATGGTTGGGACTGGCTCCCAGCAGGGGAATATAGGCACGGTCGGTGATTCCGGTCTCGGAGCTAAGACTACAGTAGCCCGCAAACTCGCCGCTCTCATGCTCCACCACACAGACCGCCAGTAGCCGCATCCGCCGATGCCGTTCCTGAACGCTCACTGCGGTATCCGGAATACCGTGTGTAAACCCGCCCGGCCAAATCGAGTCAAAGCTATTGAACAGCGTCGCCAGTTTCTCGGAGTCTTCCGCCGAGTCGGGGTCAAAATCTCGTACCTTATAACTCATCCCAAAGTCTCCTTCGATACCTCTCGCAGCCTTCACTCCCCTATTCTATCGCCGCTGGCTCGCCTCCTGCTCAATTTCGGACGCTCGCTCTGCGAGAGCGCCTCTCCTCCTGTTTGCATTTCGGGAATTCGTCGCTTTTCGGGGCAAAAGTGAGACCGTCTGAGCGCAAACCGTGCAGGAAAACCGCATTCAGGCGGCGAACGATGGTCACGGCCCTACCGGGAAACTGTGCGGGAACATCTTGTTCCGGTGACGCCAGTGCGTTCGCCCCGGATCAAATTTCAAGGAGAACCAGATTCGATGTCAGATAAAGTAC
This sequence comes from Chthonomonadales bacterium, assembly GCA_038231295.1. GTDB lineage: Bacteria > Armatimonadota > Chthonomonadetes > Chthonomonadales > Chthonomonadaceae > JANXLO01. Next base: position 36,060 of record JBBRLP010000034.1, read on the forward strand.
GTATCGGAATTATTGGCTGCGGCGGAATCGCCAATGGCAAGCATATGCCCAGTCTCTCGCGACTCACCAATGTGGCGATGGTCGCGTTCTGCGACATCATTGAGGCGCAGGCGCTGCAGGCGGCGGCGAAATACGGCGCACCGGACGCGAAAGTCTACACCGACTACCGCAAGCTTTTGGAAGACAAGACCATTGACGTGGTCCATGTCTGCACCCCGAACATCTCTCATGCGGAGATCGCCATTGCCGGACTGGAGGCGGGCAAGCACGTCATGTGCGAAAAGCCGATGGCAAAGACGGCAGAAGGCGCACGGCGCATGGTTGCGGTGGCGAAGAGCAGTGGCAAGAAATTGACCATCGGCTACCAGAGCCGCCATCGCAACGACAGCCAGTACCTCTATCAGGCGATCCGCGAAGGCAAACTCGGCGAAATCTACTATGCGAAGGCTCATGCCGTGCGCCGCCGCGCCGTCCCGACCTGGGGCGTCTTCCTGGATGAGGAGAAGCAGGGTGGCGGGCCGCTGATTGACATCGGCACCCACGCGCTTGACCTGACCCTGTGGCTCATGGACAACTACAAGCCGAAAATGGTCGTCGGCAATGTCTACCACAAACTTTCACAGCGCGAGAACGCCGCCAACGCCTGGGGACCGTGGGATCCCAAGAAGTTCACGGTCGAGGACAGCGCGTTCGGCTTCATCACCATGCACAACGGCGCGACCATCACGCTGGACGCAAGCTGGGCGCTGAACACCCTTCAGGTGGACGAGGCCAAGTGTACCCTCTGCGGCACCGAAGGCGGAGCGGACATGATGGGCGGCCTGCGGATGAACGGCGAGAGTTTCAGCCGCCTCTACGAGACCAAAGTCGAACTCGGCTCCGGCGGCGCAGCCTTCTACGAGGGCAAGGCCGAAACCGAAGCCGACCGCGAAGCCCGTCTCTGGATAGAGGCCATTGTCAACGACACTGCCCCGGTCGTCCTGCCAGAGCAGGCGTGCGTCGTCTCCGAAATCCTCGAAGCGATCTACACCTCCGCCGCCTCCGGCAAACCCGTCTACTTCGAGTAACTCACCTAACGCAGGCGAGCAGGCAAGGGGTTGACACCCCTCGCTACGCGGCTTCGCCGGATCGTCCTTCGGACGAAATTTCTTGCTGCAAGTCTATGGAACGCTATTCACCGTGCCAGGCTGCCTTCTCGTAGTATATCTTGTCCGAAGGACACTCCGCCGCAGGCGCGTAGCGAGGGGTGTCAACCCTTTGCTCCTTCGTCCGTCGCGTTCTCGTCCGTCGCGACATCTCCGCCTGCGTAAGACGAGTAAATGAAACAAAACAGGAATTCCCTGCGACTGCGCCGAACTCTACGGGCGGAACCGCAGGGATTTTCCGCTCGTTCAGCCATACCTCAGCGCCGATGGTTCGCACTCATTCCCCTGTCCTTGCCCTTCCCACGAAACGTTCCTGTCCAGAGGGAGAGAAATGAAACACACCTACCCAACACTCGCCGCGACCGGCGTGGTTCTGGCGGGGCTTTGCCTGACATCCCGCTGTCAGGCTGACCCGCCCGCCACGACCGCCCGCGTTCCACAGATCAAATTCACCGACTACCGATTGGCGAACGGACTGCGCGTCATTCTCTCGGTGGACCACACCGCACCGGTCGTCGCCGTCAGCGTCACCTACGATGTCGGCTCACGCAATGAGCGGGAGGGCCGCACCGGTTTCGCACACTTGTTTGAGCATATGATGTTCCAGGGATCGCAAAATGTTGGCAAGGGCGAGCATATGTTGCTTATCCAGGACAACGGCGGGAGCATGAACGGCACGACGAACGAAGACCGCACCAACTACTTCGAGACCGTTCCCGCCAATCAACTTGACCTCGCGCTGTTTCTGGAGGCCGACCGGATGCGCTCGCTCGACATCAGCCAGACGAACCTCGACAATCAGCGGGCCGTCGTGCAGGAAGAGAAGCGGCAGAGTTACGACAATCAGCCCTACGGCGGGATGAGCGAGGCCATGCAGAGCCTCGTCTACTCCAGTTTCGGCTACAAACACACGACCATCGGGTCTATGGCCGATCTGAACGCGGCGACGCTCGACGATGTAAAGAGTTTCTTCAAGACCTACTATGCTCCCAACAACGCGGCCATCGCGGTGGTCGGGGATTTCAACGAGGCGGCGGCGAAGGCCAAGATCGAGAAGTATTTCGGCGGCATTCCCCGGCAGGCACAGCCTCCGGCCCCCGACCTCACAGAGACGTCGCTGAACGGCGAAAAGCGCAAGGAGTTGACTGATCCGCTCGCCCGCCTGACGCGCTACGAGGCCGCCTATAAGACGGTCTCCGGCGACAATCCCGACGCCTATGCTCTCACCGTTCTCGGACGTATCCTGAGTTCGGGACGCACGGGCCGGCTGAACGCGGCGATTGTGGAGAAGCGGCTTGCACTCAACGCTGCCGCCGGAATGGGGCCGTCGCGGGGGCCTGGGCTGTTCACTTTCTCCGCGACCCTGCCACCCGGAGCGAACGCGGAGGACCTTGAGAAAGCGTTCGATGCCGAGATCGCTCGCATACAGACGGAGGGCGTCACGGAGGCGGAGATTCAGCGGGCGCGGACGCAGGCGAGGGCAGGCGCTCTGGTCGGTGGGGGCGGAGGGCGTGGCGGCGGCGGACGCGGGGGCGGACTGACGTCGGTGCTGGGCCGGGCGAATACGCTGTCGCAGAACGCCATCTTCTACAACGATCCCGGACGCATCAACACGCTTCTGCCAAAACTGGAAGCGGTGACTGCCGCCGACATCAAGCGCGTGGCGAAGCAGTATCTGAACAGGGACAACCGGGCGGTGGTCATCGCCTCTCCGGAATCGGAACCGGGCCTGCCGTTCTTCGCCCGCAGCATGTCCACTGGAAAGGCGGGTTTCTAAGTTGCCTACGTTTATCCCATCCCAGGAAGCCGTCGAGGCGATGCGCCTGCACGGTGGCTTTTCTAAACTCGTCAAGTACCTCACACCGCGCCGACAGGGGCTTGTATTCGCCGCGCCAGTGTGCGGCGTCTCTCTGCTCCTGCTGGGGTCGCTGCTCGGTTCCGGCGCGAGGGCGCAGGAGACGACCGGCATCAGTCCGGATACCAGCGGCGCGGTCATCAAGGGCAAGGCTCCGGTCGCCCGTGAACTCCTGAGCGTTCGCCTGCCGAAACCGAAGATGTTTAAGCTCTCGAACGGTGTAACGGTCTATGTTCTGGAAGACCATAAGCTGCCTGTGGTGCGGTTCCAGTTGATTATGCACGCGGGCCTGCTGTTCGAGCCGAAGCCTGCGGTCGCGGAGACGACCGCCGCGATGCTCACGGAAGGCACCCAGACTCGCGACTATCTGCAACTGGCGCAGACGGCGGCAGACCTGGGGGCGAACCTCAGCAGCGGGTCGGGAACGGACACGGCGGCTGTCGGGGTGGCCGGGCTGTCCGAGTCGACGGATGCGCTGATCGCCCTGATGACGGATGTGCTGCTCCATCCGTCCTTTCCGGCGGACCGGCTGGAACGGCTGAAGTTCCAGCAGAAGTCACAGATCGCGCAACGGCGCACCAATCCGGCGGGGCTGGCGGCGGAACTCGCGTCCCACGTCTACTACGGCGGGACGCCTTACGCTCGCTCGCTGCCGACCGCCGAGGCGATCACCGCGCTGACCCCGGACGCTCTCCGCGCCTATCACGCCGCTTATTACCGCCCGAACGGGGCGATTCTGGGCGTCTCGGGAGATGTAAGCGTCAAGACGCTGCGTCCGAAACTGGAGGCGGCGCTGGGTGGGTGGAAGCCCGCCGACGCCACGCCGACGCTGCCGGGCGCGACGTTTACGCCGAAGGAGTCTACGCGCATCTATCTGATTGACCGTCCGGGTTCCGCGCAGACGGTGCTTCAGTTCGGCAATCTCTCCCTGCGCCAGAACGATCCGGACTATATCCCGCTGGTCGTGGCGAACCGGATTCTGGGCGGCGGCTCTTCGGGGCGGCTATTTCAGAACATCCGTGAGCAGAAGGGCTACACCTACGGGGCCTACTCGACCCTGAGCGCGGGGCGCTGGCCGGGTCTCTGGGGCGCGAGCGCGAGCGTCCGCACCCCCGTCACGGAGCCTGCCACCAGGGAGTTCTTCCGGGAGTTCGACCGCCTGCAGAACGAGCCGGTCGCCCCTCCCGACCTCGACCGGGCAAAACGGTCACTCATCGGCAGTTTCGCCAGCACTCTGGAAAGCCCGGAGGCCATTCTCGCCCGGACGCTCGACCTCGTGCAGAACGATCTGCCGCTGGACTACTGGGACATCTATCCGGCGCGTATCCAGGCGGTCACCCCGGCGGACGTGCAGCGGGTCGCCCGTAAATACCTCGGCAAGAACCGTATCCAACTGATCGCGGTCGGGGAACGCAGCCAGATAGAAGAGGGCCTGAAGAAGTTCGGCCCGGTGGAGAACATAGACGCGGTGGCGCTGGCCGCTGGCAAGTTCTGACATAAAAACGCGCTGGCAGGCCGCGTACTGCCAGCGTTCTCTGCTACTCGAAGCGGAGGGCTTCGATGGGATGGAGGGCGGCGGCTTTGCTGGCGGGGTAGATGCCGAAGAAGATGCCGATGCCTGCGGAGACGATGACCGCTGTGAGGATGGCTGTCATGCTCACGATGGTGTTCCAGCCGCCAATGGAGGCCAGGAGGGTAGCGCCGCCTACGCCGATCCCGATGCCGATGAGGCCGCCGAGCAGAGAAATGATGGCGGATTCGATGAGGAACTGGACGAGGATGTCACGCGGGGTGGCTCCGATGGCTTTGCGGATGCCGATCTCGCGGGTGCGCTCGGTGACGGAGACCAGCATGATATTCATGATGCCGATGCCGCCGACGATCAGCGAGACGACCGCCACAATGGAGAGCATGGAGGTCATGGTGTTGGTGACGCTCTGCTGTGTCTGCATGAGTTCGCTCTGGCTGCGGATTCGGAAGTCGTCGTTCTGGGGGAAGGGCGGGGTCAGGTGGTGGCGATTGCGGAGGAAGGCGGAGACCTGCTCTGTCGCCAGCGGCATCATTTCGGGGCTGGTGCAGCGGATGAGGATGTTGTTCAGCGCCTGTCGGTTCAGGACGCGGCGCATGGCGGTCGTGATGGGGACGAGGATGATGTCGTCCTGATCCTGCCCGGTGGCGGTCGCGCCTCGCGCTGTCAGCATTCCCAGCACGAGGAAATGCTGCCGATTGATAGAGAGGGTCTTGCCCGTCAGGTCGGCATGGGGGTCGCCGGTCAGATGTTCGGCGACGGTGGGACCTACGACGCAGACTTTGAGGGTATCGTCCATCTCCTGTTGGATAAAGTAGCGGCCTTTTGCGATGTCGGTCTTCTTCACGTAGGGATAATCGAGGGTGGTTCCGGCCACTTCGGTCGTTGTAGCCACGCTGCCGAGGCGGATTTGCAGGTCGGAGTCGATCTGCGGAGCGACGGCGTCTACGGTCTTCGTGAAGTTATGCGCGATCGTTTCGGCGTCGTGCAGGGTGAGACTGTTGATGGGGGTGGTATTGGTCGTGGCGGTAGAGGCGACGGAGGTTCGGGAGACGGCGGTACCGATACGCAGGCGGTTGCGATTTGAGGTGACGTTGAGCAGGTTGGTTCCCATCGAGTTGACGGCTTCGGTGACCCGCTGTGTCGCGCCCTCGCCTATCGCCACGACGATAATGACGACGCCGACACCGATAATCATGCCGAGCATGGTCAGGGTCGTTCGCATTTTGTTGTTCGCCAGTCCGCGCAGTGCGACCCGCAGACTCTCGAAAAGATTCATCGTCTCTCCCTGCTCCGGCCCGCGCTCCGCCTGTCGGGGAGCGCAGTGGGGAAAAACTTTTAAGGCCAGAAGGCGTTGGTGTCGCGGGTCAGCCCCCACAGGCTGGCGAGACGCGCCCATTTGACGTGTTCGTCGGCATAGAGATAGTTGGAGCCTTCGCTATGGCGCAGGGCGGCGGTCTGCTCGTTCAGCGGCTTCTGCGGCAGTTGGGCGAGTGGCAGATAGGGGTTGGTGGGCTGGGTGCGTCCCAGGTTCCACCAGTGAAAGTGATCGTCGTCGGTACTCTCCAGAAGGTAGACTTTGCTGGCTGGCTCCTGCACCTGCGCGAGCGATTCCCCGTACTCAAACCACCCGTTGACGGCGTAGGAGACGTGAAACTCCTGAGTGTCGCCCTCTTTGGTGTAGCGCTGCGACGGATCGCTCGGACAGCGCCAGACGCCCTGATTGTTGGTATTTTTGATATAGGGCCGCACCAGTTCGATAAAGTGAGGCTCGTAGTCTCCGCCGCCATCGAAGGTCGTCAGCGGGTCGGCTTCGGGGGCGTGACCGAGCGGAAAACGTTCGTCGAAGTCCTGTATATAGAGCAGGGCGGCGATTCCGATCTGTTTGAGATTGGAAGCGCACGACGTTTGTCGCCCCTTCTCCCGCGCCTTGCTGAAGACGGGAAACAGCAACGCAGCCAGAATGGCGATCACCGCGATCACGACAAGTAGCTCGATGAGCGTAAAGGCTCGCTCGCGACAGGCTTTCTCGCCCGGTACGTTCTGGCAACGACACATCTTCCCCTCCTCTGCCGCCTTTCCCATCTTGCGGTACTCCGGTTAAAAATAGTATACGCTCTATCCGGCAGGTTCCTATCGGAAATCGTCTGAGAGTTTTCTTATCCCTCCCCCGCAAAAATCTGCGCCAACTGCCCTTTCAAATGGGTGCGTTCCGTTTCATTTGAGAGGAGTTGGCGTCCTTGCACGCTTTCTGGTAATCTGTTTGATCTCACCCATTCAGCCACCAGGAAACGCCCATGTCTACCAACTCCCAAGAGATTGTACAACAGGTCCGACAA
>JBBRLP010000035.1:0-42373 GCA_038231295.1 Chthonomonadales bacterium
AAACGTCCTGCGGACGTCTCCCTTCGCCACAAATGGTGTGAAGGGAGAAGGCAGTCCCTGTCAGCACGAACGTTTCCGAAGGAAACTCGGCCGCAGGCCATACAGCAGAGGAGTTCACTCCGCTGTCAGACAGAAGAATAGCCTGTCTGCGTAAGGTAAGTCTGTAATTCAGCGTCGGTCAAGGCGTTTGCCGTCTCGATGACTTCCACCTGCCGACCTATTTTTACGCCCATTGCCATCAGGCCATGAATCTCTACAGCGGACAACCCGCCTGCGAGGGCTTCGAGAGGGTGAAACAGCAGGCGGGGCCGCAAGAGAGGGATTTTGCCGCCATACGCCCGCCGCACGAACTCTTCCAGCACCAGCAGTGAGTCCTCGAAGTTACCGAATACGACACGCGGGTGCTGGAACCCCGTACACAGCGACACTTCGCTTCCCAACCGCAAGGCAGACTCCGCTTCGCTCCCTATCGCCAGGACCTCCCGTAACACAAAACAGAGGCAGGATTTCCCTTTGGCGCTGTGGAAAATTGCGGTGTGAAGGGTACTGACGACAATCTCATAGAAGGGACGCAGCGGCGTTTTTTGACCCGTGCCGAAATCGCGACACTGACCGGGATGCTGCTGTGTGTCGTGAGCCTGTTTCTGGTCTGGAAATACGAGCCGTTCTCTCAGGAGACGCTGCACTCCATGCCGGGAACGCTGCTGGTGAACGCGCCCGCTCCCATTCCAATCACAGGCTTCGGGCTGCCGCTCCGCTGGCCGCTGACCCTCTGCGCCGTCCTGGCCGGGGCGAGCCTGCTGTTCGCGCCGACGCCGCAGAACCGGGTGCGGATGGTGGCGGGGCAGATCGTTGCCGCTGCTGTCTGTGTACTCATACCGCTGGCCCGTTTCGGTCTGCGGCCCGGCGTTCTGGCGGCGCTACTGGGCGGGGCTTTGCTGCTCTACGGGGCACTGGAGCGGTACGGAGTGGGCCGGGGGCAGAGCCGTAAAGAGGCAGAAGGAACGCCTGCCTGATCTGCATTGAACCCTTTGCAGGAGATTTGTGTTAGAAAAAGCAGGGAAGCAGGGAGAGTGACCCTTGAAGGCGAATAGACAGGCAATCGTGTCTCTCCGATGTGTACGCGACCACTTAAAATGAGGAGGCGACGCTGCCCCGATGTATCTGCGTTGCCTGGAATGGGGGTCTCTATGAAAGCTGTCATCATGGCCGGTGGTGAAGGAACGCGCTTGCGTCCGCTGACCTCCCAACGTCCCAAACCGCTCACTCCGGCGCTCAATATGCCCATCATGGAGCATATCGTTCTGCTACTCAAACAGTACGGCATCAACGAGATCGTTGTCACGCTGCACTATCTTGCCGATGAGATCGAAAACTATTTTGGAGACGGCTCCGAATGGGGCGTCAGCATCGTCTACTCGGTGGAGGATACGCCCCTGGGAACAGCGGGAAGTGTCAAACAGGCCGAGGCGCTCCTGCGCGACGACGCGTTCCTCATCATCAGCGGCGACGCCCTGACCGACATCAACCTCGAAACCGCCATCAAGTACCACCGCGACAAGCAGAGCCTTGCGACCATTGTTCTCTCCCATGTACCCAATCCGCTGGAGTTCGGAGTCGTTATCACCGACGATGCCGGGCGCATCCGCCGCTTCCTCGAAAAGCCCTCCTGGGGCGAAGTTTTCTCCGATACCGTCAATACCGGAATGTATATCCTGGAACCCTCCGTGTTCGACTATATGGAGATGGGCAAGAGCTACGACTGGAGCCAGGACATCTTCCCGAAGATTCTGGAGGAGAACAAGCCGCTCTTCGGCTATGTCATGAACGATTACTGGTGCGATGTGGGTAACTTGCAGCAGTACCGCGAGGCGCAGTATACGGTCATGGACGGGCATACGCGGGTGCATGAGGGGCTGTCGGCGGACTACCGGAGCGCGGGGGTCTGGATCGGGGAGGGGCAGGATATTGACCCGACCGCGCATATCCGCCCGCCCGTCGTCCTGGGCAAGAACTGCAAGATCAAAGCCCATGCCATCGTCGGCCCCTACTCGGTAATCGGCGACAACGCCATCATTGAGGAGAAGGCGGAAGTCCATCGCAGCGTCCTGTGGGACAACGTCTATGTGGGGGCGGAGTCGAACCTGTCGGCCTGTACGATCTGCTCGCACGTTCAGATCAAGAGCAACGTCGTGATTCAGGAGGGCGCAGTCATCGGGTCGCGCTGCCGTATCGAGGACGACAGCACTATCCGCACGCAGATCAAACTCTGGCCCGATAAACTGATCGAGGCGGGCAGCACCGTTACCATGAGCCTCATCTGGGGGCAGAAGTGGGCAGGGACGCTGTTCCGGGGGCAGGGGATCATGGGCATCGCGAACATCGAGTTGACGCCTGACCTGGCCTGCAAACTCGGCGCATCGTTCGGCGGCTACCTGAAACGGGGCGCGACGGTGGTCACGAGTCGCGACTCCGGCCCGGTCGCCCGAATGATGAAACGCGCCATGATTTCCGGCCTGCTCTCGGTCGGGGTCAATGTGCTGGATATGCGCTCGATGCCGCTGCCGATTGCGCGGCACGGCATTCTAGGGACGCAGGCGAGCGGCGGCGTCCATATCCGCCTCGCGCCCGACAACCCGAAGATGGCGCTGATTGAGTTCTTTGACGAGCAGGGGGTCTACCTCTCCAAAAACGCGGAGCGCAAGGTGGAGACGATCTTCTTCCGAGAGGATTTCCGTCGTGTGGACGCCGATCAGGTAGGGCAGTTGGAGTTCGCGGGGCGCGGCGTTGAGCAGTATGCAGAATCGTTCTATCATCACCTGGACATGAAGCAGGTGAAGACGCGCAACCTGAAAGTCGTGGCAGACTTCGCGTTTGGCCGTCTGGCGAATGTCTACCCGACGATGCTGGGCAAGATGGGCTGCGACCTGATCGCGCTGAACGCCTACCCGGATGTCTCCAAAACGCCGAAGACGCCGGACGCCCGCAACGGCCTGCTGCCGAACCTAGCGCAGATTGTGCAGACGCTCAGTGCGGACCTCGGAGTGCTATTCGAGGCGGACGGCGAGCGGATGACGCTGGTGGACGAGAACGGACAGATCATCGAGGGCAGCAAACTGCTGGCGCTGATGTGTGTGCTGGTGGCGCGGACACGGGAGCGGGCGAAGATCGCGGTTCCGGTGACGGCTCCGCGCATGATCGAGGCGCTAGTCGGACTGCACGGCGGCGAGGTCATCCGCACGAAGACGAATATTCGCGACCTGATGGCGCTCTGTATCGGCGACTCGAATCGGCCCGACCGGGTGGATTTTGCGGGCGACGTGGCGGGCGGGTTCATCTTCTCCGAGTTCCAGCCGACCTTCGACGCGATGTTCGGCTTCGGCAAGCTGATGGAGCTGCTGGCGACCACCGACCTGAACATCTCAGAACTCTCTGCCGAGCTTCCCCCCGCGCATATCGCCCACGCCATGATTCGCTGCCCCTGGGAGGCGAAAGGCCGCGTGATGGGGGGGCTGACCAAGGAGGCCAACCTGCTCACCGGCGAAGACGGCAAGCGTGTGGAACTCATAGACGGCATCAAGTTCTATGAGGGCGAGGACTGGGCGCTGGTTCTGCCGGACGCCTCGGAACCCTTCTTCCACATCTACGCGGAAAGCCACTCCCCCGAAGCCGCCAACGAACTCCTCTGCCGCTACGTCCTCCGCATCGAAACCGAACGCGGCTAACCTCCCCACTCCGCAATACCAATCGGCCTCTCTCGTTCGACGAGAGAGGCCGAAAAGTATGTTGGCGCAAAAAAGCCCTGGGATGGTCGCCAGGCCTCATAGGATTCGGCAGGCTGAACACTGCCGCAGGGGTGCCTTCGGCCATGTACCCGCCTGCGCGGACACAGGTTGTTCAATACGGCAGGTTTCGGCGTTCGCCGTATTGGTTTGCCCTTCGGAATGAATTCCGGGGCTGTGGGCCTGCGGCCGAGTGTCCGCAAGCGGACACACAAACTCCCTTGTTTTTGGCGTTCCTGCAAGTCCTGCCAGACAAGTACACGTTTTAGCCGAAAAGACGATGAACAGCGGAGGTGACCGCGAAGCGGTCACTTGGCCGCAGGCCCACAGCCCCGGAATTCATTCCGAAGGGCAAACCCGGACGCAACGGCACTAAACACAGAAACCGATCAGCAAATGGTGAAAAGTGTGGATATCAGCAACTATTCCCATCTGTTTGTTAACCTACACCGCTTTCAAAATGTGAAATGGGGTGCCGCTCCGCATAAGCCCATTTTGCTGCTGGCGGTGCTGGACGAAATCGAACGCGGCAGTATCTCAAAAAACTGTATTGAACTTACGCCGGAACTGGTCGCGGCTTTTCGCGCTTACTGGCGTGTGCTTGTGCCAGAGGACACCTGGGTAGAGCGGATCGCCAACCCGTTCCGCTTTATGGTGCAGGAGGGTTTTTGGGAACTGGTTAAAAACGGCGTTCCCGTCTCGACACAGGCGCTCGGTATGAACCCGTCTATTCGCCAACTGACAACGGAAGTAGATGGGGCGGTACTTGCACCGGACCTGTGGGAGTTGTTGCAGGACAGGGCGAACCTCAACACTTTACGAACATTACTGCTGAAAGAGTACTTTGGTGTTGGCGCGGTAGGTATCCAGTCCGCACTTCCAGAGAATCCGATGGACTATGAGGCGGAAAAACTCAAGTCAGAAGCGCAGAGCCGGTTTCGACCGAAGAAAGTTCGTGAGAATCAGGACGAAACGGGTTACTACATCCGTCATGCCCTGTTCCCGAAAGTCGTCAAATCGCTTTATAATGAATCCTGCGCTGTCTGCGGGCTGAGTGTCCGCATGAATGACCGAGGCGGCCTTGTGGACGCCGCGCATATCATGCCTTTCGGCATCTTCCATAACGACGACCCGCGCAACGGCATCGCCTTCTGCAAAAACCACCATTGGGGATTTGACACTGGCTGGTTTACTGCAACCGACGATTACAAAATCCTCGTTTCGCCTCGACTTCAAAATTCCCTGACTTACCTCACCCCAGGAGTTACCCTACTACTGCCTGCTCAAATCCAGTACGCGCCCGCCCCTGAAGCATTAGCATGGCACCGTAAAAACGTCTACCTTAAAACAACAACCCTCGCTGCTTGATGATTTCGAGTGAGGTGTGGGGATAGACGGAGAAGCAGATCAGGCTAGCACGACCATATCCTGCTGTTGCAGCAGATAGTCGCAGATTTCAATCCGATTCGTCCTCGTCAACAGTGTACGTTGCGGCGCGGTCAAACAACGTGAGCTGCTGTACGATCCCGTCCTGAGTGGCGTAGTACACGCGTGGGGCTTCTTCCGTATCGCTGAGACCGCCCAATTGGTTGACCGTTTCGGTAATGCGCGGTACACAGTACTCTGTCATTTCTTCCTTGATTTGATGCGTGTTGAAGCGCAGCACCTGCCATCCCTCGGAAGCCAGTGCGTTGTTTCGCCGGTTGTCGTCGGGAACACGGGCAGGGTCATTGTGCCATCTGTCGCCGTCCGCTTCGACATTCACTTTGCCATGAGCGCAGAACAGGGCAAAATCCAGAAAATAGTGTTGTCCCGTTGCCTGGAGATGATACTGCCGTTCCGCCTGGAGACTCAACTTTTTCAGTTCTTCCCAGAGCGCATCTTCAAGCGGGCTGTCATCGAAGAGGTCGTTGATTTCTGTCGCTGCCATCAGTTTGTGGTAAGTCGTCGGAATGAAGACGACACGACGCAGGCGATAACTGACAATGGGTCGGGGTAGAATCTCAAGCGAATGAAGAATGACTTGATAGTATTCATGTTCTGACTTGGTATTCGGAAATTCATCGGGAAAGAGAGTTGTGCGCTTCACCCGGCGAATCTCTTTTATCTGCCCGTAGTAGCGCACGGAATACGCTTCATCTCGAAAAATCTTGGTCTGGTAAAACGCCAGCCACTGTGGAGGCCAGCGCTTTGGAGCCTTCTCGACTGGAATACGATACCAGAGCTGTTCCTGAACCAGTCGCCAGGCCATCGGGTCATTCATCACGGCAACCAGCGCCTGGACTTTGTGTCCAAAAATTGAAGTGCCTGTCGGATCGCCATCTCTCTTTTTTCTCATGTTGCAAAGTCCATCTGACAACGAGATTTACTTCTGTTTACGTACAGGATAGTCCGTGAAGACAGTATTCCAACTGCGGACATCGAAGACGTAGGTGCGGATGTCCAGTTTGTCGGGGTGGCTCATCTCTTGACGGACGAAATCCTGGAAGGGAGCGAGTAAGGCCCGGTCGAAGGGAGTGGGTGGCTCGAAAAGCAGGATATAGCGGACGGAGCCAGATGTGAAAGCGTTGTTCCAGGCCAGAAAACTGGTGGTTCCGAGAAATTTGGAGCGCATCTCTTCGGCGTAGGCTTTGCTCATCAGTTTTGCCCGAAAGCTGCCCTGCATTCTGCCTCTCCAGTTTTTGATCTCCAGCCATATCCAGCCTGTATCCTCCTCTATACGGAAATCAACGCCCGGCCAGTAGGTGTTCCCGTCCGCCGTGGAACTGCCGTCGCATTTTGCGCTCGTTCTATCGTGTTCATAGACGACATGGGCTTTGGAGAAGTCGAATTCAAGGCCGCTTTCAGCGCACTTTCTCACTGCGGCGACTCCTTCCTGCGGCGCGGCGAATGTCGCGGTCATAGAGGGAGCCGAAGTGACTGAGAATAGCATTCGGGGAGAGGGCGTTCAGGGACTCAGAGGTTGTCACCTGTGTACCCGCTTTGCTGGCATGAAGGCTAAAAAAACGTACCGTATCTTCGGGAGTGGCCTGTAAATCCAGTTCCTTGAGAATGACGTAGCTGTGAGTTGTCAGAAAGACCTGAACCCCCTGCCGCGCCAGAGCAAGCAAAGCCTCCACGATATTGTCCATCAAAACCGGGTTGACATTGACCTCCGGCTCGTCCCAAAACAGCGTGGCTCCCGGCACAAGCCAGCCGTTTTGCTGCAATCGCGCTAACGCGGCAATTTTGCGAAGGCCCTCCGCAACCAGCGGCATCGCCTGCCGTCCACCCGGTGTTTGCAGGTAGAAGCGCCCCTCCTCAAATTCCAGTTTTCCTCCCAACAGGGACGTCAGCCCCTCCGCCTCTTTCTTGTGTCCCGGCTGAACCCGGTTTTCCAGGGTCAGCAGGGTCACGATATCGTAGCAGGTCAGATCGAAGTCGAGATAGACCTGATTGTACGCCTGATTGAATTGTAGCGTATGGCCCATCATATCCAATGCCGGAAGAAACACGGGACGGCCCATCTCCACTTTGCCGAACGTGGACAATGTCGGCTCCCCGTTCGTTTTCTGAAGTGCATACGCCCACGCACTGCCGCTATAGGTGCCGCTCACCTCCAGAACATCCCCACGTCTGGCCTGGGAACGAACCAGTTCCGTAATGTCTTTTGTTTGAAAGAGTTGTCCTAACGCGGTGCGAATGTCCGGCACTTCACGAGAGGGCGGTCGCTGAAAGGCATAGAGAGCCTTCAGAAGATGGGTCTTCCCGGAACCGTTCTCCCCGATGATCGCATTGATACCGGGAGCAAACTCCAGGCTTGCATCCTGAAAGACCGTAAAATTTTTCAGCCGGAGGCTCTGATGGCAGCCAGATTCGATCATACTTGTTAGACACTCCCAGAGGAACACGACTTCCGTACGCAGGACGGTTGGCGGAACACCTCCCAGACAGGGCGTTCATTGCCCGGTCGTCCGCCCGGATTCGTACAGAACTCGAAAACGGAAAGACACGTCTCCTGCCGTTGGGTGGGTGAGGCAAAAAACGTGTCTTATCACGAAGCCGACGAGCGGCGTTTCAGAACCTGGGAGACGTGGATTCGAACCACGGTTAGCGGCACCAAAAACCGCTGTCCTGCCGCTGGACGATCCCCCAACAGGCACTTTCAGGTTAATTATACACTGCCAGTTCGGGGATTGTCAAATGTCGGGAGAGTGGACAGGAGGACGGCCCGACGCGGGCAGAAGCCGTGCGTCGGGCCGTCTGAGCGGGTCAGAGGCGGAGGTCGGCGGGGATGCCTTCGGGGAAGAGACCGCCGAACGTCGGGTCGGGGTAGGTCGTCTTGTCGAAGTTCGGGAAGCCGAACGAGTTCAGAAGGTAGGTCGGGGCGAGCGGCTTGAGATCGGCGGGCGGATGAGCGAACCAGGCCGCGATGTTCAGCACGAGTCTGAGGTTCTTCACGCCGGGCGGGGTGGGCGGCAGGTCACCGCCGGACTGCGGGCGCAGGGTGAACAGCTCGTTGGAAGCCGCTACCGGATGCACCAGAGTCGAACCGCCGCCGATAGCGACCAGCGGAATAGCCTGGTAGCGCGGCACCGTCAGGGTCACCGGGCCGGTCGTCGCCTGCGTGATGAGCGGCAGAACGTTGTCGCGGATGTTTGCCACCGCCTTCGCCACATCGGGGCTGTTGGGGAGGAGGAAGGGTTCGGTCGTCGGGCGGGCCAGAATGCCCGCAATGCCCTTTGTCTCTCTGTCAACGATGGCCGTCATCGCGTCCTTCGCCGTCTGGAAATAGGCCGCGTCGCGCAGGGTCAGGAACGGGCTGGCAGGCAGATACTCGTCCGGCGTCAGTTTGCCGTCTTTGTTCTTGTCGAGCGCGAGGAAGGGCGAGGGCGGCTCGGTGGGTTCGTTGACCTCCCGACCACCACCGGAGAAGAAGGGAGGCGGAGGCGGCATGGACGAAGTGGTCGTGCCGGAACCCGTGCTGCCCGTTCCGACGGTGGGCGGCGAGGGCGGCAGCAGACTGTTGTTGCCCGGATCGCGGACGTAGGCCAGCGACAGCGCGGTCGAGACGCGCAGCGACTGCACATAGGCGTCGAACAGGTAGACTTCCGGCAGTCCGATGGTCACCGGCTGACCGTTCTGATCCGGCGCGGGCAGAGTCAGGGTAAAACTGGCATCGGCTTCCACCGTCTGGAGATGCTGCGCGACTGTGCCGAGATCGGTGAGCAGTTTCTGGCGGCGGGCTACATCCTGCGCGTCGCCCGAATAGCCGTAGTAGGGAATCAGCCCCAGGCGCAGGTCGGAGATGGGCGAGAGCATATTCAGCAGCGTGTTCGGATTGCTTAGACCGCGATCCAGAAACCAGAACAGCCCCAGCGTATGCGTCGGTTCAATGGGTTTACCGGGTTCTGTGCTGCCGGGCGGGGCTGGAGGCAGGTCGCCATCGGAAGGTGGGGAGGGCAAAACGAAGCCCGAACCGCCGTTACCCGGATTGCCTGGAGAAGAACCACTGCCTCCCTGCCCTTCGGGTTTGACCGATGCCAGCGGGGTCAGGATGGGAGGAACCGTCGGAATACCGCCAACGCCGTCAATCTGCTGGGCTGCGCTGCCCATCAGACAGACCGCCGCACCGAAATGGGCTTCTGTGCTGTTGGGATTCTCCTGAAGCGCCTTCGTGAACAGGTCGAACGCGGACTGAAGCGTCTGCGCCGAAGTCGGGGTCGTGTTGGCGGCGAGGCTGCTGAGAGCGGCCCTGCCTGCGGTCAGCGGATTGGCGGTCGGCCCGGAAGCCGAAGAGCCGTTGCCGCCGCCACAGCCCCAGAGCGCCAGCGCCGCAGCGCCGACTGGTAACAGAGATGCTTTTCTCAAGGCATATCCCTCCTTAGAGAGCGGTAGTCGGGGGGTGAATGGTCTTCAATCTGTGTCGGGAGGCCGTGGGAAGGGGGTCGGCGCACCGACATCGGCACAAACAGCGTGTATCGGAAAATCCGGGAGCGGCGAGTCTCAGCGTCGGTTGATGGGTTTCCGCAGTCGCATCGTGGCAAGGTCGTGCGGGGTCAATTCGCCCGCGCCGTTGTAGATGCCGACATCGCGCCCGCCGCCGCGAGTCGCGATCTCGATCAGACCCTGTGCTTCCAGTTCGGAAAGCCCGCCCTCCAGCTCCCGTTGCGGATGCATAACAACCCGGCAGCCGCGCAGAGAGATGTCGGCTTTTAAGGCCGCCCGCAAAACGAAATTCTGCAAGACCAGTACGGTATCCTCTAATCCGCCGTAGAGCAGACGCGGATGATCGAAGGCCGTGCGCACCGTCAGACCTGCCGGGGTGCGCTGCATCACCGCCTCGACCTCATCCCCTACGGCGACGACTTCGGGGTGAGCAGACACGCCGCTGCGAACCGCGACCTGCGCCTTGCCCTCGAACACACTCACCAGTTCACCCTGCCGCACCAGATTCACGGAGAGCCAGCCAAACCGGATACGGATATAGGCGATAGGCAGGAGCGCGTTGAGCATGAGCCTCACAGAAACAGCCAGGATCAGGGCAGAGAACATCCTGTCCGCCGAACATTCCCATTATAACAGCGGACGGACGCGGCGTCAAGAGGCCTGCCGAACTGTTTTCACCGTCCTGCTTGACATCCCCTCTTTCGGACAGTAGAATGGAGACGTTCCCAGGTTAGACAAGAGGAGAAGTCATGCGACGTTCTGGAATGCTTGCGCTGTGCGGTCTGCTGCTCTGGTGTGCGGGATGCGGGACAGGAGACGCCCTGTTTCCCCACTATACCACGGTCGTGACCGGCACGAAGGTCGCCCTCGACGACCCCAATCTCTTTCTGAGTCCCTACAACTGGACGGTTAACGGCACGACCTCGGCCCTCACCACGCAACCTGGAGCCTACCTCTCCGCCGGATTCCACAGTACCGGGGTGCGGCTGGACATAGATACCTCCTCATTCTCGGCAGTCCCAAATCGTGCCGGGCCGAGGATTCGCTGGCAGGTGGACAGCGGCCCCGTGCAGACCTATCAGCTTGTCGCGGGAGACGCGCAGATACCCCTCACTACCGACACCCTGAGTACGTCGAGCAATCACACCTGCAAAGTCTGGGTCGTCTCGTCCGACTATACGCAGGACCGCTGGAAGCTGCCCGTGCAGGCGGTCAAGATCACGGGCCTGACGCTCCCACTCGGCGGCACGACCATCGCGCCTACCCTGCTGGCAAAGCGCATTCTCTTCTTCGGAGACAGCATCACAGAGGGCGTCCATACCGAGGCGGCGCGCAACGACCCCATCCACGACAGCGATGCGACCCATGCCTATACGTACCCCTGTGCCGCTGCGCTGGGCGCGGAGTTCGGCGTCGTCGGAATGGCACGGCAGGGCTGGACGATTGCGGGGCAGGAGGTCAGCAACGTTCCCGCCTTCCCTGCTTCCTGGCAGAGCTACTTTCAGGGTAAGCCCCGTCTCTTCACCCCGCCCCCAAACTATGTGATCGTCATGCACGGCGTCAACGACTTTCTCGCTCCTGCCGATACGACGCAGGTGAAGACAATCGTCACGAACTGGATCGCTGCGGCGCGAGCGGCTCTGCCCGCTGCGCGTCTTTGCCTGGTCGTTCCGTTCAACGGCTTCTAGCGCGACGCCATCACGCAGGGCGTACATTCGTATCAGACCGCGCACCCGGCAGATACGAATGTCTTCCTGATAGACCTGGGCGTTTCCGTGCAAACGGGCCTGACCGATCCCAGCGGCACTCCCAGCCTCCACTCCCACGACGGTATCCACCCGGACGCCACGACCAGTCAAGCGCTCGGAACCCAGTTGGGAGCCGCCATTCTCAAAGCGACCGGACCGTGAATTTGATGTCCTCCTGGTGATGAGCAGCGCTTTCGTGCTATAGTAGCTACAACAGAGGCGGTCAAACAGGCCGTCTCATTTCATTGAGTGAGGAGAAGCCCTGATGAACCGGTGGATGCGTGTCGCGCTCGCACTGAGTGCAGTTCTGATTGTGAGCGTCCCCGTGCTGGCGCAAGGTCCCCCGAAAGGCGGCCCGCCCAGAGGCCCACAGGGAGGACCTCCCGGAGGTCCGGGCGGCCCCGGCGGCCCAGGTGGTGGGCAGGGACGACGTGGCGGGGGCGGCATGGCGATGATGCCCATCAGCGCAGTGGCGACCCTCGTGACCCTGACTCCGGCCCAGAAGACCAAACTCGTCGCGATTCAGGACAAAATGAAGAAGGATGCGAAGGCGGCGAACGGCGACCGGGAGAAGATGGGGCCGCTGATGACCACAGCCACCAACGATATGAAGGCGGTTCTGACCCCCGCGCAGCAGAAGACTCTCGCGGAAAAACTGCCCGTCGTCATGATGCTCAATCGCAGCCGGGCGGTTCCGGCGGCGACTCTCGGCGATGTCAAACTGACCGCCGCGCAGATGACCAAAATCAAAGGCTTCGTGACCGCCACCGAGACCAAGATGCAGGCCATCCCTCGTGAGGAGCGCCGCACCAAAGGCCAGGAGGTGATGACCGCCTTCAAGACCCAGGTGGACACTGTGCTGACCCCGGCGCAGAAGACCATCATCGGCAAATATCATCCCCCGACTCCCCCCGGCGGTTTCGGAATGCCCGGCAGCGGCGGCAGACCCGGCGGAATGCGACCGGGTGGCCCCGGCGCTCCGGGAGCGCCCGGCAAACCGATGGCAGGCAAAAAATAGAGAGCAGACGCAGCGAATTCTGCGTACCGGGATGGATTACTGAACAATTCGGTTTCCGATGCGTCAAGAGCGTTGTTATACATCCACAAGGGCAGAATCCGCTTTTGCCCACCCCATGCACGTTTAAGGAGATTCCCAGATGAAAAGTTTGAAACGGATGACATTGGCGCTCGGTGCGCTGCTGGTTCTGAGCATTCCGGTTCTCGCACAGGCTCCGCCCGCCGCCGCAGGTGCGCCCGCGCAGGGAGCAGGCCGAGCTGGCGGCGGTCAGGGCCGACGCGGCGGTATGTCCGCGCTTCCGGTGGCGACGCTCAATGCGATCGTGACCCTGAAAGACGACCAGAAGACCAAGATCACCGCGATTCAGGACAAACTAAAGACGGATGTGGCGGCTGCGGCAGGCGACCGAATGAAGATTCGCGAACTCAACACCGCCGCCAACGACGACGTCAAAGCCGTCCTCACCCCCGAACAGCAGAAGATGCTGACCGAGAAACTCCCGGTTGTCACCCTGCTCAACCAGAGCAAAGCGATTCCCTACGCGGCCTATGGCGATGTCAAACTGACCACCGAGCAGATGGAGAAGATCAAGACGGCGGCGGATGCGACTCAGGAGAAGATGAAGGGCGTCGCTCGTGCGGACCGCCAGACCAAGAACCCCGAAATCCTGGCCGACTTCAAGACCCAGGTCGAAGGCGTTCTGACCGCCGAGCAGAAAGAGACGATCACCAAGAGCGCGGCCAAGACGAAAAAGAAAGCGCCGGCCCCGTAAGGGAACAGTGAATAAAAAAAGGCCGGGTGTTAAAAACACCCGGCCTTTTTCTGTGCGATAGATCAGACCAACTCTGTGATGGGGTCGTTGTCGGGGAAGAGGTAGTTCGGGCGGTTCAGGGTGTCCACTACCGGTGTGGTTTTGAGGTCTATGCCCATGTTGTGATAGAGCGTGGCAAACACATCCCGATAGTGAATAGGCCGCTCGGCAGGCTCTTCGCCGAAGCGGTTGGTCGCGCCGATGACCTGCCCTGTCCGCATTCCGCCGCCCGCCAGCAGGGCGCAGGAGACGCGGGGCCAGTGGTCGCGCCCACCGTCCTTGTTAATCTTCGGGGAGCGTCCGAACTCGCCCCAGACGACTACGGAGACATCTTTGTCCATGCCCCGGTCGTGAAGGTCCTGCACCAGCGCGGAGACGGCCTGATCGAGGCGCGGCAGGTGGACTTTGCACTGCGCGAAGTTCGTGCCATGATAGTCCCAGCGGCTGAAGGAAAGGGTGACCACTCGCGCTCCGGCCTCTACCAGTCGACGGGCCATCAGGAACTGCTCGTTGCAGTCCGGGCCGCCATCGTCCACGTTCTTCATGTCGCCTTTGCCGTAGCGTTCGCGTACCTTCGGGTCTTCTTTGGAGATGTCGAGGGCGTTGACGAGTTTGCTGGAGGTGAGAATGTCGTAGGCGCGTTGATTCAGGTCGTCCATGCCGCGCAGGGAGTCGACGCTGGTGCGGAAGCGGTCAAGGCCCGCGAGCAGGCGGCGGCGGTCGTTCAGCCGATCTAGCGTGACGCCTTTGAGGGTCATGTCGGCCATCAGGTTGCCGTCAGGCCGCATGGCCGCATGGGTGAGGCCGAGGAAGCCGGGGTCACCGGGGTCGCCCCATTCCATGTGGCCCATTTTGGGGGCAAGACCGATGAATGTGGGAACGGTCTTGTCCACCTGTCCTTGCAATTTTGAGACGACGGAGCCGAGGCACGGCACATGGTTCTGCGCGACTTCGGAGTTGTTGTAGCCGCCCTGGCAGATGTGGGAATCGTGTTCGTCCCGCGCTCCGACCAGCGACCGGATAATGGCGAATTTGTCCATCATGCCCGCGATCTTGGGCAGATGCTCGCAGATTTCGATGCCGGGGACTTTGGTCTTGATCGGCTTGAACTCGCCGCGAATCTCGGCGGGCGCGTCCATCTTCAAGTCGAACATATCCTGATGCGGCGGGCCTCCGGGCAGAAAGATCATGATGCAGGCCTTGTGGCCGTTGCGAACTCCGGTCTGCGCCTCGGCCTTCAGCACATCGGTCAGCGCCAGCCCACCCAGCGCCAGTCCGCCGATCTGAAGAAACTGCCGCCGCGACACGCCGTCGCAGAACCTGCCCGCCCCGCCTTCAATTCTCAGCATTGCCCCACGCTCCCCTGCGGCCCACGCCGCCCGAAAATGTCGCCGTCCTGTCCCACGTTTCGCCCACCGCCACGCGGACTCCTGCCGGCCTTTCCAAACAAGACAATTTTCCGCCCGATTTGTTGCATGACAATCGGTATGGGGTTCCCTTTGTTGAGGATTGGCTGTGGTATACTGGCACCATATACTCATGATTTGTATCGCCTCCATGTTCTACTTTGCGATGTTGCCGCAGAAGCGCAGTACCAGTCAATCTCCGTTGCTGTCCAACAGTATCCTCATGATAGCCACATTACGGCAACTGCCATTTCAAACGATTTCGTCTTGATTACTTCAAACCCACGTCATTTTTCCAAAATCCCCGAACTTCGTATGCAGGACGGGACAGTTGACGCTTGAAACAGTTCTATGATGTTTCTTCGTTCTGGCTTCTCGCCTATCACTCAAAGGAGCGTGTTAATGAAACGATTGGTATTCTTGGCATGGACAGTGTGTGCCCTCGGGGCAGGACTGTGGGCGGCGGGGCAGGGGAAGCGGGGGGCGAACGGGCCATTCAATCCCGATGCCTGGCCGCCGACGGTGAATGCGGCGAAGAAGGTGCATTATGTCTGTACGGATGGTACGCTGACGCCGCCAAACCCGAACTGGACTGCCAACATGAAAATACTGACGGGCGGGGATCAGCCGACGGAGGCGGTCACGGTGGGTGGACACGCGGCGGTACGGATCGCTGGCTTCAAGTTCAACACGGCGGACGATCAGTACCCGCTCTGGGCCGAGCAGCACACGATTGATATTCTCATGCAGGTCTATGGCGATGAGGCGCTTCTCAACCCGGATGGTACGCCGCGCTATTTCAACTTCCTGACAGGAACGCTGCCTGAACCGATTGCGGTGGATGGCGGCGAGATACCCGCTGCCGCGAAAAACGGCAAATGGAACTGGGTGCTGTTCCGCATCAACAACGGCCTGCGCCACATGGACGGCGGACGGCTTGTCGGGACGATTCATCCGAAGGCGAAGGGCGAGTCACCTTTTGCCGAGGTCTCCCGTCTGAGCGGGCAGAACGGCGGCACGATTCGGCTCGATGGTCTGCCTGGTGTCAAGGTGCGGGTGGTGGCGTTCGGGGAGAAGGGCGCGTTCGGCGAACCGGAGCAGATCAATCGTTTTCGGAAATGAGGCCGCTGCCGAACGCGCAGGGTGTGAATTCTTTCAGGAAAGCGTAACAGGTGCGGGCCTCGTTCGTCTGTTGTCTATGGAGATGGAAATCTCACTCCCTTCGCAAAGAGGCTTTGAATGAAACGTACTACGTCACTGTTTTCCAGATTTGTGGGCATGGTCGGGATGGCCGTGCTGTCGTTCGCATGGGCGGCGCCTGCACAGGCTGCGGAGCCTTCCTATCGTCTGCTCACGAAGATCGCCATTGGCGGCGAGGGCGGCTGGGACTATCTGACGGTGGACAGCGGGGCGCACCGCCTTTATATCACACGCGGAACGCATGTCATGGTAGTGGACACCGAGACAAATACGCTTGCGGGGGACATTCCCAATACGCCGGGCGTGCATGGCGTGGCGGTCGCGCCGAAACTCAATCGGGGCTACACCAGCAACGGGCGCGAAAATACGGTAACGATCTTTGATTTGAAAAGTCTGAAAGAGCTTCAGCGGGTCGCGGTCGGGCAGAACCCGGACGCTATCCTCTACGATCCGGCGACCAATCGCGTCTTCACTTACAACGGACGCAGCAACGACATCACGGCTCTGGATGCCGTGTCTGGCAAAGTCCTCGGAACGATTCCCGTTGGCGGCAAGCCGGAGTTCTGCGCCACCGACGAGAAAGGCACGATCTTCGCGAACATTGAGGACAAAAACGAAATTCTCGCGATAGACGCCAAAGCATTGAAAGTCAAAAGCCACTGGTCTATCGAGCCGGTAGATGGGCCTTCTGGCCTGGCTTTTGACAAAGCGCATCATCACCTATTCGCCGTCGGCGGCAACGAGAAGATGGCGGTCGTGGACTCGGAGAGTGGCAAACTCCTTGCTACCCCCACCATCGGTAAGGGGCCGGACGCCGCTGCTTTCGACCCCGGCAGCGACGTTGCAATCAGCTCTAATGGGCAGGACGGAACGATTACCCTGGTGCGGGAAAACAGCAAGCACGTTTTTCAGCCCGTCGCGACCATTCCCACGCAGCGCGGCGCCCGCACGATGACCATAGACCCCAAAACGCACCGTCTCTATCTAATCACCGCCTCCTTCAAGCTGCAGGAGACGGGCGCAACGGGCCGACCCGCTATGGAGCCGAACTCCGCTGTCATTCTCGTCTTCGAGCCGGGCAAGTGGCCCCTCCAGGCAAGAGAGACGGCGTACAATCCCACTGCCTGCGTTGTCCTGCTGTCACAAATCAGCCGGACGACGCA
This sequence comes from Chthonomonadales bacterium, assembly GCA_038231295.1. Lineage (GTDB taxonomy): Bacteria > Armatimonadota > Chthonomonadetes > Chthonomonadales > Chthonomonadaceae > JANXLO01. The sequence goes on from JBBRLP010000035.1 coordinate 17,057, forward strand.
GGCGGTCTGCTTGCGGTATACCGCGAGAAGCCCGGATGAGGTACGATAATAGTTCCTGCATTGCAGCGCAAACGAGAGCCACGCGCTTCCGGGAGAGAGGGGTTCCGTCCGCAGGACGGTTGGCGGAACGCCTTCCAGACGGGTCGCGCACTAAAGGGGTGGAAGGATGGGGTTCAAATACTGGTTCGTGGCGGCTCTCGGGCTGGCTACCGGCGTTCTGAGCGTGCGGGCAATGTCTGCGGAACCGACAGGACTGCCGAAGACATTGCGGTTTTTCGGGCGTTGGGACCGGAGGACGCCGGATAGGGCCGAGACGGTCAATAGCGGCAACTATCTGCTCGCCAATTTTACCGGATCGGAAATAACGGCACGTTTCGATGTCTCGGCCAATATGCCCGGTGTACCGACTCTGGCCTGGCGACTGGACGATGGCCCCTGGCAGGAGGCGGAGGTCGCAGAGCGAGTGCCGCTCGCCGACCATCTCCCGAAGGGTCGCCATACGCTGATGCTGATGGCGCGGGGTCTGGACGAGCATCAGAACCGCTGGACACAGCCGCTGGTCGCAAGCATCACGTTTCTCGGCCTCGACATTTCGGGCGGGAGACTGCTGCCTCCCCTGCCGCAGTGGGACAAGCCGAAACTGAAGATGGAGTTTCTCGGAGACAGCATTACGGAAGGCGTCCTGGTGCAGGCTCCGCGTGAAGGCAAGACGACCTGGGCCTGGCAGACAGACGCACGGCAGTCCTATGCGGCGCAGACCGCGATGCGGCTGAATGCGGCCTGGAGACAGGTGGGGTTCGGGGCAACCGGCCTCGCGCATGGCGGCAGCGGCGGCGCACCGGGAGCGCTGGAATCGTTCAACTGGTTCTACAAAGGCTGTCCCCGCGACGACTGGCAGCCCGATGTGGTCGTTGTGAACCAGGGAACCAACGACGGCGGGATGGCTCCTGCCGCGTACCGCCCGCTCTACGCACAGTATTTGGCGATGATTCGAGCCGCCTATCCGAAGGCGAAAATCGCCGCCGTGCGCCCGTTTGTCGGCGCACAGGCAGAGGCAATTCGGGCGGAAGTCGAGGCCCGTCGCGCTGCCGGAGACACGCGAATCTACTACATCAATACCGAAGGCTGGTACTCCGGCCCACTGCATCCCAACGCGCAGGGCAGCCTGCCTCTTGCGGAAAAACTCGCGACTGCGCTGAAGGAGCAGGTCTTGCAGAAGTGAGCCACCGCCTCTCGGAAGGGCGTCAGAGATTTCTTCCCTGGAGTGCGATGCCGACCGGACAATCGGCGTCGTGCGCTCCGGGCAGGTAGCCGGTACTCATCAGGAATTCGTTGACGATCTCCCCGCCCGTAAAGCGGAAGTTCGCCCGGAACAGCGCGACCCACTCCTTCCGCTCGCGGGGATGGTGCCAGTCAAGCCAGGCGCGTAAGGAGCCATATTCGCCTTGCAGGCGCAGGACTATCCGGGCATTGTGTATCGCCGCTGCGACTTTGAGCCGGTTCCGAATAATACGCGCATCTGCCAGCAGACGCGCGACGTCTTCCTCTCCATAAGCCGCAATCCGTGCGATTTCAAAATCGTCGTAGGCGGCGCGAAATCCGGCTTTGCGTTTCAATATCGTCTCCCATGACAATCCTGCCTGATTGATTTCCAGTATCAGCCGCTCAAAGAGCAGGCTGTCATCGGTCAGCGGAAACCCATACTCTGTATCGTGATAGTCAGTATGAACCGGATGAAGTTTCCCCTCTCGAATCAGCGCACAGTAACTGCTTGCCATTCTCTCCTCCTCACTCCTGACTGTTCCTCTCCTGAAATTCGGACGACGGTCTGGCACGTTGGGTCTTCGACCAGATGGCCCTTCGTCGGGCAGAGGGTGGCTCTTTCTCATTGTACTCGACATGGGAGTAGGCTGTGCCGAAATCCGTTCCAGATGGCCGCTCCGCCGTTCGCCGTATCAAAGGAGACGAAGGTTTCGGCTATAATGAATGCAGCAATGGTCTATAACCGTATTTCGGAGGCTTTCGGAGAAAGGATGAAAATGCGTCGTACATCAATCCTGAAGGTGGGTGTGTTCTCGTTAGTTCTGATGGGAGCGGTGGGGATAAGGGCGTTCTCGCAGGGCGCACTGAACGACCTCGCGGACTTCAAGACAGTCGAAACCGCAATGACGACCACGCTTACTCCTGTGAAGGCATCCGTTACCGGGCAGCAGGGCTATCTCGGCATCTCCCTCTCTGTGGACAAGAAGGGCAGACTGGCAGTGTCCGACGTGGAAACCGGGTCTCCGGCGGCGAAGGCAGGCATCAAGAGTGGCGATGTGCTGGCAAAGGCGGGCGGCAAGACTTTCCGAACGCCGGAGGAGTTCCGGGACTGGCTGCACTCTCAATCTCCCGGCGCGAAAGTGAATCTGCTGCTGGAGCAGGGAGCGCGGCGCGTGAGCGCAGAGGCCACTCTCGGTGCGGTCAGCCGTCCCCGACATCTGGCGGTTGAGCGGGCCGTGCTGGGTGTCGTGCTGGCGGAAGGTACGGACGAGGGAGCGCGAGTGACGCGGGTTGCGGTCGGTTCGCCTGCGGATGCCGCCGGAGTGCGGTCAGGCGACTTGCTCGTCAAGTCCGATGGGGTCGCGGTGACCGAGGCGTTCCATCTGGACGACACCGTCGGGGAGAAAAACCCCGGCGACAGCATGGCGCTGACGCTGCGGCGGGGAGGACAGGATATTGATGTGCGCGTCATGCTCGCTCCGGCCCCGGAAAACCTGCGGCAGCAGGACCCCGGCAACGACCGCCGTCCGCGCTTTCAGAAGAGCGTCTATCGGCTCGCCGTCATTCCCATCGAATACGCCGATGTCAAGCACAACCCGACCATCAAAACCACCGATTGGGAAGAGTCGCTCTACAGCAAAAGCACGTATACGGGCAAGACCTGCATTACCGGTCAGCCGGTCTATGGCAGCCTGAACGACTTCTATCTGGAGCAGTCCTCCGGGGCGTTCCATGTCGAGGGCAAGTGTTTCGACTGGGTCGAGGTAAGTAAGAATCGGGCGGACTACTCGCAGGGAACCGGCACCGGGCCTGCGCGGAATCTGCTGCTGACGGAAGCGATGGACAAACTCCAGACGCGGGACGGGGCGACCGCGCTGGACGGTTACGATGGGGTGCTGTTTCTCTATGCAGGTTCCCGCGTTGCGACCAATCGCGGCGGCATCTACTGGCCGCATCGTTCGACGGTAGCGTATCGCGGCAAACGCTGGGCCTACTTCATCGTGCCGGAGGGTGGCCCACGCATGACGAATATCAGCGTCTTCTGCCATGAGTTCGGACATATGCTCGGTCTTCCCGACCTCTACGCTCGCCCGGAGAATCCCGGCTCCGAGGGGCTGGGAACGTGGTGCCTCATGTCCAATCAGCTTGGCAACGGGCGGCCGGAGCACATGAGCGCATGGTGCAAGGAGCAGATGGGCTGGCTGACCCCCGCCGTTCTGGACCCGACCGTGAAGCAGAAACTGATTTTGCGGCCGGTAGAGCAGTCGCCGAAAGAGTGTTACAAAGTTCTGCTCCGGCCCGATGGGAGCGAATACCTGCTGTTGGAGAACCGACGCAAGACAGGCTTCGACACAAGTCTGGCCGCAGAGGGACTGCTCATCTGGCGCGTGGTGGGCAATCGGCCAATTCTGGAGGAGGCGCATGGCGTCGAGGGACCGGCAGGGCCGCGTGTCTTCCCGACCTCCGTGCCGTTTCCAAGCCCTGAAAACGCCTCGTTTACACCCCATACCACGCCCTCCAGCCGCTCTCAACTCGGTGGTGGAAACCCCGTCTATCTGACCAACATTCAGAAACTTCCTGACGGGCGCATCACGTTCGCCATCGGCTATCAGTTCGATTGATGGGAAAATAGCCGCCCATGGCCCCCAATTCTGGGGGAGCAGGAAAAGCGTCGCCCCCTAACCCCCAATTTGGGGGGAGTGAGAACAGAGACGCCCCCCGGCCCCTGATTCCGGGGGAGAAGGCATTTTCATGCGCCAGAGTAACGGCAGGGTATGGAAGGCTGATTCGGTGATTTCGCGAAGATAGAAAGAGACAACGATGCCAACAGTGGCGGAGATATTCGAGACAATGGAGTACGGACCCGCACCGGAGAGCGCGAGCGCGGCGCAGGACTGGATCGCACAGCACAAGGGTTCGTTCGGCCTCTACCTCAATGGGGAGTGGCAGGCGGCAGCATCGGGCGAGACGTTTCCAACTGTGAACCCGGCGACGGGCAAGACACTCGCGACGATTGCACAGGCCGTGGCGCAGGACGTGGAGGCCGCCGTCGCGGCGGCGCGGCAGGCGCAGTCCGGCTGGTGGGGGCTTGGGGCGCATGGCCGCGCCCGCTATCTCTACGCGCTGGCCCGACAGGTGCAGAAACACGCCCGCCTGCTCGCCGTTCTGGAGACGCTGGACAACGGCAAACCGATTCGCGAGACGCGGGATATAGACATCCCGCTCGTCGCCCGCCACTTCTATCATCACGCAGGCTGGGCGCAACTGATGCCGTCAGAACTGCCGGACTATCTGCCCATCGGCGTCATTGGGCAGATCATCCCCTGGAACTTCCCGCTGCTCATGCTAGCCTGGAAGATCGCGCCAGCGCTGGCGACGGGTAACACCGTCGTGTTGAAGCCTGCCGAGTACACTCCCCTGACCGCACTCTGTTTCGCAGGCATCTGTCATGAGATCGGCCTGCCGCCCGGTGTGGTGAATATCCTCACCGGCGACGGCACGACCGGCGAACTGCTGACAAAACATCCGGGTGTTGACAAGATCGCCTTCACCGGCTCGACGGAGGTGGGAAGGCTCATCCGGCAGACGACAGCGGGCAGCGGCAAACGCCTCTCGCTCGAACTCGGCGGCAAATCGCCCTACATTGTTTTCGAGGATGCCGATCTCGACAGCGCGGTGGAGGGACTGGTGGACGCTATCTGGTTCAATCAGGGGCAGGTCTGCTGTGCGGGGTCACGCCTGCTGGTGCAGGAGAGTATCGCCGACCGTCTGCACCGCAAGATTCGCGCCCGCATGGAGAACCTGCGCGTAGGAGACCCGCTGGACAAGACCACCGATATCGGCGCGATTGTGGCCCCGGTGCAGTTGGAGCGGATCACGTCGCTGGTACGGCAGGGCGAAGCGGAGGGCGCGACCCTATGGCAGCCTGCCACAGCCTGTCCCGCCGAGGGTTGTTTCTTCCCCCCGACCCTCTTCACCGATGTCACGCCCTCCTCTGTTCTGGCACAGGAAGAGATTTTCGGCCCCGTTCTGGTCAGCATGACCTTCCGCACGTCAGCGGAAGCCGTGGAAATCGCCAATAACACCCGCTATGGCCTCGCCGCGAGTCTCTGGACAGAGAACATCGGTCTCGCCCTCGACATCGCCCCCAAGCTCAAAGCCGGAACGGTCTGGGTCAACAGCACCAATCTGCTGGATGCCGCCGCCGGTTTTGGCGGCTATCGGGCGAGCGGCTACGGGCGCGAAGGCGGGCGCGAGGGGTTGTGGGAGTACGTACGTCGCGCTGAAAGCAAGCCTGTGGTTGCCTCCACGTCTGCACCGCTGCCTGTTTCTGTTGCGGACGCCGGCCCCCGCAACGGCCTTCCGCCCCTTGACCGCACCCCGAAGCTCTACATCGGCGGCAAGCAGGCGCGGCCCGATTCCGGCTATAGCGTTCCGGTGTGTGACCCACAGGGGAAGGTGATTGGAGAGGTGGGGGAGGGGAACCGCAAGGACGTTCGCAATGCCGTCGAAGCCGCCCGCGCCGGTACCGGATGGGCGAAATCCTCTGGGCATAACCGGGCGCAGGTGCTCTACTATCTCGCGGAGAATCTGGCGGCGCGGAGTGCGGAGTTCGCGGCCCGACTCGTGCAGATGACCGGACAGAGCGAAGCCTCTGCCCGACAGGAGGTCGAACTCAGCCTCGACCGCTGCTACTTCTACGCCGCCTGGGCTGACAAGTACGACGGCGCGGTCCACAACACGGCCCTTCGCAACGTCACGCTTGCCATGAATGAACCTCTTGGTGTCATCGGCCTCGCCTGTCCGACTGCGACCCCGCTGCTTGGCCTGTTTTCGCTCGTCCTGCCCGCGATTGCGATGGGCAACGTCGTCGTCGTCATCCCCTCCGAACTGCACCCGCTCTCCGCTACCGACCTCTATCAGGTGCTGGAAACCTCCGATGTGCCTGCGGGCGTCGTCAATATCCTCACCGGCAAGCGCGACGGCCTCGCGGAAGTCCTCGCCCTGCACGATGAAGTGACCTCCGTTTGGTACTTTGGCACCCCGGTAGGCAGTGCCAAAATCGAACACGCCTCCGCAGGCAACCTCAAACGCACCTGGGTACACACAGAGGACGCTTTCGACTGGCTTGACCCCGACTCCGGTCAGGGCAAGGAGTTTCTGCGCGAGGCCACGCAGGTCAAAAACATCTGGATACCCTACACCGACGAAGTCTCCTGGTAGGTTGAACCCCCCGTCATTAAAAAGTGGATGTCTTTCAGACGGAAATGCCCGGTCATGGGCAGTAATTTGCGTGTATCTCCCGGAGACGCGAGCATACTGCCCGCAAACATCGCCAACTCCGGCAAACGCCAGCGGCTCTGGTACAGGCGCGGACTTCTCCTCTCCTTTGAGAGGGACCGTTCTGCGTTGACGGTCTGCTGTCGTGTATGCTATACTTAACTGTTGTGCCAGTATGTGGTGAGGTGAAGTGCAAGCCCTGGCCTGTCCTGACCGACGGACCACCCTGTTATCCGCGTAGACAGCACCGCCAGGAGGCTCCCGCGTGACCGAACGTAAACGCGCCACTCGCCCCGCTAAGAACTCCCAATCTACCCACGCCGCCAGTACGGACCCGAAGGCTGAACAGAGTCAGGTAGTTGCGGAACCGCCGCTGCCCGAAACCCTTCCCGACCTCCCGCGCCGCCCTATAATCACTGAAGATATTACGGACGAACAGCGTGTCAACGAGATTGTTGACCGTCTGCTGTCCTTGCAACCAGAGGAGCAATCACAAATGTCCCCTACGGGAGAGTTGGATGCCGACATCGTCGTCATCGGTTCCGGGCCGGGCGGTTACGTCTGCGCCATCCGCGCTGCACAACTTGGCGCCCGCACCGTCTGCATTGAGAAAGAAGCCAGCGAGTGGGGGGGAACCTGCCTGAACTGGGGCTGTATTCCCACCAAGACCCTCATTGCCAGCACCGAACGCCTGCATCATGTCCAGACTGCCGGAATCATGGGCGTCACCATCAGCGGCGAGATCGGCTTTGACTTCGCCAAAATGATGGAGCGTAAGACCAAAGTCGTCACCACCCTGCGCGGCGGCGTCTCCGCGCTGCTGAAGAGCAACCATGTGCGGGCTGTCGTTGGCACCGCCTCGCTGGTAGATGCCAACACGGTCGAAGTGGTGAGCGCGGACGGCAAGACCGAGCGCATCACCACAAAAAACATCATCCTTGCAATCGGCTCCGTGCCGATCCTGCCGCCCGTTCCCGGCCTGGCAAAAGACCCGAACGACCCGCGTGGCGTCAGCAGCAACGGCATCTGGACGAGCGACGAGGCGGTCCACGCGAAAGAGTGTCCGAACCGGATGGTCGTTATCGGCGCGGGCGCGGTCGGCCTGGAGTTCGCCTATGTCTTCCGCAGCCTGGGCGCGGAGGTAGACCTCGTTGAGATCGCCCCCGAAATCCTGCCGACGGGCGATAAGGAAGTTGCGGCGGAACTTCGCAAGAGCCTCAAGAAACTGGGCATCCGCTTCCACTTGAGTTCAAAAGTGACGGGCGTAGAGCAGAAAGACGGCGTCCGCATCGTCACCATTCAGGGCGAAAACGAGACCAAAACGGTTGAGGTGGATGTGGTACTCGTCGGGGCGGGGCGCAAGCCGCTGACCGAGGGTCTCAATCTGGAGAAGGCTGGCGTACAGGTCATTTCGGAAGGCCCGATGACCAAACGCGGCGTTGTTGTCAACGAATACCTTCAGACCACCGTGCCGAACATCTACGCTATCGGCGACATTACGGGCAAGATGCTGCTGGCGCACCTCGGCTCCCACATGGGCATCGTCGCCTCCGAGAACGCGATGGGACATTCGGTCAAAATGGACTATCGGGCCGTTCCCGCGCCTATCTACACCTCCCCGGAACTCGCCTCTGTCGGCCTGACGGAAGAGGAGGCCCGCGCCCAGGGCTACGATGTACAGACCGGCAAATTCCCGTTCCGTCCGCTCGGCCGTGCGATGGCCCTGAACGAGCAGGAGGGCATGGTCAAGGTCATCACGGAGCGCAAGTACGGCGAACTGCTGGGCGTTCACATCGTCGGCCCCTACGCCACCGAGATGATCCACGAGGCCGTGATTGCGATTAAGCTGGAAGCGACGGTTGAGGAGCTGATGACGACCATTCACGCGCACCCGACGCTCTCCGAAGCAATGGGCGAGGCCGCGCTGGATGTCAAGGGCGATGCGATTCACAAAATGCGCTAGAAACGCAGGGCAACACTGCGGAGTGGAGGGGGGATCGAATGCGAACGATAAGCCGAAGGGCGCTGTGCGGAATGAGTCTGCTGGCGGTCGTGGGACTGATGGGCTGTCCGGCGTCGAAAGAGACCGGCACGACGACCACGCCGGGCGAGGGCAAGCCGAACACGGTGGCGGCAGGCAAGCCGTTCCGGGCCGCACTGGTGCTGGACGTGGGCGGCGTGGACGACAAATCGTTCAACGCCGCAGCCTGGGCCGGACTGCAAAAAGCGCAGAAGGAGCTTGGCCTCGGTACCGACGATGTGAAGTACGTCGAGACGAAATCCCCCTCCGACTACACCGCCAACCTGCGTACCTTCGCCTCGCAGGGCTACGATGTCGTTATCGCAGTCGGCTTCGCGATGGAGGACGCCCTGAAAGAGGTCGCGGCGGAGTTCCCCGCCGTGAAGTTCGCCATCGTGGACGGCAAGGCTCCGGAGGGCGCGGCGAACTGCGCCGCTCTGACCTTCAAGGAGGAGCAAGGCTCTTTCCTCGCCGGTTATCTGGCGGCCTCCGTCAGCAAAACGAAGAAGATCGGTTTCGTCGGCGGGATGCAGATTCCGCTGATCGAGAAATTCGAGGCGGGTTATAAGGCGGGAGCCAAAACCGCAGGCTTCGATCCCGACAAGCAGGTGCTGGCCGCCTACACCGGCGACTGGAACGATGTGAGCAAGGGCAAGAGCCGGGCAGCGCAGCTCATCGGTAATGGCACCGACATTGTGTTTCAAGCGGCAGGCAAGGCTGGACTCGGTGTCATTCAGGCCGCGAAAGAGAAGGGCAAGGACTACTACGCGATTGGTGTAGACCGCGACCAGGACGATGAGGCTCCCGGCAGCGTCCTGACCAGTATGGTGAAGCACGTAGACACGGCGGTTTTCGATACGGTGAAGAGGACGAAGGAAGGCAAGTTCGTCGCAGGCCCGCAGGTCTACGATCTCAAACAGGGCGGCATCGGCCTTTCCGAAATGAAGTTCACGAAGCAGGCCGTCCCGGAGAGCGTCACGAAGAACCTCAAAACCCTGAGCGATATGATCGCCGATGGCAAAATCACGCCTCCCACCAAACTCTCCGAACTCGCTGCCTTCCAGCCCCCGAAACTCTAACCCGACATTCGCTATTCCAACTCTCCCCGCACAGTGCGGGGAGAGTTTTTTGTTCCCACAGATTAGAAGGTGCGAAGGCCCTTTTGCAGGGTGTCGTCCCAGCGGTGGGCGCGGAGGCTGTGAACGGCGGCTTGCAGGGCGGAAGGCGTTCCCATCCGCAGCAGGCACTCGACGCCGAACCCGGTGACATAGCCGCAACGGTCGTTGAGGGCTTGCGCGACGGTCTGCTCCGTCTCCGTTGAGTTCCATCCCAGGCGCAGCAGCACCTGCATTGCGTTCGTGCGCACCTGATCCTGCGGTGACCATCCGCGCCGAATGATCGCCTGCCACTCCGGGTTCTCCTCAATCAGCAGTCTGCGAATCGCGGGCAGGGCCAATGTCTCCTCCAAGCCTATCTGCCCGAGCGCGTCCAGCGCGGTCCGAACGACCCTATGAGACGGAGACGCAAGGCTCGCGACGACAGCGGGCGCGGCCTCTGTCGCCCGCTTCCCCATCTCCCCAAGCGCGAACAGCGCATTGATCTGCGTCCACTCATTCGGGATTTCCAGCAGTGATAGGAGGGCAGGAACAGCGGGCATACCGATGGCAGCGAGAGCATACGCGCTGTTCTCCATCACAACGGCCCCCTCGCTCCATCCGCTCTCCTTCCGGCATTTCAGATCGGCTATCAGCGGCGCGATGGCCGCTTCGCCGAGCGATGCCAACGTGTAGAGAGCCGCCTGACGGCTGCATTCGTCGCTTCCCAGAGCGGACAGCAGCGCGGGAATGTCCTCATGGGAAGACGGCCTGGCGTCTGCTCCCTGTTTGCCGGACATCCAGTTCCACAGATGCGACCAGACGACCGACTGATCCTGCGGAGACTGGTGGTCGGCGGGCGTCTCCCAGAGTTCGCTCCGGCATTCCCAGGAGGGCGTGTCAGGCTCTTCGGTACGGAGGAAGACAAACTTCACCATATACCGCGATCTGTCCGCGATGTTGAGTGAGCCGCCATGCGCGAGATCGAAATGCACCAGCACACAGGTTCCTGCCGCACCACTCGCCTGAAAACCGCGTTCATAGTCGTACGGAGTAATCTTGCGGTGCAGATAGGTCGCCGGTATGATCTGAGTCGGCCCCATAGCAATGGGCGTGTCTTGCGGATAGTAGAGCAGCATCGCATAGCGCGGATAGTGATGCCGTGGGCGGGAGAGCGGGCTATGGTCGTCCTGATGCCAGCCGACAAAGGAGTGAGAGCCTTTGCCCACTTTCGGCCCCTCGGGTGTCTGTTCGCCCGGCTCGTTGTTATGTACGAAGCGGTGCGGGTGAAGCAGATAGTTCGGCCCCAGAATCCCGGTCAAGGCCCCGCGCACGATGGGACTATCGAGAATCTGCTGGAGTTCCGGGACCGCAGGCAGAATGTTGTTGCCGGGGTTGCCGTCGCCGTTCAGCACCCGTTGTAGTTTCTGGTAAATGGTCTGGTGAACCTGCTCCGGCAGACCGGCATTCAGGATTAGGTAGCCATCCGTGAGAAAGCGGCGTATCTGCGCGTCCTTGAGCAGAGACAGGGAATCGAACTCCGTCATTGAAAGGTCTCCATCGGTCAAGTGGTTGGGATTGGGCCGAGAGCGGCAGGCTGTTCCTACAGTCGGCGTATCCAGACGTTGCGATAGCGCACCGGGTTGCCATGGTCCTGCAGGTAGAGCGGAGCCTTCGGCACGACGCCGTGAAGCGGAGCGGCAGTCGTCGCTTCCCCGTTGACAGGAATATGATCTTGAATCAGCACTCCGTTCTGAAGCACCGTGAAAGAACCCGGCTGCACCTTACCTTCCGGCATCGCTTTGGGCGCATGAAAAATTATATCGTAGGTCTGCCACTCTCCGGGCTTACGGCAAACATTGACGAGCGGCGCATTGTGGCCGTAGAAAGCGCCTGCCTGACCGTTATGATACGTCTTATTGTTATAGCTGTCGAGTACCTGTATCTCGTAGCGCCCCATGAGATAGACACCGCTATTACCGCGCCCTTGCCCATCGCCTTTTACCATCGAGGGCGAGGCCCACTCCACATGCACCTGACAGTCCGTGAACTCCTCTTTTGTAAATAGCCCGCCGAACGGGGTTGTTTCCATCACGCCGTTCTCCAGTCTCCACTTTGGCTCCGGACTGCGCTCACCCCGAAACATGGAGAGGTCTTTGCCGCTGAAAAGCACAATCGCGTCGGAGGGCGGCCCGCCGACCGGCCCGGGGTCTACGACCGGCGGTTCCGGGTCGTTCGCCTGCCTTCCTCCCGCCGCATGGAGCGCGAGTGGCAATAGCAGCAATGTGGCGATGGCAAGCCTGCCGGTGAAAGTATGTGTGCGTTGTGAAAAACTCATTTCCCCTGTCCCTTCTGACTGAGAACCTCGTAACCTTCCGAAAAGGTCTGTTTGCGCCTCTCTCTTGAGCCGTCAGGTGGAAAGATTATTTTCTCTCCTGGCGTGTGATGATGGGGACGTAGCCGACGGACAGGCCACGAGGCGGCGTGACGATAAGCGCGGGATCGAGAACGGCGAGGGTGCCACCGGTGGGTGGCGGCATATATTCTGACGTGATCTTCCAGCGTGCGTGCATCTGCTCGACAAGTTTCTGGAGTTTCGCCTTCTGTGCGGCGTTGAGGCCGAGGTTTTGCAGGGCAGGCTGATCCACGAAGCGATACCAGGCGTAGGTGATGGTTGAGCCATCGGTGAGAGTGACCTGGAACGGCCCGCGTACCGGCCAGGGATGGCTCCATGCGCTGTCGGTCGGAGAGGTGTAAGGCTGGCCTGTCTGTGCTGGCGCGAAGGTCTGCTCCGTCAGTTTTGTCTCTACAGGGACCGAGGCGGCGGGAATTGCCACGCGCTTTCCCTCCACCTGTTTGTAGTATTCGGGAAAGACGCCTTTTGTGCCTTCTGTCGGCCACTCCAGGCAGAACGCATTGCCGACAACTGTGGTTTTCACCATCCCCTCGAAGCCGGTCAACGGCACGTTTTTCGGCCCCTGTCGGAAGGAGACAGGGTTCGCGGTTCCTTTCGCAGTCCAGGCGGCATTCGGGGCAAAGCGGCCATTGGGGACGGAACCGCCGTGCAGCCAGGAGCGAACCGAATCGCTCAGGGCGCGGCTTGCATACATCGTCACGTCCTGCATCAGGACGCTGCGGCCCTTCGGGTCGAGAGGGAAGAGAAGTTTCGGCACACGCGAGTAGACATTCCCGTCCGCATCCGCAGCCTCGAAATAGGGTACGGTGTTGAACTCCATCGCGCCGCCCGCCATCAGGGCAGGGCGGGCGTCGAGGCCACGCCCGTCAATGGTGTGATAGCGTTCAGAGAGTTTGCTCCAGGTCTCCGGCGTCCAGTAGGCAACCGGGCCTTTGAAGTTGGCCGCGTTCAGAAAGAGTGTCCAGCACTGATCTCCCGTCGGCGTCGTTGGCTTTGCAGCCGCAAGATCACGGTAGGCTTCGGTGAGAGGTAAGGACATCCAGGCGTTGCCGAGCAGTTCGCCGTTGGTCAGTTTCTGAAAGGTGAGACCGTCCGGGGGAACCAGCAGGCGATTGCTCAGTTGGGCGATCCCCATAAACTCTTTTGGCAGCGGCTTCGTCTGCCCGAACCCCCAGCCGGGAGAGGAGACTTCGTGATTGTAGCCATCAGGAGTGCCGTTCATGCGGTATTTCGGGATCGCGCTGCCAAACTGTGTGCTACCCCAGTAGCCCAATCCGCCTTCGATGGTCTGAAACACGTCCCGGTAGACCGGGCCGCGTTCCGGCCAGTTATCGCGGGCAACCGTTCCAGGCGGGCAGAGCGGCTGGTTAAAATCTTTGTTATCCGGGATGATCCAGGTGGAGGGCAGGCCGATCTGAAACCCGTTCAGCGGCGATTCGAGCAGGGGCCAGATGCCAGCGTAGAAACTGACGCCCGCCTGATACTGTGCAGGCGGGCGCGGCACGTTACAGGAGATATAGCCGTTCAGTCCCCCGCTGCGTTGTGGCAGCCGCTCCGTGCGGACGCTATTTTGTGCGATGCCTCTTCCTCCTCCGCTCAAAAGCAGCACAGACGCAATCAACCGGGGTATCCAGCGCGATCGTCCTCTTTTCATGCAGTGAACCTCCGTTCAGGCGCAGAGCATATCCTGATGTAGAAAACATCCAGATTGCTTACCGCCGTCCCGCTCGAAATCTGTTCTGTCATTTCTGCAAATCGGCGCGAATAACCTGTTCGCCATTTGCGAAGCGCTGTCACGACGTCTGCGTAAGGCGAATGGGAAAATTTTACAAGTAAAGCCCTTATTATGCTCTGGATACCGCTCAGGGGTTGCAATATAAGAAAAAATCGGCTAAACTACAGGAATACGCATCACTGAACGGTGATGATTTGACGGTCATATACATCTGGAAATGTAGAAAAGTGCCGCCCAATGGCACAGGAGCAGAAGCGATGCCACGCGCAAATGGGTTGACAAGACGAGAAATTCTAAACTGTATCAAACTCAAGGGGATAATGACAGCCGAGGAGCTATCGCGCATTCTGGGCATATCCCAGGTCGCGGTACGCCAGCATCTCGCCTCTCTCGAGGCGGAAGATATGGTTGCGGTCACGGTGGAGCGCAAAGGTCTGGGACGGCCCTCACACCGCTATGTGCTGACCACGATTGGAGATGAGAGCTTTCCCCGACACTATGATACGGCTCTCAACGAAATTCTCGATGAACTCCGGGCCTGGCAGGGACAGGAAGCGGTAGACGAACTGCTGGAGCGCCGCCGGGAACGCGCCTTCATCACCCTGCAATCCCGAATGCGTGACCGCCCGCTGGCAAACCGATTGAACGAACTCGCCCGGCTGGAAAACGAACACGGCAATATGACCGAGGTCTGTTCGGATGGGAACGCCTATTTCCTCATCAAGCGCAACTGTTCCGTATGCGCCGTGGCCCGGCAGCACTCCGGAATCTGCTGTCAGAACGAAAGCGGGCTGTTCTCGAAACTGCTGGGGGATGTGAAGGTGGAGCATCTCTCTTCCATTGCGAACGACGAACAGACCTGTACCTTCCGTATCTCCGCCCCTGCCAATCAGGAAGGCTAAGTGCGGCGCAGGACTTTGCCGGGCAGGGCGCGGGTAGGGGCGTCATCGGCTTTGACGGCGCGGCCATTCACGAAGACCCAGGGCAGCCCGGTGGGGAAGCGCAGCGGATCGTCGAAGGTGGCCGTATCGCAGACCGTTGCCGGATCGAAAAGCACGATGTCGGCGGCGTGACCGGGCGCGAGGGTGCCGCGTCGGGATAGGCCGAGGCGGGCGGCGGGAGCGCCGGTCATCTTTTGGACGGCCTCCGCGAGCGGCAGTATCTTCTCCTCGCGCACATAGCGGCCCAGGACACGGGGAAACGTTCCGTAGAGGCGCGGATGGGTTTTTCCCGGAAGATGCAGACCGTCGCTGCCGACCATCTGACCGGGCCAGCGCAGAATCTCCCGCACATTCTCTTCGTGCGCGGCGTGGTGGACAAAGCAGGCACGCAGGTCTTCCTCTTCCAGAATCGCGCAGACGAACTCCGCTGCGCTCTGCTGCCGTGCGACGGCAATGCGGTCGAAGGACTGGCCTTCATACGGCAGATTGGCGCTGCTCTCCACTCCCACCAGCGTATAGCGGCTCCAGTCAATCGGCAGCCCGTTCAGTTCCGTCACGATGCGGCTGCGGGTCGCCTCCTCCGAAAGCCGACGCAATATGGAGTCCGGGCCGCCGTCGGCGGCCCAGGCGGGCAGCAGAGACTGGATAAAGGTCGAGCCGGCGGTGTAGGGATAGGTATCGCAGGTGATGTCCACACCCGCGCTCCGCGCCTGCTCCAGTCTTGCCAGCAGTTCCGCAGCGCGGCCCGCGTTGTTCGGGCCGTTCATCTGGAGGTGCGCGATCTGTACAGGAACGCCCGCCTCCTGCGCGATGGCGAGACTCTCGTCCGTCGCAGCGAAGATGCTGTCGCCATAGTCGCGCTGATGCGTGGCGAAGAAGCCCGCCAGACGGCAGAGCGTCACCAACTCCTCTCGCGCCGCCGCCCGCATCGGCGCATACCAGATGCCCGTACTCAGCCCCCACGCGCCTTCTTCCATGCCCTGTTCTACCAGCGCCGACATCGTCCGCAACTCTGTGGCGGTGGCGGGCCGCTCTTCCATTCCCATCGCCGAGACTCGCACCGAGCCATGCGGGATGAGATAGGCGATATTGGCCCCTGTTCCCTGCGCTTCAAAGCGGGCTAGAAACTCCGCGACGCTGCGCCAGTTCCAGTCCACGCGGGGCTTTGTCGTGCCATCCGCATCGGTGCGCTCTCCGCTGTCGTCTCCGAAAAGCCCGGCGATAAACTTGCGCTGTATGTCTAATCCCGCGTCCGTGACGGGTGCGAAACCAAGCCCGCAGTTTGTGAAGACTTCCGTCGTGACGCCCTGCATGATTTTGGGCAGATGCTCCGGGCGGGCGAGCAGGGCGATGTCGGCATGGGTGTGAATATCAATGAAGCCCGGCGCAACGACCATCCCTTTGGCATCCACCGTATGCGCCGCCTGCGCCTCCGCCGGGATCGCGCCTATCTCCGTGATTGTCTGTCCAACGACCCCCACATCTCCGGCAAATCCGGCTCTCCCCGTTCCGTCCAGAATCAGCCCATTGCGTATCAGCAGATCAAACATTCTCCCACCTCCGACCGGTCGCCGTCTGTAGTCTTCAGTTCCGATTATAGCGGTTCTGGCTTTTTCTGTAAAGTGAGAGGCAAAGAAAAATCCCGCCACAGAATGGACGGGAATGGAGCAGTGGATGCGGACACAGCCTGAAAACTAGGCGAGCAGTTCTTCCGGTTTGAACCAGAGCGCGATTTCCGACTGCGCGGTTTCGGGGGCGTCGGAGCCGTGAACGAGGTTGGTCTGCACTTCCGTTGTGTAGTCTCCGCGAATCGTGCCGGGGATCGCCTCAAACGGCTTCAGAGCGCCAATCATGTTCCGGCAGAGTTTGATTGCGTCGTTGGCCTCCCAGACCATCGCAACGACCGGGCCGGAGACGATAAAGTCCACCAGTTCGCCGTAGAAAGGCCGCTCACGATGCACCGCATAGTGCGCTTCCGCCAGTTCGCGGCTCGGCTGTAGCAGTTTCAGGCCGATCAGTTTCAGGCCGCGTGTCTCGAAACGGCGGATGATCTCGCCCGCCAGCCGCCGCTCGACGCCGTCCGGCTTGACCATCACAAAAGTTCGTTCGATAGCCATTGGTTCCCCCATTGGTATTTTGCGTTTGCAGAATCGTCGGCAGAAGACAGAGCCTGCCAACGCCGCTTCTTACGCCGGAGTATAGCACCCGGAACGCGCTTCCGTCAACCGCAGAACGCGAATTGACAGCGGAGCAAAACCGCGTTACAATAGGCCAGTGAGGCAGGCGTAAAGTCGTGCCGCCATTTCGCCGCCTGGCACGTAGGGAGAGTAGGACACGTTTTGGTGAGAGAAGAGGTGAGGCCCGTGTTTCGATTTCGACTGGCTCCGACTGGTACGCCGATGGGTTCCTCCTCCGGGGCGAACGCGCCGCTGAAATGGATGGCGGTGTTTGCCGTCGCGCTGCTCACGCTGGGGATTCTGGCGGGGTGGATGCTGGGCAGGCATCAGGACAGCGCCACCGAGAGTTACCGGGATACCGGGGCCATCATCGTGCAGATGCAGAAGCTGGGACAACTGCATACCGCCTCTTTCAAAGAGAGCGACGTGCTGCACCAGGATACGGAAGCGGAGCCGAACAAACTGGTCAAGATCGTGCCGGGCGGATCGGAAATCTACCACTGGGCGACCCACAATCAGGCGCTCGTGACGGCGGAAGGAACGGTTGAGGCGGGCATGGACCTCTCGCGCATCACCGACAAAGATGTGGAGCAGGTGAAACAGCCGGACGGGACGATACGGCTGCGGGTGCATCTGCCGCCAATCACCATCTACCCGCCGAACGTCCATGTCCATGTCGAGCGGAGTCAGTCTGGCCCGTTCTGGCACGACGAGAACATCGTTCCGAAGGCGCAGGAGACGGCGGGAAGGCTGTTCACGGAGGCCGCTGAGAAGGCCGACATCCGGGGCAAAGCCCGCGCCAACGCCCTCGAAACCCTTCAGCAGACTTTCAAAACACTGGGCGTCAAAAATATTGATTTCACGTTCTAAGCCGCCTCCTATCGAATGGAAGGCGCAAGCTCATAGAGCCGAAAGCGGGAAGGGTACGGGCCGTCTTCGGGGCTACGCCAGACGAGGGGAGACTTCGGGAGGAAAAGGGTCGTCTGCGCGTCCACTTCGGGGAAGTCCAGAAAGGTACTCGTCAGGGCCAGGTAGCGATAGTTGCCGACGCGAATATCCGTCTCGTAGCCCTCGCGGAACGTGCGGCCCGGCAGCGGAACGATCTGGCTTTCGTAGGGAACGACATGGCCGTCGTAGACAAGGTACCAGCGAGCGACCGCCGGGGGCTGCGGCCCGACCAGCAGACGGTTGCCCTGCCGCCAGTTCGCCGCCAGATAGCGCACGGCCTGGGGCCAGCGCGGCGTCTGAGCGCGTGAGTCCATACCGGCGAGGGTGTGGGGCGGTGTCCAGAGCGAGACCCCGGCCCCGGTGAGCAGCAGCACGGTGAAGCCAAGCGGCCGGGACTTCCGGCTGACAGCAGCATAAAAAAGCCCGCCCAGCAGGGTCAGGAACGGCAGGCAGTGCGCCAGATACTCCGGGCCGATGATATGCGCGGTATGCGCGGCCATCAGCAGGATGCCCGCGAAGACCAGCAGGACGAACGTGCCGGGAGGAGCCAGCCGCCGGTTGAGCAGCACAGGCAGGGCGACGAGTCCGAGGGCATAACAGCAGAAATAGGGAAAGTAGTCGAACCGGTACCAGTAGAGATAGGCCCATTTCGGTGCGAACAGATAGAGGCGACCGTTTACGATGGCCGGAAACGTCTCATGTCGCATCTCGACATAGTGTCCCAGCATCTGTATCGCATTCCCTGCCAGTCCCGCAGGCCAGAATATCAGCCCCACGCCCACAAACAGTGTGAACGCCAGACAGCAACCAGCTGCCAACTCGCGCCGCTTCTCCTTTTCGCGCCCCTCCTGCACCAGCGCGGGCAGCAGGGCCACACCGGCAGCCGCCAGCGCGACGAAGAACATCTCCGTCGTCACGAACAGCAGGCCCAGAGCGACCCCCGTTCCTGCCAGCCAGAGCGCACGGCGTGACCGCACAAACTGAAGCGCGGCCCAGAGCAGAAGCAGCAGTTCCAGCGTGAGGAAGGCCCAGGGCAGGGCGTGGGAGGACATACGAAGGTGAGGCGGCGACACCATGACGAGCAGCGCACAGCCGACACTCACCTCGCGCCGCTCTCCGAACAGGGCCAGCCCGCACAGATAGACCATCCCCACCGACAGCCCGCCCGCCACGAGGAATGGCAGCCGCAGACTGCGGTCGTGCGTACTCCAGGAGGCCGTTCCGCCCAGCACCTCTGCGGTCAGCGGGGCATGGTAGTGGCGCAGTTTGTGCAGCCCTTCCGGGTCGCCTGTCGGGTCGAGTTTGTCCCAGCGGTTCGCCTCGAAACCCCGTGTGCCTGCCAGCGCGTAGTCCGCCTCGTCTGTCCAGAGGTCGCCCCGCGTGAACGGCAGGGCGATGGGAATCGCCGCCAGTGTCAGCACGAGAAACAGCAGGATATCCAGTCCCCAGAATGAGCGTTTGCCGGTTTCCATCGCGTCAGGCAAGCCCGAGGCGGCGGCGCAGCAGCCACTCGGTCGCGAGCAGCCCCAGCAGCAGCGCCAGCACCCATCCGCGATCCCACAGGGTGTGCGGCTCCTCCACACGCACGGCGCTGAGTTCGGCGGCGCGGAGACGCTCCGGCAGACTGTTCAGCTCCCCGAACAACAGCATTTGACCGCTTCCGACCGCCGCGATCTGCTGCATGAGCGGCGGGTCTGCTGAACGGTTCGCGTCCTCCTCTTGCCCGGTAAAGACGGTGAAGGCCGCCGAAACCGGGACGGCCTTCTTATTGCCGGGCGGGGGAGCGATTGTGGCGACATACTCTCCGGACAGTGTAGGGCGATGCGTTGCGGTGAAGTCCGCCGTCTTGCCATCTCCTTTTGCTGGAGTCAGTGTCGTCATTTTGCCGTCCGGGAGGGTGAGGGTGATGAGCGGCAGAGCGGCCTTCGCTCCCCGCTGAAAGCCGAGCAGATTGACGGTCTCGCCTGCGGAGTAGGTCGTCTTGTCCGTCCGCAGGGCGACGTTCTGACCGGGCAGGAAGTCCGACTCACTCACCAGCCAGCGAATGGTCTGCGTCCAGAACTCCGGATAGACTTTGCCGTATTTTTCCAGGTCGGGCGGCAGGAACGCCCATCGCCACAAGCCCTGCCCGACGACCGCCATCACCTTGCCCTGCCCGAAACGCTGATAGGCGAGGGTCGCCATCGGTTTTGCCTCTCCATCGCCTGCGGAATCGGAAGCGCGGGCCAGCACTACCGCCAGCGCTTTTTCGTTCTGCACCCGTGTTGCCGTCATCAGCGAGGGCAGTTTCTTCACGACGGTCTGCGCGTCCTCGGCGGTATCGAAGGCGAAGCCGGGATGTGAGCGTCCCGCCTCCGTCAGGCGAATCTGCGCGGTCTCCAGCTCCTGTGTCCCGTAGACAATCGGCTCTAGTTCGCGGAGAGCGGGAGTGCGCTCGTCGGCGCGTCCGCGCAGGAAGACCAGACAGCCTCCCCGGTCTCCAACCCACTTTTTCAGGGCCTCTGTCGCGGCGGCGTCGAAGAAGGATTCATAGCCCCGGCCCAGTAGCACGACATCGTAGTGGGCGAACTCGTCTACGGTATGCGGAACTTTGAGCAGAGGTGTTTCGGCGCTGCCGCTGACGGCGAAGGGGCGGGTATCCGTCAACTGGTAGACACTGTCGAGCAGAAGGGTGGGGTCGTCGCGCAGGGTCTGCGCGAGGAACTTCGAGTCCCAGGTCGGCTGTCCCTCCAGCAGCAGAACACGGGCGTGGGTGTCCATGACGTTCAGAAAGATATTGGCGCGGTTGTTGGTCAGGTCAGTTTCGCCGGGAGCGGGGGAGCAGGCGACCGCATACCGATAGAAGCCTTTGTGCGGTTCGACCACCGGAAAACTCACCTCGTGGCGTCCGGGAGTGAGTGTGAGGGTCTGCGCGGCGACTCGTTTGCCATCCCGCAGTAGGGTTACCGAGACCGGAGCCTGCGCGATGCCATTGTCGCGCAGGTCGGCTACTAACTCTATCTCCTGGCCCGGCTCCGCGAAGACCTGCGGACGCTGCGCCACCACCTGGACGTCCTGCGCCCGCGTCTCCTGCCCCTCGCAAAGCGTGAAGACCGGGAAGCCCAGCGATTTCGCGGCCCGTGCGGCGTCCAGCGGACTGGTCTGCCCGTTGTCGCGCCCATCGGAGACGAGCAGAACGCCCCCGGAGACCCCGGAAGAGGCGGCGGGACGATTGGCATTGATCGCCTGCGTGAGCGCGTCGCCGAGATTGGTGTGTTCGCCGTTGGGCTTTTCAAGGGCGCGAAGCAGGTTGGGGTCAGTCGCAGCGGCGCGGCTGTCGAAGCCGTAGACGCGCACCTGATACTGCCGTGCCAGCGCGTTCATCAGGGCGGGGTTCTCCAGAGTGGCGCGGCGGGCCGCACTCCAGCGGGTCTCCATTCCCGAGGCGGTCGGCACATCGGGTGTGGTCATGCTGCGGGAGGTATCGAGGAGAATCAGAAACGGGGCTTTGCCTTTGACCTGTGGGGCGTTGATGCTCGCCACCGGATTGAGCAGCAGCGCCGCCAGCATCAGCACGATGCCTGCCCGCAATGCCAGCAGCAAGGGATTCCGCTTCGACTGCCGCATCTCGCGCCCCAGATAGAGCGCGAGGGCAATCCCGACCGTCAGCAGGGCAAGCGCGACGGTCTGGACAGGGCCAAACGGCGGGTCGAAGTGAAATTTCATGGGCGGAATCGGCAGGGCGCAAGGGTTTGGCGTTGCCCCTCTCGCGACGGGCGAGAGGGGCAGGAGCGTGGTTGAGATGTCCCGTTGGCGGGCGAACGCAGACTACTCCGGCTTGTAGTCCCGCCACAGCCACTTCAGGCTGGCAGGCAGAATCGCGAAGCCGTGTGTGCCGCTGTGTCCGCCATGCCCGAACTCGAATTTGTAGTCGTAGCCTTTGAAGGCCAGGGCTTTCGCCATAGACTGGTTCGCGAGCGGCCAGTTGCCGAACGGATTGTCGAGGTCGTTGTCGCCGTCCTGGAGGAAGACCCGAATCGGCTTCTTATCCTGTCGGCGGATCAGGAACGGATAGTTGTGTGCGCCTTCGATGCCCGTCTTGCCCGGCGCGAGGTTGGTGTAGCTGCCGATCCACGACAGCACCTTGCTGAACTCGCCCGGTCGGTGCCAGGCGGCGGTGAAGGCGCAGGACGCGCCGCTGCTCAGACCCGCGATCGCACGGCTTGCGGCGTCGTGGCGTAGCTTATAGGTCTTCTCGACCTCCGGCAGAATCTCTTCGATCAGGAAACGGGCATACTGGTCCGAGACGGTATCGTATTCAAAGCTTCTGCCGATGCCGCCCCCTCGTGGCGCATCCGGCATGGGCGCACCGGGGTCAATGAAGATGCCAATGGTGACGGGCATATCGCCCTTCGCGATGAGGTTGTCGAAGACGGTCGGTACCCGGCCCTGATAGGCTCCGCCATCCTGAAAGATCATGACGCAGGCGGGCTTGTCCGGGGTATACTGCGACGGGACATAGACCCACCATTTGCGGTCGGTGTGGTCGAATATCTTGCTTTTCCAGTTGGGCATCTGCGTCAGCTTACCCTTCGGAACATCCGCTTTTGGGTGATTGTCCGGGTCATCCGGGTAGGACTCCTGCGGCGCCTGCGGAATAGGCTGCGCTGCCGGGACGTTCTGCAGAGATGGTGTGGCGTGTCCCTGCGCCATCGCCCGAGACGAGGCCCCACAGACCAGAAGCGCGAACATAGAGAGAACGATGCGTATCTTCATTGTCAGGAATCTCCTCCTACAGAGAACTGCGGCACGGCGCTGCCGTGCAATACCCGACTATATTTGCTAACGCCGACGCAATCTCCTGCAATGCGCCCCGCCGACCCGCTGAGTCGACAGGCTGAACCCTACCGCTCGGGAGTCTGCGGCTAGTACCCCGTCAAGGTAGTACATTTATGTTGCTGGTGAGTTCAAAAATCGACATCGCACTCTCAGAATGAGCATATACTTTCTACCTTGAAGAGGTACTATTTATCCGCCTGCGCGGGCAGAGCAGTTTCAATTTCATTGTTTTCGGTGGCACCGGAAGTATAGCAGGCAACAGATTTCCTGCGCCAAGCAAAAATTCCCGCCGCGAAGCGGACGGGAAAGATTTTTCGTCGGTTGACATTGGCGGGCCTCCTGCCGATCTCTTCACCGCTCGGTTGGTTAAGAATAGACTCACGGACGCGGCGAAGGTGACAGCTTTTGTGCGGTCAGTGTGGGACAGCGGCGACGATAGCGGCGAAATCCGCAGGTTTCAGGCTCGCTCCGCCGACAAGAGCGCCGTCTATGTTGGGCTTTGCGAGCAGTTCCGCCGCGTTGGTGGCGTTCACGCTGCCGCCGTACTGCACGCGCACGGCCTCTGCCGTCTCCGGGCTGTAGAGACTGCTGACGGTCTGCCGCACGAGGCCGCAGACGCGGTCCGCTTCGTCCGACGCGCAGACTTCGCCTGTTCCGATAGACCAGACGGGTTCGTAGGCGAAAATCACTTTTGCCGCCTCTTCCGCTGTCACGTCATTCAGCGCCGCCATGACCTGCCCGGCGACCACCGCATCGGTGTGGTCGGCGTGCCGTTCGTCCTGTGTCTCCCCGACACAGCAAATCGGAATCAGCCCACCTGTCAGCGCCGCCCGCACTTTGCGATTGACGATTTTGTCCGTCTCGCCGAAGTGGGACAAGATGTCCGCGTCGAACTCCGGGTCGGGGACGCCGAAACGCCCGCGCCGCTCGGAATGCCCGACGATGACATAGCGACAGCCGAGTTCCCGCAGCATCGGTGCAGAGACCTGCCCGGTGTAGGCTCCTTTGTCTTTCCAGAACACGTCCTGCGCTCCCAGCGCAACGCCCGTTCCCGCCAGCGATTCTCCGACCGCCGACAGCGCCGTGAAGGGCGGGCAGACCACCACCGCCACGCCGTTCGCGATCTCCAGCCGACCCAGCAGCTCCCCAATGAGCCGCTCCGCCTCCGACTGCGTACAGTTCAGTTTCCAGTTCCCCGCAATCACAATTTGCCGCATACCTGTCTCCTATCCCTCTTCGGGATGTACTATTTGTCCTGCAGGGCCGCGACGCCGGGAAGCGTTTTGCCTTCGAGGAACTCCAGCGAAGCGCCCCCGCCTGTCGAAATATGTGTCATTTTGTCGGCATAGCCAAGCTGCTGCACCGCCGCCGCCGAGTCGCCGCCGCCGATGATCGTGACCGCGCCGGACTCCGCGAGCGCCTTCGCCATCGAGCGCGTGCCTTCCGCGAACTTGCTGAACTCGAAGATGCCCATCGGGCCATTCCAGACGACCGTTCCCGCGCCCTTCACTGCCGCGCTGAACTTCGCAATTGTTTTCGGCCCGATGTCCGCGCCTTCCCAGTCTTTCGGGATCGCGTTCACATCCACCACCTTCGTCTCACAGGCGTCCTCGCCCTTGTCGAAAGGGTTGGCATTGGTGATGACGACATCGTCGGGCAGCAGGATTTTGTCGCCCGCCGTCGCCAGTATCTCTTTGCAAAACTCGATATTGGCCGCATCCCGCAGCGAGTTGCCGATCTCCATGCCCTGCGCCTTGAGGAAGGTGTAGGCCATGCCGCCGCCAATGATCAGCGTGTCCACCTTACCGAGCAGTTCCCGAATAACGCCGATCTTGTCTTTGACTTTCGCGCCGCCGAGAATGGAGACGAATGGGCGTTTCGGCTCCGTCAGCGCCCCGCCAAGATAGTCGAGTTCCTTCTGCATCAGGAAGCCAGCGACACCGGGAATAAAGTGCGCGACACCCTCAGTCGAAGCGTGAGCGCGGTGGGCCGTCCCGAACGCATCGTTGACATAAAGCTGCGCCATTCGCGCCAGACGGTCGGCAAACTCCGGGTCGTTCTTCTCCTCTTCCGGGTAAAAGCGCACATTCTCCAGCATCACGACATCGCCGTCTTCAAGCGCGAAAATCGCCTCTTCTGTCTCGTCCGCGAGAATGTCATCGAACAGCGGTACATCCTTGCCCAGCAGACGCGACAGATGCTCCGAAACAGGCTCCAGCGTGTACTTCGGGGTCACGCCCTTTGGCCTGCCCAGATGCGAGACAAGAATCGTCTTCGCACCCTGCGAAATCAGATATTTGATCGTCGGTAGGGCCGCTGTAATCCGGGTGTCATCCGTAATATTGCCATATTCGTCCTGCGGGACATTGAAATCCACCCGCACCAGCACCCGCTTATTCGTCACATCCACATCGTTGAGGGATTTCTTATTCATGAGATTCGTTTACTTTCCGGTCGGTTGGAAATTCTAAACCCGTTCGCTCAGCGCGTTCGGTCGCTATCCTGGGGTGGACCTCACCCCAACCCCTCTCCCGGTCGGTCGCAAGCTCCCTGGGAGAGGGGCAAATGCGTGAGTAATGGTGGTGACTGAAAGGAAGGGACAACCAACCTGTCTATCATCTACCT
>JBBRLP010000036.1:0-41891 GCA_038231295.1 Chthonomonadales bacterium
CCGAACCGCCATACCTATTATGAGTACAAAGGCAGTGTGTGCTTGGATTCAGTCCAAACTTCACCCAAACGGCAGAAGGTTTAATCACGCGTCCCGCCCACCCGGAAGCCCTCGGCGAGACCCGTCAGTCCGCCCGTTTCCTCTGCGGCCTCACCAGTCCCGCTCTGACCCGCGCCAAACTCTCCCGGCATCCGCTCTTCGCCTCTCTGGAAACGCACCGCTTCCAGCAAGTCCTGGACCTCCTCACCACCGGCCCATCCCCACCGCCGGGCAAATAAGAAGAATTGATGTCCCCATTCTCTGCAAGAAGCAACGGTATGCCGTCTGTGTTCAGATTGGGAACGCCCGAAGGACGTTTGGCCGCAGGTCATTCAGCGGAGGAGTTTCCTCCAGCGATGCACGCGAGGCGGAGAATAGCTCGGCTGCGTAAGGTGGCTCAAATATCATGTTCAATTGTAGTTTGGTTTATGCGAAGAACTAATTTTTTAGGCTTTTTAGAGTCGTTAGGTGCTTCATCATCACTATAGAGCGTGAATATCCAAGTACCTGGCTGTAATGTCCAAGTACCTGGCTGTACTACTAGTGGGTCACTTGTCACGCAACTTACCGAACTCGTTTTGCCTGCCTGCTCGTTATCCTGCAGGCACTATGAAAGTCACGCGCTTTTACCCGTCGCCCAATACGACGTCGATGGCAGAGCAACCGGGCAAAACAAATTCGGGAGGCTGCGTGACAAGTGACCCACTAGGAGCAGTAACGATGGCACAGATTCTCTTACCCGCCGAACTCCACGTGCCAATCTGTGAAACCCTGGCTGCGTGTAACCGTGTCTTGCAGAATCGTCTGGACGATGAAGTAAGTGTTGGTTTTCGGTATGTCTTACGGGAGCATACCTACAAATATCTGGCTTCGTTTGCACCGGAGGCTATTCCGCATTTCTGGGAGATGCTGAAGGACGAGACCACCTCGAAGGAATTCTGGCCGGTGCTGGGACGTATTCGGGACAGAAATGCGGTTCCGTATCTGCTGGAACTGCTGCCCCAGGCGGACTATCCGGTCGAACATAGATACTGGAATATCGGCGTGGCACCTGTCCTCGCCCCGGAGCGTCAGGGGCTGGAATACGAGGGGCAACTGCAAGTCTTGGAGGCGCTGCGGGAGATTGCGGATGTGCGAGCGGTTCCTGTGCTTCAGGCGATGGAGCAGCGACAGGATCATGGGAAATATCACGTGTTTTCCGGTAACGAATTCCTTGAGACACAGCGGGAGAATAACCAACTGGCGGAGCAGGCGGGGAAGGCGGCGCGGCATATTCTGCGGAACAGCAAGGATGCGGGAGCGCTGTTGCTGCGCCCCTCCGAGGCACGACCGGCAGACGGCAAAACGCTGCTGCGGCCTGCCCGTCCTGCCGCCGACACGACCCCGGCGAACGAACTGCTCCGGCCTTCCGACGAGACGTGAGAGAGCGAAACGCACCTGATGAATTCGTTAAGCAACTGCATTGGCTGGGGACGCGAGGCGCTGGCGCGAGGACAGGGCGTACACGGCACTCTGCCAGAAACGACAGTCGCCGCGCTCCTGGAGATGCTTTGGCATGAAGACCGGGAGATACGGCAGGAGGCCGTGCGCTCGCTGCCGGGCGGGGATCGCGACCACTACCACGAGATGCACTACGGCTACTTCGCCGAGGCGTTTCTGCGGGAGTTGGGACTGCGCTATCCCTCCATGCCCGCCGAAGCGGAAACGCGGTATGCGGCAGTGGCAGAGGTTCTGGGCGAACTGATTGAGATGAGTACGCGGGACATTCGCGCCATGAGCGGAATGCACTATTCGTTTCTCAGCAGTGCGCTCTATCTGGCCGTGTTCGCTACCTGCCGGGACGCGGTGCAGGCGACAGGACGACTGCGGGCGGCTCCGCTTCATGCGCCCCTGTGCGGACTTCTCTGGAACCTGTCGGCGGTCTCTGGAACCGGGCGCCTGAACCCACAGGACACGCTGATGCTCATGGACGCCGCCGGGCGGGCGCTAGCGGTCCTCTCCCCAGACGAGATACCGGAGTTCTGGGCCGCGCTGTCCCATACGAACGCGACCCGTCGCAACGCCGTCTCCCCGGCGCTTCCCCACCTAAACGACCGCCGCGCCGTTCCCTATCTGCTCACGGCGCTGCCGCAGCAGCACCTTGATCTGGCAGAGCGCATCCTCGTCTGTCTGGGCCGTCTCGAAGATACTCGTGCTGTGTCGCTGCTAAACGAATTCGCCCGCTCGTCCGACTGGGGGCTGCGCCGCGCCGCCAGAGCCTCCCTCGCCGCTATCCAACGCGCTGAAAAACGCAATCCTGTCCATACCCTGTTGCGTCCCTCCTCTCCTGCTGCCGAGAATCTGCTGCGCTCCACAGGCGCACCGAACCTGGAGGCACCGAACGAACTGCTGCATCTCCTCCCCGACGGGCCGCCTCCGGAGGCTCCGTATGAGTAATCCGGTCAAACTGCCCCTGACATACGAGGAGACGGAGACCTCCCACGATTTCGTCGCGTCGTGGCGCGGCAAGTCGTGGGAGGTACGGTTGCAGTCGCTTTGGAGTGCGGACGGGGAGGCCGCAAAGCGTGCATCCGAAGCGCTTTACGTACAGGATGCCGTCTATGAGCGGGCGGACGAGCGGGAGTCGGAGTGCGTTGAGCGTTTCCAGCAGGCGCTGAAAGAGGCCACGCCTCTGCTGCCGCACACGGCGGAAGGCCGCTATCAGGCCGCTGTAGATGCCGCAGGCCGGGTGCTGCGGTCTGTGCGCGAACATCCGACGCGGCCCTTTGTCGAGGATACGCTTGCCATCGCGTTGCGCCCGGTGCGCCGCCTGCAGGCCGGAGCCTTGACCCCGGATGTCTGCGCCACCCTCTATGACTATCATCGCGGAGTCTGGACGCCGCATCTCACCCGCCCGCAACTGCTAAAAATCCATGTCGCGCTCGCTACCACGCTCGCCGCCCTCCCGCCCGACGATATGGAGGCTTTCTGGGAAAACCTTACCGGCCCTCATGCGCTTATGCGGGAGGCCATGCAGATCGGGCTGGAGTTTCTGACCTCGGAACACGCTGTTCCGCATCTTCTGCACGGCCTCGAACGCAGTACAGACAGCGACACGAGCATCGCCATCGTTCACAATCTGGCCCGGATCGGCAATCCTGCTGCCCTGCCGCAGCTCTATCTGCTGCGCCGTGTCGCCGCACTCAAAGACTGGCCGCTTGCCCGCCGCATTTCCACAACCATCAAAGTCCTCGAACACCTGAATCGCGGTCAGGCCCACCGCGTCCTGCTTCGCCCCGCCTCCCACCCCACCGATGCGCCCGAAACCCTGTTGCGCCCCACCGCCGAAACTCCCTCCGACCCCGCCACCCTGCTGCGCCCCTCTCCCAATCCTCCGAACGAGTAAGAGAAGAGCAAAAAAGCGAGGGGGCAGGATTATGCGCGGTCTGTGTGCAACTCTCCGGGCAGCGGGTTGCAATCCAGTGGCGGAGCGAGGATGAGATGGAACTGAAAACGATTGTGTGGGGAGTGTTGGCGCTATGTGTGGGATGGGCGCTGCCGGCGCAGGCCGCGCCGGGCAAGAAAATCGTCTTTATTGCCGGGACGAAAAGTCATGGGCCGGGCGAACACGAGTACGAAAAGGGTCTGCGCCTGCTGGCGAAGTGCCTGGAGACTTCGCCCAATCTCTCCGGGTATCGGACGGAAGTCCATCTCTACGGCTGGCCCGAAGACCCGAAGACCCTTGATGACGCCGACACGATTGTGCTGTATGCAGACGGCTCCGACCACAACGAATCGGATCATCCGCTGCTGGTGGGCGACCATCTGGCGACGATCGGCAGGCAGATGAAGCGTGGCTGCGGGCTGGTGCTGCTCCACTATGCGACCTTTGCCCCGGTCAAGCGCGGCGGGCCGGAGTATCTCGACTGGGTCGGCGGTTATTTTGATTACGAGACCGGAGAGGCCGCCAACCACTGGTATTCCAAAATTCAGACAGCCTCCGCCACGCCCTTCCCCGCCACCCCCAATCACCCCATCTGTCGCGGCCTTACGCCCTTTCCGCTCACCGAAGAGTTCTACTACCGGATGAAGTTTCGGGACAACGATTCGCGCCGTGTGCCAATCCTGAATGCCGCGCTGCCCGGAGAGGCCGAGCCGCAGACAGTGGCGTGGGCCGTGCAGCGGACAAATGGCGGGCGCGGCTTCGCTTTCACCGGGGGTCACGCCCATTCCAACTGGAAGATCGAAAATTTCCGCCGAATGGTCTTGAATGCCATTGTCTGGACGGCGAAGGGTAATGTGCCTGCGGGTGGGGTGCAGTCGTCGGTCGCGCCGGATCAGGACGCTATTCGGGCGCTTGTGCTGACAGGGCATCACCATCCGGGCCACGATTGGCGAGCCACCACGCAGGCGTTACAGGAAATTCTCGCCCGTGACAATCGGATGCAGGTCACAGTGTGGGAAGACCCGGAGAAACTCGCCACCGAATCGCTGGCGAACGTTGACCTCCTCATCCAGAACTACGACAACTGGGAGTCGCCGACCCTCAGCGCGAAGAGCCGGGAGAACCTGTTGAAGTTCGTGCAGGGCGGCGGCGGGCTGGAACTGATACATTTCGCGAACGGCGCGTGGAGAGACTGGCCGGACTACTTTGGACGTATGGCGCGGCGCGTCTGGATAGACGGCAAGAGCAACCACGACGCCTACGAGCCGTTCCGGGTGCATATCGCAAAGTCCGATTCGCGGCTCACGCAGGGCCTCCCCGATTTCGACACGATGGACGAACTCTATTGCAGTCAGCAGGGCGACCTGCCGGTAGACCCGCTGCTGACCGCGCACTCCAAAACCACCGACCGCGACGAACCCCTCGCCTTCGTCTACACCGAGGGCAGAGGCCGGATTTTCCAGACCCTGCTTGGACACGGTGCGGAGGGGCTGCGCGTTCCCGCCCATGCAGAACTGATCCGGCGGGCCACCGCCTGGATCGCGCACCGGGAGGTTCTGCCACAGCCTGTCCCGGCTTCAGCGGGGGGCGTAATTGCGGCGCAGGCGAAACCACCTGTTCGGACGACGGGGCCGCGAGTTCAGCCGGGACGCTCTGGCAACGCGCTGTTCCCCGGCGGCGCGACGTTCGCGGCGGAGGGCCGCGCCCTCTATCAGGAGCCTCCGCTGACGGTGGAGTGCTTCGCCAAACTGACGAGCCACGACACTTTCAACATCCTGGTCGCCAACAGCGCGAAGGAATCCCAGAAGCACTGGGAACTCTATACCGAGGCCGGGACAGGACGGTTCAGCGTCTATCTGCCCGGAGCGACGCCGCAAAACATCGTCGCGCCGGTGGACATCACGGATGGGCAGTGGCACTACGTCGCGATGACTTATCTGCCGGGACGGGTACGGCTTTTTGTGGACGGCAAAGTGGCGACAGATCAGCAGATCGGGTCGAGCCATGCGACTGCTATCGTCGGGCCGCTCTGGTTCGGAGCCTATCCGCCCGGCGCTCTGGGCTGCGATGGCCTCATTGACGAGGTGCGAATCTCCAATGTGATTCGCGACATCACGCAGACGCCGACCGCTCCGCTTGCGCTGGACACGAACACCATCGGTCTCTGGCGGTTCGATGCGCTGGAAAACGGGAAGTTCGCCGACCTCTCCCCGACGAAAAACCCCGCCATGAACCGCGCTCAGGTTGTTGCCACCGTCGAAGAGCCGACTATCCTCGGTGCGTTCCCGGTCGTGCGGAAGCGCGATACCGTAGACTGGGCCAATGTCGGCAACGACAAGGGCGGAATGCGCTACTCGACGCTGAAGCAGATTGACCGGACGTCGGTCAAAAACCTCAAAATCGCCTGGACGTACCATACCGGGGATGCCGCTGCCGAAGGAACGACCATCGAGTGCACCCCTATCGTGATCGAAGGCGTGATGTATCTGACGACGGTACGCACGAAGATCGTCGCGCTGGATGCGGCGACCGGGCATGAAATCTGGAAATTCGATCCGCACACCGGCGGTGTCAATCGGGGCGTTGGCTACTGGTCAGATGGTAAACCGGGCGGAGAACGGCGTATCCTCTCCGCGCTGAACGACGGGCGACTGCTCTGTCTGGACGCGAAGACCGGACGGCTGGACCCGCACTTCGGCACGGGCGGCATTGTGGATATGCGGCAGGGCATCGAGTACGACATCTCCCACATGGGCTATGGCAGCACGTCGGCTCCCGCCATCTTCGGCGATCTGGTCATGGTCGGGGTGATCGTCGCGGAGGGGCAGCCGGGAGCGCCGGGTGACATTCGCGCCTGGAATATCCGCACGGGTAAGGAGGTCTGGCGGTTCCACACGGTGCCGCGTCCGGGCGAGTTCGGCAATGAGACCTGGGCGGGGGATTCCTGGAAGGAGCGGTCGGGGGTCAATCCCTGGTCGGGCTTCACGGTGGATGAGAAGAACGGTCTGCTGCTCTGCGGCACCGGGTCGGCGGCCTCGGACTTTTATGGCGCGGACCGGCACGGCGACAATCTCTTTGCCAACTGTACGCTGGTGCTGGATGCGCGGACGGGCAAGCGGGTCTGGCACTTCCAGACGACGCATCACGACCTGTGGGATCACGACAACCCCTGCCCACCGGTGGTGGTGACGGTGAAGCACAATGGCAGGATGGTAGAGGCGGTGGCGCAGCCGACGAAGACGGGCTATATCTTCCTCTTTGACCGCAAGACGGGCAAGCCTCTGTTCGACGTGCAGGAGGTGGCGGCGCCGCCCTCCGATATTCCCGGCGAGCAGGCGTCCCCGACGCAGCCGGTTCCCGTCAAGCCGCCTGCTCTCGCCCCGCAGGTGTTCGGTGAGGAGGACGTGACGAACCTCTCCCCGGAGGCCCACGCCTTCGTCCTCGACCGGTTGCACGGCCTGCGCTACGGCAAAGCCTATATCCCGCCGAGTGTACAGGGCAGCGTCATCACGCCTGGTTTCCACGGCGGCGCGAACTGGAGCGGAGCCTCCTTCGACCCAACGTCCGGCTACCTCTATATCAACATCAATAACGTGCCCTACGTCTGCGGTCTCAAGCCGAACACGAGCGGCGGCTACGACTTCCAGGGCTACAACTACTTCAACGACGCGCAGGGCTATCCGGCGATCAAACCGCCCTGGGGAATGCTGTATGCGGTCAACTTGAACACAGGGGAGATTGCGTGGAAGACCGTGCTGGGTGCGTTCCCCGCGCTGACTGCGCTGGGCATCCCCCCGACCGGCACGGAGAACTTCGGCGGAACGATTGTGACGGCGGGCGGGCTGGTCTTCATCGGCGGCACGAAGGACGAGAAGTTCCACGCCTTCGACAAGGCCACCGGCAGTCTGCTCTGGGACTACAAACTGAACACGGGTGGCTACGCGACCCCCTCGACCTACATGGTGAACGGCAAGCAGTATGTCGTCATCGCCTGCGGCGGCGGCGGCAAACTCCGCACCAAATCCGGCGACGAGTTCGTCGCCTTCGCCCTGCCTTAGTAGACCTCCCAGCAATAGGGGGTCGAAAATGATCCGGCATTCCCTTTTGCCGAGAACGCCTCTCTCAAAGACCTTCGGCTGATCGTCCCCTGAGCGGACATACGAATTGCGTCTTCGGAGCGAATAGCGACCCCCTATTGCTGGGAGGTCTACTTAGCGTCTTGACGTGGGCTAATGAGGAAGAATGTGAAGATACTGATTATCGGCGGCACGGGGCTGATAAGTACGCCGATTACCCGGTTCCTGCGAGAGCGCGGAGACGACGTAACGCACTACAACCGCAATCGGCAGCAGGCGGAGATACCGCACGGCGTTCGCCACATCACCGGCGACCGGACCAACTATCCCACCTTCGCGGCTCAGATGCGGGCGGCGGGTTCTTTCGACTGCGTTATGGATATGGTCTGCTACCAGCCGGAAGATGCAGAGAGTCTGGTGGAGGTGTTTGCCGGGCAGGGGGCGCATTTGCTCGTTTGCAGCACGGTGGACGTGTATCACAAGCCGCCGTTGCGCTATCCGCTCACGGACGACGCACCGCATGGCCCCGTGCCCTGGGAATACGCCCTCAAAAAAGCCCACATTGAGGCGATCTTAAACGCGGTGCACGAGCGCGGCGGGTTTCCGCTGACGATTTTGCGTCCCGCGTTCACCTATGGGGAAGGCCGGGGGTTGGTGCATAGCTTTGGAGGCCGCACCACCTACTTCGACCGCCTGCGAAAGGGCAAGCCTCTCGTCGTGCATGGGGATGGCAGTTCTTTGTGGGTCTCGTGTCATGCGGAGGATGTGGCTCGCGCCTTTGTCGCCGCCGCAGGCAACCCCCGCTCTTTCGGCAAATCGTATCATCTGACGGGCGACGAGTGGATGACCTGGAACGCCTATCATCGAACGGTCGCGGACATCCTCGGCGCTCCCGAACCGAGACTCGTCCCTATCCCCTCCGACCTGCTGGCGCGTCTTGTGCCCAAACGAGCGGGTATCTGCGCCCTCAATTTCCAGTACAACAACATTTTCGACAACACCGCCGCCGAGCGCGACTTGAACTTCCGCTGCACTATTCCCTTCCGGGAAGGCGTAACCCGCATTGTCGCCTGGCTGGACGCGCACGGCAAAATAGACAACAGCGATCACGATCCCCTGGAAGACCAGGTTATCGCCGCCTGGCAGCAACTGACAGCCCGCATGGAAGCGGAACGGGTGGAATTGCCATACGTGTCCCAATCGTTATGCCTCGGCCCGTAAGTCCGGCATCAGGTGAGTTATTCAACACTCTGGGATAGTTTTCGGCCCTGCCGCTTGTTTCGACGCCAGTACCGGAATAACGAACAGGCATTTGATGCTATTACCCACCCCATAAATCCGCTCCAATAGTCCGTATGCCGACCGTCTTTTGTTATCATCCAATGAAACAGGGTGTAGGGAAGCAGCAGAGAGAAAGTATCCCAGAGAAACCCGGCGAGCTTTCGTGCAGGCGTTTTCGCCTCGAACCATGCTCTTTCGTTCTTGTACTCCTGCTGTACCTTCGCATAATAACAACGAAAAGCAAGTAGGGACTTCTCCATCCCAATCTTCCATTGGCCGACTATATGCTTTGTATTCATGTTCTGCCCGCTTTTCCATGTCAGTTGCTAACAAGACCCCATGCGCTTCGCACACCTTAGAGCATGAAAATGGCTACGCCAGGGTTTAAGTAGACGCAAGGTGGTCGAAGTTTGGTATTTTCAGAACAGAGTATATCATGAAAACGTCAACCGGGCCAGCCGTCTTCATGCGAGACAAGGTATGGATATTGGAGCGGGCGAGGAAACTTTTTTTCGGTTGGCTGCCTGCGAATGGCTTCAGGAGCGAAAAGGCAGCGTTATCACTACAAGGTGCATGGTCTGGGAGTCGGCTTTCAGTTTCGGCGGAAGACCTGCCATGAACGGCGAAACCAGTACAAGATCAGGCTGTTGCGTTTTTGCAGTGGCAAGAGCCTCCTCGTCTGAAAAGGCGGCGAAAACGATATAGCCATCGCGCTGCAAGTTGACCTCAACAAGCCGGGCAATGTGTCTCTCGTAGCCTGCCACTAACACGGTTTTTGACATTTCGGTGTCCTATAAATGGCGGGAGCGTGTGAGAATCGAACTCACCAGGGACGGGAGTAGCCCGCCCCCCACGCGGTTTTGAAGACCGGGAAGGCCACCAGGCCCCCTGCGCCCCCGTAAAGCGGTCAGTCGTTTTTGGTCAGGGCGGCGTGGTACTTTGCCCCGAGCAGGATGCCGCAGAAAGTCTCGCTGCCAAGCAGCACGGTGAAGAAAAACAGATAGATGAGCGCGATAATCGGCCCCTGCATCAGCACCAGGAAATAGAGCATCGGCCCGACGAGATAGAGCGGCATGAAGACCGTCAGCAGGCTCCACCAGAGGTTGGAACGACGGTTGCGGCTCGGCCCGACGCACATTCCGACAGTGAACCCCCACGTGAACTGTATTCCCAGAATAGACCAGATCAGGACATGGATCGTCCAGAACGGCACCTGCTGCATCCGGCACAGGCAGAGCCACACCACGCAGGCGAACAGGTGAATCCAGAGCAGAAGTTTCGACAGGGCATGGACTTTTTTCATCAGGGTTCCTCCGGGCAGCCAGACATGAGGGAACATCTCTGCCAGGGATTATTGCCGCAGGGTTTGCGCCATAAGTTTGCGCCGAAGTGAACTCCGGCGCAAACTTCGCAAAGTAAGCCGCGCTTACCACGCATTGACGAACGCCGACGGCCCGACGTTGCACCAATTTGACAATTCGCTGCTCGACTCCTGCATGTCATACCTGTGCTGGCTCGCTTAACGCACCGTCAGCGTGGGCGTGGGAGAGGCGTGGATGCGGCCGATGATGCTGCGGGTGGGAACGTGGCAGCGTTCGAGGGCGGCAAGCAAGGCGGAGAGGGAGTCTTCCCGCACGACGATGGCGAGGCCACCGGAGGTCTGCGGGTCGAGCAGGACGCTGAGACGATCCGGGGGAACGTCGGAGGCGACCTGCAAGTTGTCGGCGAGGTAGGCGCGGTTCTCTTTGCCGCCTTTCGTCACATTGCCTGCCGCCGCCATGCGTTCAACATCCGGCAGCAGGGGGATCGCCGCGCTGTCAAGCTCGATGCCGATGCTGCTCGCCTTCGCCAGGTGGAAAAGGTGGCCGAGCAGGGCGAAACCGGTGATGTCGGTGGCAGCGTGGATGGGCTGGTCTGGCCCAATGCCGACAGTTCGCATCGCTTCAGCGGCTCCCGCGTTCAGAGTCGCCATGCTGCGGCAGGCCGCTTCCAGAACCTCCGGGTCGCACTCGTCGAACTTCGCGGCGGTTGTCAGGATGCCTGTGCCGAGGGGTTTGGTCAGCACGATCACGTCGCCCGGTCGTGCGCCCGCGTTGGTGGCGATATGCGCGGGGTCTATGAGGCCCGTGACCGAGAGGCCAAACTTCGGCTCCGGGTCGTCCACGCTGTGTCCGCCGACGAGCGCGACGCCTGCCTCCGCTACCTTGTCCGCCCCACCGCGCAAAATCTCCGCCAGTTCGTGCGGGTCGCGGTCATGGATGGGGAAGCAGAGAATGTTCATGGCTGTGAGCGGCCGTCCGCCCATCGCGTAGACATCGGAGAGGGAGTTGGCGGCAGCGATCTGACCGTACCAGTAGGGGTCGTCCACAATAGGCGTGAAAAAGTCGAGCGTCTGTACCAGGGCGAGATTCTCCGCCAGCCGATAGACACCCGCATCGTCCCCCGTTGTCAGCCCGACGAGCAGGTTGGCGTCGCCGGGAATCTTGAGATCACGCAGCACCTGCATGAGTTGGGCTGGCCCAATCTTGCTGGCTCAACCGGCGCAGCGCACCAGATGCGTCAGACGCGGACGCTGATCCACCAATTCGCTCACCTCTCCTCACCCCCTCCCGGTTCGTTTTACGCTCAGCCGCCCCGCCCTGCTGCCAGAAGTCGCGCTTCCTGGCCCAGGACAGTGTGGGTGTTCGGGGCCGTGCCAAAGCATTCCTGTATTTCCACAGGGTACGCTCAAAATCATTAGGGCATCGGCGGTCTGTCTCCCCGTCCGCTTTTCGATTTCAGGAGGTCACCTTACGCAGGCAAGGGTTCAGCAAATGGTTGACACCCCTCGCACGCGCCTGCGGTGGAGTGCGGAGAGTGAGCCTCACGCCATAGACGTTTCCGAAGGAAACTTGGCCGAAGGTCATTCAGCGGAGGAGTTCACTCCGCCGAACTCTCCTCCGTCGGACGCTGTCCGTCGCATTCCCACAGGAAGCCAACGGCATATTCGCCCGCAGGAATTCGAGGCTACATCAGTCCAACTCGCGGGAAGAGGGACTGCTTGAGTTCCCGGACGGACTGCGCGGCAAAGGCTGCCGCAATGTCCCGCTCACGTTCTGGAACATCATCGTGCGTGTGGTCTGTCAGGGTAGGTATCTGATCCTGATGGCGATAGGAAGTGGGAACGGTGTCGGGCAGCGCGATGCCTGCGAGCGTGGAGACCGCCAGCGTCCACATGCGCGGAACCGTCGTCAGGTTGTAGCCGCCGCCCCCGACCGCGACAATCGGCCTGCCGAGCGACTGCACCTCCTTCACCGCTTCCAGCCAGCCCTGCGCGGTCAGGGAGAGATGCGCCAGCGGGTCGAGCCGATGCGTGTCCGTGCCAAGCTGCAGGACAATCGCTTCGGGGTCGAACGCTCGCAGCAGGGGCAGGGCAGCTTCGCGCCACGCCGCCAGCCAGACCCTGTCCCCGGTATACGGCGCAAAGGGCAGGTTGACCGCATAGCCTTCGCCCGCCCCCACGCCGATCTCGTCGGTATAGCCCGTTCCGGGAAAGAGGGTACGCCCGCTCTCGTGTAGAGAGATGGTCAGCACGGTGGGATCGTCGTAGAAAAGCTCCTGTACCCCGTCGCCATGATGCACGTCTATATCCACATAGGCGACGCGGGCGAAGCGGCGTCGCAGGCGGCGCAGGGCTATCGCGCAGTCGTTCAGAACGCAAAACCCGGCGGCGCGGGCATAGTGGGCATGGTGCAGGCCCCCGGAGATGTTAAACGCGACCTGCCCTCCGCCCGCGCCGTCCAGAATGGCCTGCGCGGCCTGCGCTGACGCTCCGGCATAGAGCAGAGACGAACTGTAGATTTCGGGAAAATAAGGCACATCGCCCGTCCCAACGCCATAGCGCCGTGCGCCGGAAAACATCCCTTCCCGATCCATCCGGCTAAGGGCCTCCAGATAGTCAACGCTGTGGGTCTCTTCAACCTCCTCCACCTCCACCGGCTGCGGAGCGATAACCTCCAACGCCGAATCGAACACCCCGTAGGAATCGAGCAGGTCGTAGGTCATACGGAGGCGGCGGGGCTGAAGCGGATGCTGCGGGCCGAAGTTGTAGCGGGAGAATTCGTCGGTATAAAAAAACAGAGGTCGCGACATGGCGAGGAGTCTCTCCTTCCGGGAAAAGTCCTGGAACACAATGCGAGCAGTTCGCGTCTCTTGAATTGTAAGCGCGAAGAAGTAGAAGCGAAGAGTTACGGGACTTCCCGCGCACTATCGAAAACATTTACCAATCGTTTGATGCCTGTCCTGGAATCCTCTCGAAGGGGTTTCGGAAGGCCCGAGGAGATATAGAAATGGGTATCGTATTCTGGATTATCGTCGGCATTATCGCTGGCGCACTGGCTAAAGTCGTCGTACCGGGCGAAGGCCCCGGCGGTATTCTGGGCGATCTGATCGTGGGTGTGCTGGGTGCGCTCGTCGGCGGTTTCGTCGCCAGCGCTCTGGGCATTTCCTTCGGCGGATGGGTCGGAACCACCCTCATCGCCTTCGTCGGCGCGGTTGTGCTGCTGTTCGTTCTGCGGGCTGTGACCTCGCGCCGCAACGCGGTCTAAATAAAGTGTCCGAAGCGGACACTTTATGACACCAAGACGCGAAGCCGTTCGTAATAAGGGAGGAAGGGATGTCGTTTCTGGAGTTCCCTTCCTCTTCTGTTTCCGCGAAGGTTGCCAATGCATCGCCATTTCAGCGGACTCGTTTCGCTTGAACTTTAAAACCGCATAACGACAACTTCATAGCGACAATCGCATAGAGACAACCGAATAGCGACCAAAACTGAATAGGGCCTGAACTGCACTGTGTTTCTCCCCGGACTATCGGAGGCGCAGCGCCACAACCGCATAGAGACAACTCGCGAAAAACGTTCCAGAACAGAGAGGGGCGAAGTCAATGACTTCGCCCCTCAGCGTTTTTGGGCGGTTTAGTCGTAGTGAAGCAGGGAATGAATGTCATACGCGCTGAGGACTTTGCGTCCGTCGAGAAAACCGAGTTCGACCAGGAATCCAAATCCCGCCACGACCCCGCCGAGCCGTTCGACTAGCCGCGCCGCAGCAGCCGCTGTGCCGCCCGTCGCGAGCAGGTCATCAATGATAATGACCCGCTGCCCCGGTTTGATGGAATCCGCGTGCATCTCGACGGTGTTGGTGCCGTATTCCAGCGCGTACTCTTCGGTAACGGTGTTGCTTGGCAGTTTGCCTAGCTTGCGGAGCGGCACAAATCCGAGGCCCAGTTCCAGGGCAACGGGAACGCCAAAAATAAAGCCTCGCGCCTCGATGCCCACCACCGCGTCCGCCTTCTTGTCCTTCGCCCACGCGGCCAGCTTTTCCGTCACCTCTTTGAGGGCGGCATAGTCCTGCACGACCGGGGTGATGTCTTTGAACAGAATTCCCGGTTTCGGAAAGTCCGGCACATCGCGAATCAGGCTCTCGGCCCGCAGTTTTTTCATCAGAAAGTTCTCCACATCCCTGAATGGGTTTTGCGCTTCTCACAATCAGTGATATTGTACCCGGATTTCACCGCCGAAGAATGGCGTATTGTAGAGGAGAAGGAACGTCACGTCATTCGGGCGAACTATGAGGCTGGTAAGGGGAAAGCAACGGGTTGACACCCCTCGCTTCGCGCCTGCGGCGGATCGTCCTTCGGACGCGATGCGTTGAAGGCGACGAGTGACCCTCACCGCACAGGCGTTTCCGAAGGAAACTGGGTCGAAGGTCACATAGCGGGGACTTCAATCCGTCGTGCGACAGGGACAGAAGAATTAACTTCCCATTATCACCCTTTGCCTATCCCGTAGCACCCTTACCCTCTGCTAAACCAGTGCAGGTAAGTGATGAACCAGGGAACTTTGCGAACCTCATCGCTGTTTAAGAAGTGTCAGACTACTGAGTTCTGCGCGAACCAGGAGAGGCTCTCCCTCGCGCAGCATGTCGCCTCGAACGAACGGACAGGGAGAATCACAAATATGATGCACACAAAACAGCCCCGCCGGGCCTTTCTCGTTGCCACATTGACCGCCGCACTGATGAGCGGTGTGGCTGCTGCGAGTTTTGCCGCACCGGGCGGGCCGCCTGCCGCGCCGAAAAAACCGACGACGGGAACGCGGGAAGTCGCGACGTTCGCCGCCGGGTGCTTCTGGAGTATGGAGGCCATCTTCAAGCAGCTCAAAGGCGTGGACAAGGCCGAGCCGGGTTATGCGGGCGGCAAAGTCGCGAAGCCGAGTTACGAACAGGTGGAGACAGGCACGACCGGACACGCGGAGGCGCTGAATATCGTCTTCGATCCCAAAGTGATTACCTATCGTGACCTGCTGGAAGTTCTGCTGACCGTTCGCGACCCCACCACACCCAACAAGCAGGGACCGGACGAAGGGCCGCAGTACCGCTTCATCATTTTCACGCGCAGTGAAGAGCAACGCAAGACTGCCGTCGAGATGATTCAGAAGATCAACAAGGAACATGTCTGGGCGAACCCGATTGTCTCGGAGGTCCTGCCCTTCACAAACTTCTACCGTGCGG
Source organism: Chthonomonadales bacterium (assembly GCA_038231295.1). Lineage (GTDB taxonomy): Bacteria > Armatimonadota > Chthonomonadetes > Chthonomonadales > Chthonomonadaceae > JANXLO01. The sequence goes on from JBBRLP010000036.1 coordinate 15,366, forward strand.
AGGACTATCATTTCGACTACTACCGCCTCCATCCCGACGAGCGATACTGCCGCTATGTCATCGCGCCGGAGATTGCCGAGTTCCGCGCCAAGTTCAAAGCGAAGTTGAAGAAATAAGCCCCGGAAGACATCCATAGTGAAAGCCCGCTTGCAGGGATGCAAGCGGGCTTTTCCTGTTTGGGAACAACCTGTGAGATGCACTATTTCGGGCGGGCGAAAAGAGAGTCGTTCACGGGCTTGTTGACCGCGAAGGTATCGAAGGTAAGGCTCAGGAAGGTCTTGCCGTTCTGGGTGACCTGAAGGAAGCCGGGAAGCTGCACACCCTCGGTATCGTGGTAGCTGCCTAGGAGGATAGTGACGTTGCCCTTGCTCTCGGTAACGATCACGCGGCGGACGAGACCCGTGTCCACCTCCGTATAGAGGCGGGTCGTGTGGTTCGTCGGGTCGGTCACGGTGAAGCCGCGCAGCGCCTTCCCATCGGTTTCAGCAGGAACCTTCACGCTCTCCGGGAGAGGTCGGACGGTGTAACCACTCGAAGCGGCCTTTCGCAGCAGGTCCATCGGGTCGCCGATGTTGCCTGCACCCTGTGGCGCGTCCTGAATCTGTCCGAGGGCGCTGATCCATCCGCTGCCATCTTTGCCGGTGGCAAGCACGATACTGCCGAAGGTGGTCTTGAGGTCATAACGGCTGCGGTTGGGCAGCGAGAAGGTCAGAGTCGCAGTGTCTACTGGCAGTTTGATGTCCTGACCGGGCGGCGAGAGTTCGCCCTTGCCTTTCAGCTCGTACTCCTTGAGGTTCAGGAAGGCATCGCCGCCATGTGCCTTGATCGTGGCTGCAATCAGCGCCTTGCCCGCTTCGATCTCCGCGCTGGTGGGCTTGTTAGGCGCGGGTTCGGAGCCGGAAGACTTTTGCGGCAGCAGAGTTGGAGAGAGCAGATCGAGCGAGTCCGCCGGAATCACATTGACTTTGCCGAACGCCCGCAGGTCTTTCTCTATCGCTTTCGCATCGCCGACGAGAACGATCTGTGCGCCGCGCAGGTTCAAGTCACGCAGCGCTTCCGAGACCTGCACCGGGGTGACGGCCTGGATGCGGCTGGCCCGGAGGGTGAGGTCGCTTGCGCCGTTGCCGTAGAGCGTGGCCGTCTGGAGGCGGCCAAGCAGGCCCGGTGTCGTCGCGACACTGAGTGCGAAACTGCCGTTGAGTAGGGTCTTGCTCTCGACGAGTTCACCAGCAGCCGGAGGAGCCTGCGCAAGTTTCGCGGCCTCGGCGAGCGAGAGGCGCAGGACTTCGGCGGTGGAGGGCGTTTTGGTGAAGGTGCTGATCTCGAATGCGCCCGCCTGCGCCCGGCGTCCGAAGTCACTGGCAATAGAGTAGGTGAGGCCGCGCTTGACGCGGACCTCACGGGTTAGACGTCCGTTGTCGTTGCCGACGCCGAGAATGAAGGAGGCGACGGAAGCGATGTACCGTTTTGGATCGCTCGCGCCTGCAATGACGGTGCCGATGCGAATCTGAGTCTGCGCGGAGCCTGGACGATCCACCAGTGTAATCTGAGGCGCAGTCGTGACCGTACCCGTTTTCGGCGGGGAGGGCAGTGACGGCACACTCTTGCGCTCCCACTCTCCGAACGCGGCGGTGGCTTTCGCCGTCGCCTGATCGAGGGTGATGTCACCCGCCACAAAGAGAGTGGCGACGTTCGGGGCAAAATAGGTCCGGTGGAATGTGGTCAAATCCTGCTGCGTAATGTCGGGCAGGGAGACGGGCGTCCCGGAGGAGAAGTCCCCGTAGGGATGCCCCCCGTAGAGGCGGCGACTGAAAGCGATGTCGGCGAGGGTACCGCCGTCCGCGAGGGCCTGCGTGATATTGTTGAGCGTGATGGTGCGATAGCGGTCAATCTCGACGGTGGGAAAGGTCGGACGCAGGGTGATGTCGGCGAACAGGTCGAACAGGGTGTCTCGATACGCGCTCAGACCGGAGGAGGAGACCGTGAAAAAATCGGAGTCCGCGCCTGCGCCGATGGAGGCCCCGAGGCCGTCTACCGTGTCGGCGATCTGCGCTTCCGTGCGGGTGGTCGTGCCTTTGGTCAGCAGGGCGGCGGTCATCTGCGCCAGCCCGACCCGGCTGCGCGGGTCGCGGATAGAACCCGCAGGCAGGGCCAGCCGCAGCCAGAGAGCAGGCTGGGTATGGTCTTCCAGCAAAACGAGGCGCAGTCCATTGGGCAGGGTGCGCTCCACAATCGCAGGCAGACGCAGCGGACGTGTGGGGCCAAGCGGCGGTATCACACCGGTCGGCTTCACAACACCGGTCTTGCCCGTCGTTTTCGGCGGTTTTTTGTGGGCTTTCTGTGCGGTCGCCATACTGCCCGGCAACAGACACACTACGGTCAGCAGCCCGACGGCATTTCTGAAAGTTCGCATCATTTCTTCTCCTTCGTCGGGGCGTCGGCTTTGGGCTGCATGGCGGCGGGCAGGTCGTAGAAAACGCAGCGGTGTTCCAGCACGAAATACTTGCGGGCGACCCGCTGCACGTCCTGCACGGTGACCGCGTTTAGTTTCTCCAGTTCGTTGTTGACCTCTTCTGGCGTTCCATAGTCGAGATCGGCGTCGCCCAGTTGTTCGGCCTTCTGCTCGGTGGAGAGCGACCCGAAGACCTTGCCCGCGAGCGCCTGATTTTTGGCCTTCGTCAGTTCTTCCGCGCTGACGGGTGTATTAAGCAGCAGGTCTACCTGCTGCTGGAGCGCCTTTTCGATGTCGGCAGGGGCTTTGCCCTGGTTGGCGACCGCCTGGAAGAGGTAGAGGCCATCCACTGCCAGGCTGAGGGTAAAGCCGGAGGCGTCGGAGGCGATTTGCTGGTCCCGAACGAGCGAACGTGCCAGTCGGGAACTCTGCCCGACGGAGAGAATCTGGGAGATGACGTTCAGCACGGGCGTATCGGGGCTGTTCGCCGGGACGGTGCGGTAAGCCATGCCAACGACGGGCAGCGGCGCGAGCTTGTCGTAGAAGACAGCACGGCGTTCGGTCATCTGGTCTATGGGCCGTGCGGGGTAGCGTGTAAAGGGCTTTTTGGAGCGCGGAATGGAGGCAAAGTACAGCCGGGCGAGGCTCAGGGTATCAGAGGTCTGGAAGTCTCCCACGAGGACGAGCGTCGCGTTGTCAGGCTTGTAGTATTCGTCGTGAAAGGCGCGAACGTCGGAGAGTTTTGCGCTGTCGAGGTCGCTCATGATGCCGATCGTGGTGTGGGCGTAGGGATGGCCTTTCGGGAAAACCAGGGTCTGCACCTTCTCGAAAAGATCGCCATAGGGCTGATTTTCGATGTCTAGCCGATGCTCTTCCTTCACGACATCGCGCTCGGAGCGCAGATTCGGCTCGTCCACGTTCAGGGAGGCCATGCGGTCGGCTTCCAGCCAGAGCAGGCGGTCAAGAGCGTTGCTCGGCACGGTGTTGATATAGCGGGTGCGGTCGAAATAGGTATCGGCGTTGTTGTAGCCGCCGAGCCGTTCGATGATGCGGGCGTGTTCCTCCGCCCCGACATGGGCGGAGCCTTTGAACATGAGATGCTCGAACAGATGCGCGAAGCCCGCCTTGCCGGACGCTTCGTCCTTGCTCCCCACATGGTAGTAGACCTGTATCGCGACGACGGGCGCCCGATGGTCTTCCAGCGTGATGATCTTCAGGCCGTTCGGCAGAGTGTTCAGCTTATAGTCGAGTTTCGCGGGATGAATGGCGGGCGTCTCCGTGGACTGCGCCTGCACCGCCCCCGTCGCTCCCACTCCCAGCAGGGCCATCAGTATCGCATACAGCCCTCTCCGAGTTGTTATTTTCAACAGTTGTCTCCTTAACGACGAACGTCTTCTATCCGTGAGATACGATATTAATCTCGAAATTTCTCCCTAACGACTTGCGAGGAGGCGGGCGAGGGTGTGGCGGGGGAGGTCGGGGGCGAGCAGGGAACGGGGTTGACCGGTGGCAGCAAGAAGGTATTCGGCGGCGCGATAGCCGCTGCGGGCCGCGCCTTCCATGGTGGAGGGCCAGCCGGTCTGTGTCCACTCCCCGGCGACGTAGAGGTTTTCGATGGGGCTGCGCTGATCGGGGCGGAGGGCATCCGCGCCGGGTTTGGGAGTCAGGGTGGCTTTGGGCCAGCGAATCACCTGAGAACGCACCAGATTCGCTTGCCGGGAATCGGGGAGACAGGCGTGGACATCGGCCAGGACTCGCGCCAGTATCTCCTCCTTGGGCAGAGCGGTGAGCCGATGCGACGCGCTGATGACAATGCTGAGGTAGGACGGACTGTCGTCCGGCGCATCGAAATTGCGGTTCTTGTGGAATATCCACTCGGTTTCGCGGTCAAGGACGGCAAGGGCGGGCGGGCAATCGAGCGGGCGGTCGAACCAGAGATGCACCCCACAGATAGGCGCGAGTTCCAGGCCATGCAGGTTCTGCCAGTAGGGAACGCCTGCGGTGATTTCCTCCGGCAGCAGTTTCAGCAACAGATCGAACTGCAATGCACTGATGTAGGCGTCAGCCTGCAAGAGGGTTCCGTCCAGCAGCGAGACCCCGGTCATGCGATGGGGAACTTCGGCGGAGAAATGGAAACGGTCCGCGATAGTGCGGAGGCGCACACAGCCACCGCGTTTGTGCACATAGGCCAGGGTCGGTTCGGTGTAGAGCGAGCCTAGCGGGAGACGCGGTACGCCGAAGTGGAACGCCTGCGGGTGTAGTAGAAAGCCGTCGCGAAAGATTTTGAGAGCGTGGCTGTAGGCGATACGGCCGTTGGTCTCGTTGCAGGCGCTGACGAGGATCGGCGTCCAGAAGCGCTGTACAGCCCATTCCGTCTGCCCCGTCTGCCGGAACCACTCCTCCACCGTGATCGCATCGTTCTGCGGGCCGGGACGGGCGCGGAGCATGGCGAACATTCCCCGTGCGATTCCGATCTTATCCTTCAGGCTTAACGACCGAAACGCCAGGAACGAGGGCGCGGTGTGCAACGGCGCGGGCAGCCCACTGCCCTTGATGACCGAGCGTTTGCCGTCGCCATCCAAGAAGTGCAGGGTGTCGTGATAGCGAATCTGATCCTGGACGCCGAGCCTTGTCAGCAGAGCCGTCAGGTTCGTGCAGCAGCGCATCGTCCCATGCTGGCACTCGTCCAGGCGTTCGCCCGTCTTCGCATCCAGGTAAGAGGAGGCCCGCCCGCCCAGCAGTGGCCGCTTCTCCACGATCTCCACGCGAAAGCCTGCGTCTGCGAGCGCTGTCGCCGCCGCGATGCCTGCCACCCCGCCTCCGATTATCAGCACACTCTTGTTCAATCCTGCCTCATCCTCTTGTTGCCTGTGGGGTTGTCCGGGGGTTGAAAACCCCCGTCATTAAAAAGCAAACGTCTTCCAGACGGAAATGCACCATTCCCGCCTTTCAAGGCCACCAGACACTGGTGAGCCTCTGATCGCTTCGTCCGCAGGACGACCGCTTTTTCCAGCCCAGCACGTTCCTGTGCCGGGCAACGCACTCCGAAACCTGGCAGGTGGGCCGGCTACAAAAACGTACCCGGCAAGAAAGTGCGGGCGTCCTGCGGACGCAATCTTCCGAAGCCCATTCTCGTCGGAGTGCCTGTTCTGGTGGGGTTGGGAACCACTTTCCGGTAACGCCCTCAAATCACTGCCAACCAGCAGGGCATTTCCGTCTGCAAGACGTTTGCCTTTTAATGACGGGGGTTTTCAACCCCCGGCCAAACCACAGGCTTTTCACCCCCCAGAATACCTACCGGGTTCAACACCCAACCAATTCGCGTTTTCCCTGAAAAGGCAGAATGTGCGTTACTTCGATTCCGGTTTGATTTTGGTCTGCGGAAGATACTCTTTCGCGAAAATGGCGACGGCTTCGGCGATATCGGCGGCGGTCTGGTCAAGATTGTTGAGGGTGCGTTGTTTGCCGCCTGTCTCAAACTGAATGGCGTCTATCATGCCGCCGTTCCAGCTGCCGTAGGTCTGCACGATATAGCCGCCGTTGAAACTGGCGTTCTCTTTGTCCTCGGAGTCGCAGGCGGGAACGATTTTGTAGCCCTTTGCCGCCAGTACCCCCAGAATACTCTTCGGGCCGGTAAGGGCCGCTTTGCCGTACTGCGTTGTCAGGTGCAGGACTGTCTTACCATCGTTGGTGCCGCGAAAGATCGCTTCCCGGTCGGCAGCCTGCCCGTGAATATCCAGCACAATCCCCCGGCCCCACTGTTGCCGCACCTCCGCAGAAGCCTCCTCCAGCGCACGGTGGTAGGCGTCATAGATGGGCTTCGCGGCGTCCGATTCGTAGGCGTCTTTTGCGGGCCGGTTGACATCCACCTGTTTGCGCCGAAAATGCGCGATAACGAGGTAGGGCCGACCCATCATCCGCTTCTCAATCGCATCCGCCAGTTTCGCCGCCAGCTTATCCGTGCCTGTATCCTGTACCACCACGAATTTCGCTTTCCCCTGGCCCGTGCGGTCTGGAATGTCTGGCAGCGTTTGACTGCCGCCGTGCGGGGCGGAGATAATCACCGGCAGAGACCCTTTCTGCACGGTAATCTGTGTCCCTCTGTCCAGCCGCCGGGGAGCCTCCACAGGCTTTGTCGCCTCGGCCTGCCCCAGCGCGAGAGGAACCTGCCCCATTGAGAGGAGGCCGAGCAGCGTACCTGCGAGAAGCCAGAGTTGTCCCTGACGAAGACCGGGAATTTTCATGCGAGGAGAGTCCTTTCCAGAACGGACAAAAATGCGTCTCCTTATTGTACGTCCGAAAGCCTGCTCCGGTCAAATAGGGACGGCCAACCGGCAAAATTGCCGCTACCCTGTCGAAGTTTGACAGCAGAGCGGCAATTTTGGGAGAGCGAACGCGCCAGGGCTATTTTGGTCCGACGGCGTTCCATCCGGTGAGCGGGGTGAGAGAGGTCAAGCCGCCGCCCTGGAAACGGGTGCCGTTCATATACCAGATAGCGACCTGTCCGGTCTGGGTGTTCTGAAAGACGATATCGGGATTATTGTCGCCATTGAGGTCCGTCAGTCCGACGACACGGTAGTTGGCGGCGGGTACATTGGGTAGGCTGATGCCAGCGGTAACGGTCTGGCCGCTGATCGTCCAGAAGGCGATCTGGCCGCTCTGCGCGTTCTGAAAGACCAGATCACGCCTGCCTCCGCCCGTGAAATCCCCGACCCCGACCGCATTCCAGCCGCTGACGGGGGACGCATTCACCAGTCCGCCGCCCGCAACCGTTGTTCCGCTCAGATACCAGATCGCGATCTGCCCGGTCAGGCTGTTCTGGAAGACCAGATCGGGCTGACCGCTGCCGGTGAAATCCCCGACCCCGACGACCTGATAGTTCGCCGCAGGCGTCTGCGAGAGGAGCGCACTGCCGATGAGCGCGGAGCCGTTCATATACCAGACGGCGATCTGGCCGGAGAGGCGGTTCTGAAAGATCAGGTCCGGCTGCCCGTCTCCATTCATATCTGCCGAGGCGACGAGTTTCCAGTTCGCGTCCGGAGTCAGACCAACCGTGCTGCCGCTCGTGACGGTCTGGCCGTTCATATACCAGTAGGCGATCTGGCCGCTCTGCGCGTTCTGAAAGAGTATACTGCCCGCCGCAGGCGTCAGTACCGCAGGGCCGGTTCCTGCCGCCTGAAGCGCCCGGTTGACATTGATGCGCCCCCCGCCCGACATGATCGTTTCGCCAAAGACCGGAGAGTAGGCGTCCACATTGGTCAGGATCAGGTTGTAGACCTGCGCGTTGGTGAGGGATGGGTTCTGCGCCATCAGCAGCGCGGCCTCTCCCGCGACGAACGGGGTGGACATGGAGGTGCCGGAGAGATAGTCGTAGTTGAGCGTGTAGGAGTTGCCCGGAATGTTGGTGTTGTAGGTGGGCATCGTCGAATAGATTTCGTCGCCCGAAACGTTCGCACCACCGGGAGCCGCGACCTGCACCCATCCGCCCCAGTTGGAATAGGTGGTCAGTTGGTCGTTTTTGTCCGTCGCTGCGACCGCAATGACGTTGGCATCGCCTGCCGGGTAGTTGACATCGGAGACGCCATCGTTGCCTGCGGCGGCGCAGAGGATGCAGCCGTGATTCCAGGCGTACTGGCAGGCGTTGTTCAAGACATCGGTATAGCCCACGTCCCCCAGGCTCATATTGATGACTCTTGCGCCGTGATTGACCGCCCAGGTGACGCCGTCGGCAATGTCGGAGTCGGCCCCGGTTCCGTCCTTACCGAGAACGCGCACCGGCATGATTTTGATATAGTGAGCGTCGGAGTTTCCCGCCTGTCCGTTCCAGCCCGCGATTCCGGCGACGCCTGTACCATTGTTGGTCTGCGCCGCTGCGATACCGGCCACAAAAGTTCCATGACCATATACGTCTGAGGCCGTGTCGCGTCGGCCTGCAATGGCGTCGTAGCCGAGAACGCCGTTGGAGTCGCGCAGGATTTTGTTGGTCAGGTCGGGGTGATTGCTGTCCACGCCCGTATCCACGATGGCGATAATGACCTGCTGCTTCGGTTTCCAGAAGTTCCAGGCGAGGTCGGCCTGTATCTTCTTCGGAGCGTACTGGCGGCTGTAGTAGGTGTCATTGGGCGTGGCGAAGACGTGGCGGGTATGGTTCTGTTCCGCATAGCGGGCTTCCGGCAGACCCTTCAGGTCGGTGACCACATTTCCGGCGGCGCGGGTGGGGGCGATGCGGATGCGATAGAGATGCAGGTCGGGCTGATAGCGCAGAATCGTGCCGTAGGCGGCGAGCTTCTGCGCCTCTGCCGGGCCGTCGTTCTCCGGACTGACGGAGATCAGCACTTCGTCGGCGATAGTGTGCGGTGGGGCCGCAAGGGCGGGCGGGAGAATGCCCGCGCTGCCGAACAGCGTGAGCAGAAGGCCCGCGAACAGGGATTTTGTGAAGGCTCGGTATGAGCCGGGTGGAACATTCTTCTGGTGTTGCAAGGGCGGAACTCCTCGACAGGAACAGTCGGTGCAGAGGCCGAAAACGCGCTGTCGCGCTGCATATACGAAGATACGCAGCGCGACAGGGAGGGTGACAGTTCGGGGGGAACTGAGCCTGCGGCAGCAGTGGGAACCACTACTGGTCTATATGCCTGTGCAGCGGAGAAAGTTCCCGGCTAGCGGGCGGCAGTCCGTCTCCCGAACTCCTTTCCCTTGTCATCGAGCTGCGTCCAGACGGTTTCGGCCTGAGCGCGTTGGCCCTGCGCTTCGTAGAGGTAAGCGAGTTTCATCTGCGCGGCGGTGTCTTTCGGGTTCGCGGCGAGAATGGCCCGCTGTGCCGCGATTTCCGCCTCCGTGCGCCCGGTGCGGGTGATACAGTCGGCGAACCGGCGGCCTGCGTACCAGTCGCGGAACCAGGCCATATCACGCGGGGCGGTGACGCCGCTGTGACAGCCATTACAGCGGTCTTTGATCTGGCTGGCGAACGTAATGAACGTCGCGTAGCCTTGCGCTGCCGCTGCATCGTCGCCCGTTCCCTCCATCGCCCGTGCATAGGCCCGCAGATAGTGGCGCGATTCGCTCTCTTTCAGTCGCGGGGTCGGCTGCTGTTTCAGCGCAGCCAGCACGGTCTCCGCTTCCTGCTTCGCCTCCGCGTTCAAGCCCATCTCCCGCAGTACGACCGCCAGTTGCGAGTGGATGCTGTACGGCTCCTCAACAATGGGAGACCCATTGGCGGCGGACCGGGCGGCGGTACGCAGGGTAGTGGCGAAATCAGTCAGGAGCAGGCGACGGCAGAGCGTTTCGGTGCGCGGCTCTGGATGCGAGCGCAACACCTGCCGCAGAATTGGCTCGACATAGCGGCCCTGTTCGCGCAGCCAGTCGAACGCCTTCTCGCGCCGCGCCGCCGCCGTTGAAGCCAGTTCGCGCACGGCAGAAGCGGCCTGTGCCTCCCGTTCCGGCGTGAGCAGTTCTGTCCGGCCTACCATAACGCGCACCAGCACATTCGGCTTCGGGGAGAGGATCATCGGCAGGAACGACTCCGTCCACGACTGCGGCAGGATATAGAGAACCCGGATACCGTCGCTCTCGAAGTAGCTGTGCCGCCAGGTGTTAACCATCGCACGGGCCTCTTTCGGGAAGAGTCCACTTTGCCCCAGGCGGATTGCCAGTTCATCGGAAATCTTCGTCGTAAAGGCGGAGAGGGGCTGTGCGTCGGCGGTGGCAGGCAGGACGTTGGTCAGCCGGTCTCCCGGTCGGAGCTCTGGAAGGTAGCGATACGCGGCCCGCCCCTTCTCCACGCGCAGCACAAACAGATGTTTGAGCGAGAATCCGGCGTCTGCGGGCAGGGTCAGCATTCCTCCGTCGCCGTAGGAGACGCCGAGTGGCATCTTCGCCTGCCCCAGCCCCCGGTAGAAGAGGAAACGCTCAACTTCGCTGTGGGAGCCATGCGTTCGGTCGGTGGTGCGAACATAGGCGGCATCTACGTCACGGGCATAGTTCCAGAGCGAATCCGACGCCGTTTTGGGCAGTTCAGGAGCCCTGCGGCCTTCGGGTACTGGCAGTATCTGCGCCTGCCAAGTGATGTGGCCGTGCCGGGGTTCCAGCGGGGAGCCGAATTGCTCCCACGACGGCCCTACCTTCTCGGCCTGCGGGTACCACTGCGTCCAGACGCCCTGCGGAAAGCCCACTTTGACGGAAATCTGCTGTGGCTGCCGTGTGTAAAAGTAGATGACGGGCGTTTCGCCCTTCACGTCGGAGGCGCGAATATGGAGTTGGTCGCGGCTGCGGGCGTGGACGAAATCCGGCAGGGCGTGTTCCTCATGGTACATTCCATCCAGCGTCACGCCGTCCGAGCCGTTCATCGAGAGGAAAGTTCCCCACTCATGCACGACCAGCGAATCGGCTGGCGATGTCGGTTTCGCGGCGACCGTCGCTCCGGCCAGCCCGCAGGCAAGCAGTGCTCCCAACCAGAATCGGTGTCTGTTCATAATCGAATTTCCTTCTCTTGCAATGGTGGCAATACCAGCCACCAAGTCTGTGTTTTCTCTCCCGCAGGGGAGAGGGCTATCCTCCCAGCCAGTCCTGCTCCATCTCTTCGCGCCACTCCTCGGTCGTTTTGGGGGAGAGGCGGAGCATTTCGCTGCGGGTCACACCGGGCGGTGGCGGAAAGAAGGCCGTCAGCCGGTCGTAGACCCTTCCCCGCTCACTCTCCGGGACGCGCACAAACAGATACCAGAGAGACAGCGAGTCCCGGCTTCGGGCGGCTTTCAGCACGGTCGTCAGCGCCGCCTCACCGCCGTTCTCGAAATCGTAGCGGGTCAGGGCATCGCGCAGCGCCTGCGGAGCGTCCTCGAAAACGGGGGTTCCCGGCCCGAAACCCTGCCGTGTGGCACAGACCGCTCCTGCCGGAACGACCTCCTCACCGCCCTCCCTACGCACCAGCGCGACTTTGCCGGACGTTACGTGCAGCGAACTGTCGCCGGTCGCCTCTACGGTAAGGGTATAGGCGCAGCCCAGGTCTATGGCTCGCGTCGCGGGCGTATCCACCAGAAACAGCCGGGGTGGCGCGACAATGTGGGCGTGCAGGGTTCCGTGCAGCAGTTCAAGGCGATGTTCCCGTTGCCCGGTCTCCCGTAGGCACAGCCGGGAGTTTGGCTCTAGCACCACCTGCCCGATGTTCGCCACCTGAATTCGGACCTGCGACGCCCCATCCGTACTCAGCCACTGCCCCACACCGAGCCGTCCGGTCGCTCCGAGCGCATCTGCCCCGACTCGCGGTGTCCCTGTCAGCCGCGCCACCTCCCATGTCGGCCCGGGCGGGGGCGCAATGTGCTGTCTGTGCAGCAGCCAGAACCCTGCCACACAGCCCCCGGCCAGCGCCAGCCCGAAGACGAACCGTTTGCGCTGTCCACCGCGCCGTGTCAAGGGCCTGCCTGCGCTCTGCCCGCTCGCGAGATGCGCCTGTAACTGCGGCTCAATGCGCTCCCAGAGGTCTTCCGGGGCGGTGAGCAACGGTAATTCGCGTGTTCGGGCAATACCTGCCTGTATCTCTGCCACCTCCTGCCGACACGCCGCACAGGTCTTCAGATGAGCGCTGATGCGCTGTGCCTGCCCCGCTCGGAGGTTCCCCACCGCATACGCAGCCAGATTGTGTCGTATCCACCAGTGCATATCAGCCTTTCATGCCCTGCGGGCACCTTAGCGGATGAAAATACCTACTCCCCCAGAATTGGGGGTCGGGGGGCGACCATTTCTAGTCAGGACGACTCCCCCGGAAACGGCTTCTCCTGCGACGGGGCCAGTTTGCGGGCCAGCAGTTTCAGCCCGCGATGCAGGCGCGAGGCGACCGTGCCTTTCGGACAGTCCAGCACCTGCGCCATCTCGTCGTAAGAGAGGTCTTCAAAGTATTTCAGCAGTACGGCAGAGCGCAGTTCCGGGCTGAGTTCGGCGAGCGCTGTGCGAACCGTCTCCCGTGTCTCGCACTCCTCTTCGCGACGCACACTCGCCTGTTCCGGGAGTGTGTCCAGTGAAACGTACCGCTTCTGCCTGCGCTGCTCGTCCACACAGGCGTTCGCCACCAGTCGGTAGAGCCAGGTCGCGAACTCGGCCTCGCCCCGGAACTGCCCGATGCGGGTGAAGACGCGCAGAAAGACCTCCTGTGTCACATCTTCCGCCGCTGCCCGGTCGCCGCCGAGCGTATAAATCGCCATCGAATAGACACGGTCTTTGTGAGCCTCGAACAGGCAGCGGAACGCTTCCCGGTCTCCCTGCTGACAGGCCGCAATCAACTCCTCCCCGGTTGTGCGCTTGTCTATCGCCACATCCCGCTCCGTCTCCGTGCGCTTCCTGTCTTGTTCGGACATTAGACGCCGCCGCCCTGCGCTTTCTTCCCTGCCCGAAAAGAATTTCTGTGTGCGTCTGATTTAGGGCAGAGAACCGGGCAGGCGAAACGAAGCGAGGCCTGACCGGTGACGATCAGCCCTCGCATTTCACGCTTCTATGACCTGCTGCTCCCTCTCCCTGTTGTCCGGGGCGTTTAACGCATCTCCTGCCCGCCGGTGACGTTGATTGCCTGCCCGGTCATGTAACTCGATTCGTCGGAGGCGAGAAAGACGACGACGTTACTCACGTCTTCGTAGGTGCAGCCTCTGCCGAGCGGAACCTGCGACTCGTATTTGCGCCGTACCTCTTCGACGGTGATGCCCTGGGTGCGGGCGTACTGCGCGTAGAGGCTCTCCTGCCATAGCGTTCCGTCGAGTAGGTTACCGGGGCAGACGGCGTTGACGCGCACCTCATGCGGCGCGAGATCAAGGGCGATGCTCTGCGTCAGGCCGATGCCGCCGAACTTGCTGGCCGCATACGCGCTGTTGCGGAAACTGCCCTTCTTGCCGGACTTCGAGTTGATCTGTACGATACTGCCGCGCTTCTGCGGAACCATCACCCGCGCCGCCGCCTGAGCGCACAGGAAGTACCCGACCAGGTTGACCTCGATAACGGCCCGCCACTCGTTCGCTGGAAACTCCGTGATGTCGTGCGCTTTCAGAATGCCCGCGTTGGCGACCAGAATATCCAGCCCGCCGAACTCCGCCACCGTCCGCTCCACCATCGCCGCGCAGTCAGCCTCGTTCGCAACATTGGCCTGAACGCCGATCATCGCAACGCCCGTCTCCTGTGTCAGCCGCTCCGCCGTCGCCGTCGCCTTCTCCAGATTGATGTCGGCGATAGCGACTCCCTTGCAGCCCTCTGTCGCCAGACGCCGCGCAATGGCCTCACCCAGACCCTGCGCCGCTCCGGTCACTATCGCCACTCTCTCCTGCAAACGTGCCATGTCGTCTCCTTCTGTCGGTCCATTATGCCTGCGGCCCGGCGAGTTATTCCCGCACTTCCTCTGCCTTAGCCGCCGCGACCTCGGCATGGAGTTCGCGATACCTGGCTGCGACGAACGTATCCAACTGCTCCGCAAACGCCGCGTCCAGTTTCCAAGACGCCAGATCGGTAGGTTTTACTTCTGGCATTCTCGTCCTCCTTGCTGTCCTGGAGTGGACCTCATCCCATATGCGCTAACTTACGCACTTTGAACGATATGCCCGGCTGCCAATTCGTATCCTGTTTGAATGTGGACCGATGCCGATAGCAGGAAGCAATACCCGCGCCAGAAGCCGTAAGTTAGCGCATATGGGACCTCATCCCCCAACCCCCTTCTCCCGGATGGTCGCAAGCTCCCTGGGAGAAGGGGGCAATCAGGTGTGCTAATTTGTTACCGTGTTCGTTCCCATCAGGGGGACATACGGATGATAGGGACAGGTTGGTTGTCCTCCCGCTACTTTTTCAATGACCAACATTACTCTCGCATTTGCCCCTCTCCCAGGGAGCTTGCGACCGCCCGGGAGAGGGGTTGGGGTGAGGTCAAATCACCCCAACTTCAGGCGCAGGAGCTCCTCTTCGGCCTCCTGAGTCCAAAACTTACCGTCCTTGAGTTTGGCGAAGACGGTCGGGAGTTTGGTATCCAGTTCGCTGAGCGGGGTCAGGGGCAGGTCGTGTATGAGGGGGAAGATGAGCGTCTTGCCGGGGAACCAGCCCTCTTTGACCGCCTGCAAGCCGACTTTTGCCGCCTCCATGCCGCCAATCGCCGCGAGCGAAGCGTTGGTGGAGAGTTCGTCGCTTTCGACACGGGCCAGTGTTTCGCGCATATCGGAGAGGGAAGAGCCGCTGCTGCCAAGGTAGCGGACACGGCGCTGAATGATCGCGTTCACGTCGAGATTCGCCATGGTGCCGCGAGCGACGCCCGCGAAGATGTTGAACCACGCGCCGTCTGCGAGATAGTCGGCGGCGTGTTCGATGAGCGCGGAGACCGGAACCATCGAGAGAATGTCTGTGAACCCGGCTCCTTCGCTCAGTCGTTTGAGTTCCGCGTTGAACGCTTCGTCGCCCATCTCCTTCGGATTGAGGGTCACCAACTGGATGCCACGTTCCTCCGCCGTCTTGCCGAACCGATCTTTGACGCTCTGGAGTCGCACGACATCCACATCCGTCGCAATAATCAGACGCGGCGGTTTTTTGTGCTGCACGGCCCGCTGGACGTGCATCTGGCCCATCGGCCCGCCCGCCCCGATAATCCAGGTCTTGCCGCTCGATTGGAGGTCGGCGTGGCGGGATTCGGGGTAGGCTTCTGCCGGGTTCATGGTCGTCGTACCCAGGTAGTAGTGCCAGTTGTAGTGGATGCGCCCGATATCGAGGGAGAGTTTGCGCGGCAGGGGCGTCGTGCGGACGAGGTTCATAATGCCATGATTCGCCAGCAGAGTCGCGGCCTGCTCTATGATCTCCGGCTCCACGTCCCCAAGAACTAGAATGTCATTGAAGAAGTGGGCGGACTCATTGCTGACAAGCGTTTCCCAACCCTGCTGATCCGACGGTTCCGCAAGGTCGGCGATCTCGGTAATGTCCTCGACGGTGCCGAGCGCAAAGGTCAGGTCTTCCTTCGTCGTGCCTTTGACATTGACCAGCGTGATATTGAAGGGCTTACCGTTCACGAACAGGGAGGCCCAATCGTATCCCGCTTCCGCCGCATCGTCTGCCGCAATAACGAGCAGGTCGCCGCCGTCCAGAATGCCCTCCCGGTGCGACTGCGCGTAGGCGGACACGACACACGCCCAGGGTTCGGTGAGCGCGGATTCGACGTAGCCCGTATCCGAGCGCAGTGGGAGCAGGTAGCAGCCCTCATCGCCATCAATGATCGGTTTCGGGATGACGCTGTATTCGGCCAGCCCGCCGGAGATCGCATAGCCGTAGGCCATGCTCTTGCCCTGATAGAAGACATCGGCCTGTACGACAAACCGCTGCCCCACCTCGAACCGCCCAACCAGCGTCTCCCCGACGCCGACAACGGTGCAGGAGACCTCATGGCCCAGGGTGACAGGGTCTTTGGCGAGGTCGCGCCCGGTCATGCGGGGGTGGTTCGGCCCCAGACCGATCACCTTCGTATCCGAAAAACAGAGGCCGCAGGCATCCTGCCGCACCAGCAGTTCGTCCGGCCCGAAGGTGGGGACGGCTACCTCTTCCGGCTTCTCGTCGCGCCCCATATTCTCCAGCCCGGCTCCGTAGAGATGCCAGCGCAGCATCCGTGTCGGCAAGGGCGTTTTCGCGGCTTTGTACTCTTCCAGTGTCTCGGCGCTCATGGTAAACTCTCCTCTATTTCCCGATCTGTCGCTGGCGGTAGTGTTCGTCGGGGCGCGTGTGAATGCGGTTGACAGCTTCCTGCGTCATGAAGTTCGGCCCGCCGAAGGCATACGTCCCAATCAGGACGCGGGCGGTCTTGACATACATGGCGGTGACGGTCCGCACGTCTTTCGGCGTCTTGCCGAGCGCGATGAAGCCATGATTCTGCATCAGAATGACTTTCGGATACTCATTATACGTTTCGGCATACTCTTCGACACGCTGTTTGAGCAGACGGGCCAGCGGAATTCCCGGATCGGTATACTCGACGAAACAGGGCGCGACTCCGCAGCAGACGACTTCGTCCGGGAAGAGCCGTCCGGCCAAGGCTTCGCGGGCGTTCTTCGCACAGAGGATGGCGTTGACAGCGGTCGGGTGGGTATGCCCGACGAAATGAACGTTGGGCAGGGTCAGCAGGTAGGCGTGCAAAAACGTCTCGACGGAGGGCATCACGGTCACATCGCCGTCCGCCTTGCAGTTGAGCAGGGTCTCTTTGACGGCGGTATCGGAGAGTTCCGGGCCGTCGAAGGCGGGCAGGACGCGAGAGAAATGGACCGCGCAGAAGCCATCGGGCGTGATGGTTCCGAGTTGGTGACCGCTGGCCTTCACATAGAAGGTCTCTTCGTCGAGGCGGGCGGAGGTGTTGCCCTCGCCGAGAATGGCGAGGTCGTGGGCGGGGTCACCCAGATAGTGTGAGAGCGCAGTCAGCTGCTCCAGTATCTCTTCGGAGGTGGGCATCGGTCAGTTTCCTTGTCAGGTCGAATCGCAGTGCGCCGCCAATGGCGCACACTCTCGCTTCATTTCGCGACCCGCCTGCCCGTCTCCTGCCGGAATGGTCTGTTACGATTTGCATTTGCGGAGGTCATTGGCTATAATGAGGCCGTGAAGAAGCCAAACGCGCTGGAACATGAAACCAATCCCTTACGGAATCTCCCCTCCGTGCAGAAACTGCTTGCCCTGCCCGAAATGGTCGTGCTGGCCGAAACGATGCCTGCCGCCCTCCTGATCCAAAGTGTCCGGGGCGTGATAGAGGCGGCGAGGCAGACTCTGTTGCAGCGCAAGGGGGCGGTGGCGGACGTTCCGACAGAGGCAATTTTGGCGCTGCGGGTAGTGGAAGAAGTGCGTCGGCGGTCTGCGCCCTCGCTCGTCGGGGCGATCAACGCGACGGGGATCGTGCTGCATACGGGGCTGGGACGGGCGCGGCTGGCGCAGGAAGCGGTGGACGCGATTGCAGCGGTGGCGGCAGGCCATAGCCCGGTCGAGATAGACCGGGAGACGGGCCGACGCGGTTCACGGCGTGACCATGTGCGCGGCCTGCTGTGTGAACTGACGGGCGCGGAGGACGCGACGGTGGTGAACAACTGTGCGGGCGCGGTGTTTCTGGCGGTTTCGGCGCTGGCGGCAGGGCGGGAGGTCGTGATCTCGCGGGGCGAACTGGTGGAGATCGGCGGCGCGTTCCGTATGCCCGACATCATCCGGGCCAGCGGGGCAACGCTCGTCGAGGTCGGGACCACCAACCGCACCCGCCTCTCCGACTACGCCAATGCCATTACCGAACGCACCGGGCTGATTCTGCGCTGTCACCCGTCCAACTTCGCGCTCATCGGCTTCACCGAAGAGACTCCGACCGCCGAACTCGTCGCGCTGGGCCGGGAGCGGGGCATCTCGGTGATGGACGATCAGGGCAGTGGGGCGCTGCTGCCGCCTGCCGCGCTCGGCATTCCCGGTCATGGCTCCCTGCGGGAGAGCGTGGGGGCTGGCAGCGACCTTATCGCGGCGAGCGGCGATAAGTTGCTTGGCGGGCCGCAGGTCGGACTCCTGCTCGGCAACCGCGCCGCCATCGAGCGCGTCGTGACGCATCCCCTGGCCCGTGCGCTGCGCGTGGACAAACTGACGCTCGCCGGTCTGGAAGCGACCCTGCGCCTCTACCGCGACCCCGCCAGGGCAAGCGCCGCCATCCCGACCCTGCGCTACCTGACCCGCACCGAGCCGGAACTGCGCCACTTCGCCAGCCGCCTCAAAACCAGAATGCAGGCTGTTCTGCCGCCCGAACGCTTCACGCTGGCCCTCGTGAAAGAACGCTCGCAGGTCGGCGGCGGCTCCCTGCCCGGCGAAGACCTCCCGACCGTCTGTGTCTCCCTGTGCGCGGCAGACGGTTCGCCCACCGCCGACCGCATCGCGGCGCATCTGCGGCAACACACGCCGCCCGTCTTCGCCCGCATCAAGCACAACGCCGTTCTCTTCGACCCGCGCACCCTCGACGCGGAGGAGTTCGCCTGTATCGCGTCCGCTCTCCACGGATTGTAGGGATCGCCATGACCGAACCGCCGCCCAACAGTCAAATAACGACGCTCGAAAGCGCTCCGCTCGTCCTGCCGGAAGCGATGCAGACCCGTCTGCTCGCCCTCCTCCCTGCGGCAGACCGAGCCGAGTTTCCGGGAACGCTCTCTCCCGGCAGTGAAGAGATCATCCCCTGGCTCGGTCAGCTTATCCAGCGTGAGAGCAAACGCAATCTCACCATTTTGAGGGCCTTACGGATGAGCGTTTGGACGGCGGGCTTTGTGCTGCTGCTCATTTTGTGCTGGGCCGTAATTCCCTCGGCGGTGGAGTGTCTCCCACTATTTTTGTTAGGCATCATTCCCCTGTCCGCAGGGGCGCAGCAGCTTCACGGGAACCACAGCCTGGAGGACGCCGCCGTCGAGTGCCTGATCTCCCTGCGGGACAGACGGACGGTCGGCCCACTTCTGGAGCATCTTTATATGAACTCGGAGAGGAATCGCGCCAGGGTGCGGGAGGCGCTGACACACCTGCTACCGATGATGGGACCAGAGGATGCGGCGCGGCTGACCGCCTCGCAGAAAGACCTGCTGAACGGCTGCCTGAATTTCTTGACGAGTATTCCGGAGCTGCATCTGCCCGTCATCGTCGCTCTGACGCAGTTCGGTGATCGGAAGTCCATCAACCCGCTCTATAGGTTAGCGGCCTGCGCCGCGCCAACGCAGAGGGAGCAGGCGGTACGTGCCGCCGCGCAGAACGCCCTGCATGTCATTCAGGCTCGCACCGATTTTGGTGGAATCGAGCGCATTCCCGGCTGTCTGCGGACTGTGTTTGGCGTATATAGCGGTGAAGTGGACTATGTGATTGAGGCAGAAAGCCTCTACTCGCTACTGCGTCTTGTGCCGCTGCTTACGCGGGCCGACTATCGCCGTATTCTGGACGAGGACGCCCGAAATCGCCTCTATCGGCATCTGCGTCCGCCGCTCTCCGGGCGATTTGCGTATGGTCAGTTGGCGCTTTGCCGGGAGTTTCTGGCTCTCCTGGCGCGAGTGGGAGATACCCGCGCCATCCCCGCTGTGCGGACGCTCGCCCGGATGGAGGCTCCGACGGATGCACAGAGACAACTTCGCGCAGCGGCGAAGGAGACGCTGACGGCGCTACGGGCAGAGGCCTTGAAAGAGAAAGAGAGTCTGACCCTGTTGCGCGGCGCTTCTGCGCCCGATGTCGCCCCGGAAGAGCTGCTTCGTGCCGCCCTGCCTGCCGAATCGCGAACCGCCCCGGAGGAACTGCTTCGTGCGGCCCCGGAAACGCCTCCAGAACCTGCCGTTGTCCTGAATGCTGCGCTTCTCGCCTCGGTGCCGGAACCGCCTCGCCTGCGTTTCCCGGGCAATTCGCCATACAGAGAGCCTCCGACCGGCGAACTCCGTCTTTCTTCCCGTCAGGGAGAGTCGGAGGACGCGCCATGAAAAAGCTTCCTGCCTCTCTACAGGCGGACAGCGCTCCTCCTGAGTTGGTGACGCGCTTCCTCACCGTTCTCACACCGACGGAGCGGCAAGAGTGGGACGTTGTGATGGAGAACGGTCTGCCAGCGACGCTGCCGCTGCTTACGGAGATACTGGCGCAGGAGCGAACGAAACGCAAGAAACGCAATGTGGCGATGCGCTCGGCAGGGGTGGGACTGGCATTGCTGGTGGCGCTTGGCGGGCCGCTGCTCATCTCTCTGCTGTCGTCTCCGACCCTGAAACAGTTTCAGAACGTGATCCTGTTGACTATGTACGCGATGGCTCCGGTTATCTTCTGCCTGCTGTGGTGCGATCCTATGGCTGCACGGCATTCGGCTGCATTCGAACTCCTGCTCACAATAGACGACCAGCGCAGCATAGGGCTGGTATTGGAGCAGTTGTCCGAGAGGTCAGGCAGACGGCTAAACCGCGTGAGACGGGTTTTGCTGTATCTGCTCCCCCGAATCAAAGCGCCAGACGACGTTCAACTGACAAGAGCGCAACTGGCGCATCTGCATGGGATTCTGCGCTATAGTGACCGCAAACGCCACATCGAACTTCGTCTGGCTGCCATCTCTGCTCTGCACCATGTGGGAACGTGGGAAGTGCTGGCACGGCTCTATCTGCTGGCATCCGGGGAGGCTGTGACCGAGGGCGAAAAGTTCGTGCGGGACGCGACACGGGACTGTTTACAGGCGTTGCAGCAGCGCTTTGACTTCGGGACGCCCGAAGACATTCCTGCCTGCATCGCCCGGCTATTTCTGCCTCCCGGCTCCGGGAAGATGCCGATCTTCGGCTATCCTGACTGTATCGCGGCCTGGTATAGCCTTATCGCGCTGTTGCCGCAGATGTCCGCCTTTCAGTATCATGACTTCCTCACGGTGCGGTATCGGGATCGGCTGATCTCACTTCTATTAATGGCGATTGGCGACGACTTCTGCTACGATAAGCTGCCTCTCTTCCATACGATTCTGGAGACGCTGGTTCGCGCCGAGGATACCCGTGCGCTGAACGCAGTTCGCAAAGTGGCCGCGATGGAGACGTCCTCGCACGAGGCGCGGCAGCTTCGCGATGCGGCGGTTCGTGCGGTGGAGGCTCTGGAGAGCGCAGTGGCGCGAAAACAGGTGAGCAGCACTCTGCTGCGCGGCGCTTCCGCTCCTGCCTCTCTGCCCGGTGAACTGCTTCGCGCCGCTGCCCCCGCCGTCTCGGAAACCTGTCCCGCCGAACTCCTCCGAGCCTCCACTCCGCAGACGGAAGCGCTCTTGCCACGCCGGGAGACGCAGGCAGAGGAAGTGACAGAGAGCGTGGTGCAGGTGGGGAAAGACCGCGCTCGTTAAGTGCGCGTTGAAAAGACGAGGTTATCACGATGTCCAATCCTCTGGAAACCGAAAAACCACTGCCTCCGCGAGAGAAACTTCTGGCATTGATGCCGCCCAAACAACGGACTCAGGCTGCTGACCTGCTGGCAAAAAACGATGCAGGCGCTCTGCGTCTGCTGACGAATATCCTCTCCCGCGAACATACGGCCAGGCGTTCACGTGCCGCCGCGCTTGCCGTGCCCGGCTCAATGATGACGGCTGCCGCTTTTATGTCGCTGGTGAGCGAAACGCTCCCCTGGTATATGGGGGTGGCGGGCGTTGGCGGGCTGATTCTGCTGACCCTTTCGCTCCTGACCAGTATACCGACCCCACTGGAGAAGGCGGCGCTGGAAGCGGTGACGGAGAGCGGTGAGAAGGGCAGTATCGGGCTGCTGATGGAGGGGATGCAGGCACTGCACCTGTTCCCGGCGCTGCGGGAAAACGTCAAAGCCGCGCTGGCCCGCCACCTGCAAAATCTCACCGCCGAAGACGCGGTCCTGTTGCCCCCAACCTACCGCAGCCAACTCTACGCGAGCCTGAACTACATCCATCGTGACAGCGACCTGGAACTGCGCCTCGCCATATTGAAGGCGCTGACAGAGATCGGCGATCGGCACGGCCTGGGAGCCATCTACATTCTGGCGGCAGGGGAAGCGGCGACGAAGACCGCACAGACCGTTCGCCTCGCCGCCCGACAGTGCCTGGAACAGATGCAAACGCGCATTGATTTTGGGCCACTGGGAAAACTCCCTCTGGCTGTGGAAGACCTGATTCACCAGATGGAGGGCGAAGGCATAGATCATCAGATATCGGCCGTCAATATGCTCGCTCTGCGCCAGATGCTCCCGCGCCTCACGCCTGCCCACTACCGGGCTGCGCTTTCGGAGCGTCACCGGGATCGCCTCTATCATCTGCTCGCGCTGCCCCTGATCTACGACCAGCATCGGCATGGCAACACGGAACTTCAAAGCGAAATCCTGGCGGTCGCGCACCGGATGGGCGATACACGCGCCCTCGCCTCCGTGCGGAAAATCGCTTTTGCCGAAGCGCCTACTCAGATCGCTCGCGACCTTCGCACGACAGCCCGTGAGACCCTGCGCCTGCTGGAGACGCTGGTTGAAAAGGAGAAGGAGAGCAAAACCCTGCTGCGTGGTTCTTCCGCTCCCGAGGCGGCATCGAACGAACTGCTTCGCGCCACCGCGCCCGCCGCCTCGGAAACCGATCCCAGCGAACTCCTCCGGGCTGCCATTCCACACCAGACGGCCCGGATTGCCACGACGGAGAAGACAGAGGAAGTGGCGCATCTCCGTTCCAGCACAGGTTCCGAGGGATGAGAAACCGGCGTGTCGGTTACGGCAGCGGCCCCCAGATTTTTGCGAGCAGGGCGAACAGTTCCGGTTCGTCGCGCTTCAGTTCGGCGGCGTTGAACGGATAGAAGTCGTTACTTCCAAGATATGTCTCCGACATCTCCGCGAAGAACTCCTTCTGGTCGGTGAGGGCGTAGTGGGAACGCTGGTGTCCGTCTATGTGCAGCACCGCTTTGTAGCGTCCGCCGTCCACGAATCGCTGCCAGGCTGTCTTGATCTCCGCATTTTCGAAACCCAGCACCTGATCGTGGTAAGAGTGCGCCAGTTCGTGCAGGATGGCCCAGGGCTGCTGATAGCGCATTCGGGGGCTGGCAAAGTAGGCGGCATCGGGGATATGGACACACTTCGCCAGGGCCGGGTCGTAGCCGTTGTCTTTAAGCCATTCCACGCTCGGATGGTACTGCGGAGAGACCAGTTTGCCATGCGTCTTGTCCAGCCAGATCGTCACCTGCTGCAAACGTTTGAGTTTGTCGGCAGGCACAATCAGGGTGATGCTGTAGAGACGATTCGCGAGCAGGCGCAGCGCCCGGTCACCGAGTCCTTTGTCCGGCGCTTCCAATAGGCGGCTGTCTACCTGCACCGTCCAGCCTTCGATAGTCTGGCGGGTATGCGCGGTCGGTTTCGGCGGAACGACCTGCTCCTGTGGCAAGTCTCTCGCACAGCGGAGTTTACCCTGTCCTGCGCTCCTCTCCCCGGCCCGAACGCCGGGAGGCAGGGGAGAGGCTGCTACAACACACGTCGCCATCCCCACAACGAGCAGCCATCCGCAGACAGACCAAAAGAGCCTCATGGAAACCTCCTTAACTGACCTTATAAAGGCGGACAACCAAATTGCCCCAACAGAGGGAGCAAAGGGTTGACACCCCTCGCTACGCGGCTTCGCCGGATCGTCCTTCGGACGAGACACGGTGCGACAAGGTTATTGAGGCCGATGAGTGGACCTCATACCCTGGACGTTTCCGAAGGAAACTGGGCCGAAGGTCACCTAGCGGGGACTTCAGTCCGTCGCATCCCGCCTGCGTAAGGGGAGTTCCTTAACTCTCCTTGCGCGAACGAGCAGCCACCCGGCTGCGCCTCCACATCGGCCTGGGCGGGAACCAGGTGGGCTTTCTGACGGGTATAGCCCAGGAGCTTGAACACGCCGCGCATCCCGCATTCGGAGTAAGTCACCGCAAACAGCGAACAACAGGCATTGCAGGCGTTCTCGGAATCGGGGATTCTTTTCTGGTTTGTAGCGGCGGCTAATCTCCCCACGTTCCTGGTCGGTGAGGGTAAGTAGGCGTTTCATGCCTCTATTTTACCCGATAGCCGGTTGCTCGGACGCCGTTAGTAAAGTTTGGAGGGGGAGAACGGCAAGCATCTGCGGCAGTCGGTCGCATTGCGTCCCAACAACGCCAACGCTCAGTACCACTACGGGGAATGGCTGCTCGACAAGAAGATGTATGAAGAGGCCGAGCAGGCTTACAAACGGGTGCAGCAACTGGCCCCTACCGACTCGGAACTGTTCGCCAATGCAAAACGGAGCGAGATGCAGAGTACACGCCAATATCGCCTATCGTGATCGGTTGAAGAACACGCAGACAATTAGAGGGCCGTAAGTTTCGAGAAGGCCGTCTCGCAGCCGGACATACAGGGGCGGGAACGGCCTTCTCGGAGCGCAGGCAAGGCGTTCGCGCTGTCCACAATGGAGCTGGATTTTCTGGCTCCGTTTTCATGGCTCTCAACGGCGAGGAGGTGGAGGGAAATGGAGACATAGGCGTAGCGACTGGTCTGCAAAGCAGTTTTGAGGGAGCAGTGAAGCGTAGAAAGGGAGGAGAACGGACGAGGAGGTTTCATGCAGCAGACAGTGGCGATTATCGGGGCGGGAATGGCGGGGTTGGCAGCGGCGCGGCGGCTGACGGCGGCGGGCAGACGGGTGGTTCTATTCGAGAAGAGCCGGGGCATCGGAGGGCGGGTGGCGACACGCCGGGTGGAAGGCTGTGTGCTGGATCATGGGGCGCAGACGCTCAAACCGGACGGTTTTGCGCTCGGCGAGGCGATGCAGCGCGAGTTGCCAACAGAGGATTTGGTCGAAATCTCCCTGCCTATCCTGACCTATGTGAACGACGGCAGTCTGCTGCCGCCCGAGGCGAAGTACGCCGGGGAGCGCAAGTTCGCCTACCGCAATGGCATGACGACGCTGCCGAAACTGCTCTTACAGGCTCTGCCACCGGAACAGTGGGAACTGCGTCTGGAGAGGCGGGTGGGCGCACTGGAGGAGACGGACGACGGGGTGCTGCTGCGGGATGAGCAGGGACAGGAGATAGGCGCATTTGGAGCGATCGTGCTGACACCGCCTGCGCCGCAGACCGCCGCGCTGCTCGCGGCAAGCCTGATGCGGGATGAGGCAGGGACGCGGAAACGTGTGGACGCCCTGAACACGGTTCCCTATTCCGCCTGCCTGACCGTACTGCTCGGCTATGCGGCTCCCGTTCCTGCGCCGCCGGCCTACGCCCTGCTCGCGGCAGACCGCTCCCGGCCGCTGCTGTGGCTTGCCTTCGAGCAGACCAAATGCCCGGAGCGTGTACCGAACGGCGGCGCGGCCCTGATCGCGCAGTTGGGGCCGGAGGTTTCCCACGAACGTTACGCCGCCCCGGATGCCGAGGTTCTGGCCCTGACGCTGGGGGAACTCCGCCATCTCTTCGGGGAGGTCTACGCGCAGCCCGACTGGTGGCAGGTCAAACGCTGGCGCTATTCGCAGCCGCGTGGGTTTGCGGAGTTCGAGGCGGTCAACCCCCTGGAAAGCGATCTGCGCGTTGTCGTCTGCGGCGACGGCCTGCGCCCCGACAACGGACGGGTGCATCAAGCCTATGCCTCCGGCCTCGAGGCGGCGGAACGGCTGCTGCGCTGAACCGGGCCGCCTCTATGCCAGGATCATTTCGGTAACGGGGAGCTGTTGTCGGCGGGGCTGTGCCGCTCCTGCCAGTCGCGGATATAGACCAGAATGCAGGGAATAGCCGCCGCAACGGGCAGGGCCAGCAGCGCTCCCATCATACCCATCAGTTCGGTCCCGATCAGCAGACTGATAACAATCACCGAGAGCGACAGCCCCAGCGCACCGCCATAGACACGCGGCGCGATGAGGTAGCTTTCGAGTTGATGATAGATCAGATAGGCCACCAGGACAATCGTCGCCTTGGTGGAGGAGATGGTCATTGTCAGGAGCAGGGCGGGCAACAGCGCGATCAGCAGCCCAATGAGGGGAATCGCGTCGGCGATGGCTGCCAGCGCCCCGAGCGAGAACGCCCCCGGAACGCGCAGAATCAGGAGCAGAACAAAAGTGAACGCACCTGCGAGGGCTGAGGTGATGATCTGCCCGCGCATATAGCCGCCGACCTGATTGCCTATATTTATGACCAGTTTCCGTGCGCCCAGGCGGTCTTTGCGCGGCAGGAGCTGCATCAAGCCCTTGCCCACTTGCGGCCCTTCGATGAGCAGATAGATCGTCAGGATAGCGACGGTAGCGAAGCCAGTAAGCACCGTGACGGCGCTGGACAGTATTTTCATGATCTCCGGGGACGAATTTCCTGCCGAGGCGGACAGCCGGTCCATGATGTCTTTGACATTCACTTTAACCCCATGCTTTGCGAGAAGCGCCTGGAACTGACTGCTGTACTCGGGTGCGTGCTGAATCAGGTTATAGCCCTGAATAATTAGCGGGGGAATGAGCAGGGCGAGCGTGCCGAGAAAGATCACGACTAAGTAGAAGGCCTTAGTTCGTTCGTAGAAAGGCGTGGAGGGTTTTCACGCCATGTACCGTGTCCAATTTGATGAGACAGCACGCCAGGAATTGAACCGGCGCACACACCTGCCCGAAACCGCGCCCAACACCCGCG
>JBBRLP010000037.1:0-39867 GCA_038231295.1 Chthonomonadales bacterium
AACTTCTCTCATATCGGTTCGCTCCGCCGCCTTTTGTGCCGAAAAAGAAACGTGGTCGCAAGTCCAAATTAGCGGTTGCAGAAGGGTCTCGACTTCAAGAGGGAGGCAAACACGTTTTCACCGGATAATGTAGTCCTACCTAGAGCGGACACAGCGCCTTCTGAGGACGCTCCAGCAATCGGGTGTCTGGTAGGCGGTCAGCAAGACGCAGGCTGCATCTCGGCGAGGAAAACGCGGACGGCGGCGCGGCGAGTTCCGCTCTTTTTGACGAGAAGGCCGGAGGGGCGGCGGAAACGGTCGGGTTCTGCCAGGGGAACAACGATCAGGGTACCTTCACGCACCTCCTGCCGCACCGTGTCTATCGGAACAAGCGCAACTCCGCTGCCGATTTCGACCAGATTCTTGATGGTCTCGATGTTGTCGAAGGCCATGACGACGCGCACACGTACGCCGCTCTCGCGCAGATGAGCGTCTATAAGGCGGCGGGTCGGGATTTCGTCGGCGAAGGCGATGAAGGGGAGGCCATCCAGTTGGCGCAGGGCGAGCGTCGAATTTTGCGCCAGGGGATGTTCGGGAGCGCAGATGAGGGCAATCTCCTGTTCATCGAAGGGCAGCACTTCGATGCCGGCCCGCTCGGAGGGGCAGGCCACAATTCCTACATCCACCGCCCCGGACTGCACGTCCCGATACACCTTGTCGGTCTGGCTGTACTCCAGATGCACGTTCACGGTGGGATGCCGGGCCAGAAACGGTTTCAGACGACCGGGAAGCGCGTGCAGTCCCACCGAATAGACCGTCGCGACCCGGACGGTTCCCGCGATCTCCTCGGAGAGGCCCCGCAGACGGGCTTCCAGATCGGTCAGTTCATTTAGCAGCGGCTTCGCGCCCGCATAGAGAATACGGCCCGCCTCGGTTGGGGTGATTCTTCCGCGTCCCTTGTTCCGCTCCAGCAGAATCTGCCCGAACTCCCGCTCCAACACCCGCAGCCGCTGACTGACCGCCGACTGCGAAATGAAATTCCGCTCCGCCGCCTGCGTAAACGACTCCGTCTCCACCAGATCGCAAAAAAGCTGTAAAGTCGTTGTTTCCATTGTCTCTGCCCTGTAGAACTCCTATTAGCCACGCTTATTATTCGTATCGTACCATTTCATTTTTGTTTTAGCAAGGTCTGTGCTATCATAGTAGGGTAAACTCGGAGTAACAGCGACCGAAGAGATATTTGGCATTCGATGATAGTGATTCCCCTCCTGCCAGCGGCGGAGGGAAGGGAGAGAGTTATGGCTGTGAGTACCACGCCGCGACCGGCTGCGCCTAAACCGCTGCCGGATATGCAGCGTCAGGACACCTGGTGGATCGAGCCTGTGCTGGTGATCGCCACGCTGGTGCTGTTCATCATCTACGGAACTTTCCGCGCCTTCGAGAACAATTTTTACGATACCCTCCGTATAGTTGAGGCCAACGGCGGGTTCAAAAGCGGCGTCGGTCTCTTCGGCACCTATGCCCCGCACTACCTCTCCCCCTTCTACTCCCCGCCCATTCAGGACTGGTATGAGGGGCTGTTCCATTCCAAAATGCCGCTCTCTCCCTCTCTCCTGCTGCTGGCATTTCCGGGCAGTTTCCGGGCGACCTGCTACTTCGCTCGACGTTCATACTACCGGGCGTTCTTCTGGGACCCGCCTGCCTGTGCCGTGCGCGAAATCGCACAGGCCCGGCGCAAGAACTACACGGGCGAGCGGGATTTTCCGTTCAATCTGCAAAACCTCCACCGATTCGCGCTCTACGCCATTTTCGTCGTCGTGCTGTTCCACTGGATGCATCTGTTTCAGGCGCTGTTCTTCTCGGACGCGGAGGGCAAGACACACTTCGGCATCGGGGTCGGAACGCTGATTGTAGCAGTAGATACGGTTCTGTTGAGCCTCTACGTCTTTTCCTGCCACTCGTTCCGGCATCTGGTCGGGGGCGTTCTGAACCGCTTCTCGTCCAACAAGACCCGGTTCAATGTCTGGATGAACGTCTCGGCGCTGAACGCACGGCACGGCCTCTACTTCTGGCTCAGTCTGATCACGGTCGGGCTTGCAGACGTGTATATCCGTCTGGTCTGCACAGGCGTCATCAAAGACATCCACCTCGTTTTCTAAATCGGTCCTGCCCGCTTCCCATTTGCGAAGGGGCTGAGGCGACAAAGGCAAAATGGAAAACTACGAATCGTTTGAATACGATGTCCTCATCATCGGGGCGGGCGGCGCGGGACTGCGGGCGGTCATCGCGGCGCGTCAGGCCGGATGCTCGGTGGGAGTCGTCTGCAAATCCCTGCTCGGCAAAGCTCACACTGTGATGGCCGAGGGAGGCGTAGCGGCCGCTCTTAATAATATGACCAGCCCGGACGGCCAGAAAGAGGGCGATAGCTGGAAAGTCCACTTCACGGACACGATGAAAGGCGGCGGTTTCCTCAACAACTGGCGCACGGTCGAAATCTTCGCGAAAGAGGCCCCGGAGCGTGTGCTGGAGCTGGAGCAGTACGGCGCAGTGTTTGATCGTACGCCGCTGGGGGCGATTGCTCAGCGCCCGTTTGGGGGGCATAAGTATCGCCGTCTGAACCATGTCGGGGACCGAACGGGGTTGGAACTGATCCGAACGCTTCAGGACAAGGCCGTCGGCGTGGGTATGAATGTTCACATGGAGGTGACGCTCTGCCGCCTGCTCAAAGAGGGCAACCGGGTGGTGGGCGCGTTTGGGTACTACCGGGAGTCGGGAAAGTTTGTGGTCTTCCGGGCGAAGGCGATTGTGCTGGCGACGGGGGGCTGGGGGCGTATGTTCAAGTTTACGTCCAACTCCTGGGAGGGAACGGGCGACGGCTTGCAGATGGCCTATGAGGCCGGGGCCGATCTGATGGACATGGAGATGATCCAGTTCCACCCAACGGGTATGGCCTGGCCGCCCGGAATGCGCGGGATTCTGGTGACGGAGGGTGTGCGCGGCGAAGGCGGAATCCTGCTCAACAATAAGGGCGAGCGGTTCATGTTCAATCCCGACTACATGCCTGCGCTCTACAAGGGCCAGTTCGCGGAGACGCCGGAGGAGGGCGATCGCTGGCTGACGGACAAGAAGAACAACCGCCGTCCGCCGGAGCTTCTGCCGCGTGACGTGGTGGCGCGGGCGATCTATCGGGAGGTGGAGGCGGGGCGCGGCACGGAACACAAGGCGGTTGAGCTGACCGTTTCGCACCGGGGGGAGGACTATATCAAGCGCAAACTGCCTTCGATGTATGAGCAGTTCCATGCGCTCGGCGATGTGGACATCACGAAGCAGCCGATGGAGGTTTACCCGACGATTCACTATACGATGGGCGGCGTCTGGGCGGAGCCGGAGACCTGTTCGACGACAGTTCCGGGGCTGTTTGCGGCGGGCGAGGTGGCGGCGGGACTGCACGGGGCCAACCGGCTCGGCGGCAACTCACTCTCCGATATCATTGTGTTCGGGAAGCGAGCGGGCGAAGGTGCGGCGGCGTTCGCGAAGCAGGCCACGATTGGGGCGATTGACCCCGCGCAGATCGAGACGGAGATCGAAATCCTGATGTCGCCGCTGGAGACGAAGGGCGGAGAGAACCCTTACAAGATTCATCAGGAGCTTCAGGAGATCATGCAGACGAACGCGATGATCGCGCGGACGGAAGCGGGCTTGCAGGCGGCGCTGGTGAAGATTCTGGAACTCCAGGCGCGGGCGAAACATCTCTCGGTGGCCGGAGACCGCGACTTCAATCCGGGCTGGCACGCGGCCCGCGACCTGCGCTTTATGCTCCGCACTTCGGAGGTGATTGTCCGGTGCGCTATCGAGCGCAAGGAGAGCCGGGGCGCTCAGTGGCGGCTGGACTACATGGAGAAGGACGATGCGTACTGGGGCAAGCACAACCTGATCGCTTCGCTGCAAAACGACGCCGTCCACATCACGCCCCGGCCCTTGCCGGAGATGCCCGCCGAACTGAAGCAGGTCATCGAAGAGTACAAGTAACTCAACCCAAACGAGGGAGCAAGGGGCGTGAGTGGCAAGGGGGCAGGCAAGGGATTGACACCTGCCAGGTTGCAGCAAAGGGTTGACACCCCTCGCTACGCGGCTTCGCCGGAGTGTCCTTCGGACAAGAGGGGTTGAATGCGATGAGTGGCCCTCACCGCTGGAACGTTTCCGAAAGATATTGGGCCGCAGGCCATCGCGCGGAGGTGTTTACTCCGGCGAGTTTGCCGGACAAATCAAGTGACTGACCGCCTGCGTAAGGTGGGTTACATAAGACAGGCTATTCGCCCACTTTCCGAGGGTGCCGAGGGAAGGCGGGCGCAAGGAGCAGACGATGGAAAAGATTACTCTGCGGGTGTTTCGGGGCGATACGCTCGGCGGCAACCTGGTGGACTACCCGGTCGAGACGTTTCCGGGGATGGTGGTGCTGGACGCCATTCATCAGATTCAGGCGGAGCAGGATTCGACGCTGGCCTGCCGCTGGAACTGCAAGGCGGCGAAGTGCGGCTCGTGCAGCGCGGAGGTGGACGGGAAGCCCGCGCTGATGTGCAAGTCTCGCGTGGATCAGTTCCCGACGGGGACGATTTCGGTCGGGCCGATGCGGGCGTTCCCGCTTATCAAGGACCTGATTACGGATGTCTCGTGGAACTACCGGATGGCGGCGAAGATTCCGCCGCTGACGACGAAGCCGGAGAACGAGGGCAAGCCGTTCAACCTTCAGCAGGAGGATGTGGACCGGGTGCAGGAGTTCCGTAAGTGTATCGAGTGTTTCCTGTGTCAGGATGTGTGTCATGTCCTGCGGGAGCATGACCGCAAGGATGCTTTCTTCGGGCCGAGACAGATGGTGCGGATTGCCTCTTTGGAGATGCACCCGATGGATAATTTGAATCGCCGTCAGCAGTTGAAGGGGGAGGCGGGGGTCGGGATGTGCAATATCACGAAGTGCTGCACGGAGGTCTGCCCGGAGCATATCCATATCACGGACAACGCGATTATCCCGCTGAAGGAGCGGGTTGCGGACGACTATTTCGATCCGCTGCGGGGTCTCTTCACAAAGATCGGCCTCCTCAAGCGCGACACCAAGGTTCCGCTGAGTACGGTTCCCAACGAGCAGACCAAAATCCACACTCGCGAACCCCGTCCCGTCAAATAGCGCAAGAAAAGCGTTGTCCGGGAGGTTGTCCGGGGGTTGAAAACCCCCGGCATGAAAGTGCAAACGTCTTGCAGACGGAACTGCCAGAGTCCCTGACCCTGTCTCTCTTCCTCTCGGTTCATCCCGACAATCAGGACCTTCCGAACACTTCGTCCGCAGGACGACCGCTTATTCCAGCCCTATGAAGAGGCAGCTATGCTGACTGCGGGTATTGATGATCTGCTTGCCCTAAAAGCGCGAGCCGCGACCCTGGAAGCGGAGCGCCAACGGCTTATATGGCGCAGAACAGAGCAGGACGCGAAGATTGCCGCATTGGAAGCGCAACTTGATCCTCAAACGCGGCGACTGCTTGCTGCGAGTAAATAACGACGCATGGCACATCCGAAACATGAGGCAGTACGTCTGCTCTATGGCTTTTGCTGCGGCTATTGCGGAGTCTCCGAAACGGATACGGGCGGCGAACTCACGGTTGATCATTTTCACCCCTCCTCGCGGGGCGGCAGCGATGACGACGACAACCTTGTCTATGCCTGTATGCGCTGTAACTTGAACAAAGGCGATACCTATGTTCCGGCGGAGAATGGTTTGCCGCGCCTCTTGCATCCGCTGCTTGATTTGACTGCCTCGCACATCCGAGAAGACGAGCAGACGTGTGTTTTGATGGCTATCTCGGTGTCTGGCGCGTTTCATATCGAGACCTTGCGTCTTAATCGCAGGGGATGGAAGGCTGAGGAGAGTTTTTGCGGGGAGTGCTTAAAAGGGCGTTGTGGGCGCTCTATAGAGTGTAAAGTGTGCAAAGGTTCACTCCTTCCCCGTTCAGAAACGCTTTACAATCGAGCGATTGCTGTGTTATAGTAACGTCAAGCAGACGTTGGAAGACAATGGTTTTTTGTGGCCTTGCGGGAGAGCAGTGATGACAGCAGACCCTTCGGGAACGGAATCTGGGACTTTCTTTGTAGCGGGAGGCACGCTGCGTCGGGACGCTGCGTGCTATGTGACGCGCCGCGCTGATACCGAACTGCTGGAGGGTCTGCGGGCAGGCGAGTTCTGCTATGTGCTGACCTCGCGGCAGATGGGCAAATCCTCGCTGATGATCCGTGCGGCCCGTCGCCTGCGCGACGAGGGCGTTCATGTCGCGATCCTTGATCTCACGGCTATCGGCAAAAATCTGACCGTGGAACAGTGGTATCGCGGGCTGCTGAGTCAGGTCGGGCAGGACCTGCACCTGGAAGACGAGATTGGGGACTACTGGCGCGGCAGCCGGGAGGCGACCCCTTTGCAGCGGTTCACCGGAGCCTTGCGCGAAGTGGCGCTGCGTCACCTTGCGGGGCAAGTCGTGCTGTTTGTGGATGAGATTGACTATGTGCGGAGCCTGCCCTTTGCCGCCGATGAGTTCTTCGCGGGTATCCGTGAATGCTACAACCGCCGTGTCTCCGACCCGGAGATGGAGCGGCTTACCTTCGGTCTCTTCGGGGTCGCGACTCCCACCGATCTGATTCAGGACACGCGCACCACGCCCTTCAACGTCGGCAGGCGTATCGAACTGCGGGACTTTACCCCGCAGGAAGCCGAACCGCTCGCTGCCGGTCTGAACGCACAGAACGGCCGGGGGCGAGAACTTCTCGCCCGTATCCTCTACTGGACAGGCGGACATCCCTATCTGACCCAGCGTCTGTGTCAGGCCCTCACGCAGCAGGCCGCGCCAAACTCCGAGACTGCCAGCGTTTCCCCCCACTCCCGGCCCACGACCGTTGCTGATGTAGACCGCCTGTGCGAAGACCTCTTCCTGGCTTCCCGCTCCCGCCAGCAGGACGACAACCTGATTTTTGTGCGTGAACGTCTCCTCCGCAGCGACTCCGACATCGCCGCCCTTCTCGATCTCTATGCCCAGGTACGCGCAGGCCGCAAAGTCCACGATGACGAGGCCAATCCTCTGGTCAGTATTTTGCGCCTTGCGGGGATTGTGCGCGGTGAGAATGGCCTGCTCGTCGTCCGCAATCGCATCTACGCCACCGTCTTCGACCGCACCTGGATCCGCGACAATATGCCCGAAGCCGAACTGCGCCGTCAGCAGGCCGCCTTCCGGCGCGGCCAGATGCGTACCGCTCTTTTCGCCAGTCTTATCGTCGCCGCCCTGAGTATGCTCTCCTTCGTCGCTGTCTCCAAAACGCGCCTCGCCGAGCAGATGACCAGTCTTGCCGACCAGAAGGCTCTTGCCCTTAAGAGTAGTATCCAAACCGCCAACGAACAGACTATAAAAGCTCGGGATGGCGCTACAAAAGTCCTGGAACTTCTGAAAGCCCTGAACGCTGAAAAGCAGGCAAAAATGAAGCTGCTGGAGGCACAGCAAAATGTTAAGCAAGCGGGCCAGAGTCCAAAACAGGCAGAAACTGCCAAGCATATTCTGATTGCGGCACAACAAGACTTACTCACCAAGACTCAAGCTCTTACGAATGCTCATAGCAAACTTGGAGATAATAAGGATATCGCCGCTGTCGTCTCCACTTTCAAGGGAGAGACAGACCGCAGCAAGTTGAAGTCACCTCAAAGCAATTCCACAATCAGTACTGGCGCATCAAAATCCTCTGTTTCAGATCATGAACTGGTACTGGCAGAGGCAACGAAAAGCGTTGCCTTGGCGAAGCAGCAGATCGAGATGTTGAGCCACAAAGATGTCTGGGGGGACGGGGATCAGAAAGAGATGGCCCTGCGGATTTCCAGCGCAGAGGAAATCGGCAAACGACTGGCTGTGTTCAAGGTGCAGAGCGATAGTGACGTATTAAGCGAAACAAGCAGTTTCAAAAATCAGGTACAGCTAGAGCTTGAGAAGCATATCGCTATCGGCAACGTCGTCCTCCCGAATGCAACAGACTTTGAACAGCAAATGATAACCATCACCAGTCCCGTGACTCCTGTCGTTAAACAGAACGGCATGAAATTGACGGCCCAGAAGCAGAGTGCGAATAAGTATATCTTCGCGTTGATGATTCAACCAAACCAGAAAGAGGCATTGATCACGGTCGAGGCCGACCTGACGAAAAATGGCTTAACCCTGGCGCTCCTGACGATGCAAAATAACCTTACGCTAAGAACTCTGAGACCCCAGATTAAGGTAGCAAACCTCGGGTTTGACACAGGCAAGCAGTCCTTTGTGCGGGAGGAACTTACGAAGCACTTCGCCATCTGCACAGTCGAAAACGCATATCAGGCAGAATACACGGTATTGCAGAACAGCAGTACAGGAATGGTCACAATAACAACAAAGCGAGTCATGGTCAAAGCAAGCAAGGCGATATATTTTTTACCCGATCTTCCTGAAGGAAAATATGTTCTTCAGGTCACCGCGATACAGGGAGAAGGACAGACGAAAGTCAGTCCGCAGCGAACGAGTTTCGAAGTGGTTGATCCTGGTGGGATGGTATTCATCGCTGCCATAGATGAATACAACCCCAACTCTGGAATTCAAAGTCTTCCCTATGGCGTTCAGACAGGCCGTGATCTTGCCACGACGCTGATCGGAAAATACCATTATGCCGCAGAGAGTGTCTATACCCTATACGGTAAGGCGAGTGGAGTGGAAGCCAGCGATAACTTCCAATTGGAAGAGGTAAAGTCAGTAAAACTGATTAACAATGACCTTCTGCTAAAGGCGTTCAATAGGTTTATGGCGCAGGTAGAAGCGAAGCATGCTAAACACGTGTTCATCTATCTCGCAGGACATGGGGAAATTCAGAGAGACAGCAGCGGTTTCGACTACGATAAAATGCTCATGGCAGACAATCAGGACAATATTACTGCCGAAAGATTCGCCTATAACTTGTCTGAAAGATTTCCAGACCTGAAGATCGTCGCGTTTTACGATATGTCCCGCTATGGGGCTTTTCCAAGGGAACCGCCCTCTCCGATTTCAAATGACAGAGCCTATGTTGGGCTGAAGTCCTGTCAGGCAAAACAACATGCTTTCAGCCCTGACGCGAAATTGGGACTGCATCATTCTTTCTATGGCGAGGCGCTGATAAGCAGTCTGGCTGAAATGGCGGGGGGCGGAGACTTCACAGTGAGTCACCTGTATGACCTGATGGATGCGAAAATGAAGGTGTTGGTTGACAGGGCGAAACCTGTCATGCCGGAGTTAGCAAGGGAAGGGCAGTCGCTTCCGGTGAAGAAGAGTGTTTTCCATGAGGGAGCGAACGGTTTGCAGGCCGTCTTTTTTAGAGCGACGCCCTGAATTCGAGTGAGAAATTTTGTCCTGGTGCGACAGATGGAGAAAACCAATGCGCTGTAATGTCCAAGTTCTCTTTTTTATAGTGTGCGCTCTGACGTCGCCTGGCATGAATGACGTACTATGCCAGCAACCGAATGTACCCCGTGCGACTCCGACCAATGATACGTCTCCCGGCTGGGTGATTATTTTGGGTGCGAATTCCCCGGATACCACTCGAGCGGCCAATGACCGCACCATCCAATGGGATGCTATCCGTGCGTTCAGGCAGTTTGCCACAAATCTCAGAGTTCCCGCAGATCATATCGTGTTACTCGCAAGAGGCGATGATGTCGAGAACTTTAATAGAACGAAAAACTTCCCTGTTGGATTCGAGGGCGGCGCAGTGAAATACGAGACGAGACCCTATACCGAATACACAGAAAAGTTGCTGGAGAATCAGCCGCCGACGAGCGATCTGGGGCTGTTCAAGAGCCGGTTTTATACCAAAGATGCTACCGTCCCCTTGCATGGTGAACCTACGGCGCTGAATTTCAAGTCAGCACGTAATGCCATCAGCAAGATGGCCCAAAGCAACCAGTTCGTTGCGGTAGTGGTCTCCGCCTATATCCGTGCAGGTTCTGGTAAGGGCGAGGAGAAGGCAAAACTCTATATTATGACCAGTGATGCCAATGACGACGCCTCTGATCCATTGACCGAGACAGATTTCCAATTCCCTGGCTGCAAAGCCGCGAATCGAGTCCTGTTGCTTGGGGGACATCTCAGCCATGAGGATCAGGATCGTATTCCGAACTACAACGGCCTTCTCGGTATTCTCAACGATAGCGGCCCCGGAATCACCGCGCAGTCGGTCGTCATCGCCAATAACGAAACAGGTACGGGAGACAAGGCCGCCAGGAAAAGTTTCCTGCGGTATGCGTTGATGGGTTTGGAGTCGAACGAACGACCGCTGGCCGAGTATGGGGCCACTCTCACAAATAAAGTGAATGGGATAGGCAAGGAAAGCCAACTTTTCCAGGATACGATGGTCGCTGCTACGTCTACATCGAGCACATTGGCGCAGTTGCTGCCCGTTCCGAATTCTCCGCTGACCAGTATGAAGCCCGAATATGAAATCACCTGGGAAGTAGGGAAGATGGTGGGTATCTCGGAACCGATCGGCATCGTCAAAAACGGGGGCAAGATACTGGTTCGAGTATTTGGTATCCCGAATACGAAACTCACCGCAGGTAAGCGTGCTGAGGCCATTTGTGAATCTCTAAAAAAACAGTCCTGGTCTGATCTGGAACACATTCGCATAGAATCCAGAAAGAAAGAGTATATTCTGATAACGCCGAAGGGCCTCATTCTTTCCGTGGATACCCATACCGCTCAAATGTACGGTATGTCTCCGCATGATCTCGCAATAACAATGCGACAACTGATAATTAGGGGGATGGGACTCGCCGTTCGTCAGTGATTAGAAGAGCAGGAGAATGGGCCGTGTCTGTGGAACTGAGGGATGATGTGCTACGACAACTCTTGACGATTTTTGTGGAAGCAAACGGATGACCTTCGAGGCTCGCACCCCTATTGAAACGGCCCATATTCTGTTCATGGATATTGTCGGGTTTTCCCGGCAGTCGCTGGATCAACAGGCCGCGCTGGTCACGGAACTGCGCCGAATCGTCGAGGCGACGGGTGAGTATCGCAACGCCATGCAACGCAAAGAGTTGGTCTGCCGGGAAGTGGGCGACGGCATTGCGCTGGTCTTCTTTCACGATTTGGTCGCTCCGGCGCAGTGCGCTGTCGAGATTTCACGGGAGGTGCGAGGCGGCGCGGGTATTCGGCTGCGGATGGGCATTCACAGCGGGCCTGTCTCGCGGCAGACCGATCTGAGCGGCAGGGCTGATGTGACCGGGGATGGCATCAATCTGGCGCAGCGCGTCATGGACTGCGGCGAAACGGGGCATATCCTGCTCTCGCATAGCTACGCAGAAGTGCTGCTGCGGCTGGAGGAGTGGAAGCAGGCCGTGCATCCGCTTGGGGACTACACCGTCAAACACGGTGAAAGTGTGCGCCTCTATAACTTCCACAACGACAAGACCGGGAACGTCGCCATTCCAACGAAGCGGGAGACCGCCGCTACGGAAGGCAGTCGGGCGGGCGTCCCGGTGAGTGCGGCGAAACCGGCGGAGGCGCTGGGGCTGAAAGTCGCGCTGCTCTACAAACGCAATCAGCGCGTGGACGGCTATCTGCTGGACCTGCTCGAACGGGAACTGGCGGCACACGGCTGCACTCTCTTCATAGACCGCCATCTGAGCGTCGGAGTGGAGTGGGCGCGGGAGATCGAACGGCAGGTCTGCGATGCCGATGCCGTGATACCGCTGCTCTCCGAGGCCGCCCTGCACAGCGAGATGCTGGAGTATGAGCTTCAGACGGCTTACCGCGAGGCGCAGAAGCATGGCGGGAAGCCGCGTATCCTGCCGGTTCGCATTGCCTATACCGGCCCCCTGCCGGAATCCCTCGCTACTATTCTCGACCCCCTTCAGTACACGCTCTGGAACTCCTCCGATGACGATACCCGCCTGGTCGCCGAACTGGTGGACGCGCTGCGAGAGCCGCCCCCGCCCCTGGAAATCCGCGAGACCGTGTTCGGGGCCGTCCCTCTGGACTCGCCCTTCTACATCGAGCGGCCCGTTGACAACGAGTTCCGGCAGGCCATCGAACGCCACGACAGCATCATTCGCATCTACGGGGCGCGGCAGATGGGCAAGACCTCTCTGCTGGCGCGGGGCTTGCAGCAGGCGCGGGAGCGCGGGGAGCGGGTCGTCTGCACGGATTTTCAGGCTCTCGCCGAAGCCGATTTCGAGAGTACCGAAACCTTTCTGATGGCGCTGGCCCGCTCTCTGAAAGTGCAGTTGGAACTCGACGTCTCCATCAAACGCTTCTGGGACGAAGACCTTCCCGCCAACATGAACCTGGAGATGTTTCTTCGCAAGCATATTCTTAACGCGGATACCCGTGCCGTCGTCTGGGGCATGGACGAAGTGGACAGGCTCTTCACCTGTGCGTTCGGCAGCGAAGTTTTCGGCCTCATCCGCTCCTGGCACAATAAACGCGCCCTCGATCCCTATGGCCCCTGGTCGCGCCTGACGCTGGCAATCGGATACGCGACGGAAGCGCATCTGTTCATCAGCGACCTCAACCAGTCTCCGTTCAACGTCGGCACGAACCTGGCCCTGAAAGATTTCGATGCCGCTCAGGTAGCAGAACTCAATCGGCGGTACGGCAGACCGCTGCCCACTCCCGACGACCTGGAGCGATTCATGCGTCTGGTCGGCGGGCAGCCCTATCTGGTGCGGCGCGGACTGGATGAGATGGCAAAACGTGGCCTGAACGTAACCGACCTCGAACGCACAGCGGACACGGAAGAGAGCCTCTTCGGAGATCACCTGCGCCGCATCCTCGTCTCTCTTTCCCGCGATGAGGAGCTTCTGGAAGGCGTCCAGGGTGTGCTGACGGGAAAGGGCATCCTCTCCACCGCGCAGTTCTACCGGCTCCGCAGCGCGGGAATCCTGACCGGCGACTCCGCGCCCAAAGCCTCTTTCCGCTGTCGCCTCTACGCCTCCTACCTCGCCCGCCATCTGCTATAGCCTGCTTTACGCAGGCAAGGGGTTCGCAAAGGGTTGACACCCTTCGCTACGCGCCTGCGGCGGATTGTCCTTCGGACAAAATGCGTGGAATGCGAATAGTGGCTCTCACAGGCTGAACGTTTCCGCAGGAAACCTGGCCGCAGGTCATTCAGCGGAGGAGTTCACTCCGCCGACCCCGCCCAACCTATTTTCTAGCGGCGTTCCTTAATTCTCTGCCGGGTCTCCTCCAAACGGAACGCGAATCTTACGGCACAACCCGCGACGTATTGCCTTATAGTTGCCTGCGACGTGTTCTAATTCCGAAGGCTCCGCAAGCGTTACAGCAGGCAATCGAAGATACGATTCACACGGCAGAAGCGGGACGGCGGGACGCGAGGCAGAAGCTTGAAGTGCGTGGAAGAGAGGAGTTTGGTGCAGGAATAGGCGAAGTCGGACGTTGTTTTATGCCGCGAGACGGGCGCACTCCGCGCAGATACTGTCCAACGCGCCCAGCAGTGTTGGCAGATCATGCGTGGTATACAAGTCGGTTTCCAGCGTTTCGCCCGCCCGCGTCAACTGGTAGAACTGCCAGCCCTGCCCATTGCTCACGATGCCGAACACGTCTACGTCCCGTCCCGCCTTCTGGTTGTTCCACGCGCAGGCCAGCATCTCCGCAAGGCACTGGGCGCAACCCTGTACAAAGTCGTCGCGTTTCGCCTCCACCGCGCACAGCAGCGGCGTATCGAGGTAAGCGCGTTTTGGCGCAATCAGATAATCAGCCATGCCCGCCAAACCCTCCGACTCCAGCGGCGTATCCTTCCAGACTTTCAGGCGCGAGTGGTTGGGCACAATCTCCGCCAGCAGGGCGTCAATCAGCAGCAGTTTCGCCGCCTCTGTGCCTTTCAGGTCGAAGGCTTCCATGCGCCGCAGCGTCTCCAGCAGGTGTTCGCTTGGCGGACGCGGCGGCGTTTCCAGCACCCAGCGCGTCAGGTTTTCCTGCCCCAGCAACTGCATGACTTCTTTCAGCGTCACGCCCGAAAAGTTGCGTTTCATCGTCCCTCCCTCAAATTTCCCTGTTTCGATCCATTGTAGCCGAAACACGCCCCGCTGTCAACGCGAACGCGCCGCCGCAATCCAAAACCTCGCCTCCAAAATCCAAAAGCGCTGCGAAAGCAAAACCGCCTTAAACCATACCAAATCCGTCTGCTGTCCGGTGGCGGAATTCACGAAGCGGAGGGCGATGTACGATCAAAAACTTAAGACAGCGTCTTCCTCCGAACATATCCTGTCAATCCTGTTCATCCTGTCAAAAAATTCCCACTGTTGGCCTTCCCCGGCGATTTGCGCTGCTATGTTTCCTGTTTGCTTTGTCTGGGAAGGGGCGCGGTTGGAGGAAATGGAAGGGGTGACGGTGTACGTAGGGGGGGAGACTGTGGCGGGGATAGAGACCGGTACACGAAGATCGGTGTTCTCTGTGGAAAGGGTGGTCCATGACCGAACAGGAGTCGTCGCGTTCAGCGGAGATCGAACGCTCCGTTGTCAACAAGGTACTCACGCGGCTGGTGCCGTTTCTGGCCGTTCTCTACGTTTTCAATCTGCTGGATCGCGGGAATGTCGGTATCGCCAAGGTCGCCATGATGCACGACCTGGGGTTCAGTGACCGGGTCTACGGGTTGGGCGCAGGCATCTTCTTTATCGGCTATTTCATCTTCGAGGTTCCGAGCAACCTGATTATGGAGAAGGTCGGGGCACGGCGGTGGATCGCCCGGATTATGCTCTCGTGGGGCGCGATTTCGACCTGTATGATGTTCGTCCGCACCCCTTTTAGTTTCTATGCCCTGCGTTTTCTGCTCGGTGTCGCCGAGGCAGGTTTCTATCCCGGTATCCTGCTCTATCTCACCTACTGGGTTCCCGGCACTGCCCGCGCCCGTGTCATTGCGCGGTTTCTGGCCTTTACCGGCGTCCTCAGCCTGATCGGCGGGCCGCTCGGAGGCCAACTGCTGGCCCTGAACGGCAAGGCCGGGATGCCGGGGTGGCAGTGGCTATTTATGATGGAGGGGATGCCCTCAATTCTGCTGGCTTTTGTCGTGCTGTTTATTCTGCCGGACGGTCCGAATCGCTCCTCCTGGATGACACTGGACGAGAAGGCGTGGATTGCGGAGAGCCTGGCGAAGGAAGAGCAGATCGGTCAGCAGGTCAAGCACCTCTCGTTTCGCGTCGCGCTGTCGGAACCGCGCATTCTGCATCTCTGTTTGATCTTCTTTCTCACTGCTGTCGCCGGGAACGCAGTCGGCTCCTTCGCGCCGGAGATGCTGAAGTTACGCAGTGGACCGGACGGGCATCAGTGGTCGGATTCGTTTGTGGCGACGATTGGAATCGTGCCGGGAGTCATCGGGGCGCTGGCGATGGTGTTCTCCGCCGCCCGGTCGGACCGCACAGGCTCGCGCCGCAACTTTGTCCTCGCCGGCTATATCATCGCGGGTCTCGGGTATGTCTTCTGCGCCTTCGTGAGCGGCCCCAACGCGACCCCGGCCCTCCTGACCCTGGCCGCTCTCTCTCTGAATGCGCTGGGTGAACGCAGCGCGGCAGGCTCGTATTGGGCGCTGACCACGAACCTGATGGGGACACGGGCTGCGGCAGGTGGCATCGCCTTTATCAACTCGGTCGGCAATCTCGGCGGCTTCTTCGGGCCAATAATGATGGCGGAGTTTAAGACGCGCACACACGGCGGCTTCCGGGAGGGACTGCTGATGGCTGCCGGACTATTCTTCGCCGCCGCCTACGCTGCCTACCGCCTGCGTCGTGACGATCTCGCGCACCGCAGCGCGGCAGAGAAGTTCGTCGAGGAGACGGC
The DNA here is from genome assembly GCA_038231295.1 of Chthonomonadales bacterium. Taxonomy (GTDB): domain Bacteria; phylum Armatimonadota; class Chthonomonadetes; order Chthonomonadales; family Chthonomonadaceae; genus JANXLO01. The sequence goes on from JBBRLP010000037.1 coordinate 15,852, forward strand.
GGCCGCCTCACAGCCCGAACAGCACATCCCCTGAGCCGCAATCTGCCCCTGTGGACAATCGTGACGCAGATCACGGAATCGTGTCCTCTGCGTCACAGAATGCCGAACGTTCTCGATTTATAATAACCTCGTAAGCAACGAAACGCGCCCCTGTGGGCGCACTGCCAATGGAGGTTCTTCGATGAAACGTTCCGCTCTTCGCCTGTCCACTCTGTTCTGCGCCGCGCTTGCGGCCTGTGCGGTCGCCTTTTCCCCGGTCGCCCGCGCTCAAAACTCGGCTCCGAAAATGTCCTTTGTCACGGTGGACTATCCCGGCGCGGCCACCACGACCTCTGTCACCGGGATCAACGACTTCGACGAGATCGTCGGTATCTACGACGATGTACAGGGCCATACCCACTCCTATGCCGGCAAAAAGGGCAGTACGCACTTTACGCCGATTGACTATCCCGGCGCGGCCCAGACGTATGTCTTTCGCATCAACAACTGGGGCCAGATTGTCGGAACGTACTTCGACAAAGACGGCTACCAGCACGGCTTCCTGCGCCTGCCCGAATGGCTGACGGGCTGGACACCTCTCTACTATTCGTTCGATTTCCCCGGCGCGTCCCGCAACAAAGTCTTCGATTACGAACTCGGTACGGGCCTCGGCACCTCGGCTTTCGGCCTGAATGACCTGGGCGAGATGGTCGGGCAGTATGCCGATCAGAACGGCGTCGGACACGGTTTCAAGCTGACCGTAAAGGGGTTCACCTCGTTCGCCATGCCGCTTGCTAACTCCGTGCCAGGCTTTCCCGGCGGCAGCGGTCTGTCGGGTATCAACGACTTCGGCGATGTGGCGGGAGCCTACGCCAGCAAAAACCCGATGGACTTCAAATACGGCTACGGCTTCCTGGTCCATAACAACCGAATCACCTTGATTGACCCACCCGCCAGCATTCTGACCGAGGTGTTCGGCATCAACAATCGCCAGGAAGTAAGCGGCTTCTACTACGATGCAAACTTCCTCGGACACGGCTACATCTACAGCGGCGGCAGGTTCCAGATCGTTGATGTGCCGGGCGCGGTCTATATCTCCACCGTCGGCACCGTTAACAACCGCAACAGTTTCGTCGGCGAGTACGTGGACGGCTTCGGCGTCACGCATGGCTACATCGGCACCCGCAACTAACAGCGCGTCTCCCGGCTCTGAGTCGTCGCTGTAGCCTGTCTTGTGAAGCCGCTCGCCTGTATGGGCGGGCGGCTTGCAACATTGTGAGGAACGTGATAGTATAGGGCATGAAGCCCATGATGTCTCCGGCGCAACGACCTGCGCCTCCCGAAAACCCTTCTCCCCCGCTCGCGGTGGAAACGGCTCCGCTGCGTGGCATTACGTGGCGGGCGTTGCTGATCGGCCTGCTGCTGGTCGTGCCGAACGCCTACTGGATCACCGTCGTCGAAGTGCGCTGGTATACGCTCGACGGCACGAGCCTGCCCCTCTTCATTACGCCTGTCTTTTTCCTGTTCTGGCTGGTGCTGCTGAACCTGGGGGTGCGCCGTATGCTGCCCCGGCTCGCACCGCGCCTTACGCTGAATCAGGCCGAACTGCTTACGGTCTATATGGTGCTTGTTGTCGGGACACTGGTGGCCGGACACGATATGTTTCAGAACCTGTTCGGCGCGATAGGCCATGCCGACCGGTTCGCGACGCCGGAAAACAAGTGGAAAACGCTCTTCTTTCCGTTCCTGCCCTCGTTCTGGCTCGTGCGCGACCCCGATGTTCTGAAAGCCTACTACCTCGGCAACGTCAACCCCTACGATCCGCGCTACTGGGGGCCGTTCGTCGGGCCGCTGCTCTGGTGGTCGCTGTTCATCGGGACGCTAATCGGCATCTGTCTGTGTCTCAATATCCTTATCCGCACACAGTGGAGCGATCACGAACGCCTCGCCTTCCCCATCGTGCAGCTTCCCGTCGCGATGACGGAGGAGGACGGGAAGGGAGTCGTTCCGGGCGGGCTGTTTCGCAGCCGGATGATGTGGGGCGGGTTCCTGCTGGCAGCGGCCGTGGACACGCTCAACGGCCTGCACTACGTCTATCCCTCCCTGCCCTATCTGGCGTTCGTCAAGCAGTTCGATCTCGCGCAGTTCATCACGACACGGCCCTGGAGCGCGATGGGCGGCACCAACATCTCGATGTACCCGTTCGCCATCGGGCTGGCTTTTTTCGTGCCGCTTGACCTCTCCTTCTCCTGCTGGTTCTTCTTCCTCGCCCGCAAGATGTTTCAGGTCTTCGGTGCGGTCAGCGGGCTGGACGGCCCCGGCAGTCAGGGTTTCCCCTACTTCGAGCAGCAGGCGAGCGGCGCGTGGCTCGCGTGGGGTCTGACGATTGCCTGGGCGCTGCGTGGGCAGTTTCGGCACTGCTGGCGGTTGGCGTTCAGCAAACAGCCGATGTCGGGGCCGGAAGAGCGGACGCTGGCGCGACAGTATCGGGGCGCGTTCTTCGGGCTGGGGGCGGGAGCGTTGATTCTGGCCTGGTTCTCGGTGCGTATCGGCCTGACGCCCTGGGTCGCCATCCTCTTCTTCGGCATCTACTTCCTGCTCGCCATCACGCTGACCCGCGTCCGCGCCGAACTCGGTACCCCGCACGAAATCTACTTCGTCAACCCGCGCCTGATTCTGGTCACTCTCTTCGGCAGCGCGGCCATCGGGCCGCAGGCGCTCACGGCGATGTCGGTGATGTACTGGTTCAATCGCGGCTATCGCTGCCATCCCATGCCCAACCAGCTCGAAGCGATGAAACTCGGCGAGACCGCCCGCATCAAGCAGAGTTCGATTCTCTGGATGCTGGCGATTGCGTTTGTGTGGGGAACGATGGCCGCCTACTGGGCCAACCTGCACGTCACGTTCGCGGAGGGCGCAGCCTCAAAGGCGGTCGGGTTCAAGACCTGGGTCGGCGGCGAGAGTTACGACCGGCTCGGCGGCTGGCTTCAGACCCCCTCACGTGTCAACCCGACGCAGCTTCTCTACGTGGGCATTGGCTTTCTTATGGTGCTGTTCCTGCGCCTGATGCGCGGCAACTTCCTCTGGTGGCCCTTCCATCCGGCAGGCTACGCGCTCTCCGTCTCCTTCGCGATGGACTACTTCTGGTTCTGTTTCTTTCTCGCCTGGGCCGCGAAAGCCATCATTATCCGCTTCGGGGGCATGAAGGCGCACAACAGCGCAGTGCCGTTCTTCCTCGGGCTGATTCTCGGCGACTACATCGTCGGGTCGCTGTGGTCCATCTATGGCCCCTTGCAGCACCTCCAGACCTACAAAATCTACATTTAAGAGGCGGGGGTGAAGGAGACGCAGCGGCGCAGGGAGAAGATGAGAGCAACAGGCTGACAGAAGGAGAACGGTATGTATCTATCGATTCGAGACGATGTTGTTTTTGCGGCGGGCTACACGACGCTGGCGGAGGGGATGCGTGATCTGGACATTCCCGGCATCGAGCTTTTCGTCAAGCGCGACGACACGGTTTCCGCTATCGCTCCCGCTGAGGGCAAAGATCGCCTGAACCTGACTGACCCTGACGATCTCGCCGCCCTGAAAGCTCAGGCGGAGACTCATGGTGTCCGTATTGCCGCGCTCTGCATGGGCAACAACTTCAACGCCGAGGACAGGCAGTTCGAGATAGACTGGGCCGTGCGGACGGTTCGCGCTGCCGCCGCGCTGGATGCGCCCGTCGTCCGCATTGACGCGGTGATGAGCGGCGAACGTCATCTGCCTCTGGAAGAGCGGCAGCGGCTGGTTGCGGAGGCCGTCAAGACGATTCTGGCGGAAACCGAGTCCACGGAGATAGACCTCGGCATCGAAAATCACGGCTCGCAGGGCAACGACCCGGACTTTCTGGAAGGGCTGCTCGCGCTCGTAGACTCGTCGCGCCTCGGCCTGACCCTCGACTCCGGCAACTTCTACTGGCGCGGCTGGCCGCTCTCGAAAATCTACGCCATCTTCGCGCAGTTCGCCCCGGTCGTCAAGCACACCCACATCAAGAATATCGCCTACCCGCCGGAGATACGCGAGACACAGCGCGAAATCGGCTACGAATACGGCAAGTACGTCTCCCCCATCCACGAGGGCGACATAGACCACACTCGCTATTTCAAACTGCTGCGTGAAGCGGGCTACGACCGTGACCTCTGCCTCGAAGACGAATCGCTCGGCAGATACCCCGTCGAAGAGCGCAAAGCCAACCTCCGCGCCGCCGCCAACTTCTTCCGTGCCCAGATCGCCGGTTAGGCAGCCTCCTTCTCCCCACAGGGGCGGTGCAAGCAGCGCCCCTACATTTGCTGTGCTCTTGCGACCGTCCGGGAGAAAGAGGAAGGGAAATATCGGCAGAGGCTCAATTCGAGACGTTCAAGAGAAACATGAATGAGAACAGGGCAATCCATGGAGAGGAGCCACTATTCGGATGCTTACCTCTGTGTTACTCACCTTACGCAGGCGACCATGCAATGTGTTTGTCGGACGAAATCGGCGGAGTAAACTCCTCCGCTGAATGACCTGCGGCCAAGTTTCCTTCGGAAACGTCTATGGCGTGAAGGACACTCTTCGCCTTCAACGGTATTTTGTCCGAAGGACACTCCGGCGAAGCCGCGTAGCGAGGGGTGTCAACCCTTTGCTGCCTCGTTTGGGGCAAAGGGCATGTCCGCCTGCGTAAGGTGAGTGTGTTTCTCGATTCTGGGCCGCCTGGTCTGGATAGCGCCAATGATGGCGCGGCAACGGTCTGGGGTAAGATCGTTCCCTGACGATACTGGCGCAGTTCCTTGGCCTTCAGGCAATGTCTACTCGTCGAACTCGTCGCCTGCGCCGGTGTGCAGAGTGACGCGGACGGAACTCTCCACAAACTGCGTGATCTCCTCTTCCTGCCGCAGGACGGCGACCTGCTTTTCCAGTTCGGCGATCTTTGCGGTAAGGCGCGTCTGTTCCTGGCCGGGCTGGAGTTGGTCGCGCTCGCGGCGCATCCCGTCGCGGCGCTGTTCGAGGGTCGTCCGCATCAGGCGCAGTTCACGGGCGCGGGGATTTTCGCCCAGAACATCCTCAATGACCTGATCCTCCGTGAGACCCTCAGAGTCCTCTTCGTATTCGTGTTCGTGCATGGGTAACTCTCCCTCTTCCCTGTTGGCTCTTCCGACCGACGCGCCTTGCGCTGTTCTCTTGCCCCTAACCTCGCGCCTGCCAGCAGACCCGAAACAAAAGCGATGCGCCGACAGCGTGAAGTCACGTTATCGGCGCAAAAGAGAGAGGAACGATAAGAGCGCGAATGTCAACGCAACGAGGAGTTGACGAGCAGTTCGCTGAGATTGGCAAGGCCGAGCGGGACACTGGAGACCTTGCGTTTGATACGAGCCAGAGCGTTATCTACCGATTTGGTTTTGCATTTGAGTTCCGAAGCGATCTCGCGGTACGATTTCCCGATCTGATACCCGGCCAGCACATTCCACTCGAAATCAGAAAGCACCTGTTGCAGCATCTCATGGAGTACTTTGGTGTCTTCGCTCTGGATAACCAGTTCTTCAGGATCGAGCGTATCGGTGGAAGGAATAATGTCGGATAGGTTCCAGTCGGGGCCGGAGTCTTCGGAGGGGCTTTCTAACGAGAGTGACGTGTTGAGTGGCATCTGTTTCTGGCGCGTGGCGGTCTTGATGGCGGTGATGATATGCCGCTGGATACAGACTTTAGCAAACGCTGGAAACGAGATAGCCTTGTCGCAACGAAAGTCTACGATAGCCTGCCAGAGACCGATCATGCCGACCTGTAACAGGTCTTCCTTCTCGGCTCCTACCAGGAAGTAGGACTTGACTTTCGTACGGACGAGGTTACGATATTTGTACAGCAGGAACTCGGAGGCGGATTCGTCTCCCCGCTGCGCTCTATCAACGATCTCCCGGTCGGCCATTTCAGAAAACCTGATGTGACTGGGGGGGAGATGGTGCTGCAATTCACTGATCACCCTGTTCCCTCGATCCATAGGATGTTTGTCGGCGATACCGCCGGGTCGCTGTGCGGTGCGTTGCCGCGCTGCGAGAGGATTAGCTGCAGCTCTTATCGGTTCGTGCCGGAGCCGAAGCGCCGACGTGAACGATGTGCCGTTTAGTATTATACAGGCAAAGCGAATGGGATTTCAACCTATCGGAAAAATTTCACGTAAATTCAGCCTCGAATGGCAGGAATCGCGGAAAATAACCCCTTTAGAGGCCAAAAACGGCACAGTGTGACGCATTCCACACTTTACCTGTGCGGCATTTCTCTTTTCTTGGCCGCTCTCTTGCGGCATAATAACATTGTCCTGGCGAGAGATACGAAAACGCTGCTCTCCTCTGTCTTTCGGAAAAGACACCTCTCTCTTTTCGTAGGCTCGCCGTGCCAGGACCTATTCGGGCCGCAGCGTCAATGGCGACGTCTCGGCTCCGCACTCTTCCGAATTTTCGGCTGTCTCATTTCCTGCGGTGCGAACACTCTGCACCGCCTGGCAAGCCTATCGCACCGTTCAGACAAGGGGGCTAGCGTGCAGTCTCCGTGCGAACAGGCGCATCCGCCCGATACCGGAAGGTATCGGGCTTTTTTTGGTTTTCCGCCCACTGGATTCGGAAAACATACGATGCGTGGAGCGGGCGGGCGAAATAAAGATGTGGGAAAAACGTGGGTAGGGGTAGTTTTTCGGAGGCGGACTGTGGTATAACAACGTTGTGCTTCGGTCTCCTTTCGGTTTTTGCTCTGGACGGTAAGAGAAGAAAGGTCAGCAAACACACGCAAAGGAAACACCAACTTGATGTCTATTCGACCTCTTGTCGCGCACCGTCTCGCGACAATCTGTCTGCTCGTATTTACGCCTGCCCTTCTCCTCGCTGATCCACCCGCTTCTGATAACCCCTCCCAGACTCCGCCTGCCGCCAAAAAAGCCCCGCCCGTCAACCGCACTTCCACCCGTGGCGACTACCTGGCGCGGACGGCCCTGGCCTATCGCGGCGCTCCCTACCGCTTTGGCGGCAAGTCGGCGCAGACAGGCTTCGACTGCTCCGGCCTCGTGCAGACCGTCTGCGCGAAGTGGGGCATCTACGTTCCCCGCGCCGCCCACGCCCAATACTCGGCGGGCCAGGCCGTTAAATCTAACGACCTCCAACCCGGCGATCTCGTCTTCTTCAAGAACACCTACAAGCGCGGCCTGTCGCACGTCGGCATCTACATTGGAGAGCGCAAATTCCTCCACGCCGCCGGACAGCGCTTCGGGGTCATGGTCAGCAGCCTCGACGACACCTACCACCGCAATCACTACGTTGGTGCGCGTCGGCTCAACCTCTCGCACCTCCCGCCCGTTCCCGGCGAAGAGGGCGTTCCGCAGCGCGTCCTCCTTGACGACGGCAAGGGCGAAACGGACACCCCCGCCGCTCAGGAAACTCACTAAACAGCAGGATTTCCACCACTTGCTTCGCGAAGCGGATGGTGGAGAATCGTTTCCTGGGCCAGGTGGGTTTTGAGGAACTGGCCGGTGTAGGAGTGCGGGGCGGCGGCGAGGGCTTCGGGAGCGCCACAGAAGAGGATTTCGCCGCCCCTGTGGCCTCCTTCCGGGCCGAGGTCTATGACGTGGTCGGCGGTCTTGATGACGTCGAGGTGGTGTTCGATGACCAGGAGGGTGTGACCTGCGTCGGCGAGGCGATTCAGGCAGTCGAGCAGGCGTTCGATGTCGGCGAGGTGCAGGCCGGTGGTCGGCTCGTCGAGGATGTAGAGGGTGCTGCCGCCGCGCTTGAGTTTGCTGAGTTCGTTGGCGAGTTTGATGCGCTGCGCCTCCCCGCCGGAGAGCGTCGTCGAGGACTGCCCCAGAGTCAGATAGCCCAGACCGAGTTCGTTGAGCAGGGCGAGTTTGCGGAGAATGACGGACTGGCCCTGAAAGAAGGTCGTGCCTTCTTCAATGGACATCGCCAGAATCTCCGAAATGTTCTTGCCGTTATAGGTGATCTCTAGTGTCTCCGCGTTGTACCGCGCCCCCTTGCACGATTCGCATTGCACCTCCACGTCCGGCATGAACCCCAGATGCGTCGTCACCGTGCCATCCCCCGCGCACTCTTCACACCGTCCGCCTTTCACATTGAACGAGAAGCGCGAGGCCGTATAGCCGCGCTCGACGGATTCCGGGACGGAGGCGAAGAGTGTGCGGATATTGTCGTAGAAGCCGGTGTAGGTGGCGGGATTGGAGCGCGGGGTGCGGCCTATCGGCGACTGATTGATCTCGATGACGTCCCTGATATGTTCCACGCCCTCGATGCCGTCGTGTTCCCCGGCAAGGACACGGCTGTCGTAGAGCAGAGCGGTCAACTGCTTGAACAGAATGTCGTTGACCAGGGTGGACTTGCCGGAACCCGACGCGCCGGTGATGCAGATCATCTTGCCGAGCGGGAAGGTCACCGTCACATCTTTGAGGTTGTTCTCCTTCGCGCCTCGAATGGTCAGGAACTTGCCGTTGCCGGGCCGTCGCTTTCCGGGAGTGGGGATGGAGCGTCTACCGCTGAGGAACTGGCCGGTGAGGGAGGTGGGATGGGCGATGATGTCCTCCAGCGTTCCCTGCATCACGACTTCGCCGCCGTGAACGCCCGCGCCCGGCCCCATCTCGATGACGTGTTCGGCAGCCCGCATGGTGTCCTCGTCGTGTTCGACCACGATGACAGTGTTGCCGAGGTCGCGCAGGCGGCGCAGCGTCCCGATCATCTTCTGGTTGTCCTTCGGATGCAGGCCGATGCTCGGCTCATCCAGCACATAGAGCATCCCCATCAGGCCGCTGCCGATCTGCGTGGAGAGACGGATGCGCTGCGCTTCGCCGCCGGAGAGCGTGCCGGATTTCCGGTCGAAATTAAGATAGTCGAGGCCGATGCCGAGCAGCAGGTCCAGCCGCCCGGCGATCTCTTTGCGTATCTGTTCTCCCGCCTCACGATTCCGTCGGCCTGGCTCCAGGCCGTCCAGAATGCCTTTGAGTTCCGAAAAATTCTTCTCTCCGAACTGGTGGATATTTAGGCCGTGGACGGTGACGAGCAGGCGCTGCGGACGGACTCGGGCGCCGTTACAGTCCGGGCAGCGATGCTCCACCATCACCTTCTCCAGATAGTTTTCCATGTGGGAGTTCGAAACCTGCTGCTGCCGGTAGCGGCGGTAGTGGCGGTCAATGCGGGGAATGATGCCATCCCACTTCAGCATCTGCCCGATGTGTTTGCCCGTCTTCGCGCCCTCCGGCTGAACCAGAGCGAACTTCTCGCCATGTGAACCGAATAGCACCAGATTCCGGGCCTCCTCGGTAAGCTCCCGGAACGGCGTCTTGAGGTCGAAACCGTAGCGCTGTGCCAGACTCCACAGAATGGCCCCGTCGTAGGTGTCAGGGTTCCAGCGGAAGGCTTCCGGCACGAACGCGCCGCCGAGAATGCTGCGCGAGGTATCGGGGAGCAGCAGGGTCTGGTGTACCTGGAGGTAGGTGCCGAGGCCGGAGCAGGTGCGGCACGCGCTCAGGGGATTGTTGAACATAAACTGTTCGGAGCGCACATCGCCCATCGCCAGACCGTGCTGTGGGCAGCCGAAATCGTGCAGCAGGTGGGCGGCGTCCGCGCCTTCGGGGACGCTCACCAGATGTATCCGCAGGAACTGCTCCCCGACCGCCAGCGCGTTCTCCACCGCCACCGTCAGATGCCGGTCTATGCCCGGCTTGAGGACGAATTTGTCTACGATCACCTCCATCTCGCGCACGGTGGAGGCTTCCCGCTCTTGCTCTTCGCTGATGTCCACCGCTTCTCCATCTATGACCAGGCGGCGGTAGCCCTTTTTGCGGATTTCGGCGAACAGGAACTCCAGGTCTTCGCCGTAGATGGGAAAGACCGGGGAGCGCAGTTCGACGACGGTTCCGGCAGGCAGGGCGAGTATCTGCTCGACGATCTGCGTTTTCGAGCGGATGGGGATTTCCTTGCGGCAGTAGGGGCAGTGCGCGACGCCGATGGTGGCGAACAGGAGGTTGAGGTAACTGCTGATGTCGGTCATGGTGCCGACGGTGGAGCGGGGATTGCGCCCGACGGTCTTTTGCTCAATGGAGATGACGGGGGAGAGGCCGAGCAGAAAGTCTACGGCGGGCTTGCTGACCTGCTCGATGAAGCGTTTGGCGAAGGAGGAGAGGGACTCCATATAGCGGCGCTGTCCCTCGGCGTAGATGGTATCGAAAGCCAGCGACGACTTGCCCGAACCGCTGACTCCGGTGACGACAATCAGTTGGTCGCGAGGGATTTCGAGGCTGATGTTTTTGAGGTTGTGTTCTCTGGCTCCGCGAATCTCGATGGTCGTCCGCATGGTGCGTCTATTTCCTTCCCTTCGCAACGCTTTTGTCTGTCACTCTGCCCCGAAACGAAAAGCGGAAAGGCGTGTCTAAAAAGTGGAGAGAGGGATGTGCAAAGGGTTGACACCCCTCGCTACGCGGCTTCGCCGGATCGTCCTTCGGACGAAACCCTTTGTTAAGAGTTCATGTAGACCTTCACTGTACCCGACCATCTTGTGGCATTGTGTCTTGTCCGAAGGACATTCCGCCGTAGGCGCGTAGCGAGAGGTGTCAACCCTTTGCCCGCCTACCTGCCTTCTGTCTCTTGCGCTGTTGGGATACATCTGTCGTCTGTTTCGCCGTTCACTGGCGGCTTTCCTGCGCGGGCCGCTTCGGACAAGAAAAAGAATCGGGAACCTGCGTTCGGGCGAGGGCGTCAGCGCAGAAACTGCGGTACAATGATTCTGTCGGGAGACATGGTAGAGTTGTCTTCACAGGCCGCACGCAAAATACACGTAAGCGGCTGTTTCCGTCAGGCACGTACAGACAAGAGGAGCCTGCTGTGGTTGACCTCCACGCATTCGCGCCGTCCGCTGTTGCGGAACGCCCCGTCGCCCTCGAAGGCCAGGCGGCATCGCTGGACTTCCCGGAAAAATCGTCTGTCGCCTTGCCTCCTCGTCCGCGTACCCTTATTCTGACCGCCTCCATCGGCAACGGCCACATGACTGCCGCCGCCGCGCTGGAGCAGGAGATGCGGCAGCAGGACATGGAGGTGCGGACGCTCGATATTCTCGATATCGTCTCCCCCGCCTTTCGCGCCTGGTATCGCGGCGGCTATGAGAACATCGTGCGCCGTGCGCCGCGCCTGTGGGGCGCTCTCTACCGCATTACCGACCACCGTTCTCCGCTCTATACGCTTCAGTCTCAGCTCGATCTCCATGCTTTCGCCCGTATCGGCGACGTGCTTGCCACCTATGCGCCGGAACTTGTCGTCTGTCCACACTATCTGCCCCTGCCGCGTGTGGCCCGCTTCTATCGCGACTATACGGGCAAGCAGCCGAAAATCGCGACAGTCCTCACAGATGTCTACCCGCATCGCCTCTGGCTGGGCGGGCGTTCGGACCATATCTTCGTGCCGACGGACTATTCGCGGCAGGTGCTGGAGCGCCGCCGCCCGGAGTTCGTCGGGCGCATCTCCACGACCGGGATTCCCATTGACCCGCTATTCGGGGTGCAGGAGCCGCCGTGCGCGGCGCGGACACGCCTGGGCCTCGACCCCGACCTGCCGACAGTGCTGGTGACTTCGGGCGGCATCGGCGGCGGGCCGCTGCAAGAGGTGACGGAGGCGCTGGCAGAACTGGATCGGCCCTGTCAGGTGGTCATCGTCTGCGGGCGCAACGAGGCGGCCTATCGCCTGCTCTGCCATGCGCTGGAGACTCTGGCCCCGAAGACGAAGGTGCAGTTTATCCCGAAGGGACTGGTCGCCCGCGAGGAGATGGCGGGGCTGATGCGGGCGGCGGATATTCTTGTCGGCAAGCCCGGCGGCGCGACCTTCTCGGAGGCGATTGCCAGCGGCGTTCCGATGCTCATCTACGCGCCGCTCATCATTCCCGGCCAGGAGGAGAGCAACGCCGACTACCTCATGGAGAACGGCGCGGCCCTGCGTGTCGAAGCCCCGGACGAACTGACCACCCGCGCCAGCGCCCTCCTCAACGCCCCCCGCGAACTGGAGCGGATGCGCTGCAACGCCCTCCGCATCAGCACCCCCCACGCCGCCCGCGACATCCTCCGCGTCCTGCGAGAACTGTGATTCCTATGCCGTTCCGTGAGCAAAGGGTTGACACCCCTCAGAGTAACTCCCCTTACGCAGGCGAAGTTCGCGACGGACGAGGGGGCGATGGATGAAGTCCCCGCTATGTGACCTTCGGCCCAGTTTCCTTCGGAAACGTCTATGGTGTGAGGGCCGTTCGCCGCGCTCGACAAATCTTGTCGCGTTGGGTTTCGTCCGAAGGACCTCCGCCGCAGGCGCGTAGCGAGGGGTGTCAACCCTTTGCTTCGTTTCAGAGTACACCTGTCACACGGAAAACATTTCTCTGCTCGCCTTCCTCTCTTCGCTCGCTGGTCGTAGTAGGGTCTGGGAAAGAGGCTTTTCCCGGAGTCGGATGGCTGCCTGTTCGGGCGGCGTTCGGCCCAGACTACGCGGAAAAGTCGTGGCCCTGTGGGTCGGAAGGAGAGAATCAGGATGCCTCGTGTCGTGCATTTCGAGATCGCCGCTCAGGAACCGGAGCGTGCGCTGAAGTTTTACGCCGATGTCTTTGACTGGTCGGCGCAGAAGTGGGGACCGGAGGAGTACTGGCTGCTGAAAACGGGTGAGGACGGCGAGATAGGGATCAACGGCGGCCTCGCGAGGGCAAAAAGCCCGGAAGGCTTCCCGAACTCCGTCAATACCATTGACGTTGAGAGCATTGATGCCTACATCGAGAAGGTGACGGCCAACGGCGGCACGGTCGCCGTCCCGAAAATGACCGTCCCGACTATCGGCTACCTGTGCTACTGCAAAGACACCGAAGGCAACCTCTTCGGCCTCATGCAGCCCGACCCCACCGCCGCAGCCTAACCCCCACCTAACACAAATGCGCCGCTCCCCATACCAGGAGCGGCGCATCTCTGCTATCCATCCCTCCACATCCAATTTGCTCCTCTACGTCCCCCGCTCCCGAAGAAATATTTCCAAGTTCCCTCGCACTATTTTTGTATGTGGATGCTCCGGCCCTAATGTCCGTTCACAAATTGTCAATGCCTCCCGATATAGGGGTTCCGCCTCGGTGTAGCGGCCCTGATTTTTGTACAACGCTGCCAGATTGTTGAGGTCTGTGGCGATATCAGGGTGTCCTTCGGGTAAGGCCGCTCGGTCAATCTGCAAGGCTTCGTTGTAGAGAGGTTCCGCCTCGGGGTAGCGGCCCTGCCTTTCGTACAACGCTGCCAGATTGTTGAGATCTGTGGCGATATCAGGGTGTCCTTCCGGTAAGGCCGCTCGGTCAAGCTTCAAAGCTTCGTTGTAGAGAGGTTCCGCCTCGGAGTAGCGGCCCTGACTTTCGTACAACAATGCCAAATCGTTGAGGCTGTTGGCAATGGCAGTCAAATTCTCCGGTTTGAGTGTCCGGCGTGTCTGCAATGCCAATTCAAAAAGGGGAATGGCAGTACGCTGTAATGCCTGCCGCATGACAAAATCCATCAGCCAGTCGGTAATATCGCCACAGGAGTCGGTATCCATCCGCTCTGCTGCGTTCTGAGCGGCACTCATGGCGTGTGAAAATGCCTTGCTGAGACATTCCAGATGTCCAGGGACATGGAATTTACTGGAGTGACCGTTTGCTTTGACAATAGAGAGATAGTGGACGACAAAGTGCCTCTGTATCTCCTGCTCTGTGTCGCTTGCTTTCAGTCGCTTGCGCCCGTAATGCCGGGTTGGATTGAGCAGGGAGAATTGGTTCTGATGAGGGTCTTCCGAGCGGATCAGCAGCGCGGCATTTTGCAGTTGCTCCAACTCCTTACCCTCGATTTGCGGGAAACACGCTTGAATCTCGGTTTGCAGCGCATTATCAGCAAACAGGCTGATACGCATCAACGCCTGTCTGGCCGTTTCAGTCAGCAGTTTCCATGACCAATCGTAACACTTTTCTAGCGTCTCATGCCGCTCCGTCGGGTCGTCTGAGTAGGTGCCGCCTGGCAGGGCGGTGCGTTTTCCTAACAGGTCTTGATGCAGGTCGGCGGCGAGAGCGGGCAGGGGGATATATTTGACGTGCGCCGCTACCAACTCTAATGCCAGCGGAATACGGGCCGTATCCGTCAGAATGGAGGCAATGGCGTTCTTCTCTTCTGTGTTCGGCTGCCAGTCGAAGTCTGCCTTTTTCTCCTGCACTCGCGTCTCGAACAGCCGTGTGGCCTCCTCGTCCTCAAAGGAAAGCGATTCTTCTGTCAGTTCCACATTTTGCAGCCCGACCTGTTCGCGCCCCGTCACCAGAATGGTGAGCAAGGGGCAACGGTTCAGTATCTGTCCCAGGAGTAGCGCGGAGGCTTTGCCGTGAACCGTCTCGTAGTCGTCGAGGAGGAGCAGGGTAGATTCCTTGATTGGCAGGTGGGCGGGCAGGTTTTGGGGAGAGGACGCTTCGCCTTCCACGCCGAACTCGGCGGCGATCTGTCCGGCAAGGTAGCTGCATCGGGAGGTGTCCTCGGTCAGCAGGTTCTCTGAGATGCCTTCGAGCGTGACAAAGTGGAGACGGCCTGCAAACAGCCCGACGCTGTTGAGGCAGACCTGCACGGCGAGGCGCGTCTTGCCCATGCCGCCGATGTTGTGCAGAGTGACGAGGCGATAGGGCGATTGATTGGAGGTCTTGCGGGCGAACAGCGCGGCGATTCTCTGTTCGAGGGCGGGGCGGGAAATGTACTGATTGGTCTCCCGGAACCATTCCGGGCGAAACCGAATGCCCGGCTCCAGGCTTTTCCAGCCCGGATAGATCAGTTCGTACAGCGTCTGCGGCGTCTCGTCCCATTTCTCAATCAGGCGATTGTTCCAGGACTGCCACTGCCAGCGTTTGTTGTCCGATCTGTCAAACGTCTCCCTGGACGCGAGGACCTGCCCGCCCTCCACATATTGCAGCATTCTCGCCACGTAGATGACTTCCGGGTCGTTGGGATAGTGGTTGCCGTCCACCGGCCCTGTCTCTTTCACTGCCCGATGCACGGCAATGCGGACTTGCAACTGCTGCACCCTCGGTTCCGGGTCGGGCGCGACCAGTTTCGGCAGTTCTTCCTGAATGGCGACGGCACAGGTGAGCGCGTTGTTCACGTCGTCGAAGACAACCAGAGCGTCGTCTCCGTGTGGTGTACCGCTCATCTCGCCGCCATAGCGGGTGAACAGTGCCTGCAATTTCGCATAGACCGGCGTGTTCACTCGTGTCAGATAGTCCTGACGTGACAACGCCTGCACGACTTTGGTCGAACCTTTGACATCCAGCATCAGAAACGTGGGGTGTTGAACGGGCATGAGCGGCAGCCTTTCGCTGTCTGTTCGGTTCCACATCCGCCGTCAAAATCCCTCCTGTCCCCCCCTGCTCGTACAATGAAAGGGCCGCTTCGCCCCGTAATCCTGCAACAGATGGGACGGGCGTTTCGTATCTCTGACTGTGCCTGCAACCGTTCAGAATTCCGAGACAATCCAAAGGAGAATGTGACTCATGCCGACCCGAACCGCCGAAGCCGAATGGCGTGGCAGCCTCATCGAGGGCAAAGGACAGATCAAGGTGGGAAGCGGGGCGTTTGAAGGCCCCTACGACTGGCGTGGACGCTCCGCAGACGGAGCCGGAACCAACCCGGAAGAACTCATCGCGGCGGCGCATTCCGGCTGCTTCTCGATGGCCCTCTCCGCCCAACTGACCGAGGCCGGTCATCCCCCCACGCGCATCCACACGACCGCCCGCGTCCACCTCGACAAGGCCGGAGACGGGTTCGCCATTACCCATATCGAACTGGAGACCGAGGCCGAAGTTCCCGGCATAGACGCCGCGACCTTCCAGCAGATGGCGGACGGAGCGAAGGCAGGCTGCCCGGTCTCGAAAGCCCTGGCAGGCACCGAAATCCACCTCAAAGCGACCCTGCTTTAGCAGAGGCGCCGGAATGCATTGTTAGCGCGAACAAGCCGTGGGATAGTTTTTTTGCCCGACAGGTTTTCGCCGGAGTGAACTCCTGCGCTGGAAACAGCAAGTGGCCGCTTCGCGGGCACCTCGAATTGGCAGGCTGCGGGCTGACCGCTAAGTCTCCTCGTCTGTGAGGGCGCGCCAGAGCGGACTCCGCCAGGGGACTGCCTTTTTGTCCGAACTATGGTTCGGACAAAGGACCACTCCGGCAAAGCCGCGTAGCGAGGAGTGAATAACCCTTTGCGGCCCCCTGCCGGACAACCCACGACGTAACGCATTGTGAAAACCGTGCCCGCGAAGCGGCCACTTGCTGTTTCCAGCGCAGGAGTTCACTCCGGCGAAAACCTGTCGGGCAAAAAAACTATCCCACGGCTTGTTCGCAACAACAAGTCATTCCGGCGCAAACCCCACGGACGGTAAATCCTTTCTGGGCTTCTGCTCACGACGCAAACTAAATAATGGGCGATGCCAAAAACCTGTCGGGAGGTTGTTGCTACGGGCGAAAACCTGTCAGGCAAGAAAACCAACGCCAACAATTCCCTCCGGCGCAGATTCCCGGCAGTGTGTTGCCGCGCAAGAAGAATCTCGCTTGACAGCCAACCCCGCTCCGGTTATAATTCCTTCATCGCAGGACGCAGGGATCAGAGGAGACGAGGCATGAGCGAGGGAATCGAACCGGAGCGCGTGAAGGAGCAGGGCGAACGCCTGCTGACCGAGATTCGCAAGGTAATTGTCGGGCAGGACGACATCGT
This sequence comes from Chthonomonadales bacterium, assembly GCA_038231295.1. Classification (GTDB taxonomy): domain Bacteria; phylum Armatimonadota; class Chthonomonadetes; order Chthonomonadales; family Chthonomonadaceae; genus JANXLO01. The sequence continues at coordinate 32,603 of JBBRLP010000037.1, forward strand.
GCAGAACCTGCTCATCTCGCTGTTTGCGCGAGGCCACTGCCTGCTCATCGGCGTACCGGGGCTGGCGAAGACCCTGCTCGTCCGCACCCTCTCGGAGGCGCTGGACTGGAACTTCCGGCGCATCCAGTTCACCCCCGACCTGATGCCCTCCGACATTCTCGGCACGGAACTGCTGGAGACCGACCCCGGCACCGGGCAGCGACAGATGCGGTTCGTACCCGGCCCCATCTTCGCCAACGTCGTGCTGGCCGACGAGATCAACCGCACCCCGCCCAAGACTCAGGCCGCCCTGCTCGAAGCCATGCAGGAACTCAGCGTCACCATCGGCGGCAGAACCCTGCCCATCGCGCCGCCCTTCTTCGTCGTCGCCACCCAGAACCCCATCGAGCAGGAAGGCACCTACCCGTTGCCCGAAGCCCAACTGGACCGCTTCATGTTCAGCCTCACCCTCACCTACCCCACGCAGGAGCAGGAGGAGCGCATCGTCAGCGAGACCACGACCGACCGCGAAACCGCCATCACGCCCGTCTTCTCGAAGGACGAACTGATCGCCCTCCAGCATCTCGTGCGGCAGGTTCCCGCCTCCCCCCACGTCGTCTCCTACGCCGTCGCGCTCGCCCGCGCCTCCCGCCCCCAGGAGCCGAACGCGCTGCCATTCGTCAAGAAATACGTCGAGTGGGGAGCCGGGCCTCGCGCCTCGCAGTACCTCGTACTCGGCGCGAAGGCCCGCGCCATCCTCACCGGCAAGCCCGCGCCCACCGCCAACGACATCCGCGCCGTCGCTGCGCCCGTCCTCAGCCACCGCATCATCCGCAACTACGCCGCCGTCGCCGACAGCGTCTCCTCCGAACAGCTTGTCCAGCAGCTCGTGCAGAGCGTTCCCGAACCCAGCTACAGCCGCTGACGTATAGAAGGTTGATGGCGCGGTAAAGCCCTGGGCTGCCCTTCGGAAGGATTTTCGGGGCTAAGGGCCAGCGGCCAGGTGTCCGCTTGCGGACACCCCATCTGCCTTGCGTTCTGCTGTCCATAAACCGCTCTCGCTATAAACATCCTCCATCCGCAGGACGGTTGGCGGAACGCCTCTCTCCGGGTCGTTCACGGCCCGACTGTCGCGTACAGGCGAAGCCTACAAGTATTAATGCTGTGTTCAATGCCAGGAAAGGAGGGTCTTCCCATGTCCAAGAAGAAAGACAAGAAGAAAAAAGACAGCAAAAAAGGCAAGAAATAGCCTGTCGCCGATGCCGATCTCCGCTGTACAAGCGGAGATCGGCATCGGCGTTGGAACCGCGCCTGCCTGCTCTGGCGCGGTTCCCATAGACATAAATGCTGGCGCATAGCCACCGAGCCTCCCTCCTGCTGTACGGCGGCCAACGCGTCGTTGTCATTAACTCACCTTACGCAGACGAGCAGGCAAAGGGTTGACACCCCTCGCTACGCGCCTGCGGCGGATCGTCCTTCGGACGGGATGCGTAGAATGCGAAGAGTGGCCCTCACAGCCTGAACGTTTCCGAAGGAAACTGGGCCGAAGGTCACATAGCGGGGACTTCAGTCCGTCGCCCCCTCGTTCGTCGCGAACTGCGCCTGCGTAAGGGGAGTCATTAACTGTCCCCTGGCTCTGCGCGAGGCGTCTGCCTGAAAACTCGCTCGCATCATCCTTTTCCTCGCTTTTTGCGTACAAATAGACAGGAGAAGAAGCGATGCGACCACACAAGGCGACAGAGGGCGAAAGTCTGCCCGCGCACTGGCAGCGGGGGCGGCGATGGGCTGTCGTGGCGACGCTATGCGTGGTGATTGGCGTGACGTTCGCGCTGCGGGATTTCGGACACGCCGATCAGGGGGATTCGTGGTGGCTGCGGATGCGGTTTGGGCTGCGCGAGCGCCTTCTGCCCGCGCACAAAGACCCAGACATCGTGCTGGTACGCCTGGACGACCGCTGTTTCGACACCTGGCCGGAGCCGACTATCGCCTGGGGGCCGCATCTGGCGGATGCGATAGACCGCCTCGCCCTCAGCGGCGCGAAGGTGATCGCCCTCGACTGGACTCAGCCCGCCCCGACGGACGCCTGGTTCCCGCACAACGACGAACGGCTTGCCGAAGCCCTCGCCAATGCCGATAGGATCGTCTGGGTGAAACTGGCGCGGGGCAGCGCCGCCGGAAATTCCTGGGTCTATCCCGCTCCCGTCCTGCTCTATGCCCAGCCTTCGGCAAACGGCCCCGGCGGGCCGGACGCCGTCACCGGATTTGCCGAACTGACCAAAGACGACAGCGTAGTCGCCGCCTTCCTTCCTGCTTTGCCTGCCGATCCCTCGGCGGTCAGTTTCGCAGCGCGGGTGGCAGAGCGGCGGCTGGGAACGCCCGGACGATTAACGTCGTCGGAATGGAGTGTAGCGGGCCGTCTGCGTGTCCCTGTGCGCCGGGACAGCTCGGTGCTGGTGAACTACCCGGTCGGTACGGGAACGGGTCGTGCCTTCACCGCGTACTCTCTGGCGGAGGTCGCGACTCTGCCCCTGCGCCCCGACCCGCGTTTTCGAGATAAGATCGTCGTCATCGGCGGCGGCTTCACCGGCGACAACGATCAGCACTATGTGCCGCTGCCTTCGTCTCTGACCGGAACGCGGCTTGTACCCGGTACAGAGATACAGGCCAGTTTTGTTCGCACCCTGCTGGATGGCGGGCCACTGCGCGAACCGGGGATCAATGCCCTCTGGCTCTGCGCCGTCCTTCTCGGAGCGGCGGGGATCGCGGCCTTTCTACGGCTCCCCTGGCTGGTGGCGGCGTTGGCGACGGCGGCAATCGGACTGGTCTGGATAGCCGTGGCGTTCGGGCTGTTCGTGTGGCGGGATATGGTCTTGCCGATCAATCTGCCGCTGTCGGGTCTGTTGCTCGCAGGGGGCGGGATGGGGGGCTATCTGGCGCTTGCCGAAGGGCGTGAGCGCAGGCGGGTGCTGAACCTGTGGGGACGGTATCAGCAGCCGCGTATCGTGGAGTATCTGCTCTGCAACCCGGAGGCGCGGGGGGGAGAGGGCCGCGAAGTCACGGTGACGGTGCTGTTCGCCGATCTGAAGAACTTCACCAAAACCGTCGAATCGCTCTCACCGACCGACGCCCTGCACGTTTTGAACCGTTATCTGGCCCTGCTCGCCGAAGCGATTCTGGAGGAGAACGGCGTTGTGGACAAGTATCTGGGCGACGGACTGATGGCGCAGTGGGGAGCGCCCGCTCTGCCCGGCGAGGCCGCGCCCTTCGATCATGCCGCTGCCGCCGTCCGCGCCTGCCGCAAAATCATGCAGCGGGCCGAGACCATGACCACAACGCTCACGCTGCCCGGCAGTTCGGAGGTCACGTTCGGGCTGCGCCTCACCCTGCATACGGGGCCGGTCGTGCTGGGCTGGGTGGGGGCGGGGCGGCTGGAGTTCACCATCATCGGGGATACCGTCAATGTCACTTCGCGTTTGCAGGAGACGGCGAAACAGTTGGAGTGCGAGTTCCTGATTAGCGAGACGACCTATGCAGGCGTCCGGGAGAGTGTGCGGACAGGGAAAGAGGCAGACGTCGAGATACGGGGCCGCAGACAGCCGCTCCGGGTCTATGAAGTTCTCGACGCGGGAGAGATGGGGAACAAAATACCGTGAAACGCTGGATTTTTGCATGGCTGCTGTTAGTGAGTGTACAGGGCGCACAGTCTGCGCCGGTGGGAATGGCCTGTCGGCTGACGGGCAAGCCGGAGATGCGGACCGGAAATGCCGGAGTCTGGGCGCCTCTTCGCCTGCTGCAAAAGCTGGAGCCGGGGGATCGTGTCCGGTGCGGGGCCGGAGCGGAGGCGATCCTGGTGCTGTTCGGCAGCGGCGAACGCTTCCAGGTCAGTGCGGGTGCAGAGGGCAGCATCCAGGCGGGCAAGGTGGAGGGCGCGAAATCACTGGGAGGCTTGAATGGGCCTTCTGCGGAGGCCGCGAAGACGCTGGTCGGGGCGCGGACCGGAGCCTTTGTCTCCCGCCTCTCCCGTGCGCCGCTGGCTCCTTCCCGCCTGACACGCAATTTTACAGGCTGGATCACGGAGGGAGACCGCACTTTCGCCTGGGACAGCGTTCCTGAAGCCGCCGCCTACTCGTTTACGCTCTTCGATGCCAACGGCTATGTTCTCTGGAACACGCGCACGGCGGAGGCCCATGCCGACTACCCTGCGGAGAGTCCGGCGCTCGCACCGCGCCGTGCCTATCTCTGGCGGCTGGTTCCCTATGGCAAAAGCAGGCTGGCGCGGGACAAGGATATTCGCTGGGGAGTCGTGACGACCCTGATGAAGCCCGACTCCGATAAACTCCGCGCCGACTCCGAAGTCCTGGCAAAGTTAATCAAGAAAAGCCCGGATGATGCCACGCTTCGCGCCCTGCTCGCCGAAAAGTATCGCGACTATGGCGTTCTGATGCGGACCCTGGAGACGCTGGAGGATATGCGGACAGCAGGACAGGAGGGCGCACAGGAGGCCTGGGAAGAGACCGTCGGGCAGGCAGGCTGGTATGCACGGCTGTTGGCGGGCCTGCCGATTCCCCGCAACGCTCTGGCCGGGAACGAAGAATCTACGCCCTGAACAACGAGTGGGAGATCAAGGAGAGGAAGAGGACCATGAACTCACGCTGGATTATGGTGGTGCTGCTGGCAGGCAGTCTATGCCTGCCGCGCTCTGCGTCTGCCTTCGAGACGTGGGCGGTGATCGTGGGGATCAACAAATACGAGAGTCCACAGATCGCCGCCCTGAAATATCCTGCGACGGATGCGACCGCTATTCGGGATACCCTGACAGACCCGCAGTACGGCAATCTGTCCGCCGACCATGTGAAACTGCTGACCGATGAACAGGCGACAGCGGCCAATATCCGGGCGGCAGTCTCGGATTTTCTGGCAAAAAAGGTTCAGCCGGGCGATCACGTCATTGTCTCACTGGCAGGCCACGGCGTTACGAAGGGCGTTGGCCTCGAAGCGAAGAGTTACCTGCTTCCAACCGATGTCAAAGGCGTCAGCATCGCCGCGCTGGAAGCCTCCGCGATTGATCTGCGGGTGTTCGCAAACGATCTGGGCAAACTGCCCGCCTCGCAGTTTGTGCTTTTCGTGGATGCCTGCCGGGAAGACCCGACCCCCGGACGCGGCGTCAAGGGCAATCTCCTCAGCGACGTTCTCAGCCGCAATCTTCAGGTTGTGCCACAGGTCAAGAATCAGCCTGCCGTCGCCGTCACCTTCTTCGCGTGCAGCGTCGGACAGCGAGCCTACGAAGACCCGGAGTTCAAACATGGGGTCTTTACCTACTGGATTCTGGACGGCATCCGGCAGGCCGCCATTCCCACGCGCCCTGAAGGCTCCGTAGATATGGGCCGTCTCTCCAGCTACGTCGGTGGCAAGGTGCAGGAGTGGGCCAGAAAGACCTCGGAGGCCGGGGGCTTTGAGGTAGAGCAGACCCCGGAAATGCTCAATAGCGAGCTAAATGGCCCGGTCGTGCTGGTGCAGGTGAAGCGCAACGGCAACCTCCCCGCGATGCCGCTGACAGCCTCCGCACCGCGTGGTCTTTTCCTGACCTCGCCCGAAAACGCGCAGTTGACGGTGAACGGCACGAAGATCAGCGCGGGGCCGGTCGTGCAGACGCCGTTGCGCTCCGGCGACAACACCGTGCGCGTCGAGGCTCCCGGCTACGCTCCCGTCGAGCGCTCGGTGCGGGCGCTGGCCGGGTATCAGCCGCAGATCACCCTTCAACTTCAGCCGGGAGAGAGTTCCGGCGTGGCCCAAAATAGCAAAGCGGCGGAACTCTATGTCCGCGCTCAGGACGCCGAAACTCGCGAACAGTGGGAGGCGGCGACGGCGGGCTATCAGTTCGTCCTGCAGACCGACCCGAAATTTGCGCCTGCCTACGAGCGTCTGGCCGCTCTCCAACTGCGGCAGGGACAGCCTAAAGACGCCATCGCCACCCTCCTCAAACTGCGCGAACAGACGACCCCGAACGTCCACACCTATCGCCTGCTGACTTCGGCCTATGTTGCCTATGCCATGCAGGAGGCTCCCAACGCGAAGGAAGAGAGCGGCGGTGGCAAAAAGAAAAGTCCGGGCGGTATCATCGGCGGTCTCTTCGGCAAAAAGAAAAAAGACCCGGAAGAGGAGAAGGGCGGCGGGGCGGACGCCGGGGAGTTCCGCCTACCCTCCAATCTGCGGGAGGCCGTCGGGCTTGCGCGAAAGTCGGCGGACGAGGCGGTTAAACTGGATGCGACCGCGCCCGAGGCGCAGCAGGCACTGGGTTTCACGCTCGTCGCCGCCGATCAGAAGGGCAGCAATCGCAAGGAGGCCCTCGATGCGTTCGGTAAGGCACTCTTCCTCGATCCGCACGACGCGACAAGCAACTACGGCCTTGGCTACGCGCTGCGTATCTTCGCTTCGCTCCAGAAAGACAAAGAGGCGCGGGACGAAGACCTGAAACGGGCCGTCGCCACCCTGAAAGAGGCGATTGCTATCCGTCCGAACTACTATGAGGCGCACCGGGAACTGGCCTACTGCTACCATCTGCTCGACGATACGAAGCAGGCACGCCGCGAATACGATACGGCCAACGCCAATCGCGGCGGCGCGGAAAACAAAGACGAAGTCGCCGGGCTGAACGTTGCTCTCTCCAGCCTGCTCCAGCGGGCTGCCACCGAATCGGGCGGCAATCCCGCGCTCGTCTCGGCAGCGGCAGGCTACCTGGGAGATGCGAAAGAGTTCTCACCCAATCTGGCGACGGCCCTGAGAACTCTGAAGATGGTCGGCCTCGGCAACAACCTTACCGACTTCCTCGACCGCCCTCTGCGTGACCTGTATAATAAAATCCCCTCGCTTCCCGGCGGTCTGGGCCTGCCGAACCCCGGCGGAATCTTGGGCAACATTCTGCGCTGAAAGAGAACGTGCACGTACAGGGAACAATTACCGCGAAAGAGGTATAATGTCTCCGCATCGCACCGAATGCCCGCTGTTAGAGCGTCTAGAAAAAGTCAATCCTCACGTCGTGGAGGTCACCCAACAGGGCGATTTCGTGCTGCCAAGGTGGCCCAAACGACATCTGGTAAGGCCAAATCAGCCCAACTCAGGACTTTTTCTAGACGCTCTTAGAGAGACTGCTACGAAAATCCCAGCGAACAGCCTCCCAATCGCAATCTGGCTCACGCATTCATGCTGCCGCTTCCGCCGCCAACGTGACCTTGTAGCCGAGTTGCTCCAAACGGCCGACCAGACGCTTGGCGGTGTTGGCGGGACGT
>JBBRLP010000038.1:0-39841 GCA_038231295.1 Chthonomonadales bacterium
ACACGTCTGCCGAGACGTCTTTTGTCAGGAAAAGGCGAGATTGGCGTCTGTTTGTCAGTAAAATCGACGATCAACCCGCTCTGTGGCATTCTTGGCGGACAAACCAACCACGGCGACAGCCGACTTTTGAAAAAGGCTCACGTGTTCCGGTTTTCGCTTTTCCAGAAATGTGCGGGGAGTTTGAGTGCCTCAAACTCCAGGAGTAACGGCTGTAGTCCACGTAAATCAAGGTCGGACATATGAACGATTTGATGCAGGCTTCCATCCTCTTTCATCACCACGACAGGCCAGGTGATCAGATAAGCACGAGAAATGGGAGTTACGGATTTTGGGTGTTCGTTGCAGAGGAAGACCCATCCATAATCCGTCCAGACCGTCGCGTTGTCTAAGAGCGTCTAGAAAAAGTCAATCCTCACGTCGTGGAGGTCACCCAATAGGGCGATTTCGTGCTGTCAAGTTGGCCCAAACGACATCTGGCAAGGCCAAATCAGCCCAACTCAGGACTTTTTCTAGACGCTCTAAGAGAAATAGATCGATATTTTCTCTGGAATACTCGCGGACGAGATAGTCCTGAACAATCCGTTTTGCGGCAGTGTAATCGATCATAATTTCTCCACGTAGCTGCTGAAGGACATCGGGTACGAAGGTGGATTTCTGCCCTTCGTGCCTGGCATCTTTCAGGACACGATTAAGTCGGCCTTCAACTATCGCCGTATCTGTAGTTGAGGAACAGGAGGAATGGTGACCTTACCCTATGTGAACACCCCTCTGTTCAGTCCGGACAGAGGGGTGTTCTGGTTTGTGGCATTGCCTCCCTGCCGGACAGAGCGGTGAAGACAATGCGCGGGATAGGAACGGTGTCAGCGGTCGGTGGAGAGGTTGAGCGCCTCGACCTTGCCATTGCGCCGCACCCCGAGGACAGGGGCATTAGCGACTTCGGCAGTGAGTTTGGGCCGCTCCTCATCGTCGAAAGAGCCTTCGCGGGGCGGCTTGTGGTAGGCTTTCCAGTACATCGCCTCCTGATGACATTTGCAGACGATCAGCGGCACCGTGTCGCCCTGCTTCTTGACCTGCATCGGGAAGCCTGCGGCCAGCCAGCGAAACCCGTAGGTGACTACGATGTTCTTGCCGTCCTGATTGATCGTGCCTTGATCCAGATGAATCTTCTCTTTTTCGAGACGAACGGCGGTCGGGCATTCGAGCAGATCAGCGTTCGTAATGTATTTCGGAATCATGGCCTGGATGGTGGGCGGCTCCGCGCCTTTATGATCGTCGCGATACTGCTTCCAGCCCTTGTAGAGCAGGGCGAGCCGATCCTGACATGCTTTGCGCTCAGACTCCTCCGCTTTGGCCTCTTCCGACACGCCGGACGCCATGTCCATGCTCTTTTTCAACTGCATTCCGCCTATGCCCACCCCGGCCAATACGACCAGGACAAGCAGGATCAGCTGCGGCATTCTGGGTTTCGACATAATCTCCTCCCCGAGACTGGTGTGTCGCTCGATGTAGGGTAGGGCCGGGCGACGAACGGCCCCTCCGACAGGTTTCTAGCCGACGGTCATGGTGGAGTAGACGGCAGTGAAGACTTCGCGGGGCGTCGTCAGGCCCTGCGCGATCTTCGCATAGCCGTCCTCCAGCATCGTTCGCATTCCCTGTTTGGTGCGGACATAGTTGGTGATGTCCATAATGGAGGCGCGGCGGGCGATCATCTCGCGCAGTTCCGGCGTGCTGACGATGATTTCGAAGAGGCCCAGACGGCCCTTATACCCGGTGTTGCGACAGACATCGCAGCCCCGGCCTTTATAGAATGGGACGCCTTTCATCTTTGCAGGGTCCAGTCCGATCTCCAGCAGTTCGTCCGCATCCGGGGTATAGGGGGCCTTGCACTTCTGGCAGATGGTGCGGACGAGTCGCTGCGCCATGACCGCCTGCAAAATGGAGGCGATGAGATAAGGCTCCCCGCCCATATCAATCATACGCCCGACCGTCTCGATGGCGTTGTTGGTGTGGAGGGTGCTGAGAACGAGGTGACCGGTCAGGCTGGCCTGCATCCCGATGCCGAGCGTCTCCGAGTCGCGCATCTCTCCGACCAGCATCACGTCCGGGTCCTGGCGCAGGAACGCACGCATGACGCGGGGGAAGGTGAGTTTCTCCGAGACCTGCACCTGCGTGATATGGTCGGCGAACTCGTACTCCACCGGGTCTTCCACGGTGACGACGTTGCGCTTGACGCGCTCCAGTTTGTTGATGGAGGCGTAGAGGGTGGAGGTCTTGCCGCTTCCTGTGGGGCCAGTGACCAGCACCATGCCGTAGGAGGACTGCACGGCGTTCGTCCAGCGCTGCAAGACGTCCGGGGCCATACCGAGCTTTTCCAGTTCGACCTTCGCGCCCATCGGGTCGAGGAGACGCATGACGACCTTCTCGCCGTTGAGCATGGGCAGGCACGACATACGAGCGCTGAGGCGGCGCGGCCCGTACTCCATATCGAGGCGGCCGTCCTGCGGTTCACGACGTTCGTCAATGTGCATTCCCGCCGCGAGTTTCAGACGGGCCAGAATGTTCGGCACGATCTCCAGGCTGTACATCCCGACATCAATCAGAACGCCATCTATGCGGTAGCGCACCAGCAGGCGATTGCGCTCCGGCTGGAGGTGAATATCGGACGCGCCGAGATCGAGCGCCTGCTTGAAGAGCAGGTCTACCGCGCTGACCGCTTCGGTCAGGTCCCCGCCCATCTCGCGGCTCACGCCCCCTTCGCGCATAATCAGCCGAAAGCTGCCCTGCCGCCCTGCCATCTGTGTCATCGTACTTGCTCCTTCTTGTCCTCATACCCGAACCCTGCCTGTTCCGGCAGAAGGTCATTTCCTGCCGGCCCTCTCGCCTCCGCGAGACAGAAAGGGCAGACGACGGGGCGCATCCTATTTGCCGAGATACTGGTCTACATTGTCTTTGGTAACGATCACCATATCGGTCTTGACCACCGCAAGCGGCGTTTTGCCGTCGAAGGAGTCCTTCATGGTGTCTATGATTTTCGCGCCGATCATTTTGGGCTGAACGGCGAGGGTCGCGGTCAGTTTGCCGCCCGCTTTGATGTCTTCGAGACTGGTCTTGTTGCCGTCAATCCCGATGGTAAGCAGAGGGTGTCCGGCCTTGGTAGCGGCTTCGGCGGCTCCCTGCACCATCGCGTCGCTGCAACCGAAGACCAGATCGAGGTCTTTGTACTTTTGGAGCCAGGTCTGGGTGATCTGCGAACCGGGTTCGCGATTCCATTTGCCGTTCTGCTCGTCCACCACTTTGATATTCGGGTAGGCTTTCAGCGCATCGCGGAAGCCCCCGGCGCGTTCCGTCGTGTGGTCGCTCGGCTCGCCATCCAGAATGGCGACCGCACCCTTGTAGTCACCGTTTTTGGCTTTCAGCAGTTCCGCCGCCTTCTGCCCGCACAGTTTGCCGCCTTCGCGTTCGTCGTAGCCGATGTAGGCGACGACCTTGCCCTGCTTGACGGGGGTTATCTGGTTGTGGACGAAGACCGGAACGTTGGCGTTGTTGCAGAGCTGCACGATGTTGTTCAGGGCGTCCGGGTTGATGCCGCAGACGCTGACGGCATCGGGTTTCTTCTGGAGGACAGTCTTGACGAGCGCGACCTGCGCGGTATAGTTGTCTTCCGCACCGGGGGCCTGGTCAATGATCTCGTTCCAGCCGAGTTTCTTGGCCTCTTCCGCCGCGCCGAGGGGAAGCTGCTGGTGGAACTCACTGGTCTTGGCGGGCGAGATGATGGCTATGGTCTTCGCGCCACCTGTCGGCGGCTTGGCCCCGGCCTCCATGTTGGCGGGTTTGCCGCCGGAGGGCGGCATACTGCCGCTGCCCGCGCCTTCAGGCTTATCGCCCCCGCAGCCGGAGAGGGCCACCGCGCAGAGGGCGGTCAGAGCGGCAATGCCGAAAGTCAGGCGCAGGCGCGTTCCCACACTGGAAAGCGCAGATTTCGTTGTCATGTTCGGATAGTCCTCCTCTTTTGAAACTGGTCGAAAGCGACGGCAATCATGATGATGGCCCCGATAGCGACGCGCTGCCAGTTGGAGTCCACGCCGCTGAGAATGAGTCCGTTGCTGATGGTCTGCATGAGCAGTGCGCCCGCGAAGGTTCCGGCCAGACTGCCGCGTCCGCCGGTCAGGCTGGTTCCGCCGATGACGGCGGCGGCGATGGCGTTCAGTTCCAGGTCTTTGCCCGCGTCCGGCACGGCCCCGCCAACCGTCCCGACCTCAATCAGCCCACCGAGCGCGGCGAGCAGCCCCCCGACGAGATAGACGAGCAGCTTGACCCGATCCACGCTGACCCCGGAGAGCAGGGTGGCGACTTCGTTGCCGCCGGTCGCATAGATGGAGCGCCCGATGCGGGTGCGCGTCAGAATCAGATGCCCGATGACGAAGACAATCGCCATGACCAGCACGGCAGCGGTCAGATTGGTGCGCGAACCGTCCGCCGTATGCACGGAGATGAGATTGGAGGCGGTGAACTTGTAGGCGGGCGGAAAGCCGGATGAGATGCCGGAGCCTTTGGAGACCAGGAACGCCACGCCGCGCACGATGCTCATCATGCCGAGCGTGGCGATGAAAGGCGGCAGCTTGAACCGGGTGATGGCGAAGCCGTTGATGGCTCCCACCGCCGCCCCGACAAACAGGGCCACCGCTATGCCGAAGCCTGCCGAGTTGCCCAACCCTCCAAACCAGTCGGGATGCCTGGTCATCACCCACGCGCCCAGAAACGGCGCGAGCGCGGCGACACTGCCAACGGAGAGGTCTATGCCGCCTGTCAGGATAATCGCGGTCATACCGACGGCGACGACGGCGATCTCGACAGACTGATCCAGCAGGTTGAGCAGGTTGGACGGCTGACGAAACTCCGGCAGCCGTATCGCAAAAATGAGTATGACGAAGACGAGGGCGATGTAGGCTCCCGCGTTGCGCCAGAGATTTCGCATAGTGTCCTCAGAAGGGAGGGGCAGGCGGTACAAGGCAGGCAGCGGCTCCGTCCCGCATGGAACGGCCTGCCGACCGGATGAGGGATTATAACATATCGCACGAACGGCGTCAATCCGCGAACGCTTCCCTCGTAGTCGTGTATGACAGACAAGGTTGACAGCCGCGCTTCAAGGGGTTACAATGGATGTAAAGTGGATCGTGTTTGGCCGGAGGTGTCCAGAGATTGAACCCCTGTCAGGAAAATAGCTGCCCCGCCCCCCGGCCCCCGATTCCGGGGGAGTGAGAACAGAGACGCCCCTGGCCCCCAATTCTGGGGGAGTAGGCATTTTCATACAGTAGGGTGCGCCCCGAGCATGGAAGGCTGTCAGGAAAAAGCGGACGTCCTGTGGACAAAGACTTCGGAAACGTCAATGGCGTGAGTACCATTTGTCGCGCTGAACAAACCTTGTCGCATAGTGTCTCGTCCGAAAGAGGGTCCGCCGCAGGCGCGTATTGAGGGGTGAATAACCCTTTGCCACTACCGCCCTTTGCAGCCCATTTTCGGGCAACCTACTACCTTTTACACTGGACGAAACCCTTTGCTGTCCCTGCCTGGTAACCGGTGACATTTCGCCTTGTGAAAACTGTGCCTGCGAAGCAGCCACTTGCCTTTTCCAGCGCAGGAATTCATTCCGGCGCAAACGTTCACGGAAGACGATGATTCACGGGCGGTAAACAGACGCAGGGCCTCTTGCATTTCCGTCTGAAAGACGTTTGCTTTTTAATGCCGGAGGTTTTCAACCCCCGGTAAATCAGGGCGGGGTTTTCAACTCTGGACAATCTGCCGGGTACGGGAGACATACGAATGGCAAAGATGCACATCGCAATAATACTCGCTCTCCTCGCTTGTGGCATTATGCCTGCGCGGGCGCAGAAGAGGGCGAGTGGGAACCTGACGACGCGCTGGGACAAAGATGTCTCCACCTCCAACCCGCTGCCGGAGTATCCGCGCCCACAGATGCAGCGCAAAGCGTGGCAGAGCCTGAACGGACAGTGGGAATATGGGTTCACGGGTAAGGCTGTGATGCAGCCGCCTGCTGCTTTTGACGGACATATTCTTGTTCCCTATCCGCTGGAGTCCGCGCTCTCGGGAGTGAAAAAGGCCAGTGTGCCGAACGAACGGCTCTGGTATCGGCGCACATTTAGCGTTCCGGCGGCGTGGAAAGGCCAGAACGTCCTGCTGCATTTCGGGGCGGTCAACTGGGATTCAACGGTTCTGCTGAACGGCAAACCGATAGGAGCGCATCGGGGCGGGTACGACGGTTTCTCCTTCGACATTACCGCAGCCCTCCAGCCCGGTGGGAATGAACTCGCGGTCTCCGCCTGGAATCCGCTGCTCTCCGATAATCCGGCGGATCAGGTACTTGGCAAGCAGCGTGTCAAACCGGGCGGAATTTTCTACACGGCGGCGACGGGAATCTGGCAGACCGTGTGGCTGGAGCCTGTTCCGGCCACGCATATCTCCGATCTCAAAATCACCCCGGATATAGACACGAAGACGCTGCATCTGACCGTACAGGCGGCAGAATCCTCTTCCCACACCACCGTTCAGATCACGGCCACCGATGGCGCGACGACGGCCTCGGTGACCGCGACGCCGGGACAGGAAGCGACGCTGCCGATAGCCGTCCCACACCTCTGGACGCCCAACGACCCGCATCTCTACACGCTACGCATCTCCCTGCTGGAGAACGGCAAGGCGGTGGACAGCCTCAGCAGTTACTTCGCCATGCGGAAGATCAGTCTGGGCAAGGATACCGAGGGCCGACAACGTATCTTCCTGAACAACCAGTTTGTCTTTCAGGTCGGAGCGCTGGATCAGGGCTACTGGCCGGACGGCATCTATACCGCCCCGACCGACGCGGCTCTGCGCTTCGACATCGAGGCCGCGAAACGGTTCGGAATGAACCTGCTGCGGAAACACGCCAAAGTGGAGCCGGATCGCTGGTACTACTGGACGGACAAACTCGGAATGCTAGTTTGGCAGGATATGCCACAGGGATTCAGTGGCAGAGACGGAGCGATTACCGACGAAGGCAAAGCGCAGTTCAAAACGGAACTGGAACGGCTGATCGCAGGTTTCTACAACCATCCGAGCATCGTCGTCTGGACAACCTTTAACGAAGGGTGGGGGCAGCACGACAGCGCGGAAATCGCAGCGCTGGCAAAGCAACTCGACCCCTCGCGGCTTATCAATAGCGCGAGCGGCTGGAACGACGAACACGTGGGCGACATTGCCGATACGCATGCCTATCCCGGCCCCTGGGCGGGCAAGCCAGAGCCGACACGGGCGGCGGTGAACGGGGAGTTCGGCGGCGTAACCATGCGCGTTCCCGGCCATATGTGGACGGAAGACGTGTTCGGCTACGGCGCGACCCTCAAAGACAGCCGCCTGGTGACGAACCGGTATCAGCAGTTGCTCAAAAAGGCGTATGACCTGCGCGACACGCAGGGAACCAGTGCGGTCGTCTACACGCAGTTGACGGACGTGGAGCAGGAGAGTAATGGCCTCTTGACGTATGACCGCGCTATCGTCAAGGCCGATGCCGCTATCGTCACCGCCGCCAATGAGGGCAAATTCCCCGCACTCCCGCCCAATCCCAACCCCGACCCTCTCCCGACTTCGCAGGAAGAGGCGCAGACCTGGCAGTACACGGAGACCTCGCCCTACGGCAACTGGATGCAGCCCGATTTCGATGCGAAGGGCTGGAAATCGGGACCGGCGGGCTTCGGCCATGAGGTCGGCACAATTCGCACTCCCTGGAACAGCCCGGACATCTGGCTGCGCCGCGAGGTGGTTCTGCCCCAGAAACTGCCCGCCAAACTCGCGTTCCTCTGTTTCCACGACGAGGATGTGGAAATCTATATCAACGGGGTTCTCGCCGCCGCCGCAAAGGGCTATGTGACCGATTATGTCTCCCTACCGATGAATGCGGCAGGCCGCGCCTCCCTCAAACCCGGCAAAAACCTCATTGCGGTTCACTGTCATCAGACTATCGGGGGCCAGTACATAGATGTCGGCATCATCAAGGCGGGCCAGTAGGCGGTGAACACCCTTGAAGAGAGGTCAGCCATGACCGTACCTGTTACGCCGGAGCGTCTGGCGGAGTCGTTTCGCCATTGCGAAATGGTTGCGAAGACGCAGGCCCGCAACTTCTACTTCTCCTTCATGACGCTGCCGCCGGAGCGCAAGGCCGCGATGTGCGCCATCTACGCCTTTTTCCGTTACAGCGACGATGTCTCGGACGAGGCCGCCGAAGACCGCACGAAGGCTGCCGAAATGCAGGACTGGCGGCTCGCGCTGGATCGTGCGCTGGCAGGCGACTATGGCGACAGTCTGATCCTGCCTGCGTTCCATGCGACCGTGCAGAAATACCATATTCCGGGCAGCTACTTCCACGAACTGATTGACGGCACGGAGATGGACCTGACGAAAACGCGCTACGAGACCTGGGAAGAACTGCATCACTACTGCTATCGGGTCGCAAGTATCGTCGGCTTTGTCTGCCTGCACGTCTGGGGCTTTGATGAGGCCGACGGCAAGGCGTTGGAGTATGCGGAAGCCTGCGGGCTGGCCTTTCAGTTGACCAATATCCTGCGGGACGTGAAGGAAGACGCCGACCGCGACCGCATCTATCTGCCACAGGAAGACCTCCGCCGCTTCGGGGTCAGTGAGGAAGACTTGAAGCAAGGTCTGCTTACCGATAAATTCCGCGACCTCATGCGTTTCGAGGCCGACCGCGCCAAAAACTTCTACAAGCAGGCTCACGCCCTCTTCCCGCTCGTCCATACGCCGGGGCGTCCGACCCTTTCCATCATGCTCAAAATCTACCGGGGCATCCTCGACAGCATCGAACGCAACGACTACGATGTTCACACGCGTCGCGCCCGCGTCAGCACTCCCAAAAAACTCGGTATCGTCGCCAAAGCCTGGCTCCGCAGCCGCATCAAACTCTCTTAACCCTTTGCTTACCCGGCCCAGGCAGGAACGTGTCGAGAGTTTTCAACCTCGGTCACCCCAACGGAGACACAACGATGGCGACGATACGACAGGAAGGCAAACGCCTCCTCATAGAGACAACGCAGTTTCAGGCGGCGATTCAGACGGAAGGCTATGTCAGCGGGGTAGCGGAGGGGAGTTTCGTAGACCGGAAGACGGGAGCGCGTGATCCCGGCTTTGGCCTGCTGATCGCCGACTTTCTGCTGGAGCCGGGCGAAGATGCGTCAACGACTCCCCCGGAACGCCGCTATCCGCATGGCGACCTGTATCATGGCAACATTCCCAAACGCTTTGTCGCGCTGCCGCAAATCTGCACACAGGCCAAACGCCTGCCCTTCGAGATTACGCAGGGCAGCGGGTTTGTCGCGGTGCGGCAGTGGCATACCTGGGACATCGCCTGCCCGCCCTACAACGCGGGGTCGAAATGGGAACAGACGCTGCTCTTTCCCGATGGCAAACGCTGGTTTCTGGGCTGGGATCGCTTCGCCTGCGCGGACGATGTGGCTTCGGTGACGATGCGAATGGATATGCCGGGTCACATTCGGCATCACGGCGGCGATGTCTTCCGGCAGGTCTATCTCAGTTATCACGGCGCGATCCCGCAGCACGAGTTTCATCAGAACTTCCCACCCGATGCTCGCTTCCGCTATGTTCGAGACGACAAACGTCTCCCAAAACAATTCATTCGGGCCTATCAGCTCGAAAATGGCGTCTGGCTCGCTGGCATGGCCCTCGATCCAGCCATCGTCACCGAGGCGTGGTGTCATCAGCGCGACTACGTCTGCTTCATCGAAGAGTTCGGCAGGCAGAAGGTGAAAGCCGGGGAGTGGGTTGGGGCGGTGCATCTCGTCGGCTACTTCGACAGCATCCACGAAATGGAACAAGTCTACGACCGCTATCACGGCGTCACCGGCCTCGCCATCACCCCTCAAGGCTGGAAAACCATCCAATAAAGACGCCGATTCCACTACCCCACAGGCGGGCGCAGGGGAGGGACAGGCTGGAGGATTTTGCGGCGGTCCGGGGTGAGGCGGTCGAGGAGCGACTGCGAGTATTCATAGCCGAAGCGCGTGGAGGCCCAGAGCGGGCCGTAGCGATAGATGAGGATACGCCGCTCGCCCGGATTGGTGCGACTGCTGCCGCCGTGCATGAGGCCGTCCACGAAGAGCAGCGCGTCGCCCTTTTTCAGATAGGCGGGAACGGCTCCGGGCAGGTGGTCCATGCGGTCGCCCCGTGCATAGTCTCCGGCAAGCGGATGCAGAAAGTTAGATTTATGGGTTCCGGGAACGACCATCGTCGGGCCGTCGCCGGGGCCGATGTCGGTCAGAGCGAGAAGGATGTTGCACTGCCCGCACCGGAAGACGCCGTTGCTGTAGTGATACGCGCCCCGAAGCGCCCCTTGATAGCCACCGGAATGGACGGGATGATGTCCGCCGGACGTGCGAATAGAGGCGATAGCCTCGTCTATGAAAAGCCCCTGTACGTAAGAGTGTTCCTCTCCGCAGTATCGGCGCAGATAGTCTATCCAGCCCGGATGATCTATCAGACGCTCGAACGGCTCCCCGACCTCCACACAGTTGTGCAGTTCAAAGCCTGTCTCACTTGTGTAGTCCCTGCGCTGGGCGTTGCCCCACCACTCTCCCGGGTTCAGGGGCGGAAAGCCATCGAATGCACGGTTCAGGGCGTCAAGCAGTTCCGGTTCCACCGCGTTTTCAAGCACGAGATAGCCGCGCAGGTCGAACAGAAAGTCGTCCAGAGCGGTCGGCATTTTCGGTTCCATAAAGTCTTCAGTGTCCTCCCATAACAGCGTCTATTTACCCCTTCAGTATACCTTGTCCCTCTGCCGGATGCAGGGGGGCAGGCATCCAGCGAGGAGAATTCCCCTTCTGTCCCAGAGGGACGTGCAAAGGGTTGACACCCCTCGCTACGCGCCTGCGGCGGAGTGTCCTTCGGACAAGACACAATGCCGGAAGACGGTCGGGTCCGTAGAACAGCACTCCAGGAACTTGTAGCAAGGAGTTTCGTCCGAAGGACGATCCGGCGAAGCCGCGTAGCGAGGGGTGTCAACCCTTTGCTTTCCCAATGCAGCCAGGGGTGACACCCCTTTGTACCTTTGCTTATGGCCTCGTTGACTTTGGGAGCCGAAAACTACTATAATCGTTCTTTCAGGAAGCACACCGCCGCGCTTTTCCTCCCATCCGCTTTTCCCCGGTTTGCGCTCGCATTCCGCATTTTTCCGCGCTGACGCGCTCCCGTACGCACCACCGTTGCACTCAGAAAGAGAGGCTCTCCCGTGCGCTGGACTTTTCCACTCTGTTTTGGACTGGCGATAGGGGCTATGCCCGCACTCGGCCAGACACCGCCCTCGGATACCTACGCGCTTGTCGGCATCCGTGTGGAGGTGGGGGATGGGCGCGTCCTCGAAAAGACGAACGTCGTGCTGCGGCACGGCATTATCGAAGCCATCGGCCCGGATGTGAAAATCCCGGCAGATGCGGAGGTCATCAAGGGCGAGGGCCTCACCGTCTATCCGGGCTTCATGGACGCGCAGATGACCTCCGGGGTCACGCCGCCTGCCGCCCAACCCGATCAGGATACGGCCCCCGATACCACCGCCTACGCCCCGGCCTCCATGCGCCTCGCGAACCGCAAAGGCATTCGCCCGGAACTGCGGGCAGCGGACTACCTTACACTGACGGACGCCGCGCTCGGCCCGATTCGGCAGGCGGGCTTCACCTCCGCCGTCATTGCGCCCACCGGTGGCAGTATTAGCGGCGTGAGTGCGCTGGTGAATCTGAGCGGCGCTCCGCGCCGCGACAGCGTAGTGCTGTCCGTCGTCACGATGGGATTTGGCTTCGGCGGACAGCGCACCTTCAACCCGAATGCGGACGGGCAGCGGCAAACCGGCACGGGCTACCCCGGCAGTCTGCTCGGCTACACGGCCCTGCTGCGCCAGACGCTGCTCGACGCGCAATACTACCACACCGTCGACTCGGCGTTCGCGAAGGGCGGCAGCCTGCGTCCGCCCGCAGACGACGCACTGGTGGCCTTGCAGCCCGTCCTGAGCGGAGCCATGCCTATCGTCTTTGATGCCGATACGGAGAACCAGATCGTGCGGGCCATGCACATCGCGGACGAGTTCGGGCTGAAACTGATGGTGGTCGGCGGCAGCGATGCCTGGAAACAGGCCCCGACGCTGGCGAAGAAACAGATTCCCGTACTCATTGGGCTGAACTTCGGCGATGAACCCGGTGTCGCCCGCACCCCGACAGGCGCGGGAGGCTTGCCCGGTGGGGGCGGAGGCGTTCGTTCCGGTGGCCGTCTGGGGGGCGGGGGACGCCGCAACGGGGTGGCAGGCGCTCCTGCCGCAGACCCGAACGTACCCGGCGGTAATCCCACTGTTCCCCCGACCGTTCCAGGCGGCAATCCGGCAGTGCCGCCTGCCGTGCCGGGGGGCAATCCTGCGGTTCCGCCCGCCGTTCCCGGCGTCCCGCCGACCGGAAAGCCCCCGGAGAGCGCCGTCGCGACGGCTCCACCCCCCGCCGAGGACGACGACACCCCGAAGGCCGTCGTCGCAGAGCAACACCGCAAATGGGAAGAGAAGGTCGCCAACGCCGCGAAACTTCAGACGGCGGGAGTGCCATTCGCCTTTACGCTGAAAGGGACGCGCACCCCGACCGAGTTCATGGACAACCTGCGGAAAGCCATCAAGGCGGGCCTCAGCCGCGATAATGCCCTGAAAGCCCTGACTCTCAACCCGGCGAAACTCTACCACGTCGAGCGGCAGTTGGGAACGGTCGAGGCGGGCAAAATCGCCGACCTCGTCATCATGAACGGCGATTTCGCCGACGCGAAGACCAAAGTCCGCTATTTGTTCATTGACAAAAGCAAATTCGACCTTGAGAACGACAAACCGGCGACTCGTCCGGCGTTCCCCTTCCCCACCCTCCGCGAGGACGATGACCGATGAAAACCTCTCTGTTTCGATTCAGTTGTGCCGCACTGCTGCTTGGCGGAGCGGTCGTCGCTTCGGCGCAGGAGAAACCGGCGGACAAGCCCTCACAGGCCAAACCGGTGGGTGACCCGGCAGCGGCGGTAAAGAAAGCGCCGGAACTGCCCACCGAACTGGAAGCCGACCGCAAGCCTGCGCTGCACACGGGCGGTAACGTGCTGATTAAGAACGGCACCGTCATCACCGTCACGAAGGGCGTCCTGCCGAATACGGACGTGCTGGTGCAGAACGGCAAGATAACGATTATCGGCAAGGGCCTGACGCCGCCTGCCGGGGTCGCGGTGATAGATGCGACGGGCAAGTTCGTGACGCCCGGCTTCATTGACGCCCATTCGCACATCGCGGAAGACGGCACGAACGAAGGCACCGACAGCATCACCGCCGAAGTCCGCATCCACGATGTGATAGACCCGCAGTCGCTCTCGCTCTATCGGGGTCTCTCCAACGGCGTCACGACCTCCCTGCTGCTGCATGGCAGCGCAAACCCTATCGGCGGGCAGAGCGTCGTCGTCAAGATGAAGTGGATGGGTTCGGTCGAGGAGATGATCGTGCCGGACGCGCCGCGCATGGTGAAGTTCGCGCTCGGCGAGAACGTCAAGCGCAGCGGGCAGATAGGCGGCACTCCGCGCTTCCCCACGACCCGCATGGGCGTCGAAGCGGTCTATCGGCGGGCTTTCGCCGAGGCGAAAATCTATATGGCGGCGTGGGCGAAGTACGAGACGGCGAAGCAGAGCGATGCCAACGCCGTTCCGCCGCGCCGTGACCTGCGCCTGGAGGCGCTGGCCGGGATTCTGAAACGCGAGATATGGGTGCAGTGCCACTGCTACCGGGCCGACGAGATGCTGATGATGGTGCGCCTGAGTCAGGAGTTCGGCTTCAAGATCGGCGCGTTGCAGCACGCGCTCGAAGCCTACAAGATCGCGCCGGAACTGGCGGAGGCGCACATTCCCATCTCCACCTTCGCCGACGCCTGGGCCTACAAAATCGAGGCCAACGATGCCATTCCCTACAACACCGCGCTGTGCGAGCGGGCGGGAATCCTCACTTCCGTCAACTCCGACAACACGGGCGGAACCTACCACCTCAACCTGGAGGCGGCGAAGGCGATCAAGTTCGGCGGACTGAGTGAAGAGGAGGCGTGGAAACTCGTCACCATCAACCCGGCCATTCAGCTCGGCGTGGACAAACGCACGGGCAGCCTGGAAGCGGGCAAGGACGGCGACATCGTGATCTGGGACGGCCATCCGTTCAGCGTCTATTCCAAGTGCGTCACGACTCTGGTGGAGGGCGAAGTCTTCTTCCAGCGGCGCGATGCGTATGGGGTGGACAAGACGGCGACGGCGAGCAGCGGCATCACGCCCTCGCTCACGGAGCCGTTCTCGCTGCCCGTTCCGCCCGACACCCGCCTCTATGCCATCGTCGGGGCGACCCTGCACCCGGTCTCCGGGCCGGACATTCCCGGCGGCACCCTGGTAATCGAGGACGGACGCATCAAGGCGATGGGCAAAAATGTTGTCGTTCCGAAAGGCGCGTTCGTAGTGCAGGCAAAGGGAATGCACGTCTATCCGGGGATGATTGACGGTGGCTCGCAGCTCGGCCTGACCGAGATCGAGCAGGTGGATGCGACGATTGACAGCAGCGAGAGCGGCGCGTATCAGCCCGACCTGTTGGCGCTGACCGCTGTCCATGCGGACAGCGAACATATCCCGGTGACCCGCTGCGACGGCGTGACCGCGACGATGACGCATCCGGGCGGGGGCGGCGGTTTCGGCGGGGGCGGCGCGGTCATTACCGGACAAGGCTCCGTGATGAACCTGAGCGGCTGGACGCCCGAACTGATGAAGGTCAAAAGCCCCGGCGGTCTCTATGTCAACTTCCCGGAGGGCGCTCGGCGTATTCCCCGCGCTTTCCGCTCGTTCCTGCCGCCGGAATTCATTCAGCAGCAACGCGACGCCGAAAAGGAGCAGACGAAGAAGATCAAGGACTACTTCGACCGGGCCAAACGCTATGCAGACGCGAAAACGACGCTCGGCGCGAACCTGACCGTTGACCCGCAGATGGAGGCGATGATTCCCTACGTCACGGGCAAACTGCCTGTTGTCTTCAACGTCGGGACGGCCTACGGAATCAAGAACGCGGTCGCCTTCGCGGAGCAGAACGGCCTGAAGCCGATCCTCTCCGGGGCGGCGGAGGCGGGCAAGGTGGCGGAACTACTGGCGCAGAAGAAAATCCCGGTCATCTACACCCTGCCGATGGACAACAGCCTCGGCTCTTCCGGGCCGCGCAACGACTATGACCCTTACGATACGGTCTTCGCGACGCCCGCGCTCTTGCAGCGGGCGGGGGTCAACTTCTGCTTCGCCTCCTCGGACGCTCCACTGGCGAAGAACCTGCCCACTCAGGCGGGCATCACCTGCGCCTATGGCCTCTCCCATGAGGCTGCGCTCAGGGCGCTGACAGTGCAGGCGGCGCAGATTCTCGGCGTCAGCGACAGCATGGGCAGTCTCGAACCCGGCAAACTCGCCAACCTCCTCGTGACGGACGGCGACCCGATGGAGATCACCACCCACATCCACAACCTGTTCATCGCCGGGAAGCCCGTCTCTCTGGAGAACAAGCACACCCGTCTCTACCAGACCTATCTCCAGCGTCTGCCCACCCTCAAAACCATCCCCCGCAAGACCGCCAGCCTCCTGCGGTGAGTTCGTCTCCCCAGGCTTGCCCTGAAAAAGCAGCCCGCAGGCGCTCGAAACAGACTTCCCCTCGGCTTTGAAAAGCGAGGGGAAGTCTGCAAAATCTGCCATTTCGTAGATGTTATTCTCCGATAGGACGGATACAATATGACATGGGCTTATTCAAGTTCCCTTTCGCCGCCTTCGTGCTGCATGCTGTTTAAGGAGGCCACCTTGTCGCGTACCCGATTACTCCCTTCCCGCCGCCGCAAACGCCAGGGTTTCACACTGGTAGAACTGCTGACCGCTGTCCTGGTTCTCTCCGTCCTGATGACCATCGCCATGCCGCTTTACCTGAATGCGATAGACGACTCCAGGAAAAAGACCTGCCGCGCCAATATGCAGACGATCTCGAATGCCGCGATGGCGGCGCGTGTCAAAAGCGGAGCCTCCGACTTTGGGCCGGTCATTACCGGTGGCGTCACCACGGCTACGCTTCCTGACCTGGTGACAATTCCCGTTTGCCCGAATGGAGGGGGCTACTCTTTCGCCAACGGCAGCAGTGGCACCAACACCACGTTCCAGGTGAAGTGCAGCGCGACCGTTCCCCTCGCACACGGTAAATTCGAGCCGGGCCTCGACCATCAGTAAAGTTTTACTGTCGCCAGCCGCCACAACAGGCGTTCTGGCTGTTCGGCGTTTACCCTGAGTTTGCGGATGCCACCCCTTCCGTGAGTGCGAGAGTAGTATTGGGCAAAACGATGCCCTCATAGATGCTGGCGAGGGGAAGCGTGACCTCCAAAGAGCCGAGGACAAGTGTCTCGCTCGGTTCGGTGTATTCGTTAATCGTCCACTGGCGGCTGTTTTGCTTCGCGTAGTGGATGACGGAGAGGCGATCCTGCGCGATAAGCAGATAGTCCGTCAGCGTAGGAATCAGTCTATACTCCGACCATTTGTCCTCCCTATCCTCGTCTGCCGTGGAGGGCGAAAGAACTTCTACGATCAAAGCGGGATTGAGTACGGAAGCAGGCTTTTCTCCATCTGTCCTCCATTCGCCACACAATGCCATCACGTCTGGATAGCGGTAGTGCGTCGGCGAGACACGCAGCCGAATACTCTCGATTTGAGCAGAACAGTTCTTCCCACGAAAGGCCATTTTAAGAAGTATATAGGCATTGCCAGCGATATTATTGTGAGCTAACGATGTACCGGGCATGGGCGTGAGTTTGCCCTCGACAAATTCATGGCGAATCGCGCTACATCGTTCAAACTCCAGTTACTGCCTTACACTCAATATCGGCGCCAGATAGCCGATTTCATACAGCTTTCCGGGCGCAACGACGGGCGGATCCAAAGTGGTGATAGACATACCTCTCTCCTCTCAGGAATCACGAAACCATACTCTTCCATACGCGCAATACTCCGAATTTTGCTCAGTGATCCTCTTCTTCGGGGTCTATGGCAATGCCGAGTTCTCTGCAGAGAGGACAGATGTCCGCCGGATCACCGTCCCCATAACTCTCATAAAAGAGATCAAGACCACCAGGTTCAATGCCGGCGACACGATTGATAAGCGTCCCGTTGTTGGGACAATCCGACGTTTCACACAGAATGGGAATGCTCATGGCTGGTTCTCCTCAATCCGGGGCAGAGAAGGCGCGAAGCCTCTCTGCAAGAATATTCGCTTCCACTGTCTCTGAACGCAGTGCCTTGCAGATTCGGGAGAAAAGCAAGGATTCCCTCCCCTGTATCCCTGCAGGGGAGTCAGCAGGCATTATGGAAGGCGGCAGGTATTCAGCTTCGGCAGGCTGAACCCTGCCGCTCGGGGGCCGTCGGCCAGGTACCCGCCTGCGCGGGTACAGTCATGTCTATCCGATAGTTTGTGGGATGTCGTCGGGGCTGCCCTTCGGAATGAATTCCAGGGCTATGGGCCTGCGGCCAAGTGTCCGCAAGCGGACACACAACCTGCCTTGTATTTGGCGTTCCTGCAAGTCTTTCCAGACAAAAATATGTGTGAGACAGGAAGAGCAGGAGAACCGGACGACAAGCACGAACTCTGCGCTGTATACACTATCCTGTGAAGAGGACGGCGCGGTGGTTGGTGTGCCGTCGGGAGTGGAAGCCGCGTGCAGATATGCTGGAGCCTGTTTCCGAAGTTTTTTTCCCATTTGAGTCTGCCCGCGCTGGCGGAACTGGTGCGGGAAGTAGGGCTGGATACGACCAATCTGGTGGTGCGGGACGGCTTCCATGTCACCCCGGAGTATCTGGTGGAGGAACTGCCGCTGTTCCTGCGGGTGATGCGGCGCGAGGGGCTGGAGATACGGTTCGCCACGACGGATTTCTCGGCAGATGACCTGCTGGCAAAGCCAGAGACGCTTTCGCAGTTGGCGGAGGGTGGGCTGCTCGAGTTTCGGATGGGGCATTTTTCTGACCGGGACGACGATGTACGGGCCGCGCTGCGGGTGGCGCGGGAGAAGCTGGAGCGCCTGGTTCCGCTGTGCGAGCGGGCCGGAATTCGCGCCGTCACGCAACTGCACAACAACACGCTCATCGCGAGTCCGGGCATGGCCTATCACCTCTTCGAGGGCCTGCCGACCAAGTGGATGGGCCTCGAACTCGATCCCGGCAATCAAAGTTACGACGGCCTGGAGGCGTGGGGGCGGTCGGCGCGGCTGCTGGGCGATTCGCTGGTCGCGCTCGGCGTGAAGGACACCGCGCTCATCCGCAATATGGGGCGTGCAGAAAGCCGGGACAAAGGCTGGTCGCGCTACTGGACACCCATTGACAACGGCGTGACGGACTGGCATGAGGTCGTTCGCGCCCTGCACGGCATCGGGTTTGACGGCACCTTCGTCTTCATGCCCTTCTACGCGCCCGATGAACCCAACGAGATGCGTCGTCTCCTGCGCGAAGAGGTCAACTACCTGCGCCGCATCGTCGAGGAGGTCACTACTCTCCAGAGTTCCGAGCCTTCCGGCAACGAGTGAGTCGTAAGGCGACCGGGGAGGTGTCTGCCGGAACAGACGCCTCCCCTTTCTTCTGTCAGGCGGCAGCGTCACCGACGATGGGTTCTTCCACTTTGCCGTCGCCTGCCAGGGCATGGTAGGCGACTCCTGCCAGCGCCGCGCCGACAATGGGGGCGAGCCAGAAGAGCCAGAGCTGCGCCAGCGCCCACCCACCGACGAAGACCGCCGGGCCGGTGCTGCGGGCCGGGTTGACCGACAGATTCGTGACGGGGATGCCGATGAGGTGAATCAGCGTGAGGCCGAACCCGATGGCGAGTGGCGCGAAGCCTTTGGGAGCGCGGCCGTCAGTCGAGCCTAAAATGATGAGCAGGAAGACGAAGGTCAGTACGACCTCCGCGACGAGTGCGGCTACCATCGTATAGCCACCGGGCGAGTGTTCGCCGTAGCCGTTTGCCGCGAAGCCGTCGGCAAGTGTAAACCCAGCCTTTCCGCTCGCAATGATGTAGAGGACGCCTGCCCCGGCAATCCCACCCACGACCTGCGCGAGGATATAGGGCAACAGGTCGGAAGCGGGGAAACGCTTGCCCGCCCACAGCCCTATGGAGACCGCCGGATTCAGGTGGCAGCCGGAGATATGCCCGATAGCGTAGGCCATCGTCAGCACCGTCAGCCCGAAGGCCAGGGAGACGCCGACGAACCCGATCCCCAGATTTCCGAGACCCTCTTTTGGGAAGGCGGCAGCGAGTACCGCGCTTCCACAGCCTCCAAACACCAGCCAGAACGTGCCGATAAACTCGGCGACAGCGCGTTTTCCGATATGCATTTTATTCTCCTTGCGTCGCTTACTGAAAAAGCAGGGGGCGGGTCGCTGGCGGGAGGTTCCCCCCGCACGAGCCTCTGCGGACATCCTACAAGTCCGGCGCAGCAACTCCTGTCTGGTAGGAACAGGGAACTTGCGGTCTACAGGCACAAATCCCTGGAGGGGAAGAGGCAGAGGCGTGAAGCAGGTTGTCGGGTTGCCGATGCGCCAGGTATCACAAACACTCTTAACAGTCTTGACTGCATAATTCATGCCAACGCCCGCCCGTAACCCAGACAAACGAACTTTTAACAAAAACGGAAGGAGTGTAGGAAAGAAGTGTTTTCGCCGGATAAATTTCCCTGGGTTCTCTGGCCTCTGTGGGCTATCTTAAGCCTTGCGTTCGTGGCCTATGTAATCAAAACCCGTAAAGAGCGTGGAGCCAACCCTGTATTTCCTGCCATCAGCCCAAACCGAATCTTGTATCAGGAGAATTTCGCTTCCGGGCGTTCGCTCGAAGACGGAATAACCCGTCTTGGTGGGGCGCGTAACTGCCTGAAATTAGTCCTCACGAAGGATGAGTTATGGGTGACTCCCTGGTTCTTCCCCGCGCTTTTCGCTGGCCCCTACGATCTGGTTCACCGTATTCCGAAACAAAAGGTTCTTTCCATTCGGGAGGTATCGAGTTTCTTCAGGGGCAGATGTGTGCAGA
The DNA here is from genome assembly GCA_038231295.1 of Chthonomonadales bacterium. Taxonomy (GTDB): domain Bacteria; phylum Armatimonadota; class Chthonomonadetes; order Chthonomonadales; family Chthonomonadaceae; genus JANXLO01. The sequence continues at coordinate 20,177 of JBBRLP010000038.1, forward strand.
TCCAATTCACACGTCCAAACGGCAAGACCTGCACACTTGAACTCGCGCCTAGGAAGGTTGACGATTTCCTGCGTGTTCTGGACATAAACGCTGGCACGGCCTAATAAAACAGGCAGCAGTCCGACTGCTGCCTTTGTCTGTGGAGATTGAGCGGTTTGCTCAGGGGATGTTTAGCGCGGCTCGGGTTACGGGGCCAGCAATTCCGTCTGCCGGTAACCCCTGCTCTTCCTGAAACGACTTGACAGCCCCCTCGGTCGCGAAACCAAAGTCACCATCTACATCAAGGGAAAAACCGGCGTCTACCAACGCCTGCTGCAGGACTGTCACATCTGGCCCCTGGAGATGCGGCTGGGTGAGACGGAGCGTCCTTGCTCCCTGCGGCGCTCCCCCGTCCGGCGGCGTGGAGACATCGGGCGTGTCGGGTACAAAAGGCGCTTTGGCAGCCTTGACCATCTGCAGATAGGTGTCCTGTGGAAAGTTCGGCCCCGGGTCCTGATGATCCGACTGGTGGAAGGCATTGGAAATGTGTGCATGAGACGTAAACCCGCGCTTGCCATCCAGAAGATCCTGTGAGGAGAGCCACACGACAGGCACATCATAACGGAGGGAAATGGAGGCCGCGAGTTGTGCGCTCAGTTGGAGCATCGCAGTAGAGTAGTCGTCAGCCCACTGTGCAGCGGTCAGGCTCGCGAAACCCGCGTGTTCCAACTGCATCCCCGGTGTGTTTGGCGGCGCGGCGAAAGCGATATCCTTCTCCTGAACACAGTGAATGATGGTTCCGTTGTCAATGCAGTAGTGGGCGCTGCGATTGTCGGTCGTCGTCGCGAAGTCATGGGCGCAGTCAACGGCGGCCGTGTTCGTTCGCCGCGACTCCATCGTATGGATAACGATCCAGTCAATATGGTCGCGGTTCGCAACTCGAAAGCGGTTCGCCTGAATGAACGGCAGTTTGGTGGGGTCAATCATCATCTTCTCCTGTTCGAGAGCGTATCAACATCCGTCGTCTTTCACGATGGAAGGGTCAAAGGCATTCAGATAGGTCAGGAGAGCATGCTGGCAGTCCGGGCGCAGCAGCGGTTCGTGACCGGGTAAGAGGCGATACTCGCGGTCTACATGGACGAAGCCCATCAGGGGAAGCGGCAGATGCGTGATGAGGTCGGCGGGGTTGGCGATGCGCCAGGTATCGGGAACGCGAGCGTCATAGGTTCCCGCGAACTTCTTATCCCCGACAGCAGGACTGGCGAAGGTATAGACGGTGGGCGCGTCGAACACGCGGTTCCCGGCTATGTCCAGGGCAAGCAGGGTTGCCAGCGCCCCGCCGAGGCTATGCCCGGTGAGGTGCACAGTCTTGATCGCGGGGTCGGCGAGGATTATCCGCAGGACGGCGGTGAGGCGGGGCGAGGCTGGGTCCGGGACGACGTTGGGCCGGACGGTATCCAGCGTCACTCCAAGAGAGGCATACAGGGCCGCGAAGCCGCTTGCGATGCGGCCCGCTCCCGGAAGATAGGGGTACGCGGTCAGAAAGAACTGGAAATCCTTGAGCCATTCCAGAATGCCCTTCGTTCCGCGCAGCGCGACCACGAGATCGCTTCCATCCGGCGAGAGAGCGATATAGCCATAGATGTCGAAATCCGGCAGGCCGGGGATCAGATCATTGGCAGCCAGAAAATGCAGCAGCCGGTACCCCTTTGGCGGCGTCACCGTCCCCGGTGACGTTTCCTCATCCCACTTCTCGATCTGCAGAACGAACTGTCCCAGCCTCACAGGCAGCGCAGCATCAAACGAACTAGCGGACATAATGAACCTCCTTGTTAGCTGATTGAGCGGTCAGGTTACTGAAGAGCGACCGCAACAGGTATTGATGTGCCTAATTTGCCTGAAGGGTGTCTGGAATGTCGTCTGCGGATTGTGGGCACACGACAGAATTGATGAAGTGATTCTCGAAGCAACATCAGACCTTTCGCATCCGGGCAAAAAGGGTCTCCTTCTGGAGAGGTATCACCTCAATAAGTCGCGGTGACCTTTCGCTGTTCCCCGCACGCTTGCACAGGGAAAGATACGTCACCATTCCTCTGTCTTGTATTTCTGCTGGTTTGTCGGTATATTAATCCATCTTTGCCTGGTCGTCGGAAGAGGGTTCCCATGCTCGAAGACATCGATCCCGACAAAATTGAAGATCCGCACGCCAAGCAGTGTGTCGTCACCTTGCTCAATCTCGCCGAGAGCCACCTTGAGCAAATCGGCCTGCTCAAAGAGCAGGTCCAACTCCTAAGAGACGAAATCGCTCGCCTCAAAGGCCAGCAGGGCAAACCACTCGTCAAGCCCAACAAGCCTGCCGTCGATCATTCCAGCGAGGCACAACGCCGGATGCCAACCGTGTGGCAGAAGCACCCCAAGCGCGACTTTCTCCAGGTCACCCGCACCTGCCATGTGCCGGTGGAGCTCTCGACCTTACCTGCCGACGCCGAGTTCAAAGGCTTTGAGGAGTTCACCGTCCAAGATTTGAAACTCGTCTGGGAGAATATCTGCTTTCGACGCGAAAAGTACTATTCGCCTTCCACAAAACAGACCTATCTCGCTCCCTTGCCAGAAGGCTACGACACGCACTTCGGACCCAACCTCAAATCCCTGTCTCTGTGGCTGGGGTACGCCGGAAACATGAGCCAGGCTGCTATCCACTCCTTGCTCACCTGTGCCGGAGTGAATATCTCGACCGGTCAGGTCAACCGTCTCCTGGTGGAAGGACAGGGTCTCTTCCATGCGGAGAGCCAGGAAGTGCTTCTCTCGGGGAGCTCTTGCGCTCCCTGGGCCAACATCGACGACACTGCCACCCGTGTCAACGGCAAGAATGAGCACTGTCATGTCCTGGGCAACCCGCTCTTCAGTTTCTACCATACCGCTCCTCGCAAGGATCGCCAGGCCGTGCTTTCGGCCTTGTGCGGCGGCAGGGCGCTGACGTATCTGTGCAATAGCGCCGCTCTGGCTTATATGCAGATACAGGGTCTTTCTAAGCCCGACCGAAAACGCCTGCAAGAACTGCCCCAGGACACCCCAATGTCGGGGGAGGTGCTGGGGCAGTTTTTGGGCGCTCTCCTGCCAGGTCTCTCTTCCAAGAAGATCACCACGATCCAGGAAGGGATGGCGATTGCGGCTTACCAGGTACAACAGGAGTTTCCTGCCTTGCAACTGCTGGTCTGTGACGGGGCAGGTCAGTTTGTCTGGCTGACCTACGAACGGGCGTTGTGCTGGATCCATGACGGACGCCACTATGCCAAGTTGATGCCCCGATTGTCCCCCCACGCCAAACGGCTGGAGGCGTTCCAGAAGGAGTACTGGGACTTCTACAAAGAGTTGCTCGCCTACCAGAAGGCTCCGAGCGCTGCGGAGGCGGTTAGCTTAGAGAGTAAGTTCGACACGCTGTTTGCGACGGTGAGCGGATATGATGCTTTGGACGACCGCATCCAAAAGACGCGTGCTCACAAAGACGAACTGCTGATGGTTCTGCTGCATCCGGAGATCCCGCTACACAACAACGCGGCAGAGTTGGCTGCCCGAAGGCGGGTTCGTAAACGGGATGTGAGTTTCGGCCCCCGCAGTGAGTTAGGCAAGAACTGTTGGGACACCTTTATGACACTTTCGGCGACTGCGGCGAAGTTGGGCGTGAACTTCTACCACTATCTCCAAGACCGGATGAGTAGGGCCGGAGAGATTCCTCCACTGGCAACCCTCATCCACGAGCGTGCCGCGCAACTCAATCTCGGCGCGTCCTGGGAAGCGGCATGATCACGTCCCGCGACTTATTGGCCTGATACCTGGAGAGGAGAGGTGGCAACATTATTGAGAAAGCTGGGGAAGCTAGAACGTGCTTGAGGATATGCACGTTTGGAGCGTCCATGCCTATAGATGCATTATAGCGAGCTTTTAGCGAGCTGTCAAGGTTTTCTGGCTTGTTTCGCAGAAAATTTGAAAAATTCTACTCTGTAGCGCAGAGAAGACTCTCTAATGAGCGATTGTACGCGATTTTGGCTTAATATCGGTGTGTAAAGCCTTATTGAAGGGCATTCAATAATAGTTTCGGTGTTGTGCTGACTAATTAGTATGTATAACTGCACAAAATGCGCCAAATATTCGTATTGAGTCAAAAACCGCCGGACATTCGTAAAAAATGTCCGGCGGCGTGGTTTTTAGAGGTTTGTAAGTGAGTTTTGGAGATCAGGCGGCGCGGTATTGGGCGAAGAGGGTGAGGGCTGCTTCGAGGGACATCGCGCCGAGGTCGCCTTCCGTGCGGCGGCGGACACTGACCGTTTGGTCCTCAATGTCCTTGTCGCCGAGGATGAGCATAACGGGAATCTTCTGCATCTCCGACTCGCGGATGCGCTTGCCCATCTTCTCGTTGCGGTCGTCCACTTCGGCGCGGAAACCCGTTGCTTTCAGCTTCTCGCAGACCTCGTTGGCGTAGGCGTAGTGGCGTTCGGCGATGGGGATGAGCGCGATCTGCTGCGGGGCCAGCCAGAAGGGGAAGGCTCCCGCGTACTGCTCGATAAGGACGCCGAGGAACCGCTCCGTCGTTCCCGTCACGGCGCGGTGCAGCACGACCGGTGTCCGCTCCTTGCTCTCCTCGTCTATGTATTTGCAGCCGAGACGGGCGGGCTGAATGAAGTCCACCTGAATCGTCGAAATCTGCCACTCCCGGCCCAGCGCGTCCTTCGTCAGGAAGTCCGCTTTCGGGCCGTAGAATGCCGCCTCGCCCGCCGCCTCGAAGTACTCTACCGCGTTGGCGTTCAGAGCGCTGCGAAGGGCGTTCGTCGCCTTCATCCACTTCTCATCGTCCGCAACATACTTGCCGCCTGGCTCCTCGCCACGCAGGGAGAGGCGCACCCGGTAGTCCGTGAAGCCGTAGCGCGTCAGCACCTCCCGGATCAGTTTCAGGGCCAGCGCGAATTCGCTCTCGATCTGATCCTCCGTGCAGAAGATATGGCAGTCGTCCTGCGTCAGCGCCCGCACCCGCGTCAGACCGTTCAGCTCGCCCGTCTTCTCGTAGCGGTAGAGCGTCGCGAACTCTGCATAGCGCAGCGGCAGGTCGCGATAGGAGTGGTACTGCGTATTGAACAGCGTCATGTGCGACGGGCAGTTCATCGGCTTCAGACGGTAGTTGATATTCGCGTCCTCGTCGCGCATCGGCGGGAACATCACGTCCGCGTAGTTCTCGTAGTGGCCGCTCTTCTTGTAGAGGTCTTCGCGCACCAGATGCCCAGTCCAGACGTGCTGATAGCCGTAGCGCGTCTGTACCTCCCGAACGTAGTTCTCCATCGTATGGCGCAGCATCTCGCCCTTCGGCAAGAACAGCGGAATACCCGACCCAATCGCCTCCGGCGCGAAGACGAACAGCCCCAGTTCCTTGCCGAGTTTGCGGTGGTCGCGCAGTTTCGCCTCTTCCAGCCGCTTGAGGTAGTCGTACAGCTCCTGCTTCGTGTGCCAGGCCGTGCCGTAGATGCGCGTTAGCATCTTGTTCTTCTCGCTGCCGCGCCAGTAGGCTCCCGCCAGATGCAGCAGTTTGAAATGCTTCAGGTGGCCCGTACTCGGAACGTGCGGACCCCGGCAGAGGTCAATCCAGTCGCCCTGCCGATAGAACGAGATAACTTCGCCCTCCGGCAGATCGTCAATCAACTCCACCTTATAGGGCTGATCCAGCGACTCCTCGAAGGCCCGTGCGTCCGCCCTCTCCCTCTCCTCGCGCACAATCGGCAGGTTGCGCCCCGCGATTTCGCGCATCTTCTCTTCGATACGAGCGAGTTCTTCCTCTTTCATCGGCTCCTTGAGTTCGAGGTCGTAGTAGAAACCGTCTTCGATAGGCGGGCCGATAGCGTATTTCACGCCGGGGTAGAGTTCTCCGACGGCCTGCGCCATCAGATGCGCCGTGCTGTGGCGCAGATCGTACAGGGAATTCTGAGCGACATCGTTCATAGTTTGTGTTCTCCAGTGAAATATTTCGGTAATAGGTAAGTCTTGCAGTCTTGCGTTCCGTGCAGGCGCAACAAAAAAGCCGCCTGCCTCATGGTTGGCAGCGGCGTGGAATTTGCAGAGTGTCCGGGCGAGAGTGCGGGCTAGGGGGAACCATTCACGCAGACAGGACGACGCAGCAACACGCCGCGCCGCGTGGTATCAACCGACACGGGCGAAGCCTCCTGAATGCTATGGCGTTGTGCGTGAAATCCCTGCATGGTCTCTGTCCCTCGCGTCCTCAGACGACTGCTCTATTATAAGCGGCACAGGCAAACTTTGTCAAGAGAAGATGCGGCTTGCACCCGACAAGAAGGAAAAAACCACAGTAAAACATAACTTAGTGTAAATATCTTTACCGAGGCGCTCAAAGGATAATTTATGGCTGCTGCGAACGAAACGAGAAAGCAGGGTACTCCGGTAATTGGTGCTGCCGGTGAGCAAGTATGGAAATTGGCGCTTGATCTACTAGCTGCCGTTCCACCAGGGAAGTTACTGGAAGTAGCGGCGGGGGGCGGGTTTCTCGCAGCACACCTGGCAAAAATTGGATTTGATGTCACAGGTACTGATTTGGTGAATCAATGGCAGTTTCCGGAACTTCCTTTTGTCTGTGCCGATTTAGACGAGCCTCTTCCGTTCGACTCCGATACTTTTGATGCTGTTGTGTTTGTTGAGGGCATTGGTTATACAGAAAATATCAACAGCATATTACGCGAGTTCCATCGTGTTTTGAAGCCGGGCGGTATTATGGTAATCACGATGCCGAATGTGTTCTCACTGCAATCGCGTTGCAAGTTCTTACTAAATGCTTCCTATCGCTGGTTTCCACATCCATCGTATCAGGGCGAAGACAAACTCGCGCTTTCTGATACGTATCGTGAACCAATAAGAGTTACAACTCTGGTTTTCAATCTTCAGCGACATGGGTTTGAACTCGAGCGAACGAAATTTGGCGGAGGTATGGCACTTACGGCGCTTGCGCCGTTCGGCCTCATGCTGCAGTTTGCTCTGATGATTGAGAACACCTTTCGCAAAAAGAAAAGAACGCCAACTATGGTAAACAGTTTTCCGGCTTTGCTGCACACAAACGTTGGCGTTCTGGCGCGAAGCAGTAAAAGGGGATAGCTCACAAGGTATTTCTCTGCAGACAGGGAAGTACCAACGCGCGTGCCGCACCCCTTAACCATCGCATCGTACCAATGCCCCTGTCACTCCATCAGACAGGGGCATCTTCTTGCCGCTTTTCACTCCAGGATATATCCTTCGCCTCGCAAGTTTCTTCCGTTTTCTCCACAAAAGAGCCTGAGCGGTCGGGAAGAGAGATGGCATTCTCAGCCAGGGCCGGCGCATCTAAATTGAGAATTCGGAAGGCATCTGTCTTATGCAGACAGGCATTGTCAAGAGAAGGTGTGCAACTTTCCTGCATACTGTCCAATTTTCATGCATTCCGCTGAGTCGATTCAGCGAACGGGGCTATACTGGATTTGTAAACCTGTCTACCCTTACAGCCACCGGAAATACTATAATTCGGCGGTTCCACCATCCCTCTCCATCTCGGAAAGGATACCTCTCAAAAGGAGCAATGTATCTTGCGTAGCCTCACTATTCGCACTATTCTGGGCCTCGCTGCCGCTTTTGCCTTATGTAGTTTCGTACCGCAGCAGGCCAGCGCACAGACTCTTCTGCCCTCTCCTTCCTCGCTCCCAGGTCTGAGCCTGGGAGATACCTACCGATTCGTTTTCGTGACGTCAGGAACGACGGCCTCCTCGACTGCCGGTTCCACTTTCTACAATAACTTTGTCCAGACCGCTGCCAACAGCGTCTCCATTGGAACCAGCCTCGGGCTGACCTGGAAAGCTATTGTAAGCACCGGAACGCAGGCAAGTCCCACATCGGCGCTTACGAACGCCCCCGTCTCCGCGACTACGAAGGTCTACCTGCTTAACGGAACCCAGGTCGCCAACGGAGGAACCAATCCGTTCTATTCGGGTTCCGCAAACCACCTCGTTGCCATGAATTTTTCTGAAATCAAGACCACCGTCAATCGCAACGTCTGGACCGGAGGCAACGCGGCTGGCTCCGAGTCGGGGAGCGGTCTGCTCGGTCAGCCGGCAGATGGCAATGGCCCTGTCTATGGATATTCCGGTGGTACGCTTGCAGCGGCAGGCGACCCCAACAGCTGGTCCCGGGTCGGCAATAACGGCAACGGCAACTTCGGATCGGCCTATAGCCTGTACGCCGTCTCCGGTCCGCTGACCTATACCGCCAGTGTTACCCCGGAACCGGGCACATTGGCTCTCACTGTGGCGTTCTGCGTGGTCGGAAGCGGGTTCTTCGTACGCCGTCGCAAGAAGTAGGTACGTTCCCGCGCACACCGGCCCCTGTCTCTCCACCAGACAGGGGCCTTTTCTTGCCGCTTTTCTCGCCGGGAATATTCTTCGCCTCGCCTTTTTCCTGATAGGACGGCATTATACGGGAAAACTTGCCGCGTTCTGCCCAAAAGAGCCTCTGGTATCGGGAAGAGACTCGGCATTCTCCGCACGTTTTATTGACAGGGACGTTCGGGCATGATATAATAGGTTTTGGATTTCGCAGGTATTGGACACGCTCCGCTCGGCACCCTTACCCTCGCTCCCGTCACTTCGCCCGGTTTCTGGCAGTTGCGTCGAGCCTGTGCGATCTGTCTCCGTCTGGAGTGATGTCCGAGTTGGTCGAAGGAGCACGATTGGAAATCGTGTAAAGGTTAATCGCCTTTCCAGGGTTCGAATCCCTGTCACTCCGTGTAGTTTCGTTCTGTGTCGTCTGAAAGGGGCGAGTCCGGCAGGGAGCCGGGTTCGGCCCCTTTCCCGCATCTGCGCTGTCGTTCGGTCAGGAGGAGTCCTTGCCCGGTCGTCGTTCCCCTTCACGGCCTCTGGTTTTCGCGGTTCGGTGGCTGCTGGTCGGCCTTTCGTTGCCCTGCGTCTATTTCGGGGGGGCGAGCGCCGCCTTCTTTGCCCGGCAGCGGGCCGTCTATGCCGCCCTCGGTTCCGCGCCATTGCCGGCCCTCCCCGCGCCCAACGCGGTGGAGCGCCTGCTGGTCTTCGCGCCCCACTGCGACGACGAGACTCTAGGCTGCGGCGGACTGATTCAGCAGACGCTCGCGGCGGGCGGCACGGTACGCACCGTCATGCTGACGAACGGCGATGGGTTCCGCACGGCGGTCGAGCGACAGGCGCGAACCCTGCGCATCGGCCCGCAGGACTATATCCGTTTTGCCGCCCTGCGGCAGGACGAGTCGCACACCGCGCTGGCGGAACTCGGCGTTCCAAACCGGGACGTGCTGTTCCTGGGCTACCCGGATCGCGGCCTCGCCGCCCTCTGGAATGACCACTGGTCGCCCGAGCAGACCTATGCTTCCGTCTTCACCGGGCAGGACCACTCGCCCTACGCCAACACCTTCGACCACGCCGCCCACTATTGTGGACATGACCTGCTCGCCGACATCAAAGCGAACCTGAGCGCGTTTCGGCCCACGCTTATCACCGTGACCCATCCGGCGGACGACCACGCCGACCATGCCGCCGCCGCCGCCTTCGTCACCCGCGCCGTCGCCGAATTGCAGGCCGACCCGCAGACGCAGACCTGGGCCTCCCGCATTCGCCTGCGCTACTATCTGGTGCATCGCGGCGACTGGCCCCTGCCGCAGGGAACCCACACCGACGCGCCGTTGCTGCCGCCCGTCGAGATGCGGAATCTGGACACACGCTGGGAACTGCTGACGCTCACTCCGGCACAGACCCGGCGCAAGGCGCAGACAATTGCGCTCTACCCGTCGCAGTGTGAGATCGCGCACGACTTTCTGAACGCCTTCGCCCGCCGCACCGAGTTTTTCGGCACGCTCCCGGAGATGCGCCTGCCTAGCCTCGCGCCGGACGCGCCCCGCCTGTCTGCCGACCCGCACACCTGGGCCAAACTGCCGCCTGTCCTGCTTGACCCGGCGCGTGATACCGTGCTGCGCGACCTGCAGGGCGGTGGTGACATCCGTACCCTCTACGCCTGTCGGGATGGCGTGACGCTGCATCTGCGCCTCGATACTCGTCAGCCCATCAGCGGACGCTTCCTGTACACCCTGCGCCTGCGGGCGTTCGGGCCGAACGGAGAGACGCCGCCTGCCGTCTGCACTCTCGCGCTGCATCCCGACGCGGAGCCTTTCCTTACGCCGCAGGGCGTCCGGGTCACCGCGCAGGGCCGGACGCTGGTCGCGGAACTGCCCTGGTCTCTGCTGTCACAACCGCTGGCCGGAACCGAGGTTCGCACCCTCGCGGTCAGTGTCACCACAACGCTTGCCGGAGTGGAGGTAGACAAGACGGGAGAGCGGTTCCTGCAATGCCATTAAGTGAGGACGCGGGACGCGCAGAGCCGCTAACTGCTGGACGCCTCGGCGTCATGGGCGGCACGTTCGACCCTATCCATAACGGGCATCTGTTCGTCGCGGAGGAGGCACGGGCGCGGTTCGGACTGGACAGGGTACTGTTCATTCCCAACGGAGCGCCGCCGCACAAGAAAGAGTATGGCCTGACCGCCGCCCACGACCGGTACGAGATGACCCGGATCGCGACCGCCGACAACCCGGCGTTTACCTGCCTGCCACTGGAACTGGATCGGCCCGGCCCCTCGTACACGGTAGAAACGCTCGCCGTGCTGCATAGGCAGTACCCGACAGCGGAGTTTTTTTATATCACCGGAATTGACGCCATCGCCGATATTCTGACCTGGCGGCGGCATGAAGAGATCATCCGCATGGCGACGTTCATTGCCGCCACCCGTCCCGGCTTCGACCCGGAGACGCTGACGCATCGTCTGCCGCCTGCCTATCTACAGCGCATTTTAATGCTCGGCACCACCGCCCTCGGCATCTCCTCGACCGAGATCCGAGAGCGTATCCGACGGGGCATGCCGACGCGCTACCTCACTCCTGACGGGGTGCGGGACTATATTCGACAACACCATCTGTATGAGAACGAGGCCGTCCCTGCCGGGAATGCCCGATCCCCGGAGACAACACTGTGACGAACGTGAACGACAAAGACGAACGTATCCTCCTTGACGAGGACGAGATGGAAGACGACGAACTGGACGAGGGCGAAGAGGAGTTCGACGAGGACGACCTCTACGAAGAGGAAGAGGCTCCGGTCGCCACGCTGGAAGAGCTGGACACGGAGGAGCGGCTGGAGATCGTCGTGAAGGCGGCGGACGCGATCAAGGCAACCGACATCGTCGCGCTTGACCTGCGAGGCCTGACCATCATCGCCGATTTCTTCGTCATCTGTACGGGCAAGTCCTCGATCCAGATTCGCGGTATCGCCGACCGTATGGAAGAGAAGATGCGCGACCGGGGCTACCGCAAACTCCGCATGGAAGGCTATCAGGAGGCGACGTGGATTCTGATTGATTTCGGCGATGTCGTGGCGCATATCATGGCGGAGGAGCAGCGGGCCTTCTATAGCCTGGAAGAGTTCTGGTCGGAAGCACCGCGCCTGGACCTGAACCTGATCCCGGAACCGGCAACGCTCAACGCCTCTTCTCTGGCTCCGGTCGCTGCCTCGTCGCTCGCTCCCTGATCTCATTTCGCGCTTTCGGAAGGTGGACCGCATGGACAATGTCGAACGACCTACGCCCGAGCCGACGCAGGCTCTCCCACCGACCAACCGTCCTCAACCGGAGCCGACGCAGGTTATTCCGCCTGCGGTCGTGTCCGCCGATCCGCTGGCGGATGCCGCCAAACGCCGCGCTGTTGAGGCCGAGCTGACGAAGCTTGGCCTCAATCCGGAAGAGGTGCGCCGCCTGCTGAATGCGAACGCCCACACCGCCGATGTCGCCCCGTCTGCCCTCCCCAAACCCGCGCTCATTCCGCCCGTCCTCTCTGCGCCTACCTCACCCAAAAAGGCCGATTCCCAGCGTGTCACCGCCGACTCCTTACAGGCGTTCGCCGCGCAGTTGAAGGCGGAGAAAGACGCCGTGCGTCAGGTGGCGATCAGCACCGCCGGGCAGAGGCTGCCGGAGTTCCGCGAATCCTCGGTACAGGAGGCGCGGGCAGCGGAGGCGCTGCTGCGCGACGCCAATGTGCTGCGCCGCCGCGAGAAGTTTGTGGAGGCCGAAGCCAAATGCCGGGAGGCCCTCCTGCTCGTACCGAAAGACGGCTCCGCGCTGGAGATGCTCGGCGACATTTTGCAGGGCGTGGCGCGGGTGGACGAGGCCCTCGCCGCCTATAGACGCGCTCTGGAGGCCGACAAACGCCGCTCCTCCGCCGAAAAAAAGTACGCCGACCTGCTGATGCGGCAGGAGCGCTGGGACAGTTACGACTCGGAAATCGCCCCTCCCAACCTGCGCTTCTCCGTTCTCCTCTCCCTGTTACTCCCCGGCGCCGGTCAGTTTTTCTATGGGAACCCGATCAAAGGGGGCCTGTTTCTGGCGCTGGATGTGGTCTGTATCTACCTGCTGGGCTTCTCTCCCTGGGGATTTTCCGGCAGCCATCCTCATCACGGCATCAGTCCCGGCCTCATCGCGATCTTCGCCTTCGCCATCGTTGTCTATATCGGTGCGGCCGTAGATACCATTTCCGAGGGCAAAAGAGCCGGATAAGTCAAACGCATACAGCCAGGAAACCCAAAATGTCCATTTCTCGAATTCTGCCTTCGCTGAGTGCGCCATCATTCGCCCTGATCCTGCTCATAGGGCAAGCGACCGTTGCAACAGCCCAGGCAGGTTCGATGCATCCTCGTGCAAACCGCATTCAACTGCCTCTGGCCTTTGAAGCCAACACAGGACAGACAAATCGCCGGGACGACTTTCTGGCGCATGGGCCGGGCTACCGTCTCTCCCTCTCGCCCCGTGAAGCCACCTTCCAAATGGCAACGGCAGCTCACTCTGCCGAAACCCTCACCATGCACCTGTCAGGAGCCAATCCTGCCGCTTGTGCCGTCCAAAACACTGCTCCCACGGGACACGCCAACTACTTTCTCGGCAAAGACCCCGGCAAGTGGCGCACCAACGTTCCCCTCTATGCGCGTATCGAATATCGGCAGGTCTACCGGGGCATTGATCTGGTCTACTACGGCAATCAGAACCAACTGGAGTACGACTTTCTTGTCCGTCCGGGAACCGACCCGAAGCGTATCGCGCTGAAGTTTACGGGAGCGCAGAAGGTGCGTATCGCTGCGAATGGGGAGTTGATCCTCGGCATGAAACAGGGGGAAGTGCGCTGGCATCGTCCGTTGACCTATCAGATGGTCGCGGGAAAGAAGCGCATGGTTGCCAGCTCGTTTGTGCGAAAGAGCGATGGGGGAATCGGGTTCAAGCTGGCGCGTTACGATACTTCCCGCGCCCTCGTGATTGACCCGCAACTGATCTATTCTACGTTTCTCGGAGGGTCGGTCCGTAATAGCGCCGACGCCCTCGCCGTGGATAGCGCAGGCAACACCTACATCGCCGGAACGACGAACTCCCTGGACTTCCCCACCACGCCGGGCGCGTTGCAGCCCCGGAAGAAAGCGGCCCCCTATCTCGGGAACGACAGTGTGTTCGTCGCCAAGCTGAATGCGACGGGAACTGCGCTGATCTACGCGACCTACCTGAGCGGAGCGGGAACGGATCGGGGGCAGGCGCTCGCCATAGACAGTCAGGGCTGCGCCTATGTCGCCGGGCTTGCCAACTCCCAGGACTTTCCCGTCACGCCGGGCGCCTTTCAGACCGTCAATCCGGCATCAACGATTCTGGTCATCGTGGGTTTCAGCGCAACAGGCTTTGTCGCCAAACTGAATCCGACCGGTTCGGCCCTCGTCTATTCCACCTTTCTGGGCGGACACTCCGGTGATTATACCTACGACACAGTGAATGGCATCGCGCTGGACGGTCAGGGCAATGCCTATCTTACAGGCATTGCGAACTCGCCTGATTTCCCGACCACGCCCGGCGCGTTTCAGGCGACAAGTCCCGCTACCAGTGCGGACAAAAGAAATCCCGGGAGCGCCTTCGTTACCAAACTGAACGCCTCCGGCACCGGACTGATCTATTCGACCTATCTGGGCGGAACTATCGGGGCGAGCGGCAATGCAATTGCCGTGGACAGCCAGGGAAGCGCCTATGTCACGGGCCGGACCACATCGCTCGATTTTCCCACCTCCGACACTGCCTTCCAAAAAAAGAATCTGGTGCCTCCTTTCAACGGCGGAACCGCCTTTGTTACGAAGGTGAAGCCCGACGGCACCGGGCTGGTCTACTCGACTTTCCTGGGCGGAGAAGGCAAATACGGCGATGTCGGGAATGGGATTGTTGTGGACAGCGGCGGCAGCGCTTATGTCACCGGAAATACCTCGTCCTTCAACTTCCCCACCACGCCCGGCGCGCTCCAGCCCGCTCGCCTGCCTTCCTACAAAACGGTCTACAATGTCTTTGTCACCCGGCTGAACGCGACGGGTTCTGCTCTGCTCTACTCAACGGACATCGGGGAAGGGATGTCCAGTGCGATTGCCCTGGATAGTACAGGCAGTGTCTGCATCACAGGCTATACCGCCGCCATTGATTACCCGACGACAGCGGGGGCATTCAAGCGAATCAACGCGCCGGGCAACTTCACGGCCTTTGTCACGCGGATCAACAGCGCCGGAAGCGCCATCCTCTACTCCACCTATATGAGCAGAAGCTTCAGCTACGGCGCAGGCATCGCGCTGGATCGTCGGGGCATCGCCACGATTTGCGGCGGAGTATACGGTCCGGACTACCCGATAACAGCCAATGCGTTTCAAACCGGCAAGCGCAATCCGACCAGCGAGGGGACAGGCGTTGTGACGCGCCTCTCGACTATCTCGATCTTCCCGGACTTCAACAACGACGGCAATGTGGACATCCTGCTCCGCAACCGCACCACCGGACTCCTCGGAACCTGGTTCCTGCACGGAGCCGAGGTGCAGGGAGGAACCCCCTTCTCCCAGACCCCACCCGCCACCTACGTCCCGGTCGGTACAGGAGACTTCCTCTCCAACGGCAGCACCACGCTGGTCTTTCAGGACAGCGTGGACAACCGCGTCATCTTCTGGTATACCTCCGGCGCGAACAACGCGATCATCACCGGAGGCGACTACGTCAGTCCGACCCCTGCTCCCGGCTGGAAACTCATGGGCGTGGGCGATTTCAATCAGGATGGCCGCTCCGATCTGCTCTTCCAGAACCAGACGACGGGACAGGTTGTCGTCTGGTATATGAACGGCCCCTACTACCAGGATGGCGTGAGCCTGGCGCTGTATCCTGGCGCAGGCTGGCAAGTCGCGGGAGTGGGGGATTTTAACGGAGACGGCTTTACGGACATCGCCTTCCAAAATCAGACGACCGGGAAACTCAAAATCTGGTTCATGCAGGGCAAAATCATTGCCAGCGAGAGCGCTCTGCTCGCGACAGTCCCACCGGGCTGGAGCGTGGCGAGCGTCGGGGACTACAACGGAGATGGCAAAGCCGACCTGCTCATTCAAAACCCGACGACCGGACAGTGCGCCGTCCTCTACCTCAACGGCACGGCCTATCTTGGCGGCGGTGGCCTGTCACAGAACCCACCCGCCGACTGGAAGATCGTCGGGCCGCGCTGAGTGGGAGCCTATAGGGTCAGGCGGGGGAAGGTGCGGTGGGCGTTGGCGGTGGTGAGGCGGGCGATCTCCTCCAGCGTCATGCCGCGCAGTTCGGCGAGACGTTCCGCAACGAACCGGACATAGGCCGGTTCGTTGCGTTTGCCGCGATGGGGCATGGGGGCGAGGTAGGGCGCGTCGGTCTCAATCAGCAGCGTCTCCAGCGGCACGGTCTGCGCCGCCTGCCGCACCTCCTCCGCGTTCTTAAAGGTCAGTGTGCCGCCGAAACCGAGCGCGAGGCCGAGCGCGACCGTCTGATTCGCCTCCTCCACCGTTCCCGCCCAGCAGTGCATCACTCCGCCCGTACCGTAGGCGCCCTCTTCGGCCAGCAGTTGCAGCGTGTCGGCATACGCCTCCCGGCAGTGGATAACGACGGGCAACTGCGCCTCCCGCGCTAGTCTCATCTGCGCCCGAAACGCGGCGAACTGTGCCTCACGAGGCGAAAAGTCATAGTGGTAGTCCAGCCCGATTTCGCCGATAGCCACCACCTTCGGATGGTCCGCCAGCGTCCGAAAGCGGGCTTCGGTCGCGGCGTCCCAATGTTTCGCTTCGTGGGGATGGACGCCAATCGTTGCGAAGAGGCCCTGCCCGTACTGCTCCGCGATGGCGACCGCCTGCTCGCTGCCCTCCGCGTCTGCGCCCACCACAATCATCTGGGTCACTCCCGCCGCCTGCGCCCGCTCGATACACGCGGGTATATCCTCCGCAAAGCGGGCATGGTTGAAGTGACAGTGCGTATCAATCAGCATGAAAATTCCTCTCACGAAAAGAGCGTTCTCTCCCGAGGGAAGAGAACGCTCCGGTCAATAATTCCTGCACAGCAATCAGGCAGGCTGCGCGTTGAAGAGCGACGGAACCTGGGAACGGCGACCGCGTTCGTCCGACTTCGCGGGCTTGATCGGGCTGTTCATCAGGCGGCGCAGCATTGTTCGGCCCCGGTGGATGCGCGAGCGAACTGTGCCGATGGACGACCCCATTGCCAGCGCGATCTCCTCATACGACTTGCCTTCGACATCGCAGAGCATGACCGCCGTGCGGAACGCCTCCGGCAACGTACCGAGGGCCTGCTGGAGTCGCTCGTCCATGACGCTATCCATCAGGTTACGCTCCGGGTTCGCGTTCTCGTCCGGTATCTGAAGCAGCAGATTGTCGTCGCTCTCGTCGTCTCCCACCGGCTGATCGAGAGAAAGCGGTTTCTGTTTCGGCTTGCGGCGCATCAGATCAATAAACAGGTTGGACAGAATGCGGAAAAACCAGCTCTCAAACGGCAGTTGTCGGTTATAGGTACCGAAGGAGCGATAGGCTCGCAGGTAGGCTTCCTGCGTCAGGTCTTCGGCATCGTCGCGGTTGCCCGTCATCCGATAGGCGATATTGTAAGCCTGCCGCTGCGTTCGTTCCACAAGTTTCTCAAATTCGGCGTGGTCCCTGGGAGGCACCGCCGCCGCATCCCCCACATTGCCAGCTATCATAACTCCGCCTCCCTCTCGCGGTAATTTTATGTAGGCCGGGTGCCCCCTCACTTCGCCTGTGCGAAGGAGTCGGGGCCCCTTTTCCGCCCGCCATCTTCTGGCTGGCCGGAGGTACACAGTTATCTCCAATGGACTCGTCTCAGGCGGAAATGTGACGCAGTTCGTTCCGCGCTGTGAGCCAAGGACCCTTCCTCTATAACAAACACCGTTTCGGCTCTCTCAGTTCACTTTTCTCTGCTCAACGTCAGGTGCTACTATAGACGTATTTAGAGGCGGTTCGGTTTCACTCCCTATTCCCGCACCAGAAGCATCTCATTGCAAACCGTAACTCTCTCTAACCCTATTATATCAGCCGCGAGAGTGAATCGCAAGAAAAATACCGCCTTGCGAGGGCTGTCAATGAATGGTTTCCGAGAAGGGCAAGGCTCCCAGATCGGTCATCTGGTCGCCTGCGTAGAGAATGTGAATGAGCAGGTGGCGATCTCCGGCGTTTGCCATGCAAAAGGCGATACCGCCCGGAAATCCCAGCACCTCTTCGGCAAAGTCGGCGTCCATTTTGACCTTGAAGAAGAGAGGCATGACGTTGGGCTGAAATTTGCCGACGATGCGCGGGGGGCGGGGGTGCACGGCCTTACCGGGAGCATAGTCGAACAGAAAACAGTTCTTTCTATCTACCAGGCCACGTCGCGTGTAGAGGGTAATAATGGAGAAATGCCGGGTGTTCTGCGGGGTGGCACGTCCGATGGCGTCCACCGCACGGGTCAGGAGGGCGATGGCTTCGGCGGGCGTCACGAAACGCCGCTCGATCTCCGCTTCATCGCCTACCGCCCCGCAGAACTCTTCCGGCAGGTCATTCAGTTCGTAGTAAGCGCCTGTCTCCGACACCACGACATGGACGACGGTGTTATGGTACTCGATCCCCTCTCCGACCATCTCCTTGATGTAGTTAATCATCACCTGGAAACGCTTCTGGTGTTCGGCGCGAATCATCGCGAGTTCCACCTTTTGCAGAGGATCGAGTTTGTCGTCCATCGGGCGCCAGCGCTTTCTTACCGGGTCAGGCCGCCTTCACCAGTGCGACGATTTTGGCGGCAGCGTCCTGCATCGTCAGCGCGGGAATGAGGCTCGAAGTCGCCAGTATCGCCGCGCCCTCTTCGGCGCGGGTTCCGGCCAGCCGTACGACGATCGGCACCTTGATGTCCATGACTTCCGTCGCGGCAATCACGCCTTTCGCTACTTCGTCGCAGCGGGTGATGCCGCCGAAGATATTGATGAGGACGCCCTTGACGTTCGGGTCGGAGAGGACGAGGCCGAGGCACTTGCGGACCCGGTCGGCCTGTGCGCCGCCGCCCACGTCCAGAAAGTCCGCCGGTTCGCCGCCGGCGCGTTTCACTTCGTCCATCGTGGTCATGGTCAGGCCCGCGCCGTTGCAGATGATGCCGACGTTGCCGCCGAGCCGCACATAGGCGATTTCGTCTTTGTGCGCCTCCGCCTCAATGGCGTCCTCTTCGCTCTCGTCGGCATAGGCCGCGAAATCGGGATGCCGGAACAGGGCGCTGTCGTCAATCTGGAACTTGGCGTCTGCCGCCAGTACGCGCCCATCCGCCGTGACCGCCAGCGGGTTGATTTCGGCCAGCGAGCCGTCGGAGGCAACATACGCGGTGTAGAGCTGCCGCAGGAAGACCATCGCCTTGTTGATGACAGCCGGGTCCAGTTTCGCATCGTAGCAGACCTGACGCAGTTGGTAGTCGCTTAGACCTTCCAGCGGGTCCACAGGCAGGTGGGCAATCGCGTCCGGGTCTTCCTCGGCGACGGCCTCGATATCCATGCCGCCCTTCGCGCTGACAATCAGAACATCGCGCTGCGTATCGCGGTCGGGAACGATGCCGAGGTAGTACTCTTTCACGATCTGAATCGGCTCTTCGATCATCACTTTGCTAACGGTCAGACCTTCGGGAACCTGGTGCGTTTGCAGCAACATTCCGAGCATCTTTTCCGCAATTTGTTCGGCCTCTTCGGGGCTGTTGGCGACCTTGATGCCGCCTGCCTTGCCGCGTCCGCCGGAATGGACCTGCGCCTTGATGACCCCACGTCCGCCCAGGGCCTCCACAGCGGCGCGTACCTCCTGCGGCGTGGTCGCGACGCCCGCGTTCTTCGGCACGGCCACACCGTACTTCGCCAGCACCTCTTTGGCCTGGTATTCGTGTATCTTCACTAGAGTGCTGCTCCTCGCATTAGAATCGTGTTTAAGGAAAGGCTCCCTCTCCTTTTTCGTCCTGCCGCCCGCCGAATCCTGCGCTATCTGCGTGAGGAAAGAGTATTTCTCTGGACATCCCCGAGCGTCCGGTCACTGCCCTGGTGTGGACCTCATCCCCCAACCCCCTTCTCCCGGGCGGTCGCAATAGTCCTCCCCCGTTTTCACAGACAGTAAGTTAAGTGGTGATCGCGTTCGCTGGATGCTGTTGAGAATGTTACTTTGCCGGTATGTCAAAGGGTAGGGAGATTACTCGATACCCTGAAGTTGATCCATCGTTTCCTGAAGG
>JBBRLP010000039.1:0-39799 GCA_038231295.1 Chthonomonadales bacterium
GGAGTTCTGCGAGGGCGGCGTGAGTGAGTCCGAGGAGGGCGCGGACTTTGTCCTCGGGAAATGTCGTGAGGGCTTGGATGTTCATGGAAGCATTTTACCCGATACGAGGGTGTTAAGAAATTATTCGTCGGAGTATCTATTACCTGAAGGATGACGGAGTGATGGCAATCATCCTGCCCCACGGCGTTCTTCCGAGGCGGTGCAGAGGAGCGGATTCGGACCAAACTCCTAAAGGACGGCCACATTGACACGGTCATTGGCCTGCCCGCCAACCTGTTCTATTCGACCGGCATTCCTGTCTGTATCCTGGTGCTGAAGAAATGTAAGAAGTCAGACGACGTTCTCTTCATCAACGCGAGCGAGCACTTCGAGAAAGGGAAGCGCCAGAATCAACTGTCGGAAGCCCACATCGCCAAAATCATCGCCACGTATCAGAGCCGGAATGATGAGCCCCGATACTCCCAGCGGGTGCCGCTAGAGGATATTGCTGACAAGCACGGCTATAACCTCAACATCTCCCGCTACATAAGTACGGCGACAACTGAGAAGGAAATTGATTTGGCGGCGGTCCACACTGATCTAGTTGACATCGAAGAACGAGTTCGATCTGCAACGGAAAAGCACAACGTGTACCTGAGGGAGCTTGGGTTGCCTCCGCTACCATAATCGCCACAATTCGAGTCAACTCGAAGCCCGCGAAAGCGGATAAGAAGACCAGAAAGGTATAAAGCCGCTCGGTCACAGAGACCGAGCGGCCTTAAATTGGAAGCCCCTATAGGGATCGAACTGATGATCTTGAATATCGCTCTTAACGGATCGCCTATATCTGAGATAAGATTGATTCCGAAATGGCGCCCCCGACTTCAAAAACCAACCCGACAGCGCGACTAGAAAAGCAGACAAAATACTACTGCCATTAGAGAATTTCGCTGTTCGCAACTATTTGCGGGGGTCGGATCGAATTCCTTTCCCGTTGAATTCCCTGTCAGCTTTCTTCGATAATTTCGACGTTGGCGCGGGGAACGGTGACGGTGCGGCCGTCTTCGAGTTTGGCTTCCAGGACGCGGACCATTGTTTCGGACTCGACCTGCTGGAGCTTTTCGGGCAGACCAGTGACGGAGCCGAGGATGCCGAAGTAGGGTTCGCGGATGACGCGAATGGGCGTACCGATGCCAAGCTGACCGCCCTCGGCGGCATCAGCCTCGGTGGTGGAGGCGGTGGGGGCGTCGGCGAGGGGAACGACGACTTCGGGACGGATGACACCAGCGCGAATCTGGGTCGCGCCGTTGATGGAGGCGGTCTTGCCCTGGAGTGATTGGAAGAGGGCGAAGGTGCGTTTCGCCATGTCAATGGTGCCGAAGCCCTCCGTCACCATCAGCGTGAAGGCGATAGGCTCCTGCCCGGTGATCGCCACCCCGATGTCGTAGCCCGGCTGCTTGAGCGCCTCCGCCAGATAATCCATCAGTTCGCGATCCACCACGCCGCCGCACACAATGCCGATGATGCCGAGTTGAGCGGCTTTACGCAGAGCCGCGCCCGACACATTGCTGCCGCCGACTACGATCTTGCCCGCATAGGCCGGGGTCAGGGTCGTATCGGTGATGGGCTTGTCCGGGCCATCCGTCACGACCACGATCTCACCGAGCCGTTCGCCCCCCACCCCGAAGATGCCCTGCACCAACGCGCCTTCACACCGCACAATGACGCCCTCACCGGGCAAAACTTTCGAGATCGTGCCGCGAATGTAGGCGTCCTTCTCTACCGGTGTCGGCGCTTCGCGCACCCCAACGTGACCGGTAGCAGGCGAGATCAGCTCCACCTTGCCGGTGAAAGGCGAACGGAACTCGCTGCGGAAAAACTTCCCGAACAGCCCCTTCGTCTCCGCGATGACCTCATCCTTCTGCACGGTATCGCCGACCTTGATCTTCAGCAACCCGGCCACGTCCGCCGCCTCGACGCCCATGCGCTCCGCGACTTTGATGGTCTGCATGAGGCCGGGCAGTTCCGTGCGGGCAATGACGGTATGCGGCGTGACGATCTCGCCTTCGTGCACCAGAACCGTGCCTTTCAGGGGCAGGCGGCGCAGCTTTTCGATGGTGGTGCGGGAACTGACTCTCAGTCCCGGTGTGTATGCGGTTCCCAACGAGCGGGGTTCTCCTGTTCTGAAATGACTCGCGGCCTGCCGTGCGGAAAGCCGCGAGTTTTGCTGCCTGAATCCCCTCCGGCGAGGAAGGGGAGAAAACTAATGCTTGATGTCGCGGCGGGTCAGCATCACGATGTTGCCATCCGCGTACAGAATGATTGTGGAAGCGTTCATCTCATCGTCGGCGGCGTGGGGAAAGACCAACTGCTTCGCCAGTTCCTCTTCGTGCGCGATGCTGTCGCGAGGCGGCAGGGAGGCGTGGGCGTTATGGGATTCGCCGACCCGTTCGACGAGCAGAATCAGGTCGTGCGGGTCAATCCGGCGACTGTTGGCGCTCTCTTTGCCGTTCGGCTCCAGATTGTATCCCGAAGCCGCGTCGTTGTAGACGTAGCTGACCGGTCCACTATCGCTCGTGCCTTTGAGGAAGGCTTCGCGCCCACCCGGACGCGCCTGCGACCCGCTCAGATAGCCGAGAACGGCGTCCGACCAGCTCTCGGCGGGCGGCAGTTTGCTGTCGTAGTCCAGCGCATAGCCCCGCATCCCCCGGTAGAGGTTCAGCAGATTGTCCTGCGCGATCACGAGGTCACGGCGTGTCCGAAACCCCTCGATGGCTTTCCAGCCCCCATACGCCAGCCCAGCGACGATAACCAGGATAACTAGCAGCGACAGGCGGCTTAACTCGCGCTGCCCCAATCGCAGCGTCGCCTTGCGCTGAAACTGCGGCGTCTCCGATTCCGACATGGTACGATTCCTTTTTGGACAGGATGAACAGGATTGGCAGGATAGGTGCATCCCGCCGAGTACGTTAGAGTTTACGGAGAGGCGCTTCCTGTTCGTTACCCGTCGCTGTAGGCTATTCCGCGATAGGCAGGTTCATGGCGGTGAGCCACTCTTTCATCTTGGCGATACGGGCCGTGTCTTCGGTGGGAATCTGGAGCGGACGGCCGCGTGTGTCTATGATGACGCCGGAAGTGCCGCCCTGCACGGTGCGCTGAATCTCTTTGCCCTTGCCCTCGCCGAGATCGAAGCCACGCGCCGGAGTAACGGTGATGTTGTTCTCCTGTGGTTCGCCCTCTTCGCCGTTTTTGAAGCCGAGCGGGTAGACGCGAATCGTGCCGAAGGGAATGGCCTCCGTCTGGCCGCCAATCGTGACCGTGACACAGGGTTCGCCCTCTTTCGCCACACCGACCGGGGCGATGCAGGTGCCGAGATAGATAAGGCAGTCGCGCTCGAAGACCTGCGTGGCGGCTTCCGGGTGGACGGTGGAGAGAATGCCCAACTGCGGCATCATGAAGATCGAGTCGACGGTGAGGAGCGTGAAGCCTTCCGGCTGGTAGGCGTCCATCATCATCAGCGCCGACTGAGCGCGGCGCGGCGCGTGGGAGAGAACGCCGCCGGAGCCGACGATCATATCCAGCGACATCAGATTGACGAGGGTCTGCCCCGTGCCCTTCTGGTCGAAGATGTTGCCGACGTTCTTCTCCATCGTCACGCCAGTCAAGCCGCGTGCGAGCGATTTGTGGTGGTCGAAGGCGAGACGCAGCGCCTCCCGGCTGACCGCCTGCTCAATTTGAAGGTCCATGAGCCGCTGCGGAATGGTCGTTGGGCGAATCATTTTGTTCCGCAGTTGGTTCCGCAGGTCGGCCTCGGAGACCGCGAACGGCAGCCAGCGTTTGATATTCTCGACCTTCGCCTCCGTCAGCACGTTGCATATGGAGTAGGACATGCCGAGGTTCGCGGAGACGGTGCGGTTGAAGATGTTGCTGAAGACGGAGAAAACGTCGGTGGTCGCGCCGCCGATATCTACGCCGAGGACGTTGATGTGCCGCTGCTCCGCGATGGTCTGCATGATCTTGCCGACCGCGTTCGGGGTGGACATGATTCCGGTGCTGGTCCAGCCGGAGAGCTTGCCGTAGCCCGGAGCCTGCTGCATGACGTGTTCCAGAAACAGGTCGTGGATAGCTTCGCGGGCGGGCAGCAGGTTCTCGCGCTCCAGGGTCGGGCGCAGGTTGTCCACCTGCCGCAGCGCGACCTTATCGCCGATCAGCGCCTTGACCTGCGGGTAGGCGTCTTTGTTGCCCGCATAGATGACCGGGAGATTGAGGCCGATGCCGAGCCGGGGCTTGGGGTCGGCGGAGAGCAGCATCTCCGCCATTTCGACGAGGTGGTTGACTGTGCCGCCGTCGGTGCCGCCGGACATCAGAATCATATCGGGACGCAACTGACGTAGACGCTCCACACGCTGAAACTCTTTACGCCCGTCGTCCACCGCAATGACATCTATGATGATGGCTCCCGCGCCGAGGGCTGCCCGCTGCGCCGACTCCGCGCTCATCGCCTTCACGACGCCCGCGACTGTCATCTGCAAGCCGCCGCCTGCGCTGGACGTGGAGAGGTAGAGGTCTACGCCTGTCTTGTCATCCTGGGAGGGGGTCATCGGTTTGCCGGTCGCGCCGAGAATCGTCCTGCCACTCAGTTCCTCGACTTCCCGCACGGCGTTTACTACCCCGACGGTCACATCGTCGAAAGGGGCCTCGACGGTGGTCGGGGCTTCGCCGCGTGTGGTCAGGCGATACTGTCCGTCTGGCTGTTTTTCGATAAGAATGGCTTTGGTGGTGGTGCTGCCGCAGTCGGTGGCGAGAATGGAGCGGGCGCTGGTCGCGTCCTTAAGTTCAGGATGTTCGCTCATGGCGTTGGGGTATGTCTCCGGTCCGAAAATAGGCGTTCTGTGTGCTGCACGGAACTCCCTATTTTAGCACACCCCGCGCCTGCCTTGCAATCACAGTCGAGAGCAGGCTTGCTGCAACAGAAAGACAGGTCAGTCCAGGAAGCGGTATTTGAGGATTGCCCGGAGGGTTTGCAGTCCATCCCGCCAGCCGATCTTTTTGCCCTCAGCGTAGCTGCGGGGATGATAGGTGATCGGGACTTCGGCAAACCGGCAGCGGCGTTTCGCAAGCCGGGCGGTGATCTCCGCCTCAAACTCGAAGCGGCTGCTCTGGAGGATCATGCCCTGAATGGCCTCTGCCGTGAATACCTTGTAGCAGACCTCCATATCCGTGAGGTGCAGGCCGGTCAGCCGATTGGAGAGCCAGGTGAGGACCGCGTTGCCAAGACGATGGCCGGGGAGCGGGGAGGGCGCGTTCGCGGTTCCGGCGAAGCGATTGCCGTACACGACATCCGCAACACCATCGAGAATAGGCTGGAGGAGAGCGGGATAGTCGGCAGGGTCGTATTCGAGGTCCGCGTCTTGAATCAGGAGGATATCGCCGGTCGCCTGTGCGAGTGCGGTGCGGATCGCTGCGCCTTTGCCCTGATTGGTCGGATGAGTGAAGACACGAATGTCGGCGCTCTGCCCTTCGACATTCGCCCGAATCCATTCGCGGGTTCCATCCGTCGAGCCATCGTCTACCAGTAGAATCTCTTTGCGAACCGGAACCGCCTCCACGCGGCACAGCAGCGCCTCCAGCGAGGCCCGTTCGTTATAGACCGGTATCAGCACCGAGAGGAGGAAGTTCTTTTTCATGGACAGGTGCGGCAGCGGACACGAACAGAGCGCATTTCTGAGTCAGGGAAGCCCTTTGGTCACTCGGAACCCTGTGCGGCGACCTTGAATGTCGTGGTGGCAGCGGGAACCGACTTCCCCTCGGTGGTGAGCGTGGCGATAAGGGTATAGGTGCCGGGAGGGAGGGCAGGCATTCCGGCTCCACCCGGATGATATTTCTCTGCGAAAGTGAGCGAAGCGCCGGGCTGTACAGTGGAGGAGCCAAGCGACATGATAAACATTCGGCCCTGCGACCATTGCCAGAGCTTCGTGTCTTTGTCTTTCCGCAGTTCAAAATCGTACCGCTGCCCATTGCGGAAATGCAGGACGAGCGGCTTTTTGGTCGTATTCTTCACCGTCAGCGTGAACTGGATTTCGGCACCGGAGGGATAGGCGGCCTTATCGGTCTTCGCTGTGAGCAGGAGCGGAGCGGACGATCCGACAGACGCTTTCTTCGGCTTGCCGGCCTTTTGCGCCAGAACGCATCCAGTACACACCAACAGAACAACCAGAAACGTTCCTATGAGAATCCCGTGCTGAATGCCCGCTATGGCAGGTCTCTGTTTCGATCTCATGCCTGTCTCCCTGGTGTCCTTCGGACAACACAATCGTCCTCACGCAGACAAAGAGGAATTCCTGTTGTCCGAAGGCACCGACGAAAACTTCACGTCTACTTGGGAACTCCGCCCGGCATGGACTTGTAGATGTCTTCGATCTTCCCCTTCTCTTCCATGCTCGGTTTGTGCCTGGGGTCTACGGCGAGCGCTTTGCGGTAGAGGGCGAGCGCGGCGCGATACTGCACCGGACGAGAGAGTTTGCCGCTGACGTTGTCTTCGCAGGTCTTGCCGTATTTGAAGGCGGCCTCGACATAGGCTTTTTTGGCCTTTGCGTCTTTAGGGGATTTCTTCAGAGCAGCGGAGGCGGTCATAAACGCTTTGTCCAGCGGGGCGAGGCTGGGATCGTCTTTAGGAGCCTGTTTCAGCGCCTCTTCGGTGGTCACTTTTTTGCCGCCCGCGTAGGGTGCGCCGGGCATGCCCCCCTGCGCCTGTACGCCGAGCGGGAATACCAGGGCGAGAGCGACTGCCGCGAGGCCAAAAATACGAATCTTCATCGGGAACTGTCCTTTCGATATCGGTGAAAATCAAGGTAGATGTTGCTTAAAGAGACGGCTGTCTAACGGTTTCCGTGACAGCAAGGCAGCGATCCGGTCAGGAAACTGCAGTAGAGAGAACGTGTGTTCCGTTTTAGAATACCCTGCAACCGCGTGAAATCGTTCCGCATGGCATTGACCCCGGCCCGTTTCTTCTGCTACAATTTCACAAATCAAAGAGGAAACTGCCCCGCCGCTCCTTTCCCCGAAACGGTTTGCCATCTCCTCCGACGCCCGAGGTTTCATGTCTTCTCCTGCTCCTGTAAACGCTGCGCCTTTACATAAAGCCGTACTTCCTGCCGCCGGGCTTGGAACCCGTCTGCGCCCCCTGACGCTGGCTTTTCCCAAGGAACTCCTGCCTGTCGGGCGCAAGCCGGTGCTGGCGCATATCGCTACGGAACTGCTTGGCGCAGGCATCACGGAGGCGCTGTTCATCGTCTCGGAGCGCAAGCCGCAGATACGCGGTTTTTTCGGCGAGGCGTACCGCGACGATGTCACAGGAGCCGTCCTGCACTGTTCTTATGTGGTACAGGAGGAGCAACGCGGGTTGGGCGATGCCCTGCTCTATGCCGCCGAATGGGTCGGAGCCGAGCCGTTCGTGGTAGCGTTCGGGGACTGCATGATAGACGCGCCGGACTGCTCGGCCCCCCTGCGCCGTCTGGTGGCAACGCATCGGCAGCAGGGCGCGGACGCAACCGTGCTAACGGAGCAGGTCGCTTTGGAAAAGGTGTCGCGCTACGGCGTTCTCGCGCCAGCCGTGCCGCAGCCGGAGAAGCCGAAAGAGCCGTTCGCGCTCGCCGACATCATTGAGAAGCCCGCCCCCCAGGACGCGCCGAGCCGAAATGTGGTGGCAGCCCGCTGGATACTCTCTGCGGCTATTTTCGACATCCTGCGCCGTACGCCGCTGGATTCACGCGGCGAACTCAACCTGACAGATGCCGTGCGGACACTGCGACAGGAGGGCGGATCGCTCTGGGCCGTTCCGTTGCGCTCCGGCGAGTTCCGGCGCGACATCGGCAACTTCGAAACTTTCTATGCGGCGTTTTTGCGGGCCGCACTGAGCGACCCGGAGTTCGGCGCGTCGGCGCGGAGTGTGGCGCGGGAAATCCTGGCGGCGGAAACGACGCCCCCGTAACTTCAACCGTCCGTTTTCCGAAGCGGATTGGGTATAGTAGTAGGTATGTTTTGCACCGCCTGACACTAAATACAGTGCGGCGGAGACCGGGTGACAACGGCCCGGAAAGAGGAGGCTGGCTTGAAAGTTCCTCTCGCGGATTTGCGAGCGCAATATCACGAACTGAAAGAGGAGATTGATACGGCGATTCGCGACGTGATCGAAAGCTCCCACTTCATCGGGGGCGAGAAAGTCGCGCAGCTTGAACAGCGAATCGCCGCGACCTGCGGCGCGAAGCATGGGATTGGTGTCGCGTCCGGCACGGATGCGCTGACGCTCTCTCTGGTTGCCTGCGGTATCGGCCCCGGCGATGAGGTCATCACGACGCCCTTCACCTTTGGCGCAACCTCCGAGGCCATTGCGCTCGTCGGGGCGACGCCCGTTTACGTGGATATTGATAGCTGCACGTACAATCTGGTGGTTGAACGGATAGAGGAACGTATCACGCCCCGTACCCGCGCCATTCTGCCCGTAGACCTCTACGGACAGATGTGTGACCGTGAAGCGCTCTCCGCGCTCGCGCAGCGCCACGGCCTTCGTCTCATCATAGATGCCGCGCAGGCAGTCGGAGCGCGGCAGAGCGGGCAGCCCATCGCCGTACACAGCGATACCACGACCCTCTCCTTCTATCCGACCAAGAACCTGGGCGCCTACGGCGACGGCGGCATGATCCTCACCAACGACGACGAGCGGGCGGAACTGCTCCGCAGCCTGCGCGGTCACGGGACGCAGGGCCACAAGTACCACCACGCCCGCGTCGGCTATTGCAGCCGCCTCGACGCGATTCAGGCCGTCGTGCTGCTGGCAAAACTGCCGCACCTGGAAGCCTGGAATACGGGCCGTCGGCGCAACGCGGAACGCTATCACCAGCTTCTGGCCGATGTCGCCGACCCGACTCTGGACGGCATCCAGCTTCCTGGTCACGACCCGGCCAACTACCATATCTTCCACCAGTACACGATTCGGCATCCCCGCCGCGATGCGCTTCAGGCTTACCTGAAAGCCAACGAGGTCGACTCCGAAATCTACTATCCCCTTCCTATGCACATGCAGCCCGCCTACGCGTATCTTGGTTATCGGGAGGGCGACTTCCCGGCAGCAGAGCGTGTGGCGCGGGAAGTGCTGTCGCTGCCTATCCACCCGGAATTGACGGAAGACCAGATCGCCTATGTCGCCGATTTGATCCGTCGCTTCCCCGATTGATGCGGTCGTCAGGCGGGCCTCTCGATTTCCGGCTCAAGGAACGGGAGGTCTTTGCCTTGCGGCGGCATGGTTCAACCGTCCGATCCTGCTGTAGCGCCACGAGGCGGTGCAGGACGGCTTTTTTCTGTCAGGAGTCTGCCCTTTATGAAAGCGATGATTCTGGCCGCAGGAGTGGGATCCCGGCTTGATCCGTTGACCCGCAATGTACCCAAGCCCCTCGTTCCCATCGTCAACCGCCCGGTCATGGAATACCTCATCGAACTGCTGAAACAGCACGGTTTTAATGAGATCATGATTAACACCCACTACCTGGGCAGTCAGATCGAAGCCTATTTCGGAGACGGTTCAAAGTGGGGAGTTGCGATTCATTGGGCCAGGGAAGACAAACTCTGGGGCGATGCGGGGAGTGTCAAACGCGCTCAGAACTTCTTCAAAGACGAGACCTTCCTGGTCATCGGCGGCGATGACCTGACCGATATGGACCTGACCCGCTTTCTCCAGACCCACCGCGAAAAGAAAGCCCTCTCCTCTATCGCCCTCTCGATGGTGGACGATCCGAGCGAGTACGGTATCGTGCTGATGAACGAGGAGGGGCGAATCACACGCTTTCTGGAGAAGCCGAAAGGGGAAGTCATCTTCTCCAACACCGCCAACACAGGCGTCTATCTGTTCGAGTCGAAAGTCTTCGACCTCATTCCCTACAACACTTTCTATCTCTTCGGCAAACAGGTCTTTCCCCTGCTTCTGGAGCATCACCTGCCCCTCTACGGACATCTGACCGCCGCCTACTGGAAGGACGTGGGCAACCTCAAGGTCTACCAGCAGACACATAAGGACGTGCTGAACGGCCTTGTCAACGCAGGACTGCCTTTCAAGGAGCAGTCTCCGGGGGTCTGGGTGGGGGAAAACGTGCTGATTGATCCGACCGCAGAGATCGTCGGCCCCGTCGCTATCGGCAGCAACGCAACCATCAAAGCCGGAGCGCGTGTCGTTGAGAACACCGTCCTGGGCAACGGCTGCATTGTGGGTGAGAACGCCACTGTCTCCGACAGCATTCTCTGGGAAGGCGCGGAGGTGATGGCGGGAACGCACATCGAGCGCTGTGTTGTCGGTCAGGATTGCCATGTCCAGACCAATGCCGCGATCTTCGACGGCATCATCGTTCCCCCGCAGCGCCCCGAAACCGCGAAACACTGACCGTCTTCTCAGCCTCTCCCAATCTCCTCTGTTGTAGCCCCCAACCCCCTTCTCCCAAAAAGCCTGGGAGAAGGGGGCGATAAGGTTTCCTGAATTCTTACCATGTTCGCTCCCTGAAAAGGCGAGAAGAGTTGTCCGTTCCCACACTTTTCAATCACCGATATGACTCACGCATTGGCCCCTCTCCCAGGGAGCTTGCGACCACCCGGGAGAGGGGTTGGGGTGAGGGCTTCCTGCCATCCTCCAATCGCTCACAGCGTCACGAGATAAGGGGAGAGGGAATGAGGGATACTCCGGGCCAGGACAGCGCGGTCTGATGCCGAAGAGAAACGGGAGGAGCGTGATTCAGGGAGTGGTGTGCGACCGGCGGGAGGCGGTGAGGGCGCGGCGCTGTGTGCGTATCCAGGCTTGCCAGCGTGGGGAGGCGAGAAAGCGCGTCGAGACCGCTGTCGCGTTTCTGCCGGTGGTTCGGGAGGCCGCGCTGTGGGTGGCAGAAAGGGTTGTGCGGGACAGGGAACCGAGAGGGCGTTTTGAATGAGACATGTTGCTGCACCTTTTCCGTTCATGTAAGACTGTGTTCGCGGCTTCTTCTGCTATCGGGAGAAGGCTGACCCGGCAGGCGGAGAGAACACCGTCCTGTTCGGAAGGACACCATAGACAGCACATTTGTTCCTCCGTTTCCGGGCTTTTCGACCGGGAGGACGAGGGCGTCTGCTCAGGGAGCGGCGAAACATAAAGGCTCGCACTTACGTCCAATGAGTGTGAGACGGTTTTACCTTGACATCCCTCCGGCTCGGCTGTATACTAAAGTGGGACAAAAGCACGGCAAGAGCGCTGGATTTACATTGGCTGTGGCAGCGGAGACTAGGTCAGAACTCCGGTGTTGGAAGGAAAATAAAATTGCTCGAAGAGGTACGTCGCGAAGCGCGTGATTTACGCACCCGACTGGTCGAGCTGGGAGGTCATCTTTGACCAGACCGGACGCCAGCAAGAGTTAGCAGTTCTGGAGGAACAGGCCGCGCAGCCAGACCTCTGGACGGATTCACAGAACGCACAGGCCGTATTGCAGCGGCTGAGCAAACTGCGCGAGGCCGTCGCGCCCTATCTCGCTCTGGAACGGCGCGTGGACGATCTGGAAGCGATGTGCGACCTGCTCGCTGAAACCGGAGAGACCGACGAAGCGGCGGAGCAGGAACAGCAGCAAGAGGCGCAGCACATTTCGACAGATATGGATCGGATGGCCCTGGAGACGCTGCTTTCCGGGGAGCATGATGGTAACGACGCCATTGTCGAAATCAACGCGGGAGCGGGCGGTACCGATGCCTGCGACTGGGTGGCGATGCTTCAGAAGATGTATCTGCGCTGGGCCGAAAACAACGGCTACAAGTGCGAGATACTCGACGAAACGGAAGCGGACATCGCCGGGTTCAAAAGCACCACGTTTCTCATTCGGGGCAAAAACGCCTACGGCTATATGCAGGCGGAAAAGGGCGTCCATCGGCTGGTGCGGATCTCACCCTTCGATGCCGCCAAGCGTCGGCAGACCTCCTTCGCGCAGGTAGATGTCCTGCCCGACCTCGGGGAAGAGATCACGGTCAGTATTGACCCCGACGATCTGCGGATAGACTTCTATCGCTCCAGCGGGGCGGGCGGGCAGCACGTCAACAAGACCGACTCGGCGGTGCGTATCACCCATATCCCGACGAATACGGTCGTAACCTGTCAGAACGAGCGTTCACAGCACAAAAACAAGGCGATGGCGATGCACGTCCTGCAAGTCCGCCTGCTGGAACGCGAAAAGCGTGAGAGCGAGGAGAAACTCGCCATCCTGCGCGGAGAGCGCAAGGATAACGAATGGGGCAACCAGGATCGCTCCTATGTATTTCAGCCTTACACTATGGTCAAAGACCTGCGTACCGGCTATGAGACAGGGGACGTGATCGGGATGATGAACGGCAACATCGGCCCCTTCCTGCAAGCCTACCTGGAGTGGCAGCAGACGAGTAAACTGGAGGCGTCTTGATACGCCGGAGCGTAAAGTAAGATGCGGCAAATAGCGCCGTGCGATTCGTAATTGATGCGGAGACATTTTTTCCGCACCGGGTTTACCCCTTCCGAGAAGTTCGCGTAAGTCGCCCGCAGTCAGGGCAGAAAAGAGAGACGATAATGAGACCATTCGGGCGGCGTTCGTTCGCCCTGGTCGGTCTGATAGGCACGATGGCATTTGGGCTATGCGTTGCCGCCGCCGGGTCTGTAGATACCCAGAAGTCAACGGAAGTCGAGTTGACGACCAAAGAGATCGGATTGAAAGAGAACGTGCTGGGCAATGTGGTGGCAGACGCCGTGCGCGAGAGCGCGAAAGCAGATATCAGCCTGATTGACGCCAGCGCGTTCGAGGAGCAGGTAAGTGTGCCGAAAGGCAAGTTCACGACCGCCGACCTGCTTAAAGCCCTTTCCTATAAGAGCGACAACATCTATGTGCTGAAACTGACCGGCGAGCAGGTGCGGGCCGCGCTGGAACACGGACTGTTTCTCTATCCGAAGTTCAACAGCGCGTTCCTTCAGTTTTCCGGATTGATGGTGACAGTCAACCCGGACGGCGGGGCCGATAAGCATATCGTGTCGGTGAAAGTCGGGGGCGACGCTCTGGAGAACAGTAAGACCTACACGGTCGCGATGCGGGCGCCACTTGCCAACGGTGGCCTGGCCTACTCCAAAATCTGGAAAAGCAGTGAGAAGAAGGATACGGAGAAGACTCTGGAGGCCGCGATCACCGCGTACCTGAAAGACCATGCGGCCATCACGAAAGGCGATGAGCGGCTTGTCACGAAGGGCAAATAACACCATGCTTCTCCTCTCCGGCAGCACGAGTCCGGAAGCAGGGCGGTTCCCTCGAACCGCCCTCGCCCTGTTTTGTCTGGGCGCGTGGATGACTCTGGGCTTTGGCGGCTGCCAGACAACGGCTCCCACCCCTGCCGTACCAGTGGCCGCACCCGCTTCTTCCGGGCAACCGGGCGGAACTTCTGGGACGAATCCCTCGTCTGCTCTACCAGCAATAACGCATGAACCTTTCGACGGGGACCGTGCGTATGCATTATTGAAAAAGCAGTGTGATTTCGGGGTGCGTCCGCTCGGCACCGAGGCCCACGAGAAGACCAAAGACTACCTGCTGGCGGAGATGAAGAAATACGCCGACAGCACGGTGACGCAGAAGTTCAGCTATCATGGAATGCCGGTGACCAACGTCATCGGGGTTTTCAATCCGGCAGGCTCGGATAAACCCTCCGCGCATCCGATTCTGCTGATGGCGCACTGGGATACACGTCCCATTGCCGATGGCCCCTACTCCGATAAGGCCTCTCTGCCGTACAAATATGGCCCGACCGGGTGGCATCCGACCGCTCCGATCATGGGGGCGAACGACGCGGCTTCCGGGGCGGCGATCCTGCTGGAACTGGCGCGTATTTTTAAGGAGAAGAAGCCTGCGGTCGGCGTCCTTTTCCTCCTTGACGATGGCGAAGACTACGGCGATTTCCGGGCAAACAACGATAAGGGCGAAGGCGTGGAACTCGGTTCGCGCTACTTCGCCAAGCACTTCCGCGAAACTCCCGCGTTCGGTACGCCGTTCTATGGGATTCTGCTGGACATGGTGGGCGCAAAAGACGCGACGTTCCCGCGTGAGCAGCAGAGCCAGAACGCCGCCGCCAACGTCAACGATACCGTCTACGGCATCGCGCAGTCACTCGGTTTTGGCAATGTCTTCATCTCCGATGAGTTACAGGACATCAATGACGATCACATCGCCCTGATTGCGGAGGGTATCAAGATGATAGACATTATTCATCCGCTGCCCACCGGCTCCAATGATCGCCGCGCCTACCGCTACTGGCATACGCAGCAGGATACGGCGGATAAGTGCAGCCCGAAGACACTCAAAATCGTCGGGGATGTGATGGCGGAAGTGATCTATCGCGAGACCCCATAAGCATTCATAGCAGAGGCCCTGCGGGGAAAGAGGGTGCGGAGATGGCAAGAGGAATCAAACAGGAGGGGCAGGGTCGGACAACCCTGATCCGCGAAAGCGACCTCAAAATCTGTGAACTGTGCGGCTGGCTGAACCTCGACTCTAACGAGGAGTGTTTCGTCTGCGGCTGGCGCGGGCGCTTCGAGCGCGACCGCGAAGTCGTCCATGCCGCTGTCGAGTTGGCAGTGCGCCGCTACGGTCGTCTCGAACTCCAGCATCTCACCGACCCGCGCACCTACCGCGAACCCGAATCACTTCCCCTCCGCGCTCGCCTGCGTCTCTTCTGGCAGCGGCTCCTCTATCGCCTTCGCCTGCGCCGATAGACCTTTCGTACTACGCAATCCTAAATTAGCAAAACGCTCTCAACCGATATGGAGGAGAGCGTTTTTGCTGCGACATGAGAGAAGGGACAGGCTATTTGCCCATAGCGCGGAGATTCTGGAGGCATTTGGCGGCGCATTCCAGGGGTAGGTAGGCGTAGCTCTCCTGTTCGACGATGTACCACTCGGTGTTGCCGATGGTCTCGCAGAGGCCGAAGATTTCCGTCCAGTCCACGTCCCCTTCGCCAATGAGAGCCTTGTCGTTGGTCGCCGAATACTCCTTGACATGGACGGAGAGGGCGCGGCCGGGATAGGCTTTCAGGAAGGGGGCGGCATGACCGCCGCCGTGCAGCGCGTTGCCCACGTCGAACTGCATGATGACCTCTTTTTTGGTGTTGCCGAAGAAGATGTCCCAGGGCAGTTCGCCCTCCATTGGCAGGAACTCCGTGTGGTGGTTATGGTAGCCGGTGAGCATTCCGAGCGGGGCAAGGCGGTCGGAAATCCCATTGATGACCCCCGCCGTCTCCAGCCAGGCCGCTTTCGAGTTGGTGCGGGAGGCGGGCAGACCGGGAACGATCAGAAAGCGGTT
The DNA here is from genome assembly GCA_038231295.1 of Chthonomonadales bacterium. Classification (GTDB taxonomy): domain Bacteria; phylum Armatimonadota; class Chthonomonadetes; order Chthonomonadales; family Chthonomonadaceae; genus JANXLO01. Next base: position 15,342 of record JBBRLP010000039.1, read on the forward strand.
GCCGAGCGTGGCCTGATATTCGACGGTAGCCGGGAAGGCATCCCCCAGCAGCGTATCAATGCCGAGGTGCGCTCCCGCGCATTTCAGGCCGTTGGCATCGAGCCATTTGCGGACATCCTGCGCGTTATGCCCGTAATACCCGGCGAACTCTACGCCGTCGTAGCCCATTTTCGCAACCTCTTCCAGCACATAAGGCAGGTTCTTCGCCGCGTCCTCGCGCACGGAGTAGAGCTGAAGCGCAATCGGTAGTTTTCCCATCGTTCGTCCTTTCGTTTGTGAGAGTGTCACAGGTGGCTGTCCTGATCGCCAATGCCTGTGCGCCAGTTGTCCGCCTGCACGCCTTCCCCCATCCAGGGAGGCAGGGACTGGCGCAGACGGCCGCGCAGGGCATCGAGATAAGGCTCATACTGCTGCCGAAGTTCATCCAGGCGGGTATCGGCGTCCGGGTTTGAGTGCGGATGCAGTCCCGCCGCTATCAGTTGTCGGCGCAGGCGGTCGCGCTGTTCGGAGGGCAGGCGCTCCTCTTTCCAGTCGCTGAGCGGTATGTGTAGCACCAGCGTAATGTCCACAATCGCATGGCGGCACATCGCGTAGGTCTGCCGCGCCTGCCAGTGGAGGCCGCGCTGCCACTCAGAGCCGTCCTCGAACCCGACCAGAATAAGCGAACAGGCATCAAGCATCACCGCTAGCGTGGCGAGCCAGGATTCGCGGTCGTGCTGCGAACGGTAGAAGACCAGCACGGGATAGGACAGGTGGCTCTCCAGGCAGTCCGATGCCCACTGCTCCATCAGCAAAAGTAACGGGGCGAGCGCGTCCATCGTGCCTGCCTCGGCATGGCGTCGGAGCAGTTCCCCGGCGGTGGGCGGCGACCCCGCACGGGCGTCGAGCAGGGTGATGCCGACCTCGCGGCGCGAAAAGCACTGGTAGATGACCGGCAGATAGCCGATGACGATTGCCAGAAACCCAAAGCCGACGCCTGCCTCCAGCACCGCGACCACTCGCGCCGGGGTGTCACGCGGCGTCACATCCCCCAGTCCCAGCGTGAAAAAGGTGGTTCCGCTCATGTAGATGTCGGTGAAAAAGCCTGCCCGCAGATGTTCGGAGTAGATGTGTGACCCCATCCCCCACTGAATCAGCGCAAATGCGACGATGAGGCTGACAGCCCAGACCAGAATAAGGAGCAACAGAGAGAAGGGGCCGAAGGCGTTGGCGAAGCGCGAATCCTCTCCCTGTCCCGGCCTGCGGCGGCCCAGAAGTCCGAACAGCGCCCACAGCGTCATGTAGTAGAGGCGTGTCAGGCGCAGACGCCGTGTGACGGTGCGCGGCAGGACAATCGTCTCGAAGGTGTCCGCAAGGATGACCAGCAACAGCAGTATCCCCGCCCCGATTTTCAGCGTCTCCATAGTCCCCCGAACATCCGCCAGTCTTACCACATCACAGAACCGTCTGCGCCGTTTTGTTCCACACCGCCCGCTGCAATTCCTGCCCATTCCGCCTCGTCTGGGCTTTCAGGAAATCGGATTCTGCCGCAGTTACGACATCTCGCTAGAAAATCAGCAGGAGATAGGGAAGACGGTAGCGAATAGAGCGTCAGCAAAGCTGCGTCTCTCTGTTTGAAGCCTCGAAAGGAGCATCCGAATGTTGAAGAAGTTTCTGGCACTGGCGGCTGTGGCCGCTTTTGCCCTTGTCAGCGCCGCCGCGACAGCGGGCGGCCTGAGCATTGGTGATCCCGCGCCCAAGCTGACCGTCAAAAAGTTTGTCAAAGGCACTCCGGTCACGAAGTTCGAAAAAGGCAAGCTATATGTTGTCGAGTTCTGGGCGACCTGGTGCGGCCCCTGCCGCGTCTCCATCCCTCACCTCACTGAACTTCAGAAGAAGCACAAAGACGTAACGTTCGTCGGTGTGAGCGTCTGGGAGCAGGATCAGAGTCTGGTCATGCCGTTTGTGGACAAGATGGGCAGTCAGATGGCCTATACCGTCGCGATGGATGCCGTTCCTGTGGGTGGAGACGGCAACAGCGGTACAATGGCGACAACCTGGATGCAGGCCGCCGGGCAGGACGGCATTCCGACCGCGTTTATCATCAACAAAGAGAGCAAGGTCGCGTGGATCGGGCATCCGATGACGATGGAGCAGCCGCTCGAAAAGATCATCGCGGGCAAGTGGGACATCAAAGTCGAAGCGGAAAAATCGCACAAGGCGATGGTCGCAGCGCAAAAAATGCGCGACCTCAACAAAGCGATCATGCCCGCCTATCAGAAGAAGGACTTCGACAAGGTAGTCTCGATCCTGAACGACGCTATCACCAGCGACCCCAGTATGGAAGAGCAGTTGGCTCCGTTCAAACTTGCGATGCTTCAGCAGCAGGGCAAAACCGACGACGCAGCAGACTACATCACGAAACTGACCGGCGGCGCTCTCAAAGACAATGCCGAAGCGCTGAATCAGGTCGCATGGCCGCTCGTAGACCCGGATGCCAAGAAGAAAGCCACGCCGGCCCTCATAACGGCAGCCGTCAAAGCGCTCCTCCGCGCCGATGAGGTTACCAAAGGCAAAGACCCCGCGATTGCGGACTCGCTGGCTGCCGCCTTCTTCGCAGACGGCAATGTGGCAAAGGCCATTCAGACGCAGGAACGCGCCAATATGCTGGTGAAGGGAACGCAGTTCGAGAAAGACCCGTCCTTCGGACAGCATCTCGACAAGTACAAGGCCGCGAAACGTCTCTAAGTGGGCTTTTGTCTTGAACCATGATTCGTCGGATTATGGTTCAAGACAGAACTCATACACCTGTGAGCAGAGTTACAAAGACAGGGAGGGCGGAGTAAAATTTACTCCGCCCTCCCTGTCTCATTCGATGGTGCAAACTTGAAAGTTTACCAGCCGCGTGTCGCCATCAGTTCGGTTTCGGGGAGGATGCGGATGTCGAGACCGGGCATCGCTTCGCCCAGGCCCGTCGAGATTTCGGCGAGGAAAGCCGGATCGTTGTAATGAGTGACGGCGTCCACAATGGCGCGGGCGCGGCATTTCGGATCGGAGGACTTGAAGATACCGGAGCCGACGAAGACCGCCTCCGCGCCCAAATGCATCATCAGCGCGGCGTCGGCAGGGGTGGCAACCCCACCGGCGGAGAAGTTCGGGACGGGCAGGCGTCCGGTGCTGTGGACTTCGAGGACGAGTTCGTAGGGCGCACGCAGCTCTTTCGCCGCCACCATCAGTTCGTCGTCGCGCAGGGTCTGGATTCGGCGGATTTCGCGCATTAGGGTCCGCATATGGCGCACTGCCTCGACGACGTTACCGGTTCCGGCCTCGCCTTTGGTGCGAATCAGTGCTGCGCCTTCGCCGATGCGCCGCAGGGCCTCGCCAAGATCACGGCAGCCGCAGACGAACGGCACCTTGAACGCCAGTTTGTGGATGTGGTTCTCTTCGTCCGCAGGCGTCAGCACTTCGCTTTCGTCAATATAGTCCACGCCCAGCGCTTCCAGAATCTGCGCCTCGACGATATGCCCAATGCGGCACTTCGCCATGACGGGAATGGTCACCGCCCCCATGATGTCTTTGATCATTTTCGGGTCGGACATCCGGGCCACGCCGCCGTCCTTGCGGATGTCGGAGGGGACACGCTCCAGTGCCATGACCGCTGTTGCTCCGGCCTCTTCCGCAATGACCGCCTGCTCCACATTGGCAACGTCCATGATGACGCCGCCCTTGAGCATCTCCGCTAATCCCACCTTTGTCCGCCAGGTGGACTTCTGTGTCTCGTACGTACTCATTTCCACTCTCTCCTCGTCGCGTTATCGCGCTCCGTCTGCGTTCCTTACCTCTATTATACCCTGTTCCCCGCTCTCCCTTCCCTGCAAAGCGCCGACCTGTCCCACGCGAGAAGACGAAGCAGAAGGACGATCTAAAAAAAGTGGAGAACGGCTGATCTCTTTTAGGTCTTCGATACGCCTTATTACTGATGAACGAATTCACCGACCTACAACTTATACGCCGGAGCATCGCGGGTGATCGTCTCGCGTGCGGCCAACTCGCGGAACGTTCTCGAAAGAGGGTGTTCCAGATCGCCTTTCAGGCGCTCGGCAATGCGGATGATGCCGCCGATGTCGCACAGGAGACGCTGCTCTATGCCTTGCAGCATCTGCCCGAACTGCGAACCCCGGAGACGTTCGCAGGCTGGCTGCGGCATATCACGCTGTCGCAGTGCGTGGACTATCGGCGCAGACGCGGCACACGCCGCCTCGGAGAACCCGTGACGGTTCTCAACGAAAAGAGCGAAGAACACAACTATATGGAGCAGTTGCGAGTGCGGGAGGCGCTCACGCATATCCCACCGCCACAGCGTGTGGCCCTGCTGCTGCACTACGAGGGTGGCTGGTCGCTGGCAGAGACCGCTGCCCTGCTCGATATTCCTGTGAACACCGTACGCAGTCGCCTGATGGCCGCGAAACGCCTGCTGCGTACCGACCTGAAACTCATTCTGAATCGAGGAAAATCTATGCCCGCCCAGACACTTCGACTGACGGAATCGCAAACGTCGCTTATCAACACTGTCTATCCCGGCGCAAATCTGCTCGCCGTGGAAAACGACCCGGAACCCTGGATGCCCTTTGCGCCCCGCGTGCGCTTGGCCCTTGCCGACGGCGCGGAGAAAACAGTGGACTTTCGCCGCGACATAGACCCGGCGAAGGCGGAACTGCTGAGGACGCTGGAACGCTGCGGCATTCCTTGCCTGCGCCTGCTGCATGACCCGATGCCCGCCCTGCACGGCAGCGGCTATCTGTCCCTGTGCGAAGTCCCGCGTGGGGAGAACCTGCTGCTCTGGACGCTCGGCGGGACGCCCCACCGGATTCGCCTGGCGACCGAGCGCACCTTCGAGGCGATTGATCGGCTTCAGGGCTGTACGGAGGCGCTGCTCAGCGACCCGGTCGGCAGCAAACTCCCTCATGTCACCCTGACGGACGAACTCGCTCTGATTCGAGACGACGACCGCTGGAACGCCAACCCCTGGCTCGCGGAAGCCGGGAACAGCCGGGCGGATTGGCTCTCCAATCCCTGGTTTCAGTCCGCGATGGCGAAAACGCAGGCAGCGGCAGCGGACATCAAGACCCCGCTCGTTTTCACACACTACCTGCACTTCTTCCCGAACTTCGTGCGGATAGAGGCCGCCACGGACACGTTCGCGGGGCCGGTCGGCTTTCCGGGCGACAGGCACTACACGCAGAATCCGATCACGGAATACGTCGCGCCATTCGGGGAGTTCGGAGATCCGCTGCTGGGGCTGGCGATGGTGTGGGTCTACGACTGCTACCCGTTCGTCCATACCGGGTTCGTGGAACAGTTTTTGTGGCAGAGAGGGGTAAGCCGCCGCGAGTTTGCGCCCCGGCTCGCCATCAAGGGGCTTCAGATGATCGCCCGCGACCTGCCTGTGGCGCGGCCCGAAGACGGCAGCTTCTGGGACAGCCTGCGCGGCTGGGTCGAGCAGGCGCTGGCGTGGATGTAGGCGTGGCGAACGCGCCTACATCTCCCGCCGCCACTGCATCGCGGAGATGAGCGTGGCCTGGTCGGCATAGTCGAGGTCGCCTCCGGCAGGGAGGCCGTGTGCGATCTGTGTCACTTTGACGCCGAGGGGCTTGAGGCGGTTGGCGAGAAACAGGGTGGTAGTCTGGCCTTCGGTCGTGGGGTTGAGGGCCAGGATCACCTCCTGAACGCCGTCCGCGACACGCGGAAACAGTTCGCGTATCTTGAGCATATCGGGCGTGATGTTGTCCATCGGGGAGATGAGGCCCTGGAGGACATGGTACAGCCCCTTGTAGTCGTTGGTCTTCTCAATGGCGATCAGGTCGCGGGTTTCGGCCACGATGCAGAGCTGGGTCGGATCGCGTTTCGGGTCCCGGCAGACTTCGCACAGGTCCTGATCCGTGAAGTTGGAACAGACCTTGCAGAGCCGGATGGTCTCCTTGACAGCGGTGATGGCCCCGGCAAGCTGCCCGGCCTCCTCTTTCGTCTGCCGGAGAATATGGAACGCCATTCGCTGCGCCGATTTGGGGCCGATACCCGGCAGTCGTTCGAGTTCCGCGACCAGTCGGGCCAGCGGTTTCGCATAGTGAAGCATAGGTGATGACTTCCTCGAAAAGCAGACGGAGAGCCGCCGTGACTCCCCGCCCGGAAAACGGCCCGCGAGAAGTTCTCGCCGCCGTGTCGTTCACTTCCCGTTTTAGCCGAGTAGGCCGGGCGGCAGGTTCAGGCCGTCCAGCGGGCCAGTGATCTCTTTCATGCGCGACTCCTGCTCGGTGCTGGCGCGGGTGGAGGCGTCTTTCGCCGCCGTGATAATCAGGTCTTCCAGCAGCTCCACATCCTCCGCTGTCGCGACGGAAGGATTGATCTTGATGCCGACGAGGTGTCCCAGGCCGTTCACCGTCACCGTGACCATGCCGCCGCCCGCGTTCGCTTCGATTCGCATATTGGGCAGGTCGTTTTGCAGTTTGGCCGCATCGTCCTGCATCTTCTTCGCCGATTCCATCAGTTTGGAAAGGTCGCCCATCCCACCGGGCATACCGGGTAGTCTTCTCATTGGTGTTTTCTCCTATTCTCTCTTGTCTATCTACAAAGGTTCGGAACTAACGACCTCTCCCTGAAAAATGTCGAGGGCGTCCTTCAGTAAGGTGGACTCGGGCGCAGGCGGTTTCGCGACGCGAGGCAGTGGCGCAGGAGCCTGTATGACCGGTGCAGCGGCAGAGTTCGCGGCTCCATTCGTTTCGGGCAAACCGTTCCGTGGGTAGGCGGATTCAGGCGGCGGGTTCACGGGAATCTGGAAATCGGCGATGCGCGTGGGAGCGGAGGGCGGTGCGCTCGGTGTGTCCAGAAGCACTCCCAGGTTCGCAGGTTCCACAGCGTAAGCGGAGACAGGTTCGGCGACGGAGGCGGTCTGACTCGTCAGCACACACCGAATCCGGTAGCCCTCCGTATTCAGCGTCTTATTGATGATCTGCTCGACCCGCTGACGGCCTTTTTCGTTGTTTTGGATACGGTCACGGGCAAACGAATCCCCGAAAGCGAGGATAATGAAATGCCCTTCGAGACCTTTCACGGCGGCGTCTTTCAGGAAGGGATAGCCGGCGGGCATAGACTTCTCAATCGCTTTCAGAATACGCTGCCAGGCTCTTTGCAGCACCTCCAGTGTCATCTCCTCGGCGAAACGGGTGTCGGAAGAGGCGACCTCGGTCGGTGGCGCGGAGGGCGCGACGGACGGTGGCGGGGAAACAAGGGACGGCGCGGGTCGAAAGGGAGCAGCAGCGACTTCGGGAGTGCGCGGAGCCTCCTCTATCGCTTCCGGTTCGACGACGGCGCGATCTATATAGAGATGCGTGGCGGTGGGAGGGGCGGGTTTCGGCACGAGCGCGGGCGTCGCGGCGAGCGGGGCCTCCGACGGACGCTGCGACAGGGCAGGCCGAACGAGACGAGGCGCGGACTGCTCGGCAGGCGCAGGCAACCCACCTCCCTGCGACACCGTAAGCAGGCGAAGCAGAGACCCTTCAAGCAGCCAGCGGTGCTGGTTGGTAAAACGGATTTCGCGCTCGGCGGCGGAAAGAACGCCCATCATCGCCAGCAGGGTCGCGGGATCGAACTGCGCGGCCTGCGGGGTCAGCATCGCGAGACGGTCCGCCCCCAACTCCTGCGCCGCCGTCTGTTTTGCGCCCGCCGAGATAAGCATCAGGTCGCGCAGATGGCCCTGCAGGGCGGTCAGCAACTGTCGGGCATCTTTGCCACTGTCAATGAGTTCTCCGGCAATGGTCAGCGTCTCATCCCAGCAGCCCCGTGCCAGTATCTCCGTCACCCGCGCCAGCGTCTCCTGCCCGACGGTGCCGAGCGCCCGCTGCACGGTCGCAGCGGTGATATGGTTGTCGGAGTAGGCCAGCACCTGTTCCAGCAGCGAGAGCGCGTCCCGCCAGGAGCCTTCAGCGGCGCGGGCTATGGCCTGAACCGCTTCCGGTTCCGCCGTGTAGTTCTCCGCCGTAATCACCTTTTGCACGGAGGCGGTGAGATCGTTCAGCGCCCCACGTTTGAACTGAAACATCTGGCAGCGCGAGCGAATGGTGATGGGAACTTTGTGAAACTCTGTCGTGGCGAGGATGAAGATGACATGGCCGGGCGGCTCTTCCAGCGTTTTGAGCAGGGCGTCAAAGGCTTTTGCGGAGAGATCATGGACTTCATCAATGATGTAGACCTTGTAGCGGGCCTCGGCGGGCATATACTGGACGTTTTCGATGATCTTTTCACGCACATCGTCTATGCCTGTCTCGGAGGCCGCGTCCATCTCGATGACGTCCATGCAGTGGCCTTCGCGAATGCTCACGCAGAGGCGGCAGACCCCGCACGGCTCCGGGTTCGGGCCGTCAGTCGCGATACAGTTGAGGGCGAGGGCGAGCAGACGCGCCGTGGAGGTTTTGCCGCAGCCGCGTGCGCCGTGAAACAGGTAGGCGTGCGCGATACGCCCGGAGCGAATGGCGTTCTGGAGGGTGGTGGTGACGGCCTCCTGCCCCATCAGTTCCTCGAAGGACTGAGAGCGATATTTGCGATAGAGGGCGACGTAAGCCATGAGTTGATGAGGGAAAAGCGCCTGAGAAAGTGAAGGAGGGATGAGGGAAGGCGAAAGCCCTCGGTCTCATCCCTCTTTCGGTCGTTGTTGAATGCGACGCTCAGAGCCGGGTTGAAGAACGCACGCAGAGGTCAAACTTAGTGATGCTTTCTTCCGAATCTGACACGGTTCGTCAGCCCGCCACTGCGCCTGACCCGGCTCTCAACGCCGCATTCCCTACAAACGTTATTATACCAAATCTTGCCGGGATTCGCAAATGCCATTTCAGCGTCCCGTAGTTTGGCCGGGGGTTTTTAACCGCCGGCCAAACTACGGGGATTTTCAACCTCCCGGAAACCGCTACTCCTTCAAATCAACGATGTAGGTGAAGGTCGGTTTGGAAGTGGCGGGAACGTGGATTTTCCACTGCGCGAGTGCGGAGTTGAGGGTTTCGTGCTTTTGTGGCTCCTGTACCATTTTCCAGCCGCCTCCGAAACTCTGGACGATGCGAATATCCACATCGGCAGGCTTCTCGTTGTGCAGGGTGACTTCGACGGTTTTGCGGACGGTGTGTTTGTCGAGACGCTGCGATTTGAGGGTGCGCCACTCGGTGAAGAGATCGAAGGCGCGGGCGAGCGTGAGATTGACGCGCTCCCCGGTGGGCGTATCCAGAATGTTGGCGGCTCCGATATAGCTCAGGGTTCCGGCGGCGTCCGGCTCATAGAGGCGCACGGCCCCAGCAGGCAGCGGCGCTCCCAGACCGTCTTTTTCGGCGTTGGTGAATTTCATCGCCACCGCGACTTCGGCCCGCTGTTTCGGCCCCGCCCCGTTGTTCCAGCGGTCGTAGTCCCAACTGGAAAGAGAGGGCATGGCCGCGCTATAGTCCTTGACCGTCGGAACTGCCTTGCCCGACAGCATCAGTAGGCGGTTCATCTGCTCCTGCACGACGGTTGTCGGTTTGCTGATCCCATAAGCGTGAAAATCCCCGACCGACTGCGGCTGTGCGCTCGACAGGTTGGGCGCGGCGATCGTGACTCTTCGCATCGCCATTTTCGTCCGTTCTCCACCGAACGAGGATTGCTCTCGGTATTCGCCATCTGCGGCACGATCCTGCGCCTGGACGACGGCACGGTTCGGGGAGCCTGCCACCAGCGTGACCTTCGCATTGGGATAGTCCGCGCCGGTACGATTCGTCACCGTCGCCCAGCACTCCAGCGCGAGTTTGTCCTGCTTCGGGTCGAGGGTCGCCACATAGTCTGCCGTCCAGGAGAGACCCCGTGTCAGATAGCCGACGTTGAGGATCGCGTTCTGCGCGGCGGGGCTATCGGCCTGCACGGAGAGTTGGGGAATCGTCACGATATCGGCGTCTGTCGGCGCGACAATCGTTCCGCCGGGGTTGATATAGAACTTGTTCTCGGTTTGCAGCACCGTCTCGCCGTTGCCGCCGACCATGAGCGTTCCCTGCTGCCGTTCCGCCTCATGCCCGTCGGTGCCATAGCGCACTACCTCAACATTTCGTCCCAGATAACGCTTGAGCAGGTTTTCGCCGCTGCCCACGCCCAGGTCATACGACTGCGCGACAAGCTGCGGCATGGCGCTGCCCGCCCCCTGCCAGTCCAGCAGCACCGACTGTGGATCGAGCAGTTTGCTCACATCACGCAGGTGCAGGCGGTTGACGCCCTGCGTCATCTGCTGAGGCCGCGCCTCATGTACCATCGCGAAATCCGCGCTATAGACCGTCAGTTCGACAGCCTGCCGTGTGGTGTTCGGAGCCTGCCCGTTCGGGGCGGCCTGCGCCCTGCCCCGCGCCAACAGCCACCATCCTCCCCCCGCCAACACCGACAGCGCCCCTGCAATCAGAATTCGATTTCGTGTCTGCATTTCTTAATCTGCCTCCTTATCGTTGGCAGATTAGTTCTTGCCGCTGTCAAAAAGGTTCACACAGAGATGCCGACGAGGTTCGCCAGGGGTTAAAATTTAGGGATGGGGAGAGTGAAGGTGAAGGTGGAACCGCTGCCGTATTCGCTCTTGACCATGACCTGGCCGCCGTGCGCCTCAATGATGTGCTTGACGATGGAGAGACCCAGACCCGTGCCGCCCGACTGCCGGGAACGCGCCTTGTCCACGCGATAGAACCGTTCGAAGATACGCGGCACGTCCTGCGTCATGATGCCGATGCCCGTATCGGAGATGTGAATCGCCACATATTTGTCGGTCGCCTCCGCCGTGACGCAGGCTTTGCCCCCGGACGGCGTGTATTTCAACGCGTTGTCCACCAGGTTGACGAGAACCTGTTCCACCTGGTCGTGATTGGCGAACACTTCGAGATTAGCCGGCAGGACCGCCTTGAGTTCGATACCTGCCTTCTCCGCCTGGGGCTGGAAGCGCGTCGCGACCTCCTCGATCATTCCGGCGAGCAGGAAGAGCGCCTTCTCCGGCTGGCGCGATTCCGCCTGGGAAAGAATGAGCAGGTCTTCCGAGATACGAGTCAGGCGCTGGGCCTCGTTGTTGATGGTGGCGAGGAAGTGGTAGGCGACGGAAGGGTCCTGCAGAGCGCCGTCCTGAAGCGTCTCCGTCATGGCGCGAATGGAGGCGAGGGGGGTGCGAAGCTCGTGGGAGACATTGGCGACGAAGTCCCGCCGAATCGTCTCCAGACGGCGCAGTTCAGTCACGTCGTCGGCGACCAGCACCAGGCGGGCGGTCTCCGGCTCATCCCCGGCGACGGGCGCAATCGCCACCCGCAGGATGACGCCGCCCGCTCCCGGCAGGCGAATTTCGCGGCGGCGCAGCGACCGGGCAGAGCGGGCATCCTGCGCCAGTTCCGCCAGTTCGTCGGAGTGGGTGGCCTGCCGCAGCGTCTTGCCGATGCCCCGGCTCAGTGAATTGCCAAAGAGCGGACGCGCCGCCAGATTGGCCCGCTCGATCACATCCGACCCGTTCAGGATAAGGATGCCTGCGTCGCAGCAGTCCATCAGGGTTTCGTACTCTTCCCGCAGGGAAGCCATCAGGTTTTCCATGGTTAACGCTTGCATCAACTCTCCGCACGAAACTTATAACCGACCCCGCGCACCGTCAGAAGGCGATCCGGACGAGAGGGGGTCGTCTCGATCTTCTCGCGCAGCCAGCGGATATGCACGTCCACCGTGCGGTCTTCCACGTAGGCGTCCGCCCCCCACACCCTGTCCAGCAGCGACTGGCGGGAGAAGACCTGCCCCGGATGCGTGGTGAGAAACCGCAGCAGATCGAACTCTTTCGGCGAGAGTTCTATGCGTTTTTCGCCCAGGGTCACCTCGTAGCGGTTGGGATCAATGGTCAGATTGCCGACGCTGATGACCGCCTCTGACGCGATGCTACCGGTGTGAGTACGGCGCAAGACGGTCTTCACCCGCGCCATGAGTTCACGCATACTGAACGGTTTGGTGATGTAGTCATCCGCGCCCAGTTCCAGCCCGACCACCCGGTCGGTCTCTTCCGCCCGCGCCGTGAGCATTATGATCGGCACGTCGTTCTGTTTGCGGAGCATCCGGCAGACATCGAATCCGCTGGCGGAGGGCAGCATCACGTCCAGGATGATCAGATCGGGCTTTTCCGCACGGGCTATATCCAGCCCCTGCTCCGCATCGCGTGCGGTGAGCGCCTGAAAGCCCTCCTTCCGCAGGTTGTAGGCCACGGCCTCGACGATGGGGGTTTCGTCATCTACGACCAGTACCTTCATTCTGTCGCCTTCCCTTCGTTACGCAGTGAGTGCAGAATCAGTTCTGCGGTGGCCCGATTTGTTGCCAGAGGGACATTGTGCGTGTCACAAACCTTCATCAGTGCGGCGATGTCGGGTTCGTGCGGGTGCGCGGTGAGGGGATCCTGCAGGAAGATGACCGCCCGCATCTGCTCGGTGGCGATCATCGCGCCGATCTGGAGGTCGCCGCCGAGCGGGCCGGAGAGCATTTTGAGGACAGGAAGGCCGGTTTCGGCTTCGATCATGGAGCCTGTCGTATGGGTGGCAAGCAGGGAAAGCCCGGCAAGCAGCTTCCGGTGGGTCAACACCAGATCGAGCATGGCGGACTTTTTGCCGTCATGCGCGATCAGCGCGAGATAGGGCATCTTTCTATTCACTCCCCGGGTGGTCTGTTTCCGTCGGTGGCAGAGGGACGAGGCTCCGCGTGAGGCTATTCGTTGAGGCGGCGTGTATCCTTCAGGCCCAGGCTGGCACAGACTTCGCGGGTCGCCGAGGAGCGGTTGAGCGTGTAGAAGTGCAGGCCGCGTACATTGCAGTCGAGAAGTTCACGACACTGTTCCGCCGCCCACTGTACGCCGACTTTCCGCACATATTTCTCATCGTCGTCGCAGCGGTTGAGCGCTTTCAGCAGCCGTGCCGGGTATCTGGCCCCCAGCGCGAGTTCCGCCATCCGGTTCAGGCCGCGCAGGGAGGTAATGGGCATGATGCCCGCGATGATGGGAACGCGAATGCCTGCCAGTTCACAGCGGTCGCGAAAGTCCAGAAAATCGTGGTTGTCGAAAAAAAGCTGGGTGACAATATAGTCTGCACCCGCATCCGCTTTGGCCTTCAGGTAGTCCATCTCTTTGAGGCGGTTGGGCGTCAGCGGATGCCCTTCAGGAAAGCCTGCCACGCCGATGCCGAAGCCGCGCTTATCGGGGTGAACGCCGCTGTCGTTGAATTTGCGAATGAACCGTACCAGTTCGTCGGCATACTGAAAAGCGTCTGTCGAGCGATCGTAGTCGGGCAGGGAGCGGGGCGGGTCTCCGCGCAGGGCGAGAATATTGGAGATGTTGTGCTGCGCGTAGCGTTCGAGAATGGCGTATATCTCCGCTTCCTGGTGGCAGACGGAGGTGAAATGCGGAACAGGGTCGCAGCCGGTCTGCTCTTTGAGCCGCACGACCAGATCGTGGGTGAGCTGCCGTGTCGAGCCGCCTGCGCCGTAGGTAACGGAAACGAAGGACGGATGCAGCTCTTCCAGTCTGGCGATAGTCTGATAGAGTTCCTGCGACTCCTCGTCCGTTTTCGGGGGAGAGTATTCGAAACTCACCGTCGTTCGGTGGTTCGCGAAAATGTCCTGAATATGCACTGCGCTCCTCCTTTCAGCAAAAACGGCACCCGGCCGCAATCAAGACTCCCTCTAATGATACCCGATTCCGCCCGCTCCCTCGAATCCGTCTGCACCGGGTAAATGTTCAGACTTGCGCGAGCGTTTTCATGCGACCTGGGCTTCAGGCGCTTTCTGACTGTCAATCAACATCTGACGACACGCCGCAAGAGACGCCTTCCCCTGCGCCTCCCACGTCCCGAACAGACTCGCAAGAACCGCCATCGTCTTCGAACTCTGCTCACTACGCGTATACTTCTGCAACAGCGCCTTCACATCTCGCCGCAGTTGCGCACAACACCGCTGATGCCGACCGAGGTGGGAGTTGTACCCGCCGTAAAAGTCACTGATAAGCGTGCCCAGGTACTGCTCACCCAGCACCCCCGCAGGCACCGTATGCGCCCGGCTTTGGTAACGGGCTTGTCCGCCCAGGCACAGACGATTTTGTTGTCGCGTGCTTTCTTGGCACGCTTGTGGGTAATCTGCTTTTGCAGCTCCGCCAGTACGTCCCTGCCGATTGTATCCACAGCCTCTTCGATCTGGTCGAGGGTGGCGTTGTCATCGGGCAAATGCAGTTGCATCTGCTTTCGCAGGCGTTCGAGAGTTTTTTCGATGAGGGCGTCGCGGTCGGGATTGGCGGGCATGGGTTCTTCCTCCACAAGAACGGGAGATGAGGAAGCAATTCGCCATGCCGCCCGAAAACTCATGAAACGCACCCATTTCCTGCGGCATTACTCCCCTTACGCAGACGAGAGCAGGCAAAGGGTTGACACCCCTCGCTACGCGGCTTCGCCGGAGCGTCCTTCGGACGAAACCCAACGCGACAAGGTTTGTTCTGCACGACGAATGGTACTCACCGCATAGGCGTTTCCGAAGGAAACTGGGCCGCAGGTCAAATAGCGGGGACTTCAGTCCGTCGCATCCCCGCGAGAAGCTGGTTGAATGTTCGCCTGCGTAAGGTGAGGGCATTACTCTTTTCTGAGTGCCGTACCAGTCTATTTGACGTTTCCGTTTGCGTTCAGAGCCGCCTGCAAACGCGGCACTGTCTCCGGGCGGCGACTCTCCGTCGCCGCTGCCAGCGCTTCCCGTACCGCGCTTTCACGCAGAGGCCCCGTCGGGCGGTGCGCCAGCAGCAATTCTACGATCTCGCTGTCTCCGTTTCGAGCCGCCGCTTTGAGCGCCGTCATGTCTTCGCGGCTGCGATAGGAACCATCCGCGCCCTGCTCCAGTAGAAAGCGGACAGCCTCGCTATGCCCTCCAGCCGCTGCATTCAGTAGCGCCTCCGAGAGTTCCCCACGCTCGATAGCCCCTGCGGCCTGCAAATTCCGCATATTTTGCGTGAGACCCTCGTAAGCGGCAAGCAGGAAGGGAGTCTTGTCGCCTCGCGTTCGTGCGGACCTATGGGCGCCCTGTGCCAGCAGCGCCTGAAGCGCCTCCGGGGGAGTGCATTCGGAGGCGTAGAGCAGAGGGGTGTTCCCGGTCTGGTCGGTCTGGTTGACATCGGCATGGTATTTCAGCAGAAGCTGTAGAGCGTCCATGTGGATGTGGTTGGGCGCACGATGCGCGGAGGTCCGTACACCGCCTTTGCTCCCCAGCGTCACGAGGGTGAGCGCGGTCTTGCCCTGGGCATCGGTCGCGTTGATGGCGGCCCCGCTTTCCAGCAGGCTTTTGAGCAGGGCAGTGTCGTCCGCTTCCGCCGCCAGAAGCAGCGGAGTCTGTTTTTGACGGTCGGCGAGGTTCGGATCGGCGTGGTGGGCCAGCAGCCAGACGGCGGCGGCGTTCTGATGACACAGCACAGCGGTATAGAGAGGAGTGCGTCCGGCATCGTCCCTTGCGTTGAGATTCGCGCCGCGTTCCAGAAGAAGAGGCAAGAGGGGCAGATTACCGGCAGCAGCGGCGATATGCAGGGCTGTTTTGTGGAGATGGTTCGTCGCCTTTACGTCGGCCCCTGTCTCCAGCAGGCGGCGGGCAGTGACGGTCTGCTCCAGCGTGAGGGCCTGCATCAGGGGCGTATCTCCGGTGTCTGCGTGAACAGAAGGCTCTTCCGTCAGCGGACGGCTCCACTGAGGCAGACGCAACAGCAGGGCCACACCGATATAACAGGCGAGCAGCGCCAAAACGAAGATCAGCGGCTTGCGCCCCACAGGTTCCCTCCTTGCTCCCGGTTCAGGGCGCCTACGTTTCCGTCGTTTCAGGACAGACCGTACCAGCCTTTGGTGCGCGGCATCATCCAGAGAACTCCCAGAACGATAGCGGCGACGGCAAACAGCGCCATAGGTGTGGCTCGCAGGTTGAGCAGGGCGAACACGACCAGGACACCCAGATTGGTCATCCAGGCCCAGGGACGCTGTGTCCAGGTGGCCCAGGCGAGAATACAGAGCAGGATTGCCGCCGGAATCAACAGAATTGCGGAGAGAATCGGCCCGATGCTCCCGAAGGCGGAGGCGACATAGTTGGTGCCTTCTGCATTGGTGGTCGGCTTGGCGGCGAAGTTTGCAAGGACGATTCGCAGCGGCCAGAACAGTGCAAACACCACATTTAGCACGGTCATGCCGATAACGGCGGGCGGGCGCGTCTCCAGGTCTGCCACCTGCTTCGCAAGCCTGCCCTTATGGGACTCCCCGACCAACTGCCCGGCATAGGCGGTAAGCGGGGTCATACAGTTTTTGCACAGGGACTGACTGACATCGTTGGGAGTCCCGCAGTTGGGACATTGTTTCGTATCCGACATAGTTCTCTCTTCATGGGGCGTGGGCTGCTGAGCCGTCTTATAGGGTCAGGTCGCGTTTGAGTTCGGCCTGCTCAAAGGCCAGCGTCTCGCGCAGTCCTTCCTCCAGCGAACGCGGCGCAAACCCGAGTTCGCGCTTCGCCTTCTCGTTATTGCCCAGATAGGTGGTTCCAGCGGTGACGCGCAGTCCCTCCCCGGTATAGGATTCCGGAAGTTTTGCCACATAACCCGCGACGCTCATCACCCCCGACATCAGTTTCATCAGATTCGGGCCAGGATGCAGGCGCGGCGGCTTGATGTCCGTGATTTTCGCGGCGATGTCCAGCGCCTGGATAAGCGTATGGGGCGGCCCGGCGATAATGTAACTCTCCCCGCATTTGCCCTTTTCCATTGCCAGCAGATGCCCACGTGCCGTATCTTCGACATGGCCCCAGCAGAAGGCGGTCTTTTTCGGAACCATCGGCAGGCGGCGGCGCAGATAGGAGATCAGCAGATCGTGGATTCCGCTCTGGTCACCCACGCCATACACGACGCCCGGCTGCACGATAACAATGGGAACCCGTTCCTCCTGCATCTTCTCGACGACCTCGTAGTGCGCCTGCCATTTGGTCTTGTCGTAGACGCTCAGCCAGGGGCCGCGATGCCGGTAGGTCTCATTAACGAGGCGGCCCTTCGTATCCGAGAAGACGGCGAGGCTGCTGGTATAGACGCATTTCGGTATTTTGAGTTCCCGCACCAGTTCCATGACGTTGCGCGTTCCCTCGACGTTGATCTTTTCCGCCAATTCGATTTCGGACTTCTTGTGTATCCCCAGCTTGTACCAGGCGGCGACATGGTAAACCCCGTCCACACCGCGCATCGGTTCGCGCATACTCGCCTTGTCCGTGATGTCGCCCCGCATCATCTCCACGCCGATCTCGCCCAGCAGACGTGCCTTGTCCGGGTTCCGCGCCAGCGACACCACTTCGTGTCCCTCTGCCACCAGCAATCTCGCTATCCACCGACCGATGAAACCCGTGGCTCCGGTGACTAAGTATCTCATCGTGCGCTCCCTCCCTGTGTTCATCTCCGCGCTTCGCTTGCTTTCCCGGCAGAATTCGTGCGTCAAGAGAGTACTCTCCCCTTTGTTCACGGTCATCGAAATTACCCTCTCAGGCAATCCTCAGTTCGAGATAAGCACGGTCAAGCCTTCTTGAGCAAAATGGTGATCATTTGTCAGAACTTCTGCAATAGCCCTTGAGCGGCAAACATTCATAGAGATACAGTCCGTCAAACTATAACCCTTATCCAGGCGCCTCCGGTAAAAATCAAGCCCTTCAAGGAAGGTGTCATGGGTTTGATGCACAACGATCACCTTTTCATCTTCCAAAATATCCTGAACCGTTTGCACTGCCCGCTGTCGGTAGTAGGCACCCCAACCCGCAAGCGCTGTCAGAAACTCGATCAGGACTTCATCATTTGTGACGAGAACGACCTCTCCAAGCCTTTCCCTTGCTTCGAGAGCAGGTGTGTGCCAGGGGTATCGCATAAGTTCGAGCGCGACCCAGTAGAGCGTATCGGCGAAGACACACTTCATTTTTCAGGGCACCCATAGACATAGCGATCCAGATTGTCGGTCAGGTCTCCAGGGATTCTCGTACGCTCCTCATCAGGCGCTTGTCTCGCACGTTCCAGTATTTTCTCTTCGATAGTCCTTTGGGGGACTTTCGGCGGAACAGGGGTTACGAAGGGCTTTTCTGCGGAGCGCACAGTGACGGAGAGGCGCTGTCCGGCAAAATCGGTGAGGCGTTGCTGTATCTCCTCAGCAGTACCTTCAAGTTCAAGTAGCGGGATGGTCATTTCATTCCTCCCAAAACGAGCGAGCAAATTTTCAGGAAGGCACGGGGCCTTTTTTCTCTTTACGCAGGTTCGCTGGAGACGATTTGCGCGACGGCGGCGAAGTCCTCTTTCAGGTGGGCGTAAAGAGACTGATAGACTTTATGGAAACGGTCGTAGGCGGCATGGTTGATCACGCACGTGTCGGTGGACTGCTTGACGTGGATTGTGGCGCGGCAAGCCTCCTCGACTGAGGTGTAGACGCCGGTTCCGACGCCTGCCAGCAGCGCCACGCCGAGGGCAGGGCCTTCGTCCACACTGATAGTGACGTGTGTATAGCCCGAAATGTCGGCCTGAATCTGCCGCCAAATTTTGCTGCGGGCGCCGCCGCCGGAGGCGCGTACCTGACGGATAGGCAGATTCATGCCCTCCATGATCTCAAAGGAGTCTCGCAGGCCGTAGGAGACGCCTTCCAGCACGGCGCGGGCCACGGCGGCGCGGTCGGTGCGGCGGGTGATGCCGAACAGGACGCCGCGTGCGTTAGGGTCCGCGTAGGGGGCGCGTTCTCCGGTGAGATAGGGCAGGAAGATCAGCCCTTCGCTGCCGACGGGAGCCTGCTCCGCCTCCGTGCAGATCAGGTCGTAGGGGTCACGGTTCAGGGCAGCGGCGACGACCTTTTCAGGCTGGCAGTAAGCGTCGCGGTACCACTGGAGCGAGCCACCCGCCGAGAGCATGACGCCCATGAGATGCCACTTGCCGGGGACGGCATGGCAGAAAGTGTGCAGACGAAGCTGCGGGTCTACAATCGGCTCGTCGCTGAAAGCAAAGACGACGCCGGATGTTCCGACGGTTGAGGAGACGATGCCCGTCTCGACAATGCCGTTCCCGACTGCGCCTGCCGCCTGATCGCCACCGCCGCCGACAACGGGCGTTCCGACGCGCATTCCGGTCGCCTTCGCCGCCGCCTCGGAGATTCGCCCGGAGACTTCCGGGGACTCGTAGCAGCGCGGCATCCAGTCGTGAGGCAGCCCGATGGCGTCCAGCATCTCCCAGGCCCATTCGCGCTTCCGCACGTTGAAGAGGGCGGTGCCGGAGGCGTCTGAGACTTCGGTGGCATACTCGCCCGTCAGCATAAACCGGACGTAGTCTTTGGGCAGCAGCACTTTCCGCACCCGCGCAAACGTCTCCGGTTCGTTGTCGCGCAGCCAGACGATTTTGCCTGCCGTGAATCCTGTCAGCACCGGGTTCGAGATGAGTTCGATGACCCTCTCTCGCCCGACCGTCTCGGTGATCCAGTCGCACTGCGCCTGTGTCCGCTGGTCGTTCCAGAGCAGCGCCCGGCGCAGAACGTTGCCGTCGCCGTCCATAAACACCGAGCCGTGCATCTGCCCCGACAGCCCGACGCCCCGAATCTCCGCCGGGTCAATTCCGGACTGCTGCAAGACCTTCTGGATTGTGCCGCAGGTCGCCATCCACCAGTCGGCAGGCTCCTGCTCGCTCCACTGCGGTTTCGGGCTGTAGAGCGGGTACTCGATGGTCGCCCGCGCCCGTACCAGTCCGGTCTCGTCAATGAGAATCGTCTTCGTCCCGCTCGTGCCTATGTCAACGCCTATCAGATAAGGCATAGCTCTCTCCTTCATCCTCGAAAATCCGTTTGCGCCCTTCCCTGCGTCAGCGCAGCATGCGGCTTGTTATGTCATTATAGGCGGGAACGGAGGGCCTGTCAATATGCCTCTCTTCCCGCCCCGAGGCTCTGACGTGAAAAGACCGCCCGGAAGCGAAAATGGCTTCCGGGCGGTCTTTAAGGGATGTCGCGCCGCTTTAGGTTATATAAAGAATAGAATGGCATTCGACACTGAACAGTTCAGTGGGAATCAGGCGGCGGTTGCGAACGTTTCCGGGGATGTGGTTCTGCTGTAAGTCGCAGAGTAAGATGGAACTTCGGTACGAGACTTGCCTTCGCGAACGGTGAGTTCCGGACTCAACTTGACGGGAATCGTCACGTAGACATCCACTCTCTGACCGCTGCGAGGGAAATCCAGACTCACCCGAACGGGTCTGTCCATGTTCATCCCTCCTTTCTGTTGTCAAGGTACACACTTCTATACGGAGCGTGAAACGCAAACGTTTCACCACCCTCATTGTATCACACTTCACCCGATTCCGCCAACTCTTTTTACGCGCTGCTCTTACCAATATGTTCGCCCTAAATGGTGGCTCATAGTTCGTTCGCAGATTACGTTCGGTATCAGGGGACTGGTATCTAATCCTGGATAGCCTGATCGCTTCCCGCAGATTGCTTCGTGAGGCTGTCCGATCCCGGCGGAAATGACGCTTCCGCTCCACTGGCAAACGCCTTACCCATGCCGCTCCTCTCGTAGCGTTCCAGCCTGGGTAAAGCGTTTGTGGATCAGGTGAAAGGCTCTATTGGTCCGACGCGCCATGCAAGGCACGTCATCTTCCGCGCTTCCATGCTTCTTGATGAAAATCCTGCGTCTCGCGTCTCGCGAGTTCGCCGCATTTGCAGGCCCTGCAGGGTGTAAGTCTATTTTGTGGTATTAGAAGGGCATCGGCGATGGCAAGACGAATTGTGCCTCACACGCTTCGTTTTGAAAGGAAACTGCCCTTATGGATCGAGAAGCCCTTCGCCGTCGCCTCAAATCGCAGATGGATCAGTTGGTAGACGAACTCTTTGCCACAGACAATCCTCCTAAGACCATTGATGACATCGAGGAAGTTGCCCTGCGCCTACGCGATAAAGCCGGACAACGCGTCGCCAGGGAGTTGACGCAGGCTGCTGCCGCCGAGGCGCAAGAGAAAGAAGTGGTCGCCAAGAAAATCGTCTGCTCCTGTGGACGCTGGGCACATCATCGCGGAGAACGTGAGCGCGATGTCGTCACGATGGCAGGGCGCCTACGCGTAGCGCGCGGTTACTTCTATTGTCGCCTCTGTGACGCAGGATCTTGTCCGGCAGATGTTTCCCTGGGATTGAGCGAAGGACCTTTCACCCGACGTGTCCAGCAAGAGGTCGTTCGGATGGATGCTCTCCTGCCTTACCAGAAAGGGGTCGATCTGTTCTTTGAATTGACCGGTGTGTCGGTCCGCGCCAAGGAAGCCCAACGGCTGGTGGATCGTGCGGAGGCGGTGGTGGAGAGTTATCAGGAGGGGCGTTGGGAAACCGCGACCAATGCCCTCTTGGGAGGGAAAGCGGCTCCGGAGGTGCTGTATCTGTTGGCGGATGGAGTTCAAACCCCGATCAAAGGGGGGTGGCGAGAGATGAAAGTAGGCGTAGCCCGGCGGATGGGGCCGGAAGGCAAGCCGATGGGTTCGACGCGTTATGTTAGTCTGTTGGGAGAAGCCGAGCCGTTCGGTTGGTTGTGGGCTGGCTTGGCCGAAGGAGCTGGCGCGGCACGCGCTCGGCAGTTGGTGGTGTTGGGAGAGGGAGCGAAGTGGATATGGAAGCAGACGGAGTTGCATTTTCCGGAGGCGATGCAGATATTGGATTTGTGGCATGCGACGGAGCGATTGTGGGAGGTAGGGCGTCTGGCTTTCGGAGACGAGTTGGCGCGTAAAGAATGGGTGGCAGCGCGTCATGGTGAGTTGTGCAAGTATGAGACGGAGGCTTTGCTTTCAGGATTGGCAGCGATTGGGGAGGCTTGTCCGGCGGCTCGTGAGAAGGCGTTGGAGACGCTAGGTTATTACCAGAACAACCGCACGCGCATGAACTATCCTCGGTATCTGGAGTTGGGTTTGCAGGTGGGGAGTGGTGCGGCGGAGAGTGGTTGCAAACAAGTGGTGACCCAACGGCTAAAGGGAGCGGGAATGCGCTGGGGTGAGGCGGGGGCTCAGACGGTGGCTCGGCTGCGTTGTCTGCTGCTGGGAGGGGAATGGCAGCAGTTTATTCGCCACTGGAACCGGGCAGCCATAGCGAATGCATTCTAATACCAAATCCCTGCCTGCAAAGTTTGCAGGCAGGGATTTGGTCTCTCACAGGTGAATGTGAAAGGATAGTGTATGAGAATGCTGCCAAAAGCGGCACAGATCCTTCTCCTCTGTCGCGGTGGAGCGGACTGCGTGCAGAGCCTGGCTAAGTAGGGTGAATTGCCATGCGGAATCGAAAAATACCACTGTTCGCTTTGCTTATTCTTGCCCTGGAGATTTTTATGACAAATGCAAGCGAGGGGCAGACACCGGCTCCCGGAGAGTCGCTCCTGCCGCCACCGGCGAGCGACCTGCAATCTCATACCGCCGTAGACCCCCGCGTCCGCCGGTACATCACGCCGACGCGCGTGGTCTGGCAGTCGAAAGCTGAGGGTGCGAGCGTCGAGACCCCTGAGAGACTGCTTATCGCCGGCAGCGGACAGGTCACGCTGAGCCATCCGGCAGCCTGTGTCCTGCGTAACAATGGTAAGACGCCTGGCATCCTGCTCGATTTCGGTCGCGAACTACAGGGCGGCGTCCAGATCGCGGTCACCGATTTGAAGGCTGTGGGCAATCATGGCAAGACCGTTCGGCTGCGCGTCCGCTTCGGGGAATCGGTCAGCGAGGCCATGAGCGAACTGGGAGAGAAGAACGCGCAGACCGACCATGCCGTGCGGGATCAGTTTTGTCAGGCTCCCTGGCTCGGTACGGTCGAGGTGGGCAATACGGGGTTTCGCTTCGTCCGCATCGATCTGGTGGAACCGGGCGCGATGATCGCCCTGCACTCGGTTCGCGCCGTTTTTCTCTACCGTGGCCTGCCCTACCTGGGTTCCTTTCGGTGCAATGACGACCGCCTGAACCGCATCTGGCAGACCGGGGCCTACACCGTTCACCTCAATATGCAGGACTATCTGTGGGACGGTGTCAAGCGGGATCGTCTCGTCTGGGTAGGGGATATGCACCCGGAAACCATGACCATCGGCACGGTGTTCGGCCTGGTGGACATTGTGCCACAGAGCCTTGACCTGATTCGCACCGAGACGCCTCTGCCGCAGTGGATGAACGGCATCAGCTCTTATTCACTCTGGTGGGCTTTGATTCAGCGCAGTTGGTATCGGCAGAGCGGAGACCTCACCTACCTGCGTCAGCAACAACCCTACATGACCGGCCTGATGCAGGAACTGACGAAGCATATCGGCGCGAACAATGAAGAGACCCTGCCGGAAGTCCGCTTTTTGGACTGGCCTTCCAGTGAGAACAAGCCCGCCATCCACGCAGGACTGCACGCTCTGTTAATTCTGACCTTTCAGGCAGGCGCGGAGATGTGCGAGGCGCTAGGAGACTCCGCTACGCGGAAACTGTGCCTGGATGCCGTCGCTCGCCTAAAGAAGCATATCCCCGATCCCAATCACAGCAAACAGGCCGCCGCGCTGATGGCGCTGGCGGGGCTGGGCGACCCTGGGAAGCTCAACCGGGAGGTTCTCGCCGTGGACGGCGCGAAACGCCTCTCGACTTTTTACGGCTACTACGTGCTGGAGGCGCGGGCGAAGGCCGGGGACTATCAGGGCTGCCTCGACACCATCCGGCAGTACTGGGGCGGCATGCTCGATATGGGCGCGACGACCTTCTGGGAAGACTTCGATCTGGACTGGATGCAAAACGCAGGCAGGATTGATGAACTGGTCCCCCCCGGCAAGAAAGATATCCACGGCGACTATGGCGCGTGGTGCTACATCGGCTTTCGGCACAGCCTGTGTCATGGCTGGGCGTCCGGCCCGACCCCCTGGCTCAGCGAGCATGTGCTGGGTATTCAGATCGTGGAGCCGGGTTGCAAGACCGTGCGGATCGCGCCGCATCTCGGCGACCTGCAGTGGGCTGAAGGCAGCTATCCTTTGCCGCAGGGGGTGCTGAAGGTACGTCATGAGAAGAAGGCCGACGGTAGCCTTAAGACGACGGTGGAAGCGCCGCCCGGAGTTCATGTGTTGCGATAAGCCGAAAGCGCCGAAAGGAGACGCCACATGCATGCCACCTTTTTGTTTTTGCCGATGGCGTTCCCTATAGTAACAGCACCTATGCCACCCGGTTCAGATTCAAAGAACCCTTGAACGAATCGGTGCACCGCCACCGCCCGAGATCAATGTGCCCGAAGTCCTCGTATCGTTTGCAGGTCGCCGCCCTTAGAGCGTCTAGAAAAAGTCTCTCGTTTCAAAAGGGTCGGGTAAACTCTTGGTCATGGAACGCAAAACTTACGCAACCGACTTAACAGACAAACAATGGGAACTGATGGCTCCCTTCTTCCCAAGTCCCAACATAGAAGGCA
>JBBRLP010000040.1:0-39352 GCA_038231295.1 Chthonomonadales bacterium
AGGGAGCCTGCGACTGCCCGGGAGAAGGGGGTTGGGGGATGAGGTCCTCCAGGCCGGGCATAGCGTTCAAAGTGCGTAAGTTAGCGCCTATGGGTTGAAAACCCCCGTCATTAAAGTGCAAACGTCTTGCAGACGGAAAAGCCAGAGGTTTCGGGTTAGTTTAGCGTCCCATACTCCTCGCCGGAGTGAACTCCTGCGCTGGAAAAAGCAAATGGCTGCTTCGCAGGCACGGGTTTGCCAAGGCGTAACGGTGTGGGCTGGCCGGTAGGAGAAGTAAAGGGTTGACACCCCTCGCTGCACGGCTTTGCCGCAGCGTCTTTTGGATGGGGCGGAGGGCCAGGGGTTTCTGGTGGGAGTGCCGGGGGTTTTACAGGCGTTTGTAAGGCGGGAGAGGGAAACTCTCTGGAGGATGCGGCAATGCGACGCGGAACATTCGGTTTGTGAATGCGGATGACGGCGATAGTAGCGGCGAGTTCGTACTGCATTCAGTGAACGCGGTATGGCGGCTGTCGGCGAAATTGCGCCCCGTGTGATGTACAATATGATGACAGGTGTCCTGACTGCCTATCGAGGGCAGGAGATTGCTCAGGCGCTCAAACGGCTCGCGATTGACTATGCTCACCGGGCAGGGGCGGTCACCATTCGGACCAACAACGATTTCCGCAACGCCCCTATGCTGGCTATCAACCGCAAATTAGGGTATCAGCCGGAACCGGGCTGGATTCGTCTGCGAGGGAACCTGGCGCGAAGAACAGGATGAACGCGAACCTCTCGCCGGATACATAGCGCCGGGAGATGTCCGCCATTCCGCATACATTATGGCGATAGGCAGAGTCTATCGCACATCAAAGGAGGAGCGCAGATGCGTCTCAAATTTCTATTTCTGGGCCTGATGGCCGTTCTGGCTGGCACCGGGCTGCGAGCGGACGATACCAAAATGGCCCCCAAGCCGGACAAAAAGGGTTTCTATCAACTCTTCAACGGCAAGGACATCAACGACTGGAAGCCTTCCGAAAACCCGGAGACCTTCACGGTCGAAGGCGGCAATCTTGTCGTCAATGGCCCCCGCGCCCACCTCTACTATCTGGGGCCAGTCCACAACCATGAGTTTAAGAACTTCGAGCTGAAAGCCGAACTGATGACCTTCCCGCACGCGAACAGCGGCATCTACTTCCACACCGCGTTTCAGGAAGGTGGCTGGCCGGACAAGGGCTTCGAGTGTCAGGTCAACGAGACGCACGGCGATATCAAGAAGACCGGTGGCCTCTACAATGTCAAGGACGTGCTGAACCAGTCGCCCGTCAAAGACAACGAGTGGTTTACCTACGATATCATCGTCAAAGACAAGAAAGTCACGCTGAAAATCAACGGCAAGACCACCACCGAGTGGACGCAGCCCGACGACTGGAAAGGCCCCGAAGGAATGCCCGGCCGTGTCCTCAGCAGCGGCACCATCGCCATCCAGGGCCATGATCCCGGCTCCAAAACCATTTACCGCTACATCAAGATCAAGCCTCTCAAGTAGAGTACACGGCTGTCCGTCAGCCCATGACTCCAGAGGAAATGATCACTCCCGAAAGGCCGCCTGGTACTATAGTACCAGGCGGCCTTTGTGTTGGCCCATATCTGCAAAATGCGGGAAGTGAGCGAGAGGAGGGATAAGGACGAGGAACGCGAAGTCATCACGCAACTTTTTCTCGCTTGTTGCGTAGGGGTGATATACTGCGAAAAATGCCACATAGAGCATTTTGCGCCTCGATAATCGCTTCGAGTGCGCCACACAGAGAAATGGGTGATTATGAATGGAGATTATATTGGACATCTGTCACGCAAGGACCCGCTCTATCCCTTCCTGAGACACGATATCCTAGGACGCCTCGGCGTCTGCGAATCCGACCCGGAGTTTCGGGTGTTTCGGCCCCGCGCAAGTAACGAAGTCTACCTCTACGAAGAGGCGCACACTCGAACGCGCCTGATCTGCAAATTTTTCGGACACACCTACGGGTGGGATCGAGAACGTGGGGCAGGTCGTGCCGCACGAGAAGCCTGGAATCTGGAGACACTGCGCGGCTATGGTCTGGTCGGCTGTCCGCATCACGTCATCCGTCCACTCGGGGTGAATCACGACTTGAACTGTGCGCTTGTTCTGGAGTACTATGCAGGCGAGTCGTTCAGCCATGCGATCAAAGCCGCGTTGAACGAGGGGCAGGACGCCCACCTTTTCTGGCGACTGAAAGCGCTCGGCTATTTTCTCGCGACCCTGCACAACCGGACCGCCAACGGCGCGGGTGTGAATTTCGAGCCGGACTGCCGCTACCTGGATCACCTCGTCAGTCAGCTTCAATGGCGTCAGGCGATGGAGAGTGACGGCGCTCAAGAGTTCCGTTGGCTGAGAGACCGCTGGCGTGAAAAGCCGGAGATGTGGCAGGATCAACAGGTCTGGCTGCATGGCGACGCCACACCCGCCAACTTTCTGTTCGGCAGTGGGTTGGACGTAGCCGCGATAGACCTGGAGAGAATGAAGCGCGGCGACCGGGTCTTCGATGTTGGCAGAGTCGCAGGCGAACTCCAGAGTGCGTTCATGGCGGTGGATGGTCACCGGGGCCGTGCCGAGCCGTTCATAGGTCACTTCCTCTGGGAGTATGCCTGTCACTTTCCCGACCGGGACCGCGCTTTCCGCTCGCTGTCAGCGCGGCTGCCCTACTATATGGCCCTGACGCTGCTGCGTATCGCCCGTAATGACTGGGTGTCGTCAGCCCATCGTTTCGCCCTGCTGGAACAGGCGCGGGAACATCTGAGGTCCTTTTGAACCGATTAAGAGATATTCAAGCCCTGGCCTTCGATGTCAACGGGACTCTCATTGACATTCTCACCGACGAGAGTATGGAAGAGATTTACCGCTCTCTCAGGCACTATCTGGCCTTGCAGGGCATTGATCTTCCGCGCAGCCAGCTTCGCGACCTCTATTTCCATCTGATGAAGGAGCAGCAGGCCGCCAACCCCGAACGATACCCGGAATACGACGCGGTGGAGATATGGCGAACGATTCTTGTCGAGCATGGGGCGGCATACACGCGAACTCTTCCTGACATAAAGCTCCAGCAGATGCCGCTCTTCCTGGCAGAGATGTACCGCAGCATCTCCCGTAAACGTCTCATTCTCTACCCGGACGTTTTAGAGACCCTGAACAGCCTGCGCCAGCGCTATCCGATGGCTATCGTCACCGACGCGCAGAGCGCCTATGCGCGGGGAGAACTGCACAAAGTGGGACTGCTCGACTATTTTAATCCTATCATCGTCTCGGGTGACTACGGGTACCGCAAGCCAGACGTGCGGCTTTTCCAGAAGGTCACAGATGCCTTGGGCGTCTCCGCCGAACAGACCCTTTTCATTGGCAACGATATGTATCGGGATATCTACGGCGCTCATCAGGCAGGCATGAAGACGATGCTGTTCGCGGGATCACCGGTCGAAAAAACCTATCAGGGCGTCACACCGGACTATCAGTTCAACGATTACCGGGAATTGCTGACCCTCCTGTGATGCCAATCTCTCCTGACCGGAGCGGCCCATGTTCCTGAACGCCGCGTCGTGCGAGGCTGAGGCGACGACACGAAGCCTCTTGGGGCACTAAAATGGCCCCGCTCATCTGAGCGGGGCCATACATTGCGGAGTTCCGACGACTAATGTTTCAAGGCCAGCGTCGTAGTTTTCTCGACGCCGTTGTAACTGATCTTGACGCTGTTTGCGGTCAGTTCCACGCTTTTGACGCCCGTCGCGCCTTCGGGCAGGGGCGCTACGAATGCGCCGTAAGAGACTGTCTGCGCGTTGTGCGCGGATATCCAGCGGTAGGTCGGGGTATCGTGCAGTTTGCCCATTGCCACCGTGTCTTTACGCGAATAGGCGAACGGCGTCGTCCCGAACTCGATGCCCCGAGTCACCCCGTTGCCGTTCCATGGAGCGCCGGTGCGGAACTTATTCTCTTCCCAGTTCGCTGCCCAGGGCCAGTCGGCACGCGGCCAGATATAGCCGACCACCAGATGCTTCTTCGTATTCACCGCCGTAAACCAGCCGTACTTCGTGGACGGGTCAATGAGGGTCGTGGTAAAGTCGCTCGACTTATTCCCCATCGGCCACTCTCGCAGGTCGGTCGTGTCTGAGCCGTTCGCGGCAGGCGCGTTGGGCCAGTCGAACTCCGCGCCCTGCTTCAGCCGCTGTCCCTTGCTGAACTCCTTCGGATCCACCATGCTCCAGGTGCCGTTCATGTCATAAAAGGACGCGCCCTTCTCCAGAAACGGCGGGCCAAACGTCACGTGCTGGTTCCAGCCTATCGGGCGGTCGAAATCCGTCAGGTTCTCTGCGGTCTCTTTGATCCACAGGGCTGAGGAGCTCGGCGTCAGCGAAATCGTCCGCGTCACCTTCATCTGTGCCCTGGGCAGGGTCGTGGTGTAGACCAGTTTCGTCGCCGTGCGCTGCACCGCTGTCCAGTTGATACATGGGGCCTCGCCATGCACGGGTATGCCCGCCTTTGTCTCCGCAGGCGATGGCCCTCCGAAAAAGTCCAGGCACAGATTATGCCCCATAATCGAACAGAGTAGCTGCGCTCCCGGCTTATCTCCATACTTGCCGTTCGTCCATCCGCCCGGCTCCACACTCGGCCAGGGTGGTAGCCACAGCGGATTCAAGTTCGCGCCCGTCCCGGAACGCAGGGTGATGCTGGCGATATGCCCGCCGCCCGGCACCACTACCACCTTCACCTTCTCGTTCTGCACCGTCCACGCCTTACGCCCGTGGTACGGTGCATCCGCCTGCTGCGCTCCCGCACCTATCCCCAGACTCAGCAGCGCGAGCGCGGGAACCATCGTCTTCCGAAAACCTGTCATACCCTGTCCTCCCTTGGAACGATTTGAACCCTGTTTCCACTCCGATAGCCCGACTTCCTGCTTTCCTTCTGACCCAGGTCGTCAATCCGAGCAGCGAGACGACGAGTTTCTCGTATGATGCGGCGAACCGCCAGACCGGACAGACGAGCGGGAATGGCAGCACGGTCACCACGACCTTCGACAACGCCAACCGTCCCACCGAGGTCTTGCACAAGGACAGCAGCAAGAGCTGACGACAGAACTGTAGTTGGCCTATTTTCGCCTCTGTTCGATGAAGTGGGAGAGGGCTTGCGTCCAGGGGGGCAGGTTGTCGCGGCCCTGGAGTTCGAGGGCATAGTGGCGCAGGACGGAGTAGGCAGGGCGTTTGGTGGGGGAGGGCCAGAGTTCGGCGGGCATCGGTTTGACGATCACGTTTTTCAGCCCGGCCAGTTCGACAGCCTTCTGCGCGAACTCATACCAGCAGCAGTGTCCGGCATTGGTGATGTGGTAGGTTCCGTAGAGCGGCGATTCGAGGAGGGAGATCAGGGCTTTTGCGAGGTCGGGGGCATAGGTGGGGCTGCCGAACTGATCGCACACCACTCCGAGTTCGTGCTGCGTGGCGGCTTTTTTCAAGATGGTCTCCGGGAAGTTCTTGCCGTGCATTCCGAACATCCACGACGAGCGCACGATGAAATGGCGTGTGCAGAGTGAGGCGACGAACCGCTCCCCGGCCAGTTTCGAGGCCCCGTAGTGGCTGAGTGGGTGGGGCGTATCGAACTCGGTGTACGGCTCCTTCTTCTCGCCATCGAAGACGAAATCCGTGCTGATGTAGAAGAGGGTGATATGGTGGGCGCCGCAGACGGCGGCGATATTCCAGGTGCCGAGGGCGTTGACGCGGTAGGCCAGATCGGGGTCACGCTCGCAGCCGTCCACGTCCGTATACGCCGCCGCATGGATGACCGCGTCCGGCTGATGATACAGGACGCACTCCTCGACCTCTTTCGTGTTGGTCACGTCTATCCGCACCCAGGCCGGAACGACCAGCCCCTCCCGCAGATTCGCGTCCGCCCGAACGACCGTATGCCCTGCCGCCTCCAGTTCAGCGCACAGGTCTATGCCCAGCATCCCATTGGCCCCCGTGACCAGAACCTTCATCGTGTTCCTCCCATCTCCAGCAGCGAATTCCCCACACTATCGAATTTGAAGAGCAGCAGCACCGTCACGAACCAGAGCAGAATCGCGATCTGTAACTCCCGGTCTTTCAGCAGCACCTCGTCCGGCGCACCGCCCCAGCCCTTCTGATAGACCAGATAGAGATAGCGGCAGACCCCATAGATGAGGAACGGCACCGTGATCCAGAGGCGCGGATGCGTCTGCGCGGTCGGCGACTCCACGCTGTAGACCGAGTAGCAGACAATCGTCATGGAGGTAACGACCATAATCATTTGGTCCAGGAACGGCAGGCTGTACTCGCTCAGGATAGCGCGTGTTTTCCCGGCATTCTCTCCCTGAAGCACAAGTTCCTGCCTGCGTTTGCCAAAACCCAGAAAAAGCGCGAGCTGCAGCGAGAAAAGCAGCAGCCAGTGGGAGATATGGACGTGAATCGCGAATCCGCCCGAAGCCGTCCGCAGCACAAACCCGATGGCGACCGTGAACACATCCAGCAGCACGACGTGCTTCAATTTGAAACAGTAGGCGATCTGGAGGACAAGGTAGGCGACGAGCGTAAGCCCAAAGAGCGGCGAGAGCGCGAAACCCGCCGCGCATCCGCACAACCCCAGCACAACGAACGCGACCCAGGCCAGCGGAACCGGCAGTTCCCCCGAGGCTATCGGGCGCAGCCGCTTCCTCGGATGAAGACGATCCTGTTCCACGTCCAGCAGGTCGTTCAGCAGGTAGACGCTCCCCGCAACCGCCGTGAAAAGCAGAAAGGCCAGAGTCGCCCGCAGGAACTGCGCGGACTGGAAAAGCTGCCCCGCGAAGACCAGGGCTGTATAGACGAACAGGTTCTTGGGAGCCTGCTTCGGACGGATCGCCCGTACCAGCGCGGAGAGCACATTTCCGCGTTTCGCAGGCCAGCCGGGAGGGGGAAGGGCGTCGCCGGTGGGATGATCAGAGGCAGAAGGAGGAATGGACATCGTCAGGCTGCGTCACGCAGGGTGGTGGCGATGCGCTCGACCAGCCCGGTGGTGGAGTGTTCCGGCACGAAGGCGACGGTGACGACCTCGCCCCCGTGCCTGCGGACGACGGCAGTCTCCGGCATCTGCTCGACATGGTAGTCGCCGCCTTTCACGTGCAGGGCAGGACGCACAACCTCCAGAAGCTGCTCCGGGGTCGGCTCATCGAAAAGCGTCACGTAGTCCACACACGCCAGTCCCGCCAGCATCTCTGCCCGTTCCCGCTCCGGCACGAAGGGCCTGGCCGGGCCTTTCAAATGGCGCGTACAGGCGTCGGAGTTGACGCCGACGACAAGAAGGTCGCCGAGCGCACGCGCCGCCTGGAGATAGCGCAGATGCCCGACGTGCAGCACATCAAAGACCCCGTTCGTCGAAACAATCGTCTCTTCCCATTCGCGTCGAAGATTCAGCTTCCGCGCTAGTTCCTCCCACGAGGCGACAAATTCCCCCATGTGGTACTGCCTCGCTTTCTAGAGTTCCGCGCCGAGATAAGGCCCGTAGTAACGCTGGATGAACGTCTGATAGTCCGGTCGCGCCACGATAGGCCGCCACCAGTCCTGATGCTCGACGTACCAACGCACCGTCGTTTCCAGCGCCTCTTCAAATGAGTGCTGCGGCTGCCAGCCTATCGCCCGCAGTTTCGAGGCATCCACGCTGTAGCGGCGGTCGTGTGCGCCCCCACGCGGGTCTCCGATATGACGGATCAGCGTCTCCGGTCTGTCCAGCAGGCGCAGCAGCCGGTGCGTGATCGCCAGGTTAGTCTGCTCGCCGTCGGAACCGATATTGTACGCCTCCCCCAGTGTACCATACCGCAGGGTGTAGTCAATCCCGGAGCAGTGGTCGAGGACATAGATCCAGTCGCGTACCTGCTGTCCCGAACCGTAGAGCGGCACAGGGCGGTGATCTATGAGCCGGGAGACGAAGAACGGCAGCAGCTTTTCCGGGTACTGGAAGGGGCCAAAATTATTGGAACACCGGGTCACGACGACGGGCGTCTGATAGGTGTGCCAGTGCGCCCGGCATTGCAGCTCCCCGCCCGCCTTGCTCGCAGAGTAGGGAGTGTTCGGCTCGATGGGACTCTGTTCCGTGAACTGCCCGGTGTCAATCGTCCCGTAGACCTCATCGGTGGAGACGTGCAGAATGCGTTCGATGCCGTGCTTTCGGGCCGCATCCAGCAGCACGTAGACGCCATAGACATCGGTCTGAATAAAACTGCCGGGGTCGAGGATGGAGCGGTCGTTGTGGGATTCGGCGGCGAAGTTGACGATGTGGGTAATGCCTTCCGCCTCGATAATGCCATTGACGACCGTCTCGTCCTGAATCTTGCCGGGGTAGAAGCGGAAACGCGGCGCGAAGTCCGGGTTGGCTTCGATGTCGGCGAGGGTCGAGAGGTTGCCCGCGTAGGTGAGGGCGTCCAGAACCACGACGCGAACATGGGGATATTTCGCCAGGGTATAGCGGCAGTAACTGCTCCCGATGAACCCCGCGCCCCCGGTGACCAGCAGCGTCTCGCTCATAGTTGGAACTCCGAGTCCTGATCTTCATGCCGAATCTCGTCCACCGATTCGCGCCGTCCGCGCCCCGCATAGAGTTGGTCGGGAAAGTTGAATACCAGCGCGTCCGTCTCGCCGTTATTGCGGTAGGCATGAACGACGCCCGGCGGCACGATGAGAAAAATCGGATTCGCCTCACCCGCCGCAAACGACCATCGAATACGCTCCCGTCCGGGGCGGTTCTCCCAGAGCGTGATTTCAAAACTGCCTGAAAGAAACGCAAAACCGTCCGTCTGATCCCGATGCTCATGCGGCCCACGGGCGATTCCGGGGCGGGTCATGGAGATGTAGCCCATCGCAGGGCGATAGTTATCCGGCAGTTCGTCGTCCCGGAACAGTTCCGTCAGCCAGCCGCGTGAATCGTCGTAGCGGTGGAGGGAGCGTACCAGAACGCCTTGTATGGGATTGTCGGGGAGCGGTTCGGTCATAAACTCCTTTTTCGCGCCACAGCAAACGGCGTTGTCAAGGACGGGGTGGAGATGTGCAGCCTTCAGCCCAGTTCGAATGTGCTGACGCTGTAGTGGCAGTGCAGCGGCATCTGTGGGACACCGTGCGCATACATTCGGGCGGTCTCGAACATCGGTTCCAGTCCTGCCGCCTTCGCCATTGTTACGCTGGCCGGATTGCACTCCAGCGCGTCCAGAAAGAGGGTGCGGCCCGGTCGCTGCGCGGCCAGGGAGCGAAACAGGCAGTCGGCTATCTCCGGGGTTTCAGCGTAGAGCGGGCCGATCTGGTAGCCCTCCTGACGCGGACGCAGTACGCCATAACCCGTCAGCCTGTCACCGTTCAGCATCCCCAGCGCACAACTGTCGGGCAGCGTGATCCATTCCCGCAGAAACCGGGGGCGCGGGGCGAAGAACATCTCCCGGTCGAAGCGCTCCAGTTCGGCGATGGGCAGTTCGCGCAGAGGCACGACCGCAGGGGACTCCAGCGCATCCAGTCTCCCGACGTAGCGGATATTGCGATAAGCCGGTTCAAATCCGGCGCGGCGGTAGTTCTCCTGCTGTGCGATCACGCCATCCAAGCCGATGATGCGGTCACCCAGATAGTCTATCGCGGCCTGAAAGAGCTTGAGACCATAGCCACGCCCCCGATACTGCGGACGGACGATGTAGATGCCGATGAAGCCGATACGGTCGTCATACGCGACCCCGCTGACGGAACCGATAGGAACGCCATCAAGTTCGGCCAGAAAGAATCCGTTGGGATCCGCGCCAAAAAAAGCGTCCTGATCGTACTTGCCCGGATTCCAGCCCTCCTCAATACAAAACTCCCAGGCCGTATCTAGATCGGCGCGTTTCATCTTACGAACTCCAAATCTGCCTTCTGCCATCATTCCTTTCCTAACCGTGAATCTTCGCGCCCTTCGGTGACCATTCTCAGAAGATACTGACCGTAATCCGTTTTGGCGTATCGGTGCGCTATCGCCAGCACCTGCTCCTCGCCAATGAAGCCGCACTCGTACGCGATCTCTTCCAGACAGGCCACCTTCAGCCCCTGCCGCCTCTCGATAGCCGCGATGTAGTTCCCGGCCTCCAGCAGCGAATCGAGCGTCCCGGTATCGAGCCAGGCCATCCCCCGACTCAGGCGTTCGGCGCGAAGTGAGCCGTCTGCGAGGTATAGATTATTCAGGTCGGTGATCTCCAGCTCCCCGCGTTTTGAGGGCCGAATCCGGGCGGCAAAATCGGTGACGCGATTATCGTAGAAGTAGAGACCCACTACGGCATACGGCGATCTCGGACGCTCTGGTTTTTCTTCGATGGAGATTACTTTTCCTGCTCCATCAAACTCCATGATGCCATAACGCTGCGGGTCTTTCACCCGGTAGCCGAAAATCGTCGCACCACGTTCCAACTGCGCCGCAAGACGAAGCTGGTCAGGAAACCCGTGTCCATAGAAGATGTTGTCACCCAGAATGAGACAGGCGGCATCCGCCCCTAAAAAGGATTTGCCAATGAGAAACGCCTGCGCCAAACCCTCCGGCTGCGGCTGCACGGCGTATTCGATAGAGATGCCGAACTGGCTGCCATCCCCCAGCAGCCGCAGGAAGAGTGACTGCTCCTCCGGGGTCGTGATGAGCAGGATTTCTCGCAGCCCCGCCAGCATCAAGACCGAGAGCGGGTAGTAGATCATCGGCTTATCGTAGACAGGAAGAAGCTGCTTGGAGACGCCCTGTGTAATGGGATAGAGCCGGGAACCGCTTCCTCCCGCCAGCACAATACCCTTCATGAATTTCTCCTCTGCCTTACATGCCCTGCGGGTGTCCTATCGTAGCAAAATGCCTGCTCCCCACAATTGGGGGTTGGGGGCGGCTTGCTTCTCCTCATCGAGACTCTTGTTGTTCTCTGTACGGATGCAGGAGGTGCGAGACGTTCCCGGTACCGGCCCTGAATCGTGCAAAACGGCCTGCATAGCCAGAGCCATGCAGGCCGTCGTTCCTCCTGGTGCTGTGAGGGGGGAGTTAGTGCGCTCCCGACCCCTTCAGAACAGCGGGAATTGTTTTGAGAACGATCATGACATCTTTGGAGAAACACATCGTCTCAATGTATTCGAGGTCGAGTTCGACCCATTTCTCGAACGTGACGTTACTGCGTCCGCCGATCTGCCAGAGGCAGGTGATACCGGGATGAACCGCCAGGCGTTTGCGTTCGTGATCACTGTACTGGTCCACCTCGCAGGGTATCGGGGGGCGCGGCCCCACGACAGACATCTCGCCTTTGACGACGTTGAAAAACTGCGGCAGTTCGTCAATACTCAGTTTGCGAATGAATGCTCCAATGCGAGTAACACGGGGATCACGTTTGATCTTGAAAACTGGGCCGCTCGCCTCGTTGAGGTGCATTAGCTCCTGCTTCTTCGCCTCCGCGTCCACGCACATCGAGCGAAATTTGTAGCAGTGGAAAAATCGTCCGCCCTTACCTACACGAACCTGCTTGAAAAGGATAGGCCCTCGGTCAGTCAACTTGATAATGACCGCAACGACCAGCATCACCGGGGAGAGAACGGTTAGAAGAGTCAGCGCGAAACACAGATCAAAAAAACGCTTTGTGGCCCCATAAGAAATACTTCGCTGTGGGAACAGAGGGTCTTGATAGCCTGCCGAAAAACGGGATAGATCATCCGTAGAAGCATGAACCGATAGAGGTGGATTTACAGGAGTGACCTCCTGAGTGGGACTCATGGCGGAATAGGGAGCCTTTACTGCGGTATACGGGGTATCTATACTCGAGACCACGGCTTCACGATCCGGGCCCGTTCTGAGTAAATGAGTATTGCGTTCACGGAGAGTATCCATCACTACATGATCTCCTCGCTAGAGACTACTGACGCACCCGCCTGTGTTGTACTCACAGGCGCTCTGCACGGAGAGAGCGGACATCAGCCGAAATAGTTCCCACATTTCTGCAGACCTCGTTCAGAAGAGAGGCGCTGCGAAGAAAGCGGTCAGTCTCAGGGACAGAAAACGGTCGCTGCTCTACATCCGACAGTCAAGTGTCGAAACGAAAACTGCGTCCTTGAGAGAATCAGACATAATACTAACTTGCACAAATTGTGCCAACTGCGTGAAGGAGAAGAGAGACACGTCATTTTTTTTAGATGCGAGGCAATTCAAGGAGGAGATTTTTTGAAACAGCGCGGTAAGGTGTAGAAATCTATATCACTAAAGTATAATGCCCGGGTGGTGCGGTGAGGCCAAACTCCCCTGCAGCCTCTTCTAGTGTACCCCGAAATATCCGTTCCGTCGTATGAGTCAGGTTGTAAGCGACAAATATTTCTTTCTCATTGCCGAACTGCCGATGGAGGTCGGAGAGGGTCGCGGAGAGGCGCAGTGGCGATTCGTAGAGAACGATGGTCTGAGCGCTTAGGGCAATCGTCTCGAAGAAGGATGCACGCGCCCTGCGAGAACGGGGTGGAAACCCGCCAAAATAGAAAGGCGCTGCTGCCCGGCCCGTGAGCACCAGCGCGGCCAAGAGCGCCGAAGGGCCGGGGACAGCCGTCACCATATAGCCCTCCTCCAGCGCCGCTTTCACGCACAGATGACCGGGGTCTGCGAGGCAGGGAGTTCCCGCATCGGCTATGAGAGCGACCTTCCCCCCCGATTTCAGCGTTTCGAGCATTCTGCGAAGCGCCGGGACACCATAACGCGGACGGACGGAGACAATCTCTGTCTGAATCCGGTGCGCTTGCAGCAGGCTGTATGCGGTGCGTTTGTCTTCCGCTACAAGCAGGTCTGCCTCCCGAAATGTACGCAGGGCGCGAAGCGTGATGTCTTCCGGGTTCCCGATAGGGATGGAAACGATGAACAGGGTACCGGAGAGTGTGTGTTGGGAGGGAGACAAGACAGAACCGCCTGTCTCCTCTTCGGAGGAGACAGGCGGCGAGGATTTGTGCGCGATACGCAGTTTAGCGGCCCGGCCCGCTGACAGGCGGGGGGGTCTTGCCGGAAGGCACGGCAGGGGCATTGCCGCCGGGCGCAGGAGCGCCGGCGGGCGACTTCGAACCCGCAGGTGTTCCTTCCGTCGCTTTGCCCGCAGGAAGCGTGATTGATTTCTTGCTGCCAGGACCGAGATCGAGCGACTTGCCGAACCCCTCGGGCGTTGTCGGACCGGGGGTGATTCCTCCGGCAGGGGGATGCGCCTGCGACTTCATCTGCTCAAGCTGTTTCTTGCGCTCTTCGTCTTGCCGTTTCTTGTCCTCCGCCTCTTTGATCTTCGCCATCAGGATATTGTTGTCGAGTTCCTGAATTTTGGCCTGCTCCTGCACTGCCTCCGCCTCCGCAGTAGGCGCTTCCGGCGACGCGACGCTCTTGAGGCCAAGCACGAGCCGTTCGCGGACACTTTTGGCGTCCTGCATAGACTTCATGTCCGTCGGTGTATCGGAGTTGAGCAGGCGAGAGACCATGTGATAGTTCTTATAGGCTTCGGCAAACTGCTTTTTGTCCCGTAATGTTTCCGCCAGCCCGAAGCGATAGGCGTACTGGTCGCCTTCGGAAGTTTTTATGATCGTCTGGTAGAGGGGCAGCAGTCTTTCCCGTGCCTTTGCCTGCTCCGCAGGCGGAGTTTTGGGATCCATCATCTTGACTTTGAGGGAGTCCAGAATCAGGATAGCGGCGGTGGTATTGTTCGAGTCTTTCTTATAGAGCGCTTCAACTTCCGCAAAGACCGCGTCTTTCTGTTTATTCAGCGCATCTTCTGAGGTAGTGGCGGCAGTGGGGTCGCCTGCCGCCATTGCCCGATCCTGTTCCGCCTTGGCGAAGAGGAAGTAGTCGTAATACGTCTTCTGTTCGATTCGCTCCGGGTCGAACGCCACATTCGCGGCTTTCGTCTCGTCTTCGATACGCTTGATAAGTGCCTGCTGAGCACGCTCGGCCTTAAGCGCATCTACGGCTTTCTGGGGGGCGAAGTCTTTCGGAAGGTTGTTCCTGCGGTCAACGAGTTTTGCGAACAGATAGCCTGGCTGGAAACCGGACGACTTGAAGACGCCGATATAGTCGCCCGGTTTCGCTTTGTGGACCGCTTCATCGAACTCTTTGCCGTAGCCGATATTGCCCATTTTGTCCGCCATGCTGGCGGGCAACCCCATGCTCTGAAACTGAGATTTATACTCCGGGAGGAAATTCGTATCGCCACCCTGCCGTGCATTGAAGTCAGACGAACTGGCCTTTGCAGCCGCTGTAATATCAAGCTTTCCGGCTTTGACCTGGTCCAGAAGGTCTTCCGTCTTCTTTTTCGCGTCGGCATCCGGGAAGGCTTTCGGGTCCGGGCGCGTCGGCGAAGCGATGGCAATGAGGACGGTAGTCAGGCGAACTTCCGCACTCTGATTCCGGGCCTCTTCTTCCGTGACGACTGTCTTCTTCTTGGTATCATCCAGTAAGGCTTTGCCGATATAGCTTTTCGCGATCTGCTCTCGGAACTCCGCGACACTGAGATGCTGAGCCTCGAAGAGGTAGTTCTCCAGATCGGCGTCGGTCGCTTTGGGGCCAACCTTTTGAAGCTTGAAGTCCTGTAGGGCCTTATCAATATCGGCATCACTGGCTTTGACTCCCGCTTTTTTGGCGTCCTGTGTCAAGACCGTTTGCTGCACCAGATTATAGATGATACTGCCGGAGGTACGTGCAAACGACTCGCCCGGAGTTCCCATCTGTGCCCGCTGAGAAATCGCGTAGAAGTCGCCCATCGTCACCGGTTCGCCGTTGACCTTCATCAACAGGGCGTCTCGCACTGCCGCGCCGGTATTTTGAGCGTTTCGACCGGAGAACTGATTCCAGCCGAAGCCGATGACCAGAGGCAGGCCGAAGATAACCGCACAGCCCCAGCCGAAGCCACGCCCTGTTTTTTGAAAGAGATTGCGCCACCAGGTAATGGATACCAGGTTGCCGATTGGATCAGACATGAAAAGACATCCTTATCGGAAGGTGTTTGAAATGTTGGAACACGTAAATTCCGGGTTTTAGAACGTGAGCAGGGAGCGCAGCGCGGCTAGGCAGGGACGCGAACCCTCTTCGGCAGTCCCTTTGCTATCGGGGCCGCTGCCCGTCTCCGGCTTGTAGTGTGTTTCGAGCGAAATCCAGCCAGTGTAACCGTCGCGTTTCAGGGCGGCAAACTGACCGGAATAGTCAATCTCGCCCTCCCCGATGACGCACCACTGCGCCTTCGGCCCCGCGTCAGCGGTCTCCACCATACGTCCGTCTTTGACGTGGACATGACCGAGCCAGTGCTTGATGGCTTCGTAACCGTTGGGATAGGGCGTCTCTCCGGCGAAGTAGGCATTGCCGGGATCCCAGACGATTTTCAGATGCGGAGAGTGGATGGCAGCGGCAATTCGGCCTGCCTCCTCCCCAGTACCGATAAAGCAGGCGTGTTCGTTTTCCAGCCCCAGAATCACGCCTTCCCGCTCGGCAAGCGCTAACGGCGCGGCAAAAGCGTCCACGATACGTGTTTCGATCTCTGGAGTCAGGGCCTCTTTGCGCCAGAAGGTGAAGACTCGCAGCAGAGGGGTTTCAAAAAAGTGCGCGAGCCGGATGCAGCGCGTCAGCAGTTCCATCTGCTGTTCCAGGCCGCGTGGTGTCGCAAGGTGCATCGGGCCAGCAGCCTCGCCCGGATTCGCTGCCCGGGGCGCAAGGTCACATTTATAGAAAGGAGTGGAGAGCGCGGCCACCTGCATTCCACGCGACTGCAGAGCCGTCTTTGCCCGTTCCGCCTGCGCGTCACTCAAATCGGCGATGTTCGTACCCCACAGGCCACGCAGTTCCGCGCCCTTTACGCCGTACTCGAGCATCACGTCGAGCGCGTATTCAAACTCCTGCGAGATCTCATCCGTTATCGCGGCAAGCTGCATTCTGAATGGCTTCCTTCTCGGGGCGGAATGGTGGAAAGATGACGGTTCACTGAATAGTCCGGAAAAACGCCTGCGAATCGTTTCAGTTTACTCGAAAAGCGCCCCTGTGTCAACTGAAACGGTGGGTAGAGGTCGGTACGAGGTAGAGCGCGAGTGCGATCAGCATCCCGATAAGCAGAATATATTGAAGTCGCACCCCGCGCCAGCCAAGCAACAGACGCGCCGAAAGATAGACGACGTAGTTCAGCCAGACGACCAGAGAGAGCAGGATACGCGGGTCGGCGAACCAGGCAGCGAGGGTGTGCGTGACGGTTCCATAGATCGCCTGCTCGAATCCGATGGCAAGTCCGAGCGTCAGGAGCGGGAGCGCGAAGGCCACCGAACGGTACGCGACCGAATCTAGCGTTGCGAGCGGAGGCAGTTTGCGAAACAGGCCTTGAGCAGGCTTCTCGCGGAGGGCGCGATTCTGGAGGAGATAGAGCGCCGCGCATCCGAAGGCGACCGCGAACAGGCCAAATCCTGCCAGTATCGCCAGCACATGCAGGGTGATAATCTGGCTCCGCAGCATAGGCGTAGCGGCAATCGGTTCGTGGGATTGAAGGACCCCCCCGCTCAGAGCGAGGCAGGCGAAGACCAGCGCGACCGCGCTCACGGCGGGGAGTTTGCTCCGATAGTCCAGCACGGCGATGGCGATAGCGATCACCCACGCCAGGACAGACAGCGTTCCAGCTTCACTCGCGAAGGGCGTCTGATGCGTGGCTACGCACCATGCGCCGATAGCGGCGAACTGAATGACGATTCCTGCCAGTAGTAGGGGCCGACCGTAGCGGGCAATTCGTCCCGAGACAGGCAGCGCGGAGACACCCGCAGGCGCGGCGGGCGCCTGAAGAAACAGAGTCGCTCCGCTGCACGCAGAGGAGGCCAGATAGAGGGCAAATGCCGTCAGCGTGAGTATCGCGAACGTCATGTCTCCACCTCATGCAGGACACGGACAGGTTCGCTCCTTGCCGCGCTTGCTCCCGGCAGTTCCCCTGTCTCCTGTGCGAAGACCGGGGGAGGAGTCAGGGCGACGGGCAGGGGCGCGTCGAGGCTGGAGTCAGGAAGATTGAAAATCTCCCGGGCTGCCGTCAGAAGATCGTAGGTCTGACTATCTTCCGCTCCACGAGGCTTGCCTGCCTCCGCTGTCTCGCGCTTCAGGCGCAGGATAGGTTCACGGGCATATTTGGTCGTCATTGAACGGAATGCCGCTTCGATCTTCTGCCATTCTCGCTCGGTCAGGCCGTCCAATTGCGAACGCAGCAGTGTCATCTCCTCTTCCCGGATGGTTTCCAGACGCTGCCGCAGCAGCGTGATGACAGGCGCGGCCTCGCGGGTACGCATCCACTGGCTAAACTTTGTGGCCTCTTCCGTCAGAATGGCTTCGGCGCGGTCTACCTCCCCGCGTCGGCCCTGCGCCTCCTGCGCGACAACGCCCTGCAGGTCGTCAATGTTATACAGAAAAACGTTGTCGAGGCTGAGGACATCCGGGTCAATATCACGCGGCACGGCGATATCAATGAGAATCAACGGATTGCCCCGCCGCTTCCGCAGGATAGGCGCCAGTGTCTCCCGGTTGATGATAGGGTGGGGTGCAGAGGTCGAGGCGATGACGATGTCGGCACGTCGCAGCTCTTCGGGGAAAGCGTCGTAATGGATGGCGCGTCCGCCCAGCTTCTGTGCCAGCGCTTCGGCGCGAGCGAAGGTGCGGTTGGCGACGAGAACCGAGGACGCGCCGCTGTTTCGGAGGTGCCGGGCCGTAACTTCGCTCATCTTGCCCGCCCCGAGAATGAGAACCCCGGCATGGGACAGATCACCGAAGACTTTGCCCGCCAGATCAACCGCCGCATGGCCGATGGAGAACGCGCCTCTGCCAAGCCCTGTTTCAGTATGGATACGCCGTCCCGCGCTGATAGACTGCTGAAAAAGCCCTGTCAGAACGCTGCCGGTAGTCGCCGCCTGCTGCGCGAATCGGAGTGCGGACTTCACCTGCCCCAGGATTTGCGCCTCGCCCAGCACCAGCGAATCCAGTCCTGCCGCTACCCGCATCAGATGCAGTGCGGTCTCCTGATCGTGCCGGGTATAGAGGTAGGGCGTCAGTTCCGATGGAGGCACCTGATGGTGCCGGGAGAGATGCGCGGCGATCTGTTGGCCCGCTTCGGTCGGGGAAGGAGTTTCGACAAGGGCGTAGACTTCCATGCGGTTGCACGTGGAGAGGATGGCGACTTCACGGACGCCGGGGCAGGCCGCCGCCGCCGCCAGGGCGTCGGGCATCTGCGACTCGGAGCAGTTGACCCGTTCCCGCACGGCGATGGGCGCGATATGATGGCTGAGACCTACCACTACGAGATGCAAGGCTGGCTCCAAATCGGACGTTACGCGCTCAATACCGCTTCCACCATCTCTTCAGCGAGGGCGCGGGCGGTAACATGGCTGCCTGCTCGAACCGAGTCCAGCAGGAGAGCCTCGCCTTCCAGCAGGCGAAGCAACGCCTGACGGCGCAGTGTCCTGTCCGCTGTTCTCTCTTTTATATAGAGTCGTATCTGCCCGAGTAGTTCCACATAGTCCGCATATTCCGGTCCAAATCGCGCTTCCAACTCGGCGGCAAGGCGGGCGGAGAGCAGTGGATTGTTACCTCCGGTGGAAAGACTAAGGCAGAGTTCCCCGCGCCGAACCAGCGAAGGGACGATATAGTCTCCCTCTTCCGGCGCGTCTGCGGCGTTGACGAGTACTCCCCGCGCCTTCGCATCCGCGATGATCTGCGCGTTCACCTCGCGCACATTCGTCGCCGCCACTACAAGTACGACAGAATCCAGCGCCGAAGGTTCATACGCGGTTTCGATGACCTGGATGCTGCCCTGTCGCTGCCACTCCGCCAGCGCGAGACTCAACACCGGGCTGATGACGATGACGGCGGCTCCTGCTTCCAGAAGCCCACCCACCCGTCGTTCGGCGACGGCTCCGCCTCCGACGACCAGGCACTTCTTGCCTTCCAGATCGAGATGAATGGGATAGTAGTGCGGCATGGACTGCTCAGCCGTCCGATTCAGCGGTGGCTGCCTCCGAAGCGCCAGCGGCTTCGGCCAGTTCCTGCAAGTCTGAGAGGAGGGGATCGGGATGGTGTCCATTGGCAGGCTCCTCTGACACCGCTTCCATCTCTACGGAGGAGAGATGATAGGAGAGGACCGCAAGCTCCTGTAGAAAGGAGACATTCCGCACGAAGACATATTCGGGAACGCGCAGCAGCACCGGAGCGAAGTTGAGGATAGCACGGATGCCCGCTCCGACGAGCAGATCGGCGACATGCTGCGCGGAGCCTGCGGGAACGGCGAGAATGGCG
This sequence comes from Chthonomonadales bacterium, assembly GCA_038231295.1. Lineage (GTDB taxonomy): Bacteria > Armatimonadota > Chthonomonadetes > Chthonomonadales > Chthonomonadaceae > JANXLO01. Next base: position 19,307 of record JBBRLP010000040.1, read on the forward strand.
ATCCGTGCCTGGAGCGTATGGTTCGCGGCTTCAATGCGGGTGACATCCTGAATCTCAAGGCCCCACAGCGGACGACCGACCTTGGCGATGTTATTATCGAAGACAGCGACGAGATTGAAGTGATGCTCCTTCAGCCCAGCATACCCGACAAGCGCCGATCCCAGATTGCCCGCACCCACCAGCACGATGCGCTGTTCTCGGTCAATTTTGAGGATTCGGGCAATGCGGCTTTTCAGTTCGAGGACATTATAGCCGACACCCGGTTTCCCAAACTCGCCGAAAGAATCGTAGAAATGGGCAAGGTCTTTGCGGAACTGCGCCGCATTGATTCCGGTCTGCCGCTCCACTTCTGCGGAAGAGATCGTATCCACATTCGACTGTTCCAGATCAATGAGGAAGCGAAGATACGTTGCCAGGCGCTCAAGCGTGGGTATCGGGACTTTTCCGTTGATGGTAGAATTCACAATTGCCGCCTTGTCGCATCACACCGCCAGTACGGATGAGCCTTGAAATACAGGCACAATCCGAAGTCGCCAGAAAGATGTATGCACGAGTATACCTGATAGAAATGAGGCCCGGTCAAGTAGATTGTGAAATTCATTACAATCTGTTTGTCTGCGGAGGCAGGTATGGGAGGTACCGGGTCGCGAAACAGATTTCACCGCTATGCTCCCGAGATAATGGGAGATTTCTCCCGCCGAAAATATAACGCATCTTTAACAATCGCTTAACGATCCATTAACAATCGCGTCGGTATACTCTTCGCAGAGCAAAACCCGCCTATTCATACCGTCGTACCAACCGTGCGAAATCAAAGGAGAACGTTTACATGAATTCTTCGCGCAGCCGTGTCGCTGTAAGACCCGCATTTACCCTGATTGAACTGCTGGTCGTCATCGCAATTATTGCCATTCTCGCAGCTATCCTGTTCCCCGTCTTCGCACAGGCGCGAGAAAAGGCGCGGCAGACCTCCTGCCTCAGCAACCTGAAGCAGTTGGGAATCGGCTTTCAACTCTACGCCAGTGACTACGACGGCAACTTCCCTGCTCCTATCACAAACTACGGAGCCAAGAATGGGGCTATTCCGCCCACCTGGGTCACGGGTGATCCGAACGCCATCGCCGGTGCGAACTTCACCGATTCCGGGGGCATCTTCCCCTATATTAAGCAGCGCGGAAACGGTGGCTCCGGCAACGTCTACAGTTGCGCTGATGCGGTTCACGGCGTCTCTGCCACTACGGGTGTTAAGCCAAGCTACTCCAGTCCTCCCGGCCAAAACTACATGATGAACCAGTACCTGCAGGCGGGATGGGGCGGCTACTACAACATCACCCCGGCGACTGGCAAAATCTCCAAGGCCGCCGACGATCCCGCAACGGGCCTCTACACACCCTTTAACCCGGACTTCGGCGCTGAGCCTGCAAGCTGCATCCTGCTCTTCGAGGGCGCTCAGGAGAACGCTCCCGGCACCTCCTTCGACGGCAGCGTCAACCGCTATGGAACCGCATTCTACCAGGGATTTGGCGGCACCTGCCGCTCTTACGTCAACGATGTTGCCGGGAATGTCCCGTGCCTTCAGCCCGCCGACTATCACAACGATTTCTCCGACTTCCTCTTCCTGGACGGTCATGCGAAATCGCTGCGCCCCAGCACCACCTGGACAGCGGCCACAGGCGCAATCATCGAAGCCACCCCGCCTTCCGTCAGCGGTGCGGCCACGCCGGTCGCTCCCGGAGCGGGCGTCAACGCTGTGGACTGGTATCAGTACAAGCGCAATCTCGGCCCTGGCTCGAAAGACCTCTGGAATCCGCAGTACTCCGGCATCTCGTTTCCGTAACGCGGAACGCGAATCTTATCGGTCAGCACCTACACGAGGGGAGATTTTCTCCCCTCGTGTAATTTTGCGTCTGCTCCTGTTTGCCTGGAGACAGCAAAACTCCTGTCAATTAGTCGCTTTCAGGAAGAAGACGGAGGAACCGGGCCTGTTTAGCGTGAATCAGCAGGCAAGGGAGGAAGATATTCTTATGCTGCGTGTAGCGTTGGTGGGAGCAGGGGGCATGGCGGGGATGCATGCGAACTGTTATGCCGCGATTACGAATGCCCAACTGGTCGGCGTCATGGATACCCGTTCGGAAGCGGCAAACGCCCTGGCACAGAAACATACGGCGACGGCGTTCACCGAATTTGAGAAGATGTTGACGGAGACTCACCCGGATGTGGTGGATGTGTGCTGCCCGACACCTTACCATGCCGAGTATGTCTGTAAGGCGGCAGAACTTGCGAAATCGCTGGGCATCAAAGGCATTTCGACAGAGAAACCGATGGGCCGTTCGCTGGAGGATTGTGACCGGATGATCGCCGCGACGGAGGAGGCGGGAATCCCATTGTTCGTCGCGCACGTCGTCCGTTTCTTCCCGGAGTTCGCGCTGGCGAAACGACAGGTAGAACAGGGCGCGGTAGGAAAGCCTGCGGCGATACGGACGCGGCGTGGCGGCCCCATGCCCCGCGCCTGGGACGACTGGTATGCCGATTTCACGCGGAGTGGCGGGCTGATCCTCGACCTGATTATCCACGATTTCGACTGGCTGCTCTGGACTTTCGGGGAGGTGGAGCGCGTCTATGCGCGAGGAACCGTCGAGAGCAGACTACCCGCCTTTGACTACGCGCTCGTGACGCTGCGCTTCAAGAGCGGCGCGATTGCCCATGTGGAGGGAACCTGGAACGATCCGGGCGGATTCAAAGTTGCTCTCGAAATCGCCGGGGACGAAGGGCTGCTGGAGTTCAACGCCAATCAGCCGACAGGTACGCCTTTTCGCGCCGCGCTGTCCGGCGGAGATGTCCCCAGAGCAGGAGTAGCTGTGCCGGAAAGCCCGATGGCCGTCAATCCCTATCAGGCCGAGCTACAGCACTTCCTGGGCTGTCTGGAGACGGGAGTTCCGTTTTCCATCACGCCGCAGGAGGGGCGGGAGGCGGTGCGGGTTGCGCTGGCCGCCATCGAGTCGATTCAGACGGGAAAGCCTGTCACGCTGGCTTGACTTCGGAGCGGAGAGAGGGGTAGACTGAGGGAGAGTTTTGAAAGTGTGCCGTGTGTGTGACTGGCGTTCGCGGGGAGGCACCCCGGGGGAGCGCACACGGTGGTTTCGGTCGCACGCCTGGGCATCCTGCTAATCCTGCGGGGAGTCCGGGCGTTTGTCATGCCTGCCCGTCTATCTCGCGTCTTTCGGAAAGGAACCGTCACCATGACTACCCCTGTAACTAAACGCCGCGCCCTGCTCAGTGTTTCGGACAAGACCGGATTGACAGAGTTCGCCACGAGCCTTGTCGCACTCGGCTTTGAACTCGTCTCCACCGGAGGCACCGCCGCCGCGATTGCCGCCGCCGGACTGCCCGTCCTCAATGTCAGCGATGTCACCGGCTTTCCTGAGATGCTGGAGGGCCGCGTCAAGACCCTCCATCCGGCGGTTCACGGCGGTCTGCTCGCCGACCGCTCCAAGCCCAAACATCTGGAGGCGATTGCTGCCCACGCCATACAGCCGATTGATCTCGTCTGTGTGAATCTCTACCCTTTCGCCGCCACCGTCGCGAAACCCGACGTGACACTCGAAGACGCCATCGAGAACATTGACATCGGCGGCCCGGCCATGATTCGGTCGGCAGCCAAGAACCATACGGGCGTCCTGGTCGTTGTCAGCCCGGAGGACTATGCGCCGCTGCTGGAGGAGATGGAAGCCGGAGACGGCAATGTGTCGCTACAGACTCGCCGCCGTCTCGCCGCCAAAGCCTACGCCCATACCGGGCAGTACGACGCCTACATCAGCCGCTGGCTGGCAGACCGATTCAGCGCGGACGGCGACGAAACGCTCATCTTCCCCGAAGAGTTCGCGCTCGGATACCACAAAGCGCAGGATTGTCGCTATGGAGAAAATCCCCATCAGAAAGCCGCCTTCTATGTCTCTCCCGGCGTTACGGAGCCGTGTGTAGCCAACGCGAAGCAGCTTCACGGCAAGGAACTCTCGTTCAACAATATCTACGATCTCAACGGAGCCTTAGAGACGGTCAAGGAGTTCACGGAGGAGGCGCAGGCGGCCGCCGTCATCATCAAACATACGAATCCCTGCGGCGCGGCGCTGGCGGACACCCTCGCGGAGGCGTTCCTCAAAGCCCGCCTCGGAGACCCCATCTCGGCCTTCGGCGGGATTCTGGCGGTCACACGGATACTGGATGTCGCTACGGCGGAGGAGATCACCGGGAAGAACACCTTCTTCGAGGCGATCATCGCGCCCGGCTACGAGCCGGAAGCCATGACCATCCTGAAAGAGCGGAAGAAGTGGGGAGCCAATCTGCGCCTGCTGGAAGTCGGAGACCTTGCGGGCTGGCGCGAGAGTGCGGCAGCGACAGGCTACGACTACAAGAGGGTGGTAGGCGGCATCCTGGTGCAGAACCCGGATCACCTCCTCATCACGGCGGACGATCTGAAAGTCGTTACGGATCGAGCGCCGACCGAGGCTGAGATCGCGGAATTGCTGTTCGCGTGGAAAGTTGTGCGGCACGTCAAGAGCAACGCCATCGTCTTCACAAAGGAGCGGCAGGTAGTCGGAGTGGGTGCTGGACAGATGAATCGGGTGCGCTCGGTGAAGCTGGCGGTCGAGCAGGCGGGAGAGCAGGCGAAGGGCGCGGTCATGGCCTCGGATGCCTTCTTCCCCTTCCCCGATGGGCCGGAGGCGGCAGCGGCGGCAGGCATCACGGCAATCATCCAGCCGGGCGGTTCCGTCAAAGATGCGGAGACAATCGAAGTCTGCAATCGCAACGGAATCGCGATGGTCTGCACGGGAGTACGCCACTTCTTCCACTAAACGCACAGCCAAAAAAACAGCCACCCCTGCCCCAATTCTGGGGGAGCAGGGATGTTGATGCGATAGGGTGTCCGCAGGATAGGGAAGGCTGTAAAAAAACAGAGCGGTCGTCCGGGAATTTCCCGGACGACCGCTCTGTTTTTGTCCGCTATTCGGCGGAGGCGAGAGAACCCATCGGATCCCAGGGCGGCAGCACCTGTGGTTCCGAGTCGAGCAACTGAAGCAGTTCCATCGGGACATACTTCTTTTCGACGACGACTTCGTAGTTGTATTCGTCGAACCAGGGATCGGTCATCGCCATGAAGCCTTTGTCACCGTTCTTGTCTCCCCAACTGTTTTCGACGCGCCACTTGATCGGGCTGCCTGCCTCGTCAATGTCCACGCCGGTAAAGACCATCGCGTGGGTCATCAGGCTGGTGCCGTAGTCGAGACGCTCGGCCTTGTTCAGGTCGAACGAGGTGCCATAGACTCCCTCATAATCGTAGAGATCGGTGTCCATCAGACCGAGGTCACGGTCGAACATCTTGCCAACATCACAGCCGAACCAGACCGGCTTCTCGTCCTTTATCATGGCCGCCGTCGCCTGTTTCAGGACGGGCATCTCCACATTCAGGTAGCGGATACCGTGTCCGCCGATGACATTCCCCAGATAGTTGATGGTATAGAGGGTGTTGTAGGCTTTCGCAGACTGCGGGCAGTGGATAAGGCACACCATCGAGTCGAGGTCGAAGCGGACATACTTGTCATAAAATTCTTTGGGTGTCATCTCTCCCGCCCGGTGAAAATCTTTATCCTTGTCACGCCACTGCCAGTTGAATGAGGCGGGCGGCTCGCCGAGATGAATCGCGAGCATCCGGTAGACTTCCTTCAGCATCGCCTCTTTCTGCGTCCGCAGATGTTCGATGCTGTAGCCGTCTGTGTGCATCTGACGCAGGCTCTTCGCGTACTCGCGCAGTTTGTTCGTGACGCGGTCGTTCATCATCCCGGACGAGCTGCTGCTCTCCGTCTCCGGCATGGAGTCTTTCGGGACGACCCCGTATTTCTTGATGAGATTGACGAACATATCCCACTGTCCGCCATCCTGAATGGGGGAGGCGACTAGCCAGGAGATAAGCCGTCCATCGGTTGGTTCCGCCAGCGTGCCGAGGATGCTTTCGAGGAAGTAGTTCGACTTCTCCAGTTTGTCCCAGAACATGGTATAGTTCTGCGAAAGCTCGAAATCTTCCAGGTTCATCTCTTTTGCGGCGAGCATTCGGAAGAGATTGAGGCCCGCGAACATCCAGCAGCGTCCGCTGGAGTTCTGACTGGTCGCCGCACCGGCTTTGACGACGTGCGAATAGGTGTGGTTGTTCCGTACTACGGCGGCGCGGTTCATGGCAACGCTCTTGACCGTCGTCTTCGTGACGGCATTTAGGGCGATGCGATTGCGCGGTTCCGAAGCGAACTCCTGCTGATACTGAGCGATGTGTTCGAAGGCTATCTCTCCGGGGTACGTCACTTCCGCAGGCGCGGTTTTGTCTCCCATGCGGGCAATCTCCCATTCTTTAAATTGGATTTGCTGATTCTACCCTAAACCAGCGCGGATTTCAGTGCGTTCCGCAGAGATTCATACTCCTGCGCGGGCATGGGAGTTCGCTGCTCTGCGGAGCGGAACGCAGGCGGGCCGACCCACTCCGGGTCACCGACGGTGCGCGGCATGAGGTGGCAATGCAGATGGGGGCAGAGATTTCCGAGCATGGAAAGATTCAGCTTGGCGGGCTGACATACCGCGGTGATCGCCTGGCCTATCCGAGCCAAATCTTCAATCCACTGATTACGCTCTTCGTCGGTCAGTTCGTAGAGTTCGACAGCATGGCGGTGAAAGATGAGAATACAGTAGCCTCTGTAGTCCGCATCGTTCTGGAGGTGTACCTTGCCGGAAGGCAGCACGGCAACAACATCGCTCTCCTCACCATCGGGACACATGGGACATTCCTGCCCCGCCTTGCGGCGATAAAATAGGTCGGTTAGTTCGTCGTGAGCCACTGGTTTCTCTCTGCGAAGTCAAATGGTTGGTGCCGCCAATCAACGGTCATTTAACATGCGTACCCGAGTGTTTGCTAACCGCATGATAGGTTCGAGTTATTAGCTCACCTTACGCAGGCAATCCCGTTTGCTTGAGTTCCTGCAGTTGCCGAAATGCACTGGCCAACGCACTCTGATAAATCTTGGCTTTCATGGCATGATGGTTCATCTTGGTCTGAATCCGAAGACGCTCCAACTTCACATACGCCCACAAACAGGCGAAGAAATGGTTGCTCTGAGTACGGATTGTCTTCGTCGGCGACTTGGCAAAACTGGCGTTGCTCTTGAGGGACTGGTGATAGACTTCGACTTTCCACCGTTTTTGGTAGATTGTCTGCATCCGAAGGGCATCTAAAGTCGTATCACTGCTCACCAGATAGAGAATACCCTGGCTGCCGTCCTTGTTTGTAAAGACCTGCTTTGAGAGCAGAAGGGGAAAATCCACCCCCTCCAGCCAGATTTCTTGATTAGCATTCTCTTCTATCTTGACCGTTCCGATACTGACATAGCGGCCTGCGAATTTGTCTGCCTGGCTCAAAGCGAGTTTGCGATTGTCCTTTAGAGGAAGAATGAAGTCCTTGCCTTTCTCCGTTTTGACGAACACCATGTTCTCGACGGAGCTAAACCAGCTATCGGCGAGGATATAGCGAAACGGAAGTTGGTTCTTGAGGCAGCAAGCTACCATTTCCCGAAAGTAGTCGTTCTTGGTTTTGGGACAGACGCGTCTGTGTTTGCCCGTTTTCTTGTCGGTGTTCCACTCCGACTTCTTTATGAGTTGGAATGCCACGGGGAGGGCGATGTCTCCTACCTGATACAGACACGACAGGAAGTTGACGCCTTTGACGTTGCGCCCGAGGGAGTGATCCCAGTGCCAGCAGATCAACTCGCTCTCATCGGTATAGAGTTTTTCTTCGATGCTATCGTCGATAATCAGTACCGCCTCCTCCGATTGGATCGGGCGGACGAGGGGTTTGACCAATTGCCACAGATCGGCGGACGTGAAATCGCTTGACGAAAGGAAGCGAGTGATCTTGTCATGGCTGATGGCACCACCGAGCAAGGTGGACAGTCCGGTGGCTGTCGTCAGACTGAAAGAACGGATCAGGTAGTCGGTATAGAGATCGAGAAGTTGTGTGTCCATGACGGTATTTTACCGCCAACAAGAGCCAAATCTGTCAGAGCGAAATGCTTGCCTGCGTAAGGTGAGTTATTAGCCTCACCTTACGCAGGCAGGCAAATGGCCGACAGGAAAGCAAAGTGTGACAGGAACATAGGATTTCGTCCCGTGCAGAACGGAACAGGTTGGCCGTCAGGTTGCGGCAAAAGTTTGACACCTCTCGCTACGCGGCTTCGCCGGATCGTCCTTCGGACGAAATTCGTTGCTGCAAGTGTGGAGAACGCCATCCTACGCGCCGAACCATCTTCTGGCATGGTGTCTTGTCCGAAGGACAATCCGCCGCAGGCGCACAGCGAGGGGTGTCAAACCTTTGCCTGCTCGTCTGCGTAAGGTGAGTTATTAGACATTTTAAACAGGACTGTTCACCTGCGCGTTTTCATCCCCTATGGCTGCGTCAGGATTGACGTTGGGTTCTGTCGGCACGGTCCAGTCCGCTAAGAGGTCGCGTACCTGATGCATTAACTCCTCGCGCGAGCCTCCTCTTTTGTCGAGAATCGTATGAACGTTGCCGTTGAGACGCAGTAAATCTTCGGCCGTGAGGTCTTTGGCCGTCAGCACAACGATGGGGATCGAGCGCCAATCCTCATGCTGATGCAGTTCGGCAGCGAATTCAAAGCCGTCCATTTCGGGCATCATGAGATCGAGCAAAATTAAGGTGGGTCGGTTTGCCTTGACGCGCTCTAAGGCGATGCGTCCGTTTTCGGCTTCACTTACGGCCCACCCGGCTTTCTCCAACAGAGAGCGCATCATCTGGCGCGTCACGGCATCGTCTTCGACCAGCAGAACGGGGCAGGGCGTGTGCGGGCAACTGTACTTCTTTAGAATCTGCGTCAGTTGCCTGCGATCTACGGGTTTGGTCATGTAGTTTGCGGCGCCCAATGCATAACCCCGCTTCTTATCATCCATCATGGTGAGCATTATGACGGGAATGTTGCACAGTGTCGGGTCAGACTTGAACAGGGACAGCGCGGTCCAGCCGTCCATGCCGGGCATCATTACGTCCAGGGTAATAGCGACTGGCAGAAGCCGTCGCGCCAGGCGCAGTCCTTCCTCGCCGCTGCTCGCAGTCTGGACGGTAAAACCTTTGCTAATGAGAAAACGACTCATCAGGTCGCGTTGTATCGCATCGTCATCAATGACCAGTACGCTGTTGCCTATAAGTGGCAGCGCGGTGGTGTCCGCGCCAATATCCTGCGCGTCTGCGCTCTGGGTTTCGGGGTGAACCGCTGCCTCGGTTTCAGAGGGAGCCAACTCGATGACGCTCGCGGGTACTTTGATCGTGAACGTACTGCTCTCGCCCGACACGCTGTTGACGGTTACGTCTCCGCCCATCATCTGGCAAAAGCGGCGGGTCAGGGCCAGGCCGAGGCCCGATCCGCCGAACTTGCGTGTCGTGGAAGTATCCGCCTGGCTGAACGTTTGGAACAGCTTTACCATCTGCTCCGCAGTCATACCGATGCCCGTGTCCGAGACGCGAAACCAGATCCACTCGCTCTCTTCCATAGTTTGCCGGGACACCTCCAGCGAGATGTCGCCTTCTTTTGTGAACTTGGCGGCATTCGACAGCAGGTTGAACAGGCTCTGCCGCATTTTGGTCATGTCAGCGTGCATCGTGCCAAGATCAGCAGGACAGTGTACACTCAACGTGTTGGCGTTAACCTTGACAAGGGGCCGAATGGTCTCTACAACTTCCTCAATCAACCTGGGTACACTGAAGGTTTCGAGATAGAGTTCCATTTTCCCCGCCTCGATCTTGGATAGGTCGAGGATATCATTGATGAGCGATAGCAGATGCTTGCCCGCAACGTGAATCTTTTGCAGGTCAGGCACGAACTCCTGCACCCCCTGATCCGTGGCTTCCTCCTGCAGCATCTCCGAGTACCCCAGGATGGCGTTGAGCGGCGTACGCAATTCGTGGCTCATGTTCGCCAGGAACAGGCTTTTGGTGCGGTTGGCGGTTTCGGCGGCTTCCCTGGCCTTGGCCGCCGCGGCTATGGCGCTCTCCAATTCGACGTTATTTTCCTGGAGCGACTGCTCGAAGCGCTTGCGTTCGGTCACGTCGCGTGCCGCGGCAAATACTCCCAGCACATTCCCCTTGTCGTCCTTGTAAACGCTGGCGTTGTAGAGTACGTCTGTGATGCGGCCTGTGGTGTGGCGGATGGCGAGTGGGTAGTCGCGCACAAAGCCCTCAGAGAAAACCTTCTGGTAACCAGCGCGTGCCTCTTCCGGCTCGGTGAAATAGTCAGAGAAGTCCGTGCCGATGAGTTGTTCGCGCGCAACGCCAGTCGCCTGGACGGAGGCTTCGTTCACGTCGGTGATTTTGCCCTGTGCGCTGATGGTAACGAGCGGGTCGAGGGAGGCTTCAATTAGCGAGCGGGCGTATTGCGATGCCTGCTTTTGCACCGTCACGTCGCGTGCCGCGGCAAACACGCCCTGCAGATGCCTGTTGCGGTCATAGAAGGTCGTCGCATTGTAGGAGACCACAGTCTCCTTACCGTCCCAGGCACGCACAGTGAGTTCATAGTTGGTGAGCTTCTTGTCACTCAACACCAGTTTGATGCCCGCCTCGGCCCGCTCCGCATCGGTGAAGTAGTTCTTGAAGGGAGCGCCGATCAGTTCGTCGCGCGTGCAGCCGGTGAGCGCTTCCATTTGCTTGTTGACATCGGTAATGATGCCGCGCGGGTCCGTCGTCATCAGCGCATCAATGTTGGACTCGATGAGAGAACGGGTGTAGAATTGCTGGTCGCGCAAACGCTGATCGAGCTTCTTTTGTTCTTCTTCGACCTGCTTGCGTGCGGTATTGTCGGTGCCGATCAGTAGGTAGCCGATGATAGTGTCCTGCGCGTCGCGCAGCGCAGTGACTGAAACGACCGCCGGGAAACGACTGCCGTCCTTGCGGATGTAAGTCAGCTCGTAGATGTCTTCGATCTCACGTGCGGCCTTGAAGACCAGCGCTTCAAAACCCGGCGTGATCGGCGTGGCGAGTTCCTGACTCAAGGTAGCGGCGCGCGCGATGACTTCCTGCGGGTCGGAGATATCGGCGGGTGTGATCTTGTTCATCACTTCCGCAGCCGTATAGCCGAGCATCCGTTCTGCGCCGACATTGAAAATTTGAATGACGCCCTTCGCGTCCGTGGCGATACTCGAAAAATTGGCGCTGTTGAAAATCGCGCTCTGCAGCGCTCCCGCCTTAATCAGCGCTTCTTCTGCCCGTCGGCGCTCCGTCACATCTTCCATCGCCAGCACCAGCAGTTCGTCATGGTCGCCCGCCTTAAGCTGGCGTGCGTTGAGCAGCATGACGCGGCGTCCGATGACCGGAAACGTGTGTTCCAGTTCAAAGTCGCTGAAGACAGAGTTCTTTGGCACAATATCTTCGAGCAGTGTTCGCAGTGCGGGAATATCCCACTGACCGTTGCCCAACTCGTAAATGAGCCGGTTTTCCGTCTCTTCTGAAGTTACTTGAAAGGTCTGATAGAAAGCGCGGTTGGCAGAGTGCACACGCAAGGTGGTGTCCAGCATTAACAGCGGCTCACGCACCGTGTCCACTATGTTCTGAGAATAGGTTTCGAGTGGCATGGCAGATTCCCTTTGGTATTCATCACTAACATTTCAAGGGAGATTATTGTCTTTTGCCATGGGTCACAAAACCACACAGGCATCCGATTGGAAGCTCTCTCGCGGTAGGGAGGAAGTAGACATCTGGATTCTATAGGAGGCTAGCTGGTTTGGTATCCGAAATATCAGCAAAAACAGTGTGTAATTGAGAAAGCGATGTCTATTAGCCTATCTGACAACTGTACGGACGCATGTCGGAACTCTTAGGTTCCGTTATTCGCAGTACGCCCGGTTCACGACCCCTGGGAAGCAGCGATGCGGCACGTCAAGAGCCATGCCATTCATTTGCTTTCGGCATACTGCTTTCCACTTCACCTTTTCCAAGCAGAATTTTAGAAATGGAGGCCTACTTTGGCTTCTGCTTTCAGTTCCGGGCGGTCGCCGGTGGGGTTGCCGTTTAGACTTGTCTGGCTATAACTGCCGCTCAGGTTGAAGTCGAAGGCGGAGCCGAGGCGATGGGTGAAGCCGAGACGGTAGGTCAGTGTCGAATTCAGGTCTTTGTCGAAGAGGGAGCGGCCTTCCAACCCGGTCGTCAGCAGGTCCCATTTCGTCAGCCTGACATCCACTCCAAAATTCAGCAGGTTGGTCATGCGGGCGGTCTGGTACTCGTTTTCGACTCCGTACTGTCCCTTGAGCAACAGCAGGCCCAAATCCGACTCGACGCCGACAGAATGAGAGAGCAGCCGCTTTATCATCCCACTGTCGTTTTCTGGATTGTGCGCGACGCTGCCGGTCAGTCTCAATAGGCGGCTCGGCATGAGAGAAAATTTCAGATTGTAAGTGTTGACGAGCGTCGGGTCGGGCGTGTTATCTGCCAGCGTTCCCTGCCGCAGTTTCGCGCCGCCATTTAGTTCGATATAGCGGAAGGGCCGCGCTTTTGCATTCACCACGCCGACAATCTGTTCCTTGCCCGCATTGCCGAACTGCTGCACTCCGCCGGAAAACTGCGTCCGCACCAGCGGCAACGCAGGCAGCTCCACGAGCGCCTCCCGTTTGCGTTGCGCTCCGCTCTCCTGAAAAACATCCTCATAGCCCGTGATGACTTTGAACTGTTTCAAAGAACTGAACGGGGTCGCCTCGAAATGCAGTGATTCTATATCGCCAGCGTTTGCGCCACCGAGGGCGTTCCGATAGCTGCCCGTCACGCTCAACTGTGGCAGGGGCGAACTCCGCAGTTCGACGAGCGTTTTCTGCGTATAGGTGCCGAGTCCTTTTTCTTCGCCTTTGGTCTTCGAGGTCGGAATGATGGTCTGCGCCTCGTAGCCGACACTCGCCTGGGTTCCTTTCACGATCTGCCGCTGTACCTTGACGACATCGCTGGTTGTGGTGACTTTTTCTCCGGCGGGGTCCGTCACCGACGTTGTCGCCCGACTGGCCTCGACTTTGCCTTTTTCTGGCAGAGTGAGCGCGACGCCTGTAACCGTTTCCAGCGTTTTATTGCCCTGCGTCGGGTCACCGGGCTTCAGTTTCGCGGGGTCAAGCAGTTCATTCGTCTCGCGTACCAGTCCCGTCAGGGTCAGTCCGGTGAGGGGAGAGAGGCGTGTATTGGCCTGCAATATCTCACGACCTGCGCTCAGGCCGGATTCAGCGTTCTGGGAGAACAACGCGCCCGCATACGAATAGCCTGCTCCGATCTCCGCATTGCGCCATTTGCTGTGTTCTGCAAACTGTGCGCCGCTGCGAGCGAGCCAATCCCCTCCATGCAGGTCCACGAAGAGGCCGGAGGAGAGATCGGAAGAGCGGGTAAACCGGGTGCCGCCAAGAAACTGGAGAGACGACGTGAGCGGGTCCTTGTCGGAATGTAACTGCTCCGGGCGGTAGAGGGTGTTGACTGTCAGGCGGTTTTTGTTCTGGCTCCAGAGCGTCCATTGCAGAGGCAGCGAGAGCGTGCTCGTGTTGGGCCGCGCTTCCGGCGTGTCGGCAAAGTAGATGATGCGGACAATCTGGTTGGGGCCGAGCGGATTGGGGAAGGAGATGGCTCCCGACTTCGCATCGAACGTATAGTCCTGATCGCGTTTCAGCAGCACACCGTCGCGGGTGACCATTTCGCTGCCGCTGCGAATCTCTTTCCAGGCCAGCAGATACGGCCCCTTCACATTCCGTCCGAACAGTACGTCGGTATATTTGCCCACCTGACTGTCGAAATCGGGAGCCGCCGAACTGACAGTGGCTCCTCCCAGCACAGGAGGATCTGCGTGAACCGTTAGCGTGGAAAAGGCCAGAAGACCAGTGATTGCCAGGCCGGGGACGCAGAACTGCCCTATCCGTGTGGAAATCCCACAAGGCAGGGATGAGAGAGGGGCGGGAAGTCTGTTGAAAACAAAAGATGTGCAGGTCGGTGTCAGGCGGTGTCGCAGCATATCGAATGTCCTCATGTTCCTAAACGGGCGCAGAATATCCTATTCTACGTTCGTTTGACGCAACCGTGACGCGGAATGTTACAGCTTACCGCAATTTAACCGCCTGTGACAACGCGTCGCTAAAATTGTGGAACATACCTGGATGCTCGCCCGACATTTCAATATTCGAGACAATTCCCTGTTCGGCATTGTGTATTTTGTCCGCTGGCATGATTGAACCTCTCTGGTGGTTAAAACGTCGGGAACAGTAGAGCGGATTCCGAGGTCAAACCGAACAGTTAGCCGCTTCAATACGAAGAGACTACGAAGTCTCATCCGACTTGGCGCAAACTACGACTAATCAGGCAAATACGATAAAACCAGCGTGAAACCTGTTCCCTGTCAGGAGAAGGCCGAACGCTTTCAATAGAGAATCAATCCGGGGATACGATCATGGAAAATGGAAATACGAAACTACGGATCGTTCGGCTCATAGAACCGTCTCTCTGCATCTCCTGCAAGTTCGCCGCGATTGCGACGGTGGAGATGGGGAACGGGGAAAGCAGGCGGATGATGCACTGTAAACGTCTGGACTGCGATAACTGGCAGACCGAAGAGACGGAAGATCAGCCGCTGTCCCTTTATGATACGGAACAGCCGGAGAGATAAAATGAACAGACGCCTGCCGTTACCACTGGTCCAGAGTGTGGAGGCGGGCAAACCATTCGTCCATTTCAGCCGGAGAGGCTTTGCCTCTCCGGCTTTTGTGTGCGTGAGCGCAGAGGAGAATAGGCGGGTGAAGTGGAAATGGAGGCACAGACTGAACGATAAAGGACGGGACGGCAATGCGCGTAATGATCTGGTGCGATATGGAAGGAATTGCGGGAATCTCCGTCTGGGAGCAGGTGAATGGAGGCGCTGCGCTCTACGAAGAAGGACGGCGGCTCTACACGGCGGAGATCAATGCGGCGGTGCGAGGCTGCAAGCGGGCGGGAGCGACGGAAATCGTGGTGGTGGATGGACATGGTGCAGGCGGCCCCTGGAGCTTCAAGAGCCTGATCCCGGAACAGTTGGAGAGCGGTGCGACCTATGTTCTCGGCTACGCTTGGGCGCGATACATCAAGCCGCTTCAGGAAGGCTGTGATGCGGCGCTCTTCGTCGGCGCACACGCTATGGCAGGAACGCCGGACGGAATTCTCTGCCATACCGTCTCCTCCCAGGCATGGTACAATGCCCGCATCAATGGAACGCTGGTCGGCGAATCGGGCATCATCGCGGCGATCTGCGGCGATTTCGGAGTGCCGTGTGTGTTCGTGTCCGGGGATGCGGCGACGTGCCTGGAGGTGCGGGAACTGCTCGGTGAAAACGTCGTCGAAGCGGCGGTGAAGGAAGGGCTGGGAAGGTACAGTGCGCGGCATCTGCCTGCCTCCGACGCCTGTGCGATGATCGAGGGACGGACGTATGCCGCGCTCGCCAACCGAAAATGGCCGAAACCGTTGAAATTCGGCTCCCCGGTGGAGTTCGCCGTCGAACTGGCAACTCCCGATAAGGCGACGGATTTTGTGGGTAAGCCAGGTGTCGAAGTCGTCAATCCGCGCCTGATCGTCTCGAAGGCGGATAGCTTCTGGCAGGCATGGGATCAGTTCTGGTATCGGTAGAGGAAGAGGGGAATAGCCTTGGACGCAAAAGATCGGATCATCTGTGCGCTCGATGTAGATAACGCTTTCCGCGCCTTGCAGTTGACGGAGATGCTACGCGGCCATGTGGGTGTGTTCAAAGTAGGGCTGGAACTGCTCAACACGGCTGGCACCGACATCCTTGAAAGACTGAAGGATACGGGGGCGACCCGAATTTTCTACGATGTCAAACTCCACGATATTCCCAACACGGTCGCGGGCGCGATGCGCGGCGTCGTCTGTCTCGGAGTCTGGTCGGTCACGGTGCATACGACGGGCGGAAGAGCCATGTTGGAGTCGGCGGTTCAGACGGCCCAACAGAGCGCGAAGGAGAAGAGCCTTCCAGCTCCCCACGTACTCGGGGTGACGGTGCTGACGAGTATCGGCGCAGAGACGCTCCGGGCAGAACTCGGGGTAGAGATGCCTCTGTCGGAGTATGTTCCGTTTCTGGCGAAGCAGGCATACGAGGCGGGATGCGATGGCGTGATCGCCTCTCCGTTGGAAGTCGCTGCGGTGCGGAAGGCCGTTCCCGACCTTGATTTTCTTGTAGTGACGCCCGGTGTCCGGCCCGTCGGTTCCGAACGCGGCGATCAGGCGCGTGTGATGACGCCTGCGGAAGCCATTCAGAACGGGGCGAACTATCTCGTCATCGGCAGGCCCATCGTCGGCGCTCCAGACCCGGTCGAAGCGGCACAGCGTATCGCCCTGGAAATCGCGCAGGGATAGCGGGATGCAAGGGGCAGCCATTCAATATCGTTATCGCTTCGCGGGACCTCACGAGACGCTGCTGTTAGGGCTGGCCCTCGGCGCGAAACTGCGGGCGGGTGATGTCATCGCGCTAATGGGCGATCTTGGAGCGGGAAAGACAACACTGACGCAGGCGATTGCACGGGGAATGGGGATTGTCGCGCCTGTCACCAGTCCGACCTTTGCGCTGGCGCAAGAGTATCCGGGCAAAGTGCCTCTGTTCCATTTCGATCCTTATCGGCTGGAAAGCGCCGAGGCGTTTGCCGACATCGGTTTCGATGAGTATTTCGAGCGCGGGGGTGTTATCGTGGTGGAATGGGCGGACAAAATCGTGAGCCTCCTCCCGGAGCAACGACTCGAACTCACTCTCGTCTCCGACGCAGGGTCGGAGGATGAGAATGTCCGCCTGCTCATTGCCGCCTCCTGTGACGCCCGTTTCCACCAGGTTCTGGCCGAGCTGAACGCCTTGCCGGAAGTCGCCGGACTTATCGTGAGGGACCATGAGTGACAATGCGTCGGAGCGCATCCTGCTCGCTCTGGAGACGTCGGGGGATGTGTGCGGTGTCGCCGTGCTGCGTGAGGGGATACTGGCCGTCGAGCAGACTTTCCGGCACGGTATGCATCTTTCCGAGCGACTGACGGACACTGTCGAGACGGTTCTCCAGGCGGCGAACTTGACTCTGGAGGATGTCACTGCTTTCGCGGTCGGTATCGGGCCGGGTTCGTTCACCGGAACACGGATAGGCGTGATGACGGCAAAAACGCTAGCTGCTGTCTGCGAAAGGCCACTGTACGGTATCAGCGGGCTGGAGGCGCTCGCCGCCGGCTATCTTGGCCTGCGGGAGTGCCTGGTCGTACCGATTCTCCCCTGCCGGACGAATGTCGTGTTTACGGCGCGGTATCTGACGGACGAGCTGACGTCTGTCGAAAGGGCTGCACCGGACGCGCTTCCGGTTGAAACTCTAGTCAGCGAGATAGGTGAGAGCGGAAGCAGGTACGTTCTATTCTGCGGCGCGGCGGTTCCGCGTTACGAGACGGCCCTGCGGCAGGAACTTGAAGCCGAAGATATCGTTGTTTCGACCGGTATCGAGCGGTCACCTCGCGCTTCGCTCGTCGCGATGCTCGCAGACCTGCGATTCGCACGGGGCGAGGAGGGCGAGAATCCCTTTGAACTCGTGCCTCTCTATATCTCACCGCCCCCGATTACTCTCTCCAAAACTCCGATTCCCACCGGCATCCTTCCCTGATATCTCGCTCTCCCGGAGCGCATCGAGACAAGGAGATTCTGACCCATGCAGACGTTTACCCGTTCACTTCCCGGCGGGATTTTCTCTGTCCGTCTCCGCTCCGGAGGAAGTACGTCTGGGCGAAGCAGCGATTCGAATAGCGCAAGCATGTGAGGCGCAGATTAGCCCCTTCGTTCTTGCTGGCGAACTCCGCTCCATCAATGCCAATGCCTTTGACGAACCCGTTCCGGTCTCGGAATCTCTGTTCGCATTTCTTGTCCGTCTGCGTGACTGCGCCATTCTCCTGCGCCCTGCGTCCGGGCTGTATTACGAACTGTTCGTTCGCAGGAAGCGCAAACACAGCCTCTCCCCTGAAATGGAGGATACGTCTTCGCAGGCAAACTCTATCGGAATTGGCTGGGAAGACGTACATCTGGACGAAGCGAATCGGACAGTGCAGTTCGTGCGAGATGGAATAGAACTCTTTACCGGGGCTACAGGGCGTGGCTATGTGATGGATTCTGTAGTGTCAATGCTGCGGAAAGAGCGAATCTCGGACGCTCTTATCCAGCACAATGCGGGCTGTATCGCGGGCACTGGCAATTCTGGGGCAGGAGAGTCTGGCTGGCGGACGCCACTCTCCTTGGGAAGGTCGAGAGATTCGGTGACCGCCGGGATCCACCTGCGCGATACCAGCCTCTCATTCTTCCGGCAAAATGAGCCAGACAGTCTTTCGAGTGAATCTCTCTCTACGCCTAAAAGGGACGGATCGGTAGAAGGAGAGAAGTGGCTGCTGGTCCTGTCGCCCGATTCTATCCTGGGGAATGCGCTGGGGATGGCCGCTTTCGATACCTCGGAAGGGTGGCTGGAAGCGCAATGTCGCTCATACCCCACTCTGGGATTTACTCGCTTTCTGGCTCACCCTGACTCCTCTGTTGCCACCGACTGGCAGTTGTATGGCGCTGCGAACTCTGCTGTCGAACTGCTGGCCTGACGTGATCTAGCTTTCCTCGGAATTCGACGGACGCAGGAGCTGTTCCGGTCTTGTATCCGGGGTTTCGCGGATAGGGCGCAGAAGATTGTCCATTGCGGCCGTATCCTGCTGAGAAGAGGCTCGGAGCAGGGAGTGACGCGCCGTATTGTTGCCGGCGCAGATACGGAGATAGGGGAGACACTCCTGCGCGGCGGTAACGATCGCCTGTTCCGCCGGAGTGCGGGGCTTCGCAGCGGCAAGTTGCTCCACGAAGGGGATCGCCGCTGTGTCGCCAACCTGCTCAAACGCCTCCAGTATCGAGAGAATCAGTTCGCCTTGTTTTTGTGCATTCGAGAGCTTGAGAACGCTGTGAAGTGAGGCTCTTTGTTCGCTGTTCAGCAGCGACGAATCACTCGCCTTCAACAGCGGCAGCAGAACCGTCAGCGCCGCTCCCGCCTCGAAACGTAAGTCCTCCTCCGGCCACTCCAGCGCCTCCGCCAGCACACCGACGGCTTTAATGTCCCGCTGCTGCACCTGTATCCGCATCATCGTGGCCCGCTTCGGCGAAAGTGCGACTCGATAGAGTTGTGTTGCTGCCAGTGTGAACGCTGACCAGACTCCTCCTGCGAGCCACTGGTGCGAAGCGAAACTGTCGAAGGCGTGTGCCGCTCCGAACGGAACGATGATACACCAGTCCGCCAGCAGGAAGCCAATTCGCATCGCCGGACGGGAGACTTTCTGCCGCTCGGCTTCCAACTGCGAGAGAGAAGACTTTTCGGGAAGAGACTCAACAACGTTTTTTTCGCTAGTTGTGCGCGTCATCTGTTCTGCCGGAACCAGAGCGGGATTCGTG
Source organism: Chthonomonadales bacterium (assembly GCA_038231295.1). GTDB lineage: Bacteria > Armatimonadota > Chthonomonadetes > Chthonomonadales > Chthonomonadaceae > JANXLO01. The sequence goes on from JBBRLP010000040.1 coordinate 38,830, forward strand.
GCGAAATCGTCCGGCGCCGTCGAGAGTTCTTTCAGCGAGCGAACACGTTCCTGAAGCAGTGGCAGACAGACACGCGCTGCCCGGCGAACCCGATAGTGGCTCGGCAAGAACGTGCGCTGTTGCGTCAATTCCCGCACATAGGGAATTGAGGAGGCGTCTCCCACTCTGGGCAGAGAGGTCAGAATCGCCAGGAGCAGCTCCTCATCTTTAGATTCAAGGAGGCTGCTGTTCAGAATGCTTCTCTGTTTGTTGTTCAGCGTGTGAGCGTCCGACTCCCTGAGAAGTGGGAGAAGATTCTTTAACATATGAGCCTTTTGCAAATGTCCTAGAACAATGAGAGTTAGCACTCCTTGTCGAATTTGGTTTTGCCGATCAAATCGATAGGGTGCGTTCCGTTTCATTTGAGAGGAGTTGGCGTCCTTGCACGCTTTCTGGTAATCTGTTTGATCTCACCCATTCAGCCACCAGGAAACGCCCATGTCTACCAACTCCCAAGAGATTGTACAACAGGTCCGACAAGAAT